>CAUTMR010000004.1:0-173423 GCA_963539975.1 uncultured Porphyromonas sp. | reverse complement strand
GCAAGTTGCTTTACCTCGTGTTGAGCCTGAGCCAGCGCCATACCATAGCCCGGTACGATAATTACGCGCTTGGCGGTGGAGAGTACCTCACCGGGGGTTTTCTTTACTTCTACTTTGGGAGCAGTAGCCGGTGAAGCCGTTGCCACAGATGAGGGGGCAGGCGCAGCCACCTTTTTCTTTGTACCAAGTAAGATGGAGAGAAGGCTACGATTCATGGCTCGGCACATAATCTGTGTCAGCAACAATCCTGATGCCCCTACAATACCACCCACCGCAACGAGCAGGACATCCCCAATAGCCATACCGGCAATAGCCCCGGCTACCCCACTCAACGAGTTGAGTAGCGAGATGGTGATAGGCATGTCGGCCCCTCCTACGCGAATGGAGAAATAAAGTCCAAATAGAGAGGAGAAGATAGCCACCCCGGCAATTAACCAGAATACGGGCATCCCCTCGTATTGAGAAAAAGTACCAATAAGAATCAGTATCGCCATTACCACAAGCGAGAGTACAGTCGCCATTGAGTGGAAAGCCCAAACCTGCGGTTTTTGTGGAAGACGACGATGCAATTTTCCGGCAGCAACAAGGCTACCAACTAGGGTAATAAGCCCTATACCAATGGCGAGATAGCCGGTAAAATTGCTAAACGCAGTAGCCGCCAGGCGTTCGCCAATGCCTGCTACGGAGAGAATCCCCACAAGCGCAGATGCCCCCCCCCCTAGTCCGTTGAGCAAAGCAACCAACTGGGGCATCTGTATCATTTTTACGCGCGTGGCAAATAGTCCACCAATCAAAGCTCCGATAGCGAGAGAGGGATAGAGGCTCCAAGCCGTAATGATAGGGGTACCATTATTCTCCTTTGTAAGTAGAGTAAAAACAATACCGGCAAGGATGGCCAGAGCACTAAGAGAATTACCCAAAGAGGCATAACGCACCTTACTCATAAGGGCAATACCCACCATCACAAGCAGTGAAAGAAGGGCACTAATTACGTATATAAGCGTCTGGTCCATAGTTTATTTCTTCTTTTTCTGTTGGAACATACGTAGCATGCGGTGGGTCACACCAAAACCACCTACTACGTTAATCGTTGCAAGGATAATGGCCAAAGCCCCTAGCACCTGCCCCCATAGCGGATCATGAACGAGCAGAGCAAGACCTGCAGCAGCCAGTGCCCCAATAATCGTAACTCCCGAAAGGGCATTCATCCCCGACATGAGGGGCGTATGCAAAAGGCTCGGGACATTTTTGATAAGAAAGTACCCGATAATCGTGGCCGCCACGAAGATCAGTACCAAAATAAGAGGATTCATAATATGTGATTGAGTCTAATGTGTAGATAGAGAATAGTTACCAAGCGGAGAAGCGAATGCAAATAAGGGGAAGGCTTATCCTTGTAATAAACCTTCCCCTCTATAGGGGCAATGCCCAATTATTTCTTTCGAGGAGATCTCAATTACTTCATCCCCATTGCTTCGCGTGTACCCTCATGTACAATTTCGCCATCGCGAGTAACAAGGATCTTTTGGCAGATTTCGTCGCTCATATCGAGGTTCATCTTGCCATCCTTTACGAGGTACTTCACGAGGTTGTACATGTTCTGAGAGAACATCCAAGTAGAGCTCTTTGGGAGCATGCCGGGGATATTCTTAATACCCTCAAGTACTACACCATGCTTTACTTCGCGGCGACCGGCAGGGGTGATTTCGCAGTTACCACCTTGGTCGATAGAGATGTCTACGATAACGGATCCGGGCTTCATCCCCTTCACCATTTCCTCTGTAATGATTACCGGAGCAATCTTACCGGGGACGAGAGCACTACAGAAAACGATATCCATATCTTGGATGGTAGACTTCAAGAGCTCACGCTCCTTAACTAGGACGTCTTCGGGGAGGTGCTTAGCGTACCCACCCTCGGCAATAGCGAGCTCCGGAGCAACACCCGTATCCACAAGCTTAGCACCAAGGCTGGTAGCTTGCTCTGCAGCAGCAGGGCGAATGTCGGCAGCATAGAGAACAGCTCCCAAACGCTTAGCCGTAGCAAGAGCCTGAAGACCGGCTACCCCTACCCCGATTACCATCACCTTCATGGGGTCGATCTTACCCACGGCGGTAAACATCTGAGGCATGAAGCTGGCGAGGTCGTTGGCTGCCATAAGGATACCCTTATAACCGGCACAGGTACTCATAGAGGTAAGAGCATCGAGATTTTGTGCACGAGAGATACGGGGCACGCCATCAAGAGTTAAACCAATAACACCCTGAGCAGCCATCTTGCGAACCATGTCGTGGTTTACCGGAGAGGCCGGATGAATAAAGGTGATGATATACTGCCCCTTGTGCATCATATCAATCTCATGAACCCCCATTTGTTCATTGAAAAGAGGCTCTTTTACCTTAATAATGATGTCGCTACGGTCGTAAATCTCCTTAGGACCATCAATAAGTTCGGCTCCTGCCTTTTTGTACTCTTCGTCGTGATAGAAAGCACCTTCGCCGGCACCTTTTTCAAAAAGCACGGTAAAACCATCTGCTACATACTTGGCAACGGCTTCGGGGCTGGCAGCTACGCGAGCCTCATCGTGCATAATCTCTCTGGGAACACCAATGATCATGATTATTTGTTTTTAGAATGAAGTTAGTGATCGTTTTCCTAACGCAGCTTCCATCGAGCCCTACCCCCAACCGACATCCCCACTAAAACGAGGAAATGTCAATAAGTAAAGTACCCAATACTGCGCAGGAGCAAAGATACTATTTATTCCTATATAGGTGGTGCAAATATCCATAATATTTTAGCTATATACTCTCAAGAAGGCACTAATTAAAGGAGCCTTCTCGGCTATGGATACTGCCTAAGCCCCTTTTTCTCTACAGCAATCAGCTCTGCTCAAAGGGAGGTACGAAAGTGACTTGTTTGTATCCTAAAAGAATTATATCTTTGTGCCTAGTTATAGTTATAAAAATTGAAAAGAAACACACTCACAACACCGAACTATCTCCGTCTTCCGCTAGAGACTTGTCCGAGTATTGGATTGTAGAACTAAGAAGAATTACCTATGAAGAAGAAGATTACATCTAGAGGAGTACTTATCGCCACTCTTTTTATGGGGATCAGTATGAGCTTGAGTAGCTGTGTAAGCGAATGGCTTTTTGGCCCAACACTACACTATCCTCACTTTCTCTCTGCCTTTGTAAAGCCCAGTGCTTTTACACTAGAGAAATACGTACCAAGGGACTCTACCGAGAATACTTATATCTGCACCATAGAACTATTTGATGTAGAGAATCGATATCCTAAGCACTTTAGCTATGATGGAAGAGACTCTTCTATTATGAATTTTCTCGTCTCTATAGGCGACACTCATTACCCGGATAGAACGCCTTATGAGCAGAAAGCTAGAAGAGCTACAGGACTAATGGCTACACCAAAGAATATGGTGGTTACTTGCGATCACAACTACAGCGAGACTCTAAAGGCCGGTACTCCCTTAAATGATGTACTATACCTCCGTTTCTTTGATTATCTACAGTATATACAGAATGGCTATAAATTCGGAGAGAATGGGGGACGTATCTGTCTTAAAGACCCGGTAGACCTCAAACGCCTATTAGCCTCAAACCCTAAGTGGTGGCTCATAATAGACAAAGTACCCGAGGCCTGGAATGGCGAGACTGTCCGCTTTACAGTCACCATGGTACTCCCCACAAATAAGGGAGACAAATCTGTTACCAACAGCATTGATGTGAAGTTCCCTATTCAGTCTCAAACCCCTATGCAATAAAAAGACTTTGGTTATGAAAAAATGCAAGAGCGCATTGGCATTGGGGAGTGTATTGCTCCTCTTTCTCATAGGGATTTCGGGCTGTTTCGAGAAACTCAAGTACTACCCCTACTTTCTCACAGCGTTTGTAGAACCCAATGATTTTCGTCTAGAGGCTATAGACTCTGATACAAAAGGAAGAGCAATACACCCTTTGCTACATGAGGAAAAGTTTGTAGAAATCTGCAAGATAGAAATGCAAGGCAGTAGAGTAGAATACAACAGTTATGATAGGCAAAACTCTAAAATTGTACACTTTCTATCCTCTATAGGCGATACATGCTACTTTAAGCACACACAAAAAGGCGGGCGTATCATAAGTAGGCACGTAGGTATCATAAGTGTCCCAAAAGAGATAAAGGTAACGTGTAATACAGCCTACGACAAAGATCATGAGAAAGGGGCTTCCCTTAATGATGTTGCAGCTCTATCATTCTTAGATAATCTGAGCTATATCAAACGTGGATATGACGATAGTTTTAAATTCTTAGCCATGCTAAAAATGACAGATCCAATGGATCTGAATCGGCTTTTAGCGTCTCATCCTTGGTGGATATTGTACATAAAAGAACCCCCTACAGCATGGATGGACAAGACGATAACTTTCACTGTCTCCATGACGCTATCCAATGGCAATACTATATCTAGGCAAGTGGATATAAAGTTTCCTCTTCACAGCAAGTAATTTTGCCTACACTTTCTAAAGAGGAGAGAAGTCTATCTCTAGCAAAGAGGGCTTCTCTCCTCTTTATTTTTCCTCTATTTCTACTGGGGAGAGAAGAAGAGAGACGGAGATAAAAGAGGTCGTACACACAGCCCCATGAAGGTAAATAGGTAGTCTATACCAAGACCTAGATAAACGCCAAAACATCTGACTTAGGAGCTAAAATTGACGACAAACCGCGCTTGCCATACCATATTTATACGTATCTTTGTAGGCGTGTATATGGATACAGAGAGCGAATGTATCCTTATTATATAGACAACTCTTCTGGGGGTGCTTTGGATAGTTACTCTCTCCCTTTATAGGGGTAGAGAAACGAGAGCAAGGCTGAGATGATACCCTGAACCTGATCCGGATAATGCCGGCGTAGGCAAAGAAGCTTTCATCACACTGAGGGTGCTACACACACATCAAGCCCCTCACTCGGCATATCCCTCCTCCCCCATTCTAGGGTTTTCTATGGCGTAAAGAAGTAATAAAGAAAGGAGAGAGTTATGCAAATCATACTCAACGGACATCCACACAATACCCCTGAGGGCTCTACCCTCCTCGACCTTATGACCCAACTTGGGCATGCCGAGGGGCATGTTGCCGTGGCTATAGATCAGACAATAATCAAACGAGTAGCTTGGCCGGATACACCCCTACACGAGGGTAATAATGTCCTTATTATAGGTGCCGTAAAGGGGGGATGATAAGCCGGAAGAGGAGCCGAAGACTGCGACTCTACCCTCAGTTCCATCCCTATTTATCCCCCATAATCATATAAATAACAGAAACAATCAAACCTCATAAAGAGATAAAAATGAGAGCAAAAGACCAAACCGAAAACCTCCCCATCTCCACTGGGGCACTGCCCGGCAGTACTAAGATCTACGTACCCGGCAAGCAGTTCAAAGATATCCGTGTAGCCATGCGCCGCATAGACCTCTCGCCCACAATAGACGAGAAGGGTAACACCATACAAAACGAGTCTGTAGTGGTATACGACACCTCGGGGCCCTACTCCGATCCCAACTACACAGCCGACCCCCATAAGGGCTTACCCAAGTTGCGTGCCAAATGGATCGAGGAGCGTCAGGATACCTGCCGATTGGAGGCTCTTTCGTCTGAGTATGGCCGTGAGCGCCGTGCCGACAAAAGTCTCGATCACCTCCGCTTCGAGCACATCGAAGATCACCCCCTCGTAGCGGCTCCGGGCAAGCGAGTAACCCAGCTCGCCTACGCTCGTAGAGGCATCATTACCCCCGAAATGGAGTACGTTTCCATCCGCGAAAATCAACTTTGCGACGAGATTAAGGAGTACTATAAGAAGGAGAAAGGAGAGTCCTTTGGCGCCCATCTTCCCGAACTTATTACGCCGGAGTTTGTACGAGATGAGATCGCTGCCGGGCGCGCCATACTCCCTGCGAATATCAATCACCCCGAGAGTGAGCCCATGATTATAGGGAGAAACTTCCTCGTTAAGATCAATGCCAATCTGGGGAATTCGCCTATATCCAGTTCGATACAAGAGGAGGTGGAAAAAGCCGTTTGGGCAACACGCTGGGGAGCAGACACTATCATGGATCTCTCCACAGGGCGCAACATCCACGAAACGCGCGAATGGATCGTACGTAACTCACCCGTACCCGTGGGCACCGTTCCCCTCTACCAAGCTCTTGAGAAGGTAAAAGGCGACGCCTCCAAGCTCTCTTGGGAGATCTACCGAGACACACTGATAGAACAAGCCGAGCAGGGAGTGGACTACTTTACCATCCATGCAGGGCTTCGCTGGCAGCACATCCCCCTTACCATGAATCGCCTCACGGGTATTGTATCGCGCGGCGGTGCTATTATGGCAAGTTGGTGTACAACGCACAAGAGAGAGAGCTTCCTCTACGAGCATTTTGAGGATATTTGTGAGATACTGGCTCGCTACGACGTGGCAGTATCCATAGGTGACGGATTACGCCCCGGCTGCATTGCAGACTCTAACGATGAGGCACAATTTGCAGAACTTCGCACCCTAGGCGAATTGGCTCGCATCGCAGACAAACACGACGTACAGGTGATTATCGAAGGGCCCGGGCACGTACCCATGCAAAAGATTCGTGAGAATATGGATCTCCAGCTCGACCTATGCAATGAGGCTCCTTTCTATACACTCGGCCCCTTAGTTACAGACATTGCTCCGGGGTACGACCACATCACTTCTGCCATAGGCGCAGCCATGATCGGTTGGTTTGGTACCTCTATGCTCTGCTACGTAACACGCAAAGAGCACCTCGGGTTACCCAATAGAGACGACGTAAAAGAAGGCGTTATCACCTATAAGCTCGCAGCCCATGCGGCAGACCTTGCCAAGGGACATCCGGCAGCCTATTTCCGCGACTATGCCATGAGCAAGGCACGCTACGAATTCCGCTGGCGCGACCAATTCCATCTTGCACTCGACAGCGAGACGGCTCTCAAATTCCACGACGAGACGCTCCCTGCCGAGGGACACAAGACGGCGCATTTCTGCTCTATGTGTGGTGAGCACTTCTGCTCTATGCGTGCCTCAAAGAACCTCCACGATCGTATAAAAGGGGAAGAAGAATAACCCATCACAGCCTATGCTACTGGCTATAACCCCACCCAATGCCACTCCCGAGGTAGTGCAACACTACAATGCACTACTAGGGGCGGGCTTGTCTATGCTGCTCTTGCGCTTGCCCGATGCGACCCAAGAGCAGTACGAAGATTGTATCCGAGCCATTGAGCCCCGCCACCGCAGTAAGGTCATCTTGGCGGACTACTTTCACTTGGTACCCGTGGCAGGTCTTGGGGGGATTCATCTCAGGGGCTCCCGACAAAAAGAGTGGAAGCATTGGCAAGAGGTAGCTCAAACCCAACGCATTACAGCGTCGGCGCATAGTTTGGACGAACTAGAGTCCCTCCCCTTTTGCCCCGACTTGGCTTTGCTCAGCCCCGTCTTCGATAGCATCTCCAAGGGCGGATACCACGCGAATATCGATTTGGACGAATGCCGATCTAGGCTTCCTAAGCTCCCCTTCCCCGTACTTGCCTTGGGCGGAATCACTCCGGACAACTACCCCCTCGTGCGCTCCTATGGATTTGCAGGAGGGGCTACGCTGGGCTACTTGGCTGAGCAAGAGGGTGCCATGGAAGAGGCTTTTTCTCGTTTCGCTCGCCCCGAAGTACTAACGATCGCAGGGCACGACCCCTCTTCGGGGGCAGGGCTTACGGCCGATGTTCGTACCATAGAACGCCTTGGGGCTTACCCTCTATCGATTACCACCTGCCTTACCGTCCAAGATGAATGTGAGTTCGTATCGTGCCAAAGTGTGGACTTTATCCCCGCACTCCGCCTGCTACTCAAGCATCACAAACCCCATGCGGCCAAGATTGGTCTTGTGGCTTCGCTCCAAGATGTGTACACCATAGCCGCCCTGCTACAAAAGGCAGAAGTTCGGCAGATTGTATGGGACCCTATCTTGCAACCCAGCTATGGGAGAGATCCCCTACACACCGATTGGACGCCCGATCTTCTCCACAAAATCTTCTCCTGCTGCTCCTTAATTACCCCCAACCTACCCGAGGCAGAACGTCTCCTTGGTGCCGATTGGGAGCACAAGTTGCAGCAAGTGGCAGATACTCACCATGTAGCTATTCTGCTCAAGGGAGGGCATTCGTCCGATACAGACGCCTCCTCCGATGTACTCTATCAACCCCACCGCGAAGCCCAATCGAGCCGAGTACCACGCACTCCCCACGATAAGCATGGCACCGGTTGCGTCCTCTCTGCGGCTATTGCTACGGCACTGGCTCAAGGGGAAACACTCTCCGAAGCTTGCCGCAAAGGGCAATGGTACGTAGATGCTTTGCGCCGCTCCGGCAAGACGCGTCTCGCAATTCTCCCTCCCTCCGGAGAGAGACTCAAGGCCGAGAAGCTGCGAAGAGGGAAGTTGCAATTCATTACCGATAGCCCCGATTTGGAGGAGGTACTCGCCCAATGCAGAGCCGCGTTGCAAGGGGGCGTACGCTGGATACAACTTCGTATGAAGACGGCATCGACCGAAGAACGAGTTATAGCCGCTCGAGCCATCCGCCAAGAGATGCAGCCTTATCCCTCAGCGATCCTGATTATAGACGATGATGTGGAGGCGGCTCTTCGCTCAGATGCCGATGGCGTACACGTGGGGCTCGACGACCTCCCCCCTGCCGACGTCCGCCGCATCCTGGGAGTGGACAAGATAATAGGAGCCACCTGCAATCGGATCGAAGACCTAGCTCTACGCTCCCTACAAGGGGTAGACTACGTGGGGATAGGCCCTTTCCGCACCACCCAGACGAAGAAACTCCTCAGTCCGCTGCTCGGCAAAGAGGGCATGGCCGCCCTCGTCCGTTTTAATCACACCCTACCTCAACCTATTCCCCTCATTGCCATTGGAGGGATTACTGCCGACGACTTCTCCACCCTAGCAGGTGTAGGGGTGCAAGGCATTGCCCTCTCCGGCATTATCAACCACGCTACAGACCCACAAGCCGAGAGTGCCCGACTTGTACAACTCAGTGATCAATATTTCTAAATCTCGTACTTTACCTATGGAACAATTAACCATTGCAGGGCAAACCTTTCAGTCTCGCTTATTTCTCGGAACGGGCAAGTTTGCCTCCAACGAACTCATGCAACGCGCCATCGAAGCCTCGGGGAGCGAACTTGTAACAGTAGCCCTCAAACGTGTGGAAACCAATAGCGACCACGACGATCTGATAGAAGCAATTCGCCGCCCCAGAGTGCATCTCATGCCCAACACCTCGGGTACGCACAATGCCGACGAGGCTATATTTGCAGCACGCCTAGCCTACGAAGCTCTCGGTGCTCGCATCATAAAAGTCGAGATCCACCCCGACCCAAAATATCTTCTCCCCGATCCTTTTGAGACGCTTAAAGCCACCGAAGTACTTGCCAAAGAAGGATTCTTTGTAATGCCCTATATACAAGCCGACCCCATTTTGTGCAAACGTCTGGAGGACGCAGGGGCTGCCGCCGTGATGCCTCTCGGGGCTCCCATCGGGACGAACAAAGGTCTTCTTACAAGAGACTTCCTACGCATTATCATAGAGCAAAGTAGAGTGCCGGTAGTAGTGGATGCCGGTATCGGAGCGCCTTCGCACGCCGCAGAAGCCATGGAGATGGGAGCCGATGCCGTACTTGTCAATACCGCTATAGCCGCAGCAGGAGACCCCGTTGCCATGGCACAAGCCTTCCGCGAAGCCGTGGTAGCCGGTAGGCGAGCTTACGAAGCAGGACTACCGGCAGTGGCTCACAGTGCTTCGGCCACTTCGCCCGTCGATAGCTACTTCAACCTATAAAAGACCCTATCTTTGAAAGGAAGAAAATGACCTACTACGACGAATTAATCAAACATAATTGGGACGAAGAAGAGGCTTCCATTTTTGCTAAAACAGAGGCCGACGTACTGAGGGCACTAGGCAAAGATCGTTGCAATCTGGAGGACTTCAAAGCGCTCATTTCCCCGGCTGCCGAGCCCTATCTCCGGCAGATGGCAACCAAGGCCGAGGAGCTTACTCTGCGCCGCTTTGGGCGTACCATTCAAATGTACGTGCCGCTATACGTCTCCAACTATTGTGCCAACTATTGTATCTATTGCGGCTTCAATTGCCACAACCAAATCAATAGAGTAAAGCTGAGCATCGACGATATCATGAAAGAGATCGCCGTGCTAAAGGATTGGGGATTTAGGCACCTTCTTCTCGTCTCCGGAGAGGCTCCTAAGCTCACCAGTGTGGACTACTACGAAGAGGTAATCAAGGCGGTTCGCCCCCATTTTGCACAGGTATCTCTCGAGGTACAGCCCCTCCACACGGAGGAGTATGCTCGCCTGGTAGCTGCGGGAATGAGCTATGTCTGCGTCTATCAAGAGACGTACAACGAGGCGGCCTACCCACAATTCCATCCCAAGGGACTCAAAGCCAACTTCCGCTACCGCCTAGAGACTCCGGATCGCTGCGGAGAAGCCGGAGTACACAAGATTGGTATCGGAGCCCTACTGGGCTTACAAAATTGGCGTACCGACTCCTTCTTTACAGCCCTTCACCTGCAGTATCTGGAGCGAACCCACTGGCGTACTCGCTACTCTATCTCGCTCCCCCGATTGCGCCCTCACGTAGGCTCCTTTATGCCTACAGACCCGATCAACGACCGACAAATGGCTCAATTGATTTGTGCGTACCGTCTATTCGACCCCGAAGTGGACATATCTCTATCCACCAGAGAGAGCTCCGCCTTCCGCGATATGGCTATGCACATTGGGGCTACCACCATGAGTGCCGCCTCTAGTACAGAGCCGGGGGGGTATGCCACTCCACACACCGAGCTGGAGCAATTCGCGATTAACGACGGCAGAAGTGTAAAGGAAATGGCGGCAGCCATCCGCGCTCAAGGATACGAACCCGTATGGAAAGACTGGGACGAATGGATGTAGTACTCGACCCCAAAGTGCGCTATTCACGGCAGAGTTTGCTCCCCGAGATTGGTCTCGAGGGGCAGGCTCGGCTTGCCTCTCGGCGCGCGTTGGTCGTAGGAGCCGGCGGACTGGGGGCTCCCATTCTCTACTATTTGGCTGCCGCCGGTGTGGGGCATATTGGCATTGTGGAGGGGGATGTAGTAACCCTAAGCAACCTACAGCGGCAGATCTTGTACTCAGAGGCCGACCTTAACCTACCCAAAGCCGAATGCGCCCGTAAGCGCCTCTTAGCCCTCAATAGCGACTGCTCGGTTGAGATCTATCCCTACTATTTTACTGAAGAGAATGCCCAATCCATTGGAGAAGGGTACCATATTATCATCGATGGGTGCGACAATAACCACACCCGTGAGCTTATGGATCGCACAGCCCGGCAACTGGGTATCCCCTATCTCTACGGGGCGGTCTCGCACTTTGTAGGGCAATGCTCGCTTTTCCACTACCGGGGAGCCGGAGCCTACCGCGATATATTCAGCACCGTTGATGCCGAAGCCAATACCGAGGTTATACCCGTACTCGGAGCCATGCCGGGCATTATCGGCTCCACCATGGCTCTAGAGGCCATAAAGACCCTCCTCGGGTTGGGCACTTCTCTCGCCGGTAAACTACTCCGCATTGATGCCCTCCACCTAGAGACACAACTCTTTGAGATACAATAAACGAGAAGGAATCGCCCTACCGCCTCCTCTCCTCCCTTTTACTCTAATACCCTTTCCCTTTTTCCTCTCCCCCCCCTAAAAGCGCTACACCCGACAGGTAAAAACGAAAAAGATTCTGCCCGGAATTGGAGTGGCTACTAGGCTGTGAAACAAAATTTTTCTGCCCTACATTCTCGTGAGTGTAGGGCAATATTTTTTTCCTTTCCACCCTGAATTTGGGACAAATCAAAGGTATTCACACTCTCAGAAGCGAGCGAAATAATATGACAATATTTGCTCAATCAAGGATTATTTTATACTATTGCAAAAGAAAGCAGTACGGGATGTACTGCGTAGTAAAAGAAAGACATTTGACTAGAGTATGTGCGAAAGATCTACAATTAACGTTCTAAACAGGGTTCGTTTTTCCTGGATATGTATTTTATGTCTCAGTTTAGTCCCCTGGGGATCATGGGCACAAAGTAAGTCATGTAGGGTAACAGGGGTAGTTGTAGATAGCCTCACCAATAGTCCTATACCCTACGCAACTGTGGAGTATCAGCCTAAAGATAACACCCAGCACTCCGGAGGAGCTATTACACTAGATGATGGGACGTTTATATTACAGGTACCCTCGGAGGGTCTTGTCCGATTCACAATTCACTCTTTGGGTTACAAAAACCAATCGTGGGAACGAGCAATTGAGAGCCCCCTGAGCCAACTTGATACCATCCGACTAGCCCCCGATGAGGCACTCCTCGGAGAGGTTACAGTAGTGGCTCGCCGGAAGTTAATTCAACTCTCGCCCGTAGGCTTGACCTATGATATGAAAAACGATGCCTTAGCACAGACCGACAACCTCCTATTTGCCCTCCGCAATGTTCCATTGGTAAGTGTGGACGGAGAAGGCAATATTCGCATCAAAGGCTCGTCTAACTTTTCTGTCTATATCAATGGTACGCCCTCTCGTGTTGCCTCAATGAGCCCCACGGAGGTGCTGCGAGGTATCCCTGCCAATACGATTAAACGAGTAGAGGTAATTACCCAAGTAGATGCCCGTTACGACTCCTCAGCAGGAGATGCAATCCTCAACATCATTACCAACCACAAAAGCCTTGATGGCTATAGTGGCTCCCTCTCGCTAAGAGGTTCTACAATACCCACGATAGAGGGAGCTACCTCCCTCACACTTACTAAGGGGAAACTGAGTGTTGCTCTTGCTTACGACTACAATTATACCCGACATACCAACCAACCTGTAGAAATTTATAGACGCACATTTAAAGGTACACAGACCCTCAGCGAACTGAAATCCTCACAAAAAGGGAGCGATAATAAAGGGATTTTCCAATACCATACAGGGCGCATCATGGGAGAATATACCCTCGATAGTCTCAACATGCTCTACGCCGATGGGCATTTTATTGTCTCATCAATCAATAGCCAAGGGGTGTCTCAGCAGACCTTTTCTCCCCTTGGAGCACCGACCCGTTATGCAACCTTAGACAGAAGGGCAAGCATGCTAGAAGGCTCTGTTGAGGGGAATCTCATTTATCGTAAACTCTACGCTGATGATAAAACGCCTCGTTTTTCCATTGGTTATCGCTACGCATACAATCCCGATCAGCGATATAACGATATAACTGAGCGGCAGTATCACGATGGATTTACCTCTTGGGAGAAGTCTCCTTTCGACGAAACTCGTCGCAAAGAACTCTCCCGAGGTGGCTTGAATGAGCATGCCTTACAAAGTGATTATCAGTTCCGTTGGGGAGGTGCTCATGCCATGCAAATCGGGGCGAAAGAGATAATCCGTTTAGGTAGCTCCCACCCCGAGTACTATACATGGGACTACGGAAAGAAAGATTGGCAACCTATAGATAATCCTCTTTATCAGTTGGGAGAAATGAACCAGTTACAGAGTGTAGCATCAGTTTACACCAACTATTCATGGAATAAAGGTCACTTCGGGATGAGCTTGGGCTTGCGAGGAGAATTTATGTACGACAAGATCTCCTTTTCTCAAAACGAGAAGCGAAACTTTCAGACGCAAGCCTTGCATCTGATACCAACACTCAATCTCTCCTACAATCTAACAGATCGACAACAGTTGTCATTTTTCTATAAGATAAATCCCATCCGCCCTTCTATTTGGAGTCTGAATCCATATAAAAGTCAATCCGGTCCTTACGATCTCTCTTTTGGTAATCCCCATTTGGAGTCGGAGCGTCAGCATAATTTGAATCTGTCGTACACTCTATTTTCCAATAACTATTACCTTAGTCTGAGCGCAGGATACAACCAGACGAACAATGCAATTATGCCCATAAGCTACCGGGATAAAACAAATCCCGACATTCTGTGCAGTACCTATGCCAATGCGGGGATACACCGGAAGCCTAGTGTTAGTGTTTGGATGAATTGGCGCCCTATCACACCCCTCTCCCTCTTGTTTTATGGAGATTTTGGGTATCATCTGTTTGATTATGCCCCTCAGGGGATACAGCAACGGAGCTGGGAAAATAAACTCATGGTCAGTGCAGACATCTCACTTTCCAAAGCATGGTTCTTGGGGGCATCGTGGTATTACAATGGCAATCCACCACAACTGCGTACGACCTACTCGTACAGCCATTGGTACAGCTTCTACGTGAAGAAGAGTTTTTGGGATAATAAGTTAGACGTAACACTTACGGTAAAACATCCCTTCTCTCAATATCATCGCTTTGAGACGAAGATGTGGGGAGACGACTTTGAGCATCGTCAGGTTAATTACATCCAGTCTCGCTCCATCGGGCTTAAGGTTTCGTACAACTTTAATTCGGGAAAGAGTCGTAAAGTAACCCGAGATCAAAGCCTCTCAACAACCGACCTTGATACACAAACCGGCGTTAGGTAGGGCGGTAACGTTGAGGACGATGATTCCTCAATCGGGGGAACAAGTTTTTCTCTCCTCGGTAAAATCTTCATGGTTTTACATTATGTAGAATGCTTGATGGTGCAACTTTTACCTCTTGGAAAAAAGATTTACATTTGTGGGTGAATTACAAAATAATGATTACCCCTCAAATCCGAATAGGATAAAAATGTTGGGAAAGTTCTATACAGAAAGCCTCAGCACTGCCCTCCCCTCCTCGGAGGAATAAGCAAAGGCATTTTCTTTCTTCACCCTATGCTTTGCAAATAAAACCATTCACCCTATTATTATAACTAATAACAAACGAGTCATGAACAAACAAACCTTACGCACAATCCTCCTTGCCCTAGTGGCTACGCTGGGAGTAGGTACAGCACTGGCACAGACCGAATACGACCTCCAGATTGCCGGTACAAAGGTTAATTCCAACAATTGCAACAACCTCTCCATAATCGAAGGCGTAACGGGTACTGCGAAGTACGACAACACCACCAGGACCCTCACCCTCGATAATGCGACTATCCACACCACGGCAGAGGGAGATAATGGTGTTGGCATTATACATGGTATTGACAACCTAAAGATTCAACTCATTGGCAAAAACACCATCTCTGCAGAGGGGAGTGTGGGGATGATCAATGGAGGCATTTGCACTCTCACAGGTAGCGGAGAACTCATAGTAAATGGTTCCACAACAGCCAGTAAAAAAGAGAACCGTCTGGGCATTCTCAACAGGAATACGATCACCGTATCCGGTTGCACCCTCGAAGCTAGTGGAGGAGAATCCGGGCTCTCCTCCGGTTACTGGAAGTTTGACCACTGCAACGTGCGCGTAAAGGGCGGTGGTAGCAGCGAAAACAAGTATGTAGGCAGCATTGACTATATGTGGGACAAGGAGCCCGAGTTCACCGGCTGCGCCATTACCACCCCTATGGGAGCCTACTGGAAAGAATTCCAAATCAAAGGCTCTAGCTACTACACCCTCTTCGGTGCCGACAATATGGTCATAACCGACTGGGTTACCATCAGTAAAGGAGCATCTAGCATCGGAGAGGTGGAAGCCAACGTACCGCAGAAGAAGCGCGGTATCTACAACCTTGAGGGTATCCGTCTCTCGGGCGAATGGAAAGACCTACCCGCCGGCATCTACATCGTAGATGGCGAAAAAAGGATAAAAGAATAGAAACAGAATCCTCCTAGTGCCCTGTGCCCGGGGTACTGAGTGCCGCCGATCCGTAGGAATATATCCCCTATAGGTCGGCGGTATTGCATCCTATTTATTCCGAGGCTACCGAATAGCCCTCATCCACCCTCCCCGAAGGTGCGACCGCCCCCCTCCCGAAACAAGGGGCCACACCACGCAGTGCACTACACATCGCACCCCTTAATCGGCCGTCTGCATACGCCGAAAAAACAGCGACAATAAGGGCATAAAAACAGCTATCTTTGACCAACTTAGCCTATCTTTGTAGGGAATTGTAATAACGTCTATAACAAGACTCGATATGAAAAGACTAGTTATGCTCCGCCATGGCGAGAGTGTTTGGAACAAAGAAAATCGCTTTACAGGATGGACCAATGTAGACCTCTCCGAGAAGGGAGTAGAGGAGGCACATAAAGCCGGGCAACTGCTACGTGCCGAAGGGTTCCGCTTTGCCAAAGCCTACACCTCATACCTCAAGCGTGCCATCAAAACGCTAAACGTGGTCTTAGACGAGATGGATTTGGATTGGATCCCCGTAGAAAAGACTTGGATCCTCAACGAAAAGCACTATGGCGCCCTGCAGGGGCTGAACAAAGCCGAAATGGCAGAAAAGTATGGCGATGAGCAGGTGCATATCTGGCGCAGAAGCTACGACATACCCCCCTTGGCTCTAGACCGAGACGACAAGCGTGCCCCTCTTGCCGACCCTCGCTATGCCGCAATAGATCCCAAACTGTTGCCCCTTACCGAGTCGCTCAAAGACACCGTAGAGCGCATCACTCCGTTTTGGGAAAATGTGATCCTGCCCGACCTTGCCAAGAACAATGAGATTATCATTGCCGCTCATGGTAATAGCCTCCGTGGGATTATCAAGGTGCTAAAGCAAATTTCCGACGAGGATATTCCAGCCCTCAATCTCCCCACAGCAGTACCCTACCTCTTTGAGTTTGACGACAATATGAACCTCGTAAGCGATCGCTTCTTGGGAGACCCCGACGAAATCCGCGCCCTACAAGAGGCTGTTGCTAACCAAGGGAAGAAGAAATAAGACTATGCCTACACACGACCTAATCATCCTAGGGGGAGGCCCTGCCGGCTATACAGCTGCAGAGCGTGCTGCTCGTGGAGGACTTAACACTCTGTTGATAGAAAAACGTGCCCTTGGGGGTGTTTGTCTCAACGAAGGGTGCATCCCCACCAAGACGTTGCTCTACTCCGCCAAGATTTGGCACCTCACTGAGGATGCCAAGAAGTACGGCATCGAGGCTTCGGCCGACCAGTTTTTGATGGACAAAGTAAATGCTCGCAAAAACAAAGTTGTACGCAAGCTGGTTGCCGGCATCAAGGGGAAAATGACTAATGCCGGGGTAACCGTAGTCACGGGCGAAGGGGAAATCCTAGCCCCCACCACACCCCAAGAATACAGTGTAAAGGTAGGAGAAGAAACCTATACGGCTCCTCGTCTCCTCCTCGCCTCGGGTAGCGAGACTTCTACCCCCCCTATCCCCGGTTTGAATACCGTGGAATACTGGACTAGCCGCGAGGCTCTTGAGAGCAAAGAACTCCCCAAAAGTATTGCCATTATCGGCGGAGGCGTTATCGGGATGGAGTTTGCCGCTTTCTACAATCGTGTGGGCGTGGAGGTACATGTTATCGAGATGCTCCCCGAGATCTTAGGCGGTATGGATAGCGAAATGGGCGCCTTGCTACGTGCCGAATACACCAAGCTAGGCGTAAAATTCTACCTCCGGCACAAAGTAACCTCCGTAGCTCCCGAAGGGGTAACAGTAGAGTTTGAAGACAATAGTTTTGTCATCCCAACAGAACGCATCCTACTAAGCGTGGGTCGCCGCCCTGTAACCGAAAAGCTCTCTCCCCTCGGTCTTGAGATGGAGGGACGAGGAGTAAAAGTAGATGCAACGATGCGCACTTCGCTCCCCGGCGTTTATGCCGCAGGCGATGTAACGGGCTATTCACTCCTAGCCCACACAGCGGTGCGCGAAGCAGAGGTAGCCGTTGATAATATGCTTGGCAAAAATGCCCAAATGAGCTACCGAGCCATCCCCGGTATTATCTATACACAACCCGAAGTCGCGGGAGTAGGGATGACCGAAGACCAACTCAAAAAAGAGGGTATCAGCTACCGCAAGCACCAGTTGCCCATGGCTTTTGCCGGTCGATTCGTTGCTGAGAACGAGATGGCCAATGGGGTATGCAAAATCCTTATCGGTGAGGACGATACCTTGCTCGGGGCACACATGCTGGGCAATCCTGCCAGTGAACTCATCGTTGTGATAGCTGTTGCCATCGAAAGAGGCATCAAGGCACACGAGTTGGCCTCTGTAGTATTCCCCCACCCTACAGTTGGGGAGATTATCAAAGAGACTATAGAGAGTAGCCCCGTAGCCTAGGCTTCTGCTTGCAACCAAGTTTGTAAGAACTATTTTTAAGGCATCCCCCTAACTATTCTATCCCTTGCCCCCGAGTTCCTCCGAAGTTTGGCTCTGGGGGCAAGGATTTTTTCTTTAGTAAAAGAGAGAAATCCTCCTATAACGATCTCTCCTATCCCCATACACTAGAGAGCCCTACTTTTCCGTTATATAAACATGAAGAAGCGCAATAGTCTCCTCTCTGTAGTGCAACGCCCTACAGACTGCCACCATAAACTGATCCGATTTTCTCTTATTTTCGGTAGTCTCTTCCTTCTCTTCTTGGGGGTGGGAGGGCATGTTTTTGCTCAAAATAGAGCAGGCGAAAGTTCCCCCCTCGCCACAGGTCGGTGGGTCAAGATAAGTGTAGACAAGTCGGGGCTATACACGCTCTCCTATGACAAATTGCGCCAGATGGGATTCAGCAATCCCGAAGCGGTGGGCGTCTACGGACGCGGAGGGAGGTTACTTAGCGAAGATTTGCAGAAAGCCTCTTCGGTGGCAGGGCTTCCCCAAGTGCCCCTCCTTAGGCACAACAATGCAATCTATTTCTATGGAGAGGGCACGACTCACTGGTACTACGATACCGCTCAAAAGTGCTATCGACATGTGACCAACCACTACACACGCCTTGGGTACTACCTCCTTAGCGATGCAGCAACGCCCGGCCCCCTACTCATGGAGGAACGCAAACCAACAGCCCCTCAAACAGCTCCGGCTCTCACCTCTACCTACGATGCCCTTGTACTGCACGAGCGAGACATATTCTCCCCCAAACAATCGGGACGAATGCTCTTTGGAGAGCCTCTCATGGGCGGGCAGCCCAAGCGAATCCTCGTAAATCTCGGGCATGGCGAACAAGCCGGCAATGCCATCAAAATAAACTATGCCTACATGGCTCGCCCGACGACCCAAGGCTTCTTTACACTCTCTCTCGATGGTAAAGAGCTTGTAAAAGATCCTATTTCTTTAAGCGAAGATCATACATCTCGTGACTTCCTTGCCGGTATTTACCACTTCAGACCCAATGTGACGGCAACGACTAGTTCTAGCAATCTCGCACTGGACGCTTCTTATCGCCCCGCCGGAGAAAATGCCTACGTAGACTTTCTCGAGTTTATTATTGAGCAAAGATTACACTACACCACGGGGCAGCAAACCGATTTCCGCAAGATGCAAGAGGGGAGCGATGCGCTCCTATATCAGGTCTCAGGGTTACCCCAAGATGGTATCATACTTGCCACCTCTCCCGAAGGCTCCCTCCCCTATCGTGTACAGACCACACAGAGCGGAGGTACACACTCTTTTACCATACAAGCACTCGATCAAGAGGGGCAACCCTATAACTTTTTGGCATGCTCTTGGCAAGATGCCTATACCCCAAACGTCGTAGGGGAGGTTGCTAACCAGGATCTACACTCAGCCCCTACGCCCGATCTTATCATACTATCTCCGGAGGCATTTCTCTCCGAAGCAAAGCGACTTGCCGAGTACCATCGCTCGGTAGACGGCATGCAAGTACTCGTTGTGGGAGAAACGGCTCTATTTAACGAATTCAATGCAGGGACTCCCGACGCTACAGCCTATCGCCTAATGGCAAAATACTTTTACGACCGTTGGATGGCAGCCCACCCCGGAGAGAAGCAATCAGCACAACAGCTTCTTCTCTTTGGTGATGGCGCAGCAGACAACCGCAAGGTAAGCGTGCATTGGGAGAGTATTGGTCTACAAAACACTCCCTTCCTACTCACCTACCAAAGCTCCAATTCTCTCAACATCTATAGCTATACTACGGACGACTACTTTGGCTACCTCCGCGATGGAGAAGACCATCTGACCAATGGCCGCAAACAGCTATCTATTGGGATTGGGAGGTTCCCCATTCGTACTCTTGGCGAAGCTAAAGCTGCCGTAGACAAGACCATTCGCTACGCCGAAAACGGAGATCCCGGGGTATGGAAGACGCGTACCCTCTTCCTCGCAGACAACCAAGATGGCTATTCGCATGCCAGGCAAGCCAATGAGCTTACAGAGATACTAGAGGAGATACAGCCCGAACTCATCGTAAACAAGGTGTACCTCGATGCCTTTCCCAAGAGCACTGTTAATGGGCTTACAACGGTACCCACAGCCAAACGGAAACTCCTAGATGCTATAGACCAAGGGCTCCTTCTTGTCAATTATACAGGGCATGGTAGCCCTACGGCTTGGACGGACGAGCAGATAATGACCCTCCCTGACGTACAGCGGCTAAGCAACAAACGCCTCCCCCTCTGGATAACGGCCACTTGTGATTTCTGCCCCTACGACAATAGTACAACCTCTGCCGGAGAAGTGGCATTCCTCAACGATAGAGGAGGAGCCTCTGCCCTCTTTACCACCACCCGCGTGGTATTCGATGTACCCAACCAAGAGCTAAACAGACATTTTTTGCGCACACTCTTCACACAAGACAAGGGAGGGCAGTTACATCAATTGGGAGACGTGCTGCGCAATGCCAAGAACAGTGCCTACACCTCAGATACGATTAACAAACTCAATTTCTCGTTGATAGGAGACCCTGCCCTGCGCCTTAAGATGCCTACGCATCAAGCAGCCCTACTCAAGATAAATGGGAAGCAACCCGATCCTCAAAAAGGTATTTCTCTACATGCCCTTGAGCGTGTTTCGCTCGAAGGGGCTATACACGATTTGGGCGGAACCATCGACGGGAACTTCAATGGTACGATTGCCATTACCGTATTCGATGCCGAGCAAATCTCCTCTACATTAGAAGAAAACATACCGGAGTATCAAGAGAGTGTATACAAATTCTCAGAGTACCCCGGGATTATCTATGCCGGTAATGCCGAGGTTGTAAATGGGCAGTTCACTGCCTCTTTTGTAGTACCTAAAGATATTTCCTATTCCGATAAAAAAGGAAAAATCAACTTCTATGCCTACTCATCTTCTCTTAAGCGTGAAGCCATGGGGGTGGATAAATCCCTCAAACTAGAGATGGGAGGGAGTGGATCCGAAGAGGACAAAACCCCTCCCGAGATACAGAGGATTTATCTCAATGACTCCACCCTAAGAGCTCCCATTGTGGTGGGCACTACTCCACTATTCGTGGCAGATCTTTTTGATATGAGCGGTATCAATTTATCGGCAGGAGGTCTAGGGCATGGTATTACGTTGTCCATAGACAACAATCCTACCTACACCTTTACTCTCAACGATTACTATAGAGCCAACCAACTAGAGGCCGGCAAGGGCACCGTCGTGTACCTACTCCCCACACTACCTGAGGGGGATCACACCGCCACTCTTCGTGTATGGGACGTCTTTAATAATGCGGCAGAGAAGAGTATTTCGTTCCGTGTAAACAAAGATTTGGCTCCCCAAGTTGCTGCCTCTCAGGCCTTCCCCAATCCGGCCTTACTTGGTACTCCCATCACCTTTGAGATATTTACAAATACCCCCGGAGAGGAGATGTCGCTTACCATCGAGCTCTTCGACTTCACAGGACGATGCGTAGCTAAGAGCCCATCATTTAGCCTTGTATCCCCCTCACAAGGGAGCATTCGTATCCCTTGGACTCCCACTACCTCCTATCAAACCTCGCCCATAAGAGGACTATACATATATAGGTGTACCCTATCCGGTAGCAATGGAAAAAGTGCTACAACGATGGGGAAATTACTCCTAGAAGAGAGTTCCTCCGGGGCAACCAAATGAACAGAATATTGTACTTTTGCGGCACAATAGAGTTGTGAACAAAAGAGTACACCAACTAAGTTACACAACTTGACACGTATAGAATTAAGATGAATTGTACAATCCTAAAGCGTCTCCTAGTTATAGGAGTCTACGTTATTGTTTCTACGCTTGCCCTCGTGGCACAAAATGATGTACAAGAGCAACGCTTCAACGCAGTCACCACCTCGGTGCCTTCGCTTCACATATCCCCGGGAGCTCGTGCTGCGGGTATGGGAGACGTTGGTGTAAGCTCTACTCCCGATGTTAATTCGCAGTATTACAACCCCTCTAAGTACGCGTTGCTATCGAGCAAGGCCGGAGTCAGTTTCACCTATACCCCATGGCTTGCCAAGTTGGTAAACGATATCAAACTAATGGAACTCACCGGGTACTACAAGATTGGTAGCGAAAACAACCAAGCTCTGAGTGCTTCTCTACGTTTCTTCTCGCTTGGTACCATTCGTACTTTCGACGACCTTGCACGTTCTCTAGGGGAGGCTCACCCTAATGAGTTTGCTCTAGACTTTGGTTACTCGTTGCAGATAACCCCCGATTACTCCATGGGAGTTGTGCTCCGTTACATTCGTAGCGATCAAAACACAGCAAGCAGTACGGGAGAAAATCGTGCAGGTAACGCCTTCGCTGCCGACATTGCCGGCTATCTGACTAAGTACTTCGTGGCCGGTGATTCCGAGCCTCTCTGGACTTTCGGTTTCAACATTAGCAATATCGGTACCAAGATATCTTACGGCGGCAATCAGTCTATGTTTATCCCCACCAACCTGCGTGTGGGTACGGGTATTCTCTATCCCTTCGACGATTACAACGCCCTCTCTCTCAATATCGAGGCCAATAAACTATTGGTTCCCACACCTCCTATCAAAGACCCCACCAAGCCGGATGAATATGCTCGTAAGATAGAAGAGTACAAAAAAACCTCCTCTATTGCCGGTATCTTCAAATCGTTTGGCGATGCACCCGGGGGATTTAAGGAAGAACTCCAAGAGATAAATCTAGGGATCGGAGCCGAGTATAGTTACAACAATCGCTTCTTCCTTCGTGCCGGCTATCAGTACCAACACCCCAATAAGGGGAATCTACAATACTTTACAGCAGGTGCCGGATTCAAGATGAGTGTCTTCAGTCTCGACGCCTCTTACCTAATATCAGCAGTCCCCAGCAACCCTCTAGATCAGACGTTGCGCTTCTCGCTCTCCTTTGATATGGATGGGATTCGCAACCTCCTTCGCTAAAAGACCTCTCCAAAAAACCTAAGTACGATTGTGATATGAGTTGTCCCTTCTCCGTTGGCACGGGCTTCGATGTACATAGATTGGCAGTAGGATACCCCCTACGTATCTGCGGAGTAGAAATCCCCTACGAGATGGGATTGGAAGCACATTCCGATGGAGATGTTGCCCTTCATGCCCTCTGCGATGCTCTCTTGGGAGCCGCAGCCTTGGGCGATATAGGCTACCACTTCCCGCCTAGCGACAATAGTTATAAGGGAATAGACAGCCGTATTTTGTTGGAGCGTGTAGCCTCTCTCGTAGCCTCCGAGGGTTGGAGTATCGGCAACATAGACCTCGTAATCATAGCTCAGGCACCCAAGATGCTTCCCTATATAGAGGCTATGAAGGAGAGCATCGCTGCCATTTTGGGCAAAGAGGTGCGCATCTCTATAAAAGCAACAACCACAGAACATCTAGGCTACACAGGGCGGAAAGAGGGAATCGCCGCCCAGGCTGTAGCCCTCCTATACCGATAAAAAAATCTTCTATCCCTCATCATTATCATTTTGTTTATGTCTCTTGATAGTCTTCTTGCACTTACTCCCCTTGACGGGCGCTACCAATCTAAGACCCAAGACCTGCGTAGTTTTTTCTCCGAATATGCCCTAATTCGCTATCGCATTTGGGTTGAAATAGAATATTTTCTTGCCCTGTCGGACACGCTTCCTCAGCTGCAAAACAAAATAGACTCAGCTACAAAGGAACAGCTACGCGACCTCTACCGAACGCTCACTCCCGAGGAGGCTGCCAAGGTAAAGGAGATAGAGTCTGTAACCAATCATGACGTCAAAGCGGTTGAGTACTACATAAAGACTGCTTTTGATGCCCTCAATCTATCGTGGGCTAAGGAGTTCGTGCACTTTGGACTTACCTCTCAAGACATCAACAACACAGCCTTCCCGATGATGCTCCGCGGGGCTCTCAAAGAAGTTTTTGAGCCGGCACTCTCTCGAGTATTGGAGCTGCTCCACAAATACACCCATGAGTGGGCAGAAATCCCCATGCTGGCTCGGACGCACGGGCAACCCGCCTCCCCCACTCGCCTAGGCAAGGAGTTCGGGGTATACGTATACCGACTAGAGGAACAATTGAAACTCTATCATGCAATCCCCTTTGGGGCTAAATTTGGTGGGGCAACGGGTAACTTTAATGCCCACCACGTAGCCTATCCCGAGATCGATTGGAAGCAATTTGGCAACCATTTCGTAGCCTCTTTGGGGCTCGAAAGGGAGCAAATCACAACCCAAATATCAAACTATGACCATTTGGCAGCTCTCCTCGAAAGCATAGCGCGCATCAATACTATTTTGGTCGATCTTGCCCGCGATATCTGGATGTACATCTCCATGGGCTACTTCAAACAGCGCATCAAAGCAGGCGAAGTTGGCTCCTCTGCCATGCCTCACAAGGTGAATCCTATTGACTTTGAAAACGCCGAAGGCAATCTCATGCTCTCTAGTTCGATAGCTCTATTCTTGGCATCGAAGCTCCCTATATCTCGCCTACAACGCGATCTGACGGACTCTACCGTTATCCGCAACGAAGGGCTACCCCTGGGCTACACTCTTATTGCACTAAAGAGCCTCGAAAAGGGGTTAGGAAAGATACTTCTGAACGAAGAGGCCATCGCCCACGACTTGCAAAGCAACTACGAGGTGGTAGCAGAAGCCCTACAAACCATACTAAGAAGAGAGGGATACCCCAACCCTTACGAAACGCTAAAGCAACTCACACGTACAGGAGAAGCCATGACGGAGGACAGCATCCATCGCTTTATTGACACGTTGGATGTTGCCCCAAGCATCAAAGAAGAAATGCGTGCCATTTCTCCCCAAACTTACGTAGGTATATAAATAAATCACTACCTTTGTGAGGGTCTGTAGGAAAGGAATAAACTGAAAGCAGACAAAGTTATAGCCAAAGAATCAAGAAAAGTTTTTGATCAAGGGGCAAGATAGGAGGGACAAAATACCGTTCTATTCCATCCGGTATTGCCTTTTCGTCATCTTGGTTCCATACACGAGAGGTGTACGAGATCAAGACAAATATTTTATTAGTACAAAACAAAAAGAGTCTACACTCACCTAAAAGTAGATCACTGAATTATCCGAATGGAAAATAAAGACTCCATCGAATCTGAAGAAAAAGCTCTTCAAAACTCAGAGAAGTCCTCAGCAGAGGCTGCGCCTGAGAAAGAGCAAGATGCCACGGCTTCAGAATCAAAAGTCTCAAACGACGAGACCCCAACTAAAACAAATACAGGGGGACGCAAGCGTACTCGCACCCGGATTTCCCAAACCACCGACCGCAAAAGTTGTATCCTTGTTTCTACCGACGAAGACAAGCGTGGTAGCGCATCTATCATCAGTAGAAACAATGATGCCTCCCGTGCTGTAGCACAGCAAAAGGAGAGCAACAATGACGAAGATTGGGATATATCACTCGAAGGCATGTTTGACAAACTATCACGCGAAGCAGACGAAGTGATAGGGCGCACCATGCAAATGCTCGAGCAAGATGAACCCGTACGCACCTCTTCTCATAGAGCTTCTAACCACGTCCGCGGGAGATATCCTTCCCAAGAAGGAAGTAGAGAAGACGGCAAGCCCATCTATCCTTTTGAGCGACAAAAGAAGCGTCATAGTGCAGAGCCTCTTGATGAAAAAACACCACACGCTGCCCAATCTCCCAAGGGGAAGAAAAAGAAAAAGAAGAAAATTCAACGCAGACCGGAGGAGGTTATCTCTTATCCTGAGATGCCGGTGGATCCTAAGACTCCTCTCCGTCTCAATAAGTTTCTGGCCAGTTCGGGCGTATGCTCTCGCCGTGTAGCCGACCAACTCATCGTAGATGGACACGTCTCTGTAAACGGAGAAATCGTCACACAGCTAGGAAAACACGTCACTCGAGAAGACTTTATTTCGGTAGATGGGAAGCCCGTTTCCATCGAAAAAAAGATATACGTACTGCTTAACAAACCACGCAACTGCGTAACGACCAGCAGCGACCCCGAGAAGCGACTCACAGCCATAGACTTGGTACGTAACGCCTGCAACGAGCGTATCTATCCGGTCGGTCGTCTTGATAGGAATACCACAGGGCTTCTCCTTCTTACCAATGATGGAGACCTAGCGGCAAAGCTCATGCACCCCAAGTACGAGAAGAAGAAAATCTATCAAGTAACACTTGATAAACCTGTATCGGTGGAGCACATGCAACAAATCGCTTCGGGTATAGAGCTAGAAGATGGGGAGATCCATGCAGACGCTATCAGCTACGTAGACGAAAACAATCTCGCCATTGTGGGTATAGAGATCCACTCAGGGCGTAACCGCATCGTGCGTCGTATATTCAAGCATCTTGGCTACCGCGTTTACAAACTCGATCGCGTTTACTTTGCCGGCTTGACCAAAAAAGATCTACCACGAGGCAGATGGCGTTACCTCACAGAGGACGAAGTACGCAATCTCCGTCACGACTTCTACGAATAAAATAGAGAGAGTATAACAATATCGGTACATGAAAAGATTGATGATTAAAGAGGTTATTGCCTCGCCTACATTAGATCAAGAAATCACTGTTATGGGTTGGGTGCGTACGCGCCGTGGCAATAAAGCGGTAAGCTTCATTGCACTCAACGATGGTAGCTGTATCCATAATCTACAAATCGTAGCAGATCTGGCTCGCTTCTCACCCGAGGTTATGCAACAAATCACGACTGGAGCATCTTTGGCCGTACGAGGCACCCTCGTAGCCTCACAGGGAGCAGGACAAAGCGTTGAGTTACAAGCTGAGGAGATTACCATATTTGGCACATGCGATCCCAATAGCTATCCCCTACAGAAGAAAGGACACTCCTTAGAGTTCCTCCGCGATATTGCCTATCTACGCCCCCGTACCAATACCTTTGGTGCCATATTACGTATCCGACACAACATGGCAATTGCCATCCACGACTTCTTCCATAAGAAAGGATACTACTATGTGCATACCCCCATCATTACCTCTAGTGATGCGGAAGGAGCAGGGCAAATGTTCCGCGTAACGACTCTAAACCTAGATAAATTACCTCTTAACAAGGCCGGCGAAGTGGATTACAAAAAAGACTTCTTCGGTAAACCTACCGCCCTTACCGTCTCAGGACAACTCGAGGGGGAACTAGCGGCTCTTGCCCTTGGAGGGATTTACACTTTTGGCCCTACCTTCCGTGCAGAAAACTCCAATACACCTCGTCACCTTGCTGAGTTTTGGATGATTGAGCCCGAAATTGCCTTCTTCGACGTGCACGACAACATGGACCTTGCAGAGGAGTTTACCAAGCATTGTGTACAGTGGGCTCTTGACAATTGTGCGGACGACCTAGCGTTCCTCTCGGAGCACTTCGATAAGGGTCTGATGGATCGTCTTCGCTTTGTCCTTGCCAATAGCTACGAGCGTATCACCTATACTCAAGGGATTGAGATACTCGAAAAGGCAATTGCCGAGGGGCACAAATTTGAATTCCCCGTGTATTGGGGCGTAGACCTCGCCAGCGAACATGAGCGTTACCTTGTGGAGCAACACTTCCAAAAGCCCGTGATCATGACCGACTATCCGAAGGAGATTAAAGCCTTCTATATGAAGCAAAACGAAGATGGAAAGACGGTACGAGGCATGGACGTTCTCTTCCCTCTAATCGGCGAAATTATCGGCGGTAGCGAGCGTGAAGCTGACTTTGACAAACTTCGCACTCACGCTCAAGAGATGGGAGTGCCCGAGAAAGATATTTGGTGGTATCTAGATACTCGTCGCTTTGGCACAGTGCCTCATGCCGGCTTTGGATTGGGCTTCGAGCGTCTCCTTCTCTTCGTAACGGGGATGAGCAACATCCGCGATGTTATCCCCTTCCCTCGTACCCCAAACAATGCCGAATTCTAATGAAATCAAAGAGAAAGCCAGCCTTTCTTCCCTACACAATAGGGCAAGAGGGTTGCTTTTTCCAGGCAAAGATTTCTCCGATTCAGCAATAATTGCTTAATTTGCACTCAGAACAAAATAGATAGTACAGAGCTATATGAACAATCTCCAAAAGTATCTCGGATCAATACTCCTCCTCATTGGAGTGTTAGTTATCGCTATACCTCACTTTTTAGATAAGACGAGCAATGTTACATTGGGCGGTGGCTTGGGCTTAGTTATCATCGGGTTTCTTGCCCATATCTTCCTCAATAGAAAAGCCGGCGCAGAGTAATAAACTCGCCCTTTTTACCGGGTGTAATCCCTCCATAAGGGGAATTTGATCTTGCACCCATACTCATAAAGAGCCCCACTCCCTGCATTCTTTCCGATTGTAGGAGTGGGGTTTGTCTATTACGACAACCATATAGATGTAAATATTAGTACCTTTGTAACCATGAATTGATAGCTCTCCGGATAGAGAGATTATAGGCTAACAAAAGAACAAAATGTACAGGACAAATACGTGCGGAGAGCTCCGCAAAGAGCACATAGGTAGTGAGGTAACTCTTGCAGGTTGGGTAAGTAAACTTCGTAGAATGGGGGCTATGGCGTTCCTCGATCTTCGCGATCGCTACGGCATTACTCAACTCGTATTCGACTCTGCACACCCCGAGCTCCAATCGGCTCTTGATGGTGTTGGGCGCGAATGTGTACTACAAGCCACCGGCGTGGTACGTGAGCGGTCTGCCAAAAACGACAAGATAGCAACAGGAGATATTGAGCTAGAGGTAACAAGCTGCCGAGTACTCAATCCCTCAGAAGTTCCTCCCTTTACCATCGAAGACAACTCAGACGGAGGAGACGATCTCCGCATGAAGTATCGCTATCTCGACCTCCGTCGCGACCCCGTAAAGCGCAATATCGAGCTACGCCATCGCATGGCTCTCCTCACTCGCAATTACCTAGATCGCTTGGGATTTTTGGAGATTGAGACCCCCATGCTCATCAAGTCTACCCCCGAAGGGGCTCGCGACTTTGTAGTGCCTTCGCGTATGAATCCTAACGAGTTTTACGCTCTACCACAGTCTCCTCAAACCTTTAAGCAGCTATTGATGGTAGCTGGGATGGATCGCTACTTCCAGATCGTGAAGTGCTTCCGTGATGAGGACCTTCGTGCCGATCGTCAGCCCGAATTTACGCAGATAGACTGCGAGATGAGCTTTGTAGACCAAGAGGATATCCTCACAGTCTTCGAGGGACTTGCCGTAGAGCTTTTCAGCAAAATACGTGGAGTCACTCCCGCTACCCCTTTCCGTAGAATGAGCTGGCATGAAGCCATGAATAGCTACGGGAGTGACAAGCCGGACCTCCGCTTCGGGATGCCTATCCGCGAGATTACCACTCTAGCCCAAGGGCACGGCATGAGTCTTATGGACGAAGCTGCCTATGTGGGAGCCATTGCCGTAGAGGGAGCTGCCGAGTATACGCGTAAGCAGATCGACGCACTTACAGACTATGTAAAGCGTCCTCAAGTAGGAGCAAAGGGACTCATCTGGATCAAGTGCAATGCCGATGGTTCTTTCAAAAGTTCCGTAGATAAGTTCTTCGACGCCGACGCACTCAAAGCAATAGCTCAGGCAGCAGAGGCAAAGAGCGGAGACCTCGTCCTCATACTACTCGGCGCGGAACGTTACAGTGTGCTCAAGCAATTGGGTACACTCCGTCTGCACGTAGCCGACCTTGCCGGACTCAAAGACCCCAATAAATTTGAGTGTCTGTGGGTTGTGGACTTCCCCCTACTCGAGTGGGACGAAGAGACGCAACGCTTCTACGCAATGCACCACCCCTTCACCTCCCCCAAGCCGGAAGACATTTCTCTCCTCTCCACCGATCCCGGAGCCGTGCGCGCCAATGCTTACGACATGGTGATCAATGGTGTAGAAGTTGGAGGAGGATCCATCCGCATCCACGACTCACAATTGCAGCATAAGATGTTTGAAGTTCTTGGCTTTACCAAGGAGAAAGCCGAGGAGCAATTCGGGTTCTTGATGAACGCCTTCAAGTACGGAGCACCTCCCCACGGAGGGGTAGCATTCGGGCTTGACCGCTGGGTTTCTATCATGGCAGGTCTAGACTCCATCCGCGACTGCATTGCATTCCCCAAAAACAACGCCGGCCGCGATGTAATGATTGATGCCCCCTCGGCAATCGATCAGGTACAACTTGATGAACTCAACCTCATCCTCCGCCCGGCCAAAGAGCAGTAAATCTTTAGATGCCTACCCATCTTGATATAATTGCAGCCCTAGAAGAAGTTTGCCCCTTGTCTCTACAGGAGACTTGGGACAACAGCGGCTGGCAAGTAGGCAACCCGAACCTTGAGTGCACTGGGGCTATGCTTGCCGTAGAGGCAACAGAAGCCACCGTACAAGAGGCTCTAGAGAATGGCTGTAACCTACTCATTACCCATCATCCCCTACTCTTCCGTCCTCTCAAACGCATCGGGTGTCAGACCTACCAAGAGCGTACCGTTGCCCTCGCTATCAAGCATGACGTTGCTATCTATTCGGCTCATACCAATGCGGATAACGCGGCTAAAGGTATTAACTACTACCTAGCCGAGCGACTGCAACTGCAAAATACACGCGCCCTTGTAGCCCAGCCTTGCAACCTTTACAAGCTATCAGTTATGGTGCCCACCGCCTCTGCTCCCGAAGTAGAGAGCGCCATGTGTGCCGCAGGAGCAGGCAGATTGGGATGCTACGATAGTTGTTCGTTTTCGGTAGAGGGGCGAGGGCATTTCCGTCCATTGGAGGGAGCGAACCCCGCAATTGGCTCTCTAGGAGAACTGGAAGAGGTGGCAGAAACACAAATTTCTCTCCTTGTAGAGCCTCATCTCGTTCACAAAGTAATAGAAGCGATTTACGCTTCTCATCCATACGAGGTACCTGCCTACGAACTCATTTCCCTAGCAACTCCACAAGACAAAATTGGCACGGGTGTTATCGGCGAGCTCCCCCATCCTATAAGCGAAGAAGAGTTCCTCAAAAAAGTCTCTCAGTGGCCCGAGGTCGAGCATGTTGCCTATTCTCGTCCCTTGGGGAAGGCGATCTCTCGCGTTGCTTTGTGCGGTGGAAGTGGAGGAAGTTTCCTATCCAACGCCATCGCACAGCATGCCGATGTTTACCTTACGGGCGAGGGAAAATACAACGACTACCTAGATGCGGCCGGTCATCTCCTCTTTGTCACCATCGGACATCACGAGAGTGAATCCATCGCTCGCAGGCTATTTAGTGACATTATCTCGGCAAAATTCCCTAACTTTGCACTTCGAGAGTCGTTGTACGACAATAATCCGGTTAATCACCTATAAGTAATATGGCCAAGAAAGAAACGCCAGCAAAGAAAGAACCTACCACCAAAAAGCTAGAGGATGCCGCTTCGGTTGCCCAACCAGAAACCGCAGAAGAACGTGTAGCAAAGCGTCTCACCGCTTTGGCTCGTCTGCAGGCAACCCTATCGCGCATAGATGAAATTGAAATACTTCGTGGCGAACTTCCTCTCGAAGTTGAGAACATAGAGAACGACCTTGCTCAGTTGCAAACACGTCTCGACAATACGGCTTCTTCTGCCAAAACCCTATCACAATCGGTTACTGCAGAACGCAGCAAGATAGCTCAGTCTCGTGAGTTGCTCGAGAAATACAAGGCTCAAATAGATAATGTTCGCAACAATCGTGAGTATGACAACCTCTCAAAAGAGATTGAATACCAAGAGTTAGAGATTACCCTCAGCGAGAAGAAAATACGCGAATACACCCAAGAGCTACAAGCTCGCAAGGCTGATATTGCAAAATACAAGGAACAATTCGAACTCCGTGCAGGCGACCTAAAGGCGAAGAAATCGGAGCTCGACAGCATCATACAAGAGACACACGAAGACGAAGAAAGGCTACGCAAAGAAGCGGCTAAGCAGGAGAAAGAGATCCAAGATCCCCGTGTACTTGCTTTCTTCCACCGCATTCGCAATGGGGCTCGCAACGGACTTGCCGTTGTACCCATCGACCGTGAGTCTTGTGGTGGATGCTTCAATCGCATTCCCCCTCAGCGTCAGCTCGAAATCAAACTCCACAAAAAAGAGATTATTTGCGAGTATTGCGGACGTATCATTATCGACCCAGATCTACTCAAAATGCAATAAACACCTTTTGAGTATCTCCTCCTAATATAAATGTAGGGTGTATCAGAAGTAACAACTTTTGGTACGCCCTATTTTTGTAAATTCGCCTTATGAAGACGAATCCTCAGGTCTATCATCACCCCCTGATGCGCACCATGCGGCAAAGTATCCGTCGCCATCATCTCTTGGAGCCACACGCTTCGGTACTCGTGGCCCTAAGTGGAGGGGCTGATTCGGTGGCGCTACTACTTGCCTTACAGATTACTGAGTATCACCCAATTGCCATACATTGCAATTTCCATTTGAGAGGAGAAGAGAGTCTCCGAGATGAGCATTTCTGCCGAGCTCTCTCGGCTCAACTGGGGATTCAGTTAGAGGTTCATCACTTCGATACCCGTGCCTATGCCACCTCCCACGGTCTATCCGTGGAGATGGCCGCTCGTGACCTCCGCTATCAAGTATTTGAGCAAGAAGCCTCCAAACGGGGCATTGAAGCCATAGCCGTAGCCCATCACTTACAAGACAATGTAGAGACACTTTTGGGGAACCTCTCAAGAGGGACAGGGCTTACAGGGCTACGTGGCATTCTCCCCAAACGCAGTTCGATTATCCGCCCCTTACTTGATGTGCACCCCAAAGAGATTCACGATTTTCTTCATCTATTGGGGCAAACATTTTGCAACGACAGCACCAACCAAGACACCACTATCAAGCGAAATGCCATCCGTCATCGCATCATTCCGCTTTTTCAGGAACTGAACCCCCAATTCCTTACCACCTCTAGAAGTACATTGGCACACCTGCGAGATGCTGAGACTATATACCAAAAAGGCATCGAAGCACTACTTACAGAAGCACGTGTACCTCAGGTATTCCCCTTCTCTTATACCACGATATTGACTTATAAAGTAGAGAGTCTACTTCGCTCGGGCGTTGCCCCTACCCTGCTCCATTACATTACGAAAGGGAAAGGTTTTTCTGCAGATGCTATTGAGCAATTTGCAGCACAACTCTCATCTCCCCATCCCGTTAGCATTACGGCAAATAGCCACACGCTGGAATGCCGTAAAGGGCTACTCCACCTCATCTCCAAGCCTCCAAGAGAGAAAGAAGGAGCCGTGGAATATCTTCGCATAAACTCGAAGCAAGGGGAGATAGTTACCTCTTATGGCATTTTTTCCTACTCCATCCATGAAAAGGGAGAGCCTATCCCCTCCTCCTCTCTCACTATTATGCTGGATTGGGACGCTCTAAGTCAACACCACTCTGATGCTAAAGACGTGGTTACTCTCTCCATTTCCGCAATAGATCCAGAGGAGAAAATACAACCCTTTGGGCTCAAAGGACGAAAAACCATCCATAAGATACTGAATGAAAAGGGAGTAGTACCAACACTTTTTTCTTCCATTCCCCTACTTCTGACAGGTGAGCAACCTCTTTGGGTGGTACCCATGCAGCGCACGGATGCTTTTGCCATTACCCCCAATACCCGCCGTTATCTACAACTCACGTTCTCCCCTATCGAGGAATAAAAACATGGATTTGAAGAAACTCCTTAATGTGAAAGAAACAATAATATAAAGACTATATGAAGAATTATTCAGGGAAACTACAGCAGCTGTTATATTTGATAACATCTCTCCTAGTGGTCATGGCCGTAAGTCTGGGCAGAGACGGAAAGGTCTTAGGACACGATCTGAAGCAGCAACAAGAGGAGGCTACTAAGACGGAGACGATGACCGTGCTTGAAGATGGCTCAATACGATTAAATACTACGGAACTAGGGAAAGACATCATAGGCTATGGAGGTACCGTTCCTTTGGAAATCACCCTGGAAGAGGGTAGAATTAAGAATATCAAAGCACTCCCAAATTCAGAGACTCCCAAATTCTTTGAGTCGGCATCAATACTCCTTAGTAAGTGGGATGGGCTGACCATAGAAGAAGCACAGCAACTGGAGGTAGACGGTGTATCCGGTGCAACATTCACATCAAAGGCTATCATCGAGAACGTACAGCGAGGACTTCAGTACGCGGCGAATAATCCCGTAAAGGGATCAATCTTGTCAGATTTCGACCTCTCTGCCAAGGCTATAGCCGGACTAATTGTAGTGCTCTTAGCTGCCATTGTACCACTTTTTGTTAGGAATAAACACTATAGGATAGCTCAGCAAATCCTTAATGTTGTCGTACTAGGCTTCTGGTGCGGCTCGTTTCTGAACTACACATCAATGATCAGCTATATGTCAAATGGTATGAATGTAATAGCCCTAATCGTACCGGTCATCATGCTCATCACGGCCTTCGTGTATCCGCTTTTTGGCAAGAAGTCGTACTACTGTACGCATGTGTGTCCGCTCGGCTCATTGCAAGAGCTTGCAGGGAAATGCGTAAAGTATAAGATTAAAATGAAGCCAAAGACGATCAAGCTCTTGGATATCTTTCGCCAGATCCTATGGGCTGTACTCATGCTATGTTTGTGGACAGGTGTATGGTCCGATTGGATCGATTACGAGCCCTTCTCTGCCTTTATCTTCCAATCAGCCTCATGGGTGGTCATTGCCATTGCTGTAGTATTCGTGGCCCTCTCCACAGTGGTTATACGGCCCTACTGCCGCTTTGTTTGTCCCACAGGCTCTCTCTTTAAGTGTAGTCAATATTCAACTCCCCAAAACAAGAAATAAACGATATGAAGACTTCAACGATTCTCAATGTAGCACTCGCCATTGCACTTGTATTCCTCGGCTATAAGCTTGCAGTAACCGGGGGTGAGAAGGCGCAACAACAGGACACCTCGGAAGTGGTTCTCAACAATATTCTCGAGCGAACATCTGTCCGCTCCTATCTAGATAAGTCTGTTGAAGAGGAAAAGATAGAAAAACTGCTCCGGGCAGGGATGGCAGCCCCAACGTCCAAAAACAAACAACCCTGGCACTTTGTCGTTGTTACAGATAAGAGTTTGCTGCAAAAACTTGCTGAGGCTAACCCCCATGCCGCTATGGCTGCTAAGGCTCCGCTGGCTATTGTAGTCTGTGGCAACATGACCAAAGCTCTCGATGGCGATGCACGCGAGTTTTGGATTCAGGATTGTTCCGCAGCCTCAGAAAATATTCTCCTAGCAGCTACGGGAATGGGACTCGGAGCCGTATGGACTGGAGCCTACCCGGCAAAAGAACGCTACACTGCTGTATCTGAGGTCCTTGGACTGCCGGAGATTTTAATACCTCTTAATACTATTATTATAGGTTATCCTGATGGCGATGTAACCCCGAAGGATAAATGGAAAGAGAGCAACATCTCATACAATATGTACGAAGAGGAGTAAAGAGAATCCAGGGATATGCCTCCGATGATTGCGGGTGGCAGAGACTGAGATATTAAACTAACACAATAAAAGTATGCCCCAAGTGCCTTATCACGCAATGGATAGGTACTTGGGGCAAACCTTATGATAGAGTGAAGATTACTCCGTGGGGGGCAAAATACTAGTCGGGATGTTCTTGGTATTCTTGACGCCCAATTCGCGTAATTGCTCCATCTGATGGATAAAGTTTCCTCGCCCCTCGCTCAATTGCCCTCGTGCCTTGCGCAGACTCTCTGTTGCCTTTACCATCTTCTCTTCCGTCTCTACAAGCGTAGCCGCATAAGTGCAAAACTTGTCGTACATGGCACTGGCACGCTGTACAATCTCTTCCACATTTTTAATTTGTCGATCTCGCTGCCACATATCTTGCGCCATGCGCAGCACGGCGATCAAATTGGTACCATTGATGAGCACAACCCCCTTTGCGTATGCCGATTCCCAGAGAGAGGGATCTTGCATGAGAGCCAGAGTATAAGCCGGTTCGTTGGGGATAAATAGCACAACAAAGTCGGGAGCCCCCTTTACAAACTCAGGATAACGCTTGGCCGATAGCTCTGCAATATGCTTACGCACACTATCGAGATGCTCTTGAGCAAAACGCTTACGCTCCTCATCATCTTCTGTGGCTGCGTATCTACTATAAGCCGTAAGACTGACCTTACTATCGATTACCATAGCCCCTCCATTGGGGTAACGCACGATCACATCGGGGCGCAAAGCACTCCTCTCTCCCGCAGGACGTAACACATCCCCTTGCTCATCTCGCAAGGTCTCCTGTACCGTATACTCCTCACCACGCCGCAAACCGCTCGACTGCAAAATGTTCTCAAGGATCATCTCTCCCCAATCCCCCTGCACTTTGCTATCCCCCTTGAGGGCTTTGATAAGGGCATTCGTCTCGGTACTTAGTGTGCCACTCTGCTGCATTAGATCTCGGATGGTACTTTGCAATGAGATACGCTCGCGCGACTCAGCACTATAGGTCTCCTCTACCCTCTTACCGAGGCGTTCTATATCCTCTCGCAAGGGGCGAAGCGTCTCCTCGTTGCGTACTCCTAAGGTTTTAGAACGCTCTTCCACAATCTGCGTGGCAATCTCTTTGAACTGCAACTGTAGCTCCTTGGCTTGGTCTTGATTCTTCAGTTTCGCCTCTTCGAGAGCGCGTTGCAGATGCTGACACTCTACCTGCCAACGATAGCTCTCGTGCTCTAGGTTCTCCTTTTCGCTCCTCAATTGCTCAAGGGAGCTTTGCCTTTGCTCACGCTCCTCAGTTACTCTTCGGATCTCCTCTTTTTGTACCGAGATTAGAGTACGCGCCTCTACTATTTCGGCCTGATCCTGCTCTCGTTTATCTCTGATAGATAGGGAAATACGATGCTCTCTCAAGAGTAAAAAGGCAAGACAAAGGACAACAACAATTGCCGCGATAAGGGAGTAAATCATACTACTTTAGGGTCTCATTCTACAAACCCCAAAGGTACAATATTCCACTCCATTCTTCCATATAAATACACATTTTAGGCCAATTTGTGTATCTATCTATACCTACAATTCATCAATAAGAGCTACTTTTGCACAGCTAAAGAATAACTGTGCATGAATAAATATACGAATAACGACGTTAACAGGAACCTACTAAAGGTAATCGAAGACTCCTTCAAAGAGAGTTTTGACTTACCGGCATTTACTGACTACGATACAAACGAAACCTTTACCTATGGCAGCGCGGCTCAGGAGATTGCCCGCCTCCATGCCCTCTTTCGCACGGCAGATCTCAAAGCCGGAGACAAGGTAGCCCTCATGGGGGCAGACTCAGCACGCTGGTGCATTATATTTATTGCCACTATTACCTATGGTGCGGTAATTGTTCCCATCCTACAGGATTTTAACCCTCAGGATGCTGAGCGCATTATCGATCATAGTGACTCTCGCATACTCTTCCTAGACCAGAAGCTCCGCACCGCTATAGACCATAATCGTTGCCCCCAAGTAGAGATACTTATGGGGATAGAAGAGCTGGATATAGTACACGTTGCCAAGCAAAAAGAGGAGAACGAAAAAGCCCTAAGAGAATCTATTGCTCACCGCGAGCGATGGAAACTCTACTCCGAGGGCGGCAGCTTTGCCCGCGAGAGCATCTGCTTTGCTCAGCGAGATAATAGCGAGGTAATGTACATCAACTATACAAGTGGTACCACAGGCGTAAGCAAGGGGGTGCTCCTTACCGGACAAAATATTGCGGGTAATGCCCTCTATGCTCATCGGCTCGACCTCATGTATCGGGGGCATCGTGAGTTGTGCTTCTTGCCTCTAGCGCACGCTTATAGCTGTGCATTCAATTTGGTAACACCCATCACCATGGGGGCACACGTCACCATCTTGGGCAAAGTCCCCTCTCCCCGTGTTATCATGGCTGCCTTTGCCAAGGTACGCCCACAACTCATCATTACCGTTCCCCTCATCCTAGAGAAGATCTACAAGCAGGCAATTGCTCCCAAGCTAGAGCAACCTCTTATTAAGTTCCTCACCCACATACCCGGGCTCAAAAGCATTGTGTACAAGAGCATCCGACGCAAGCTCAAGCATGCACTAGGCGGCGAGTTTCGCGAAGTGATTGTAGGAGGAGCTGCCCTATCGGAGCAGGTGGGTAGCTTCCTAAAAAAGATTCGATTCCCGCTAACTGTTGGGTACGGTATGACCGAATGCGGCCCCCTTATCAGCTACGAAAACCACAAACGCTGGGTGCCGGGGAGCTGTGGGAAGCCACTTACCACAATGGAAGTACGTATCGTTCGCGAAGAAGGAGCTCCTCTCAATGCCCCCGGAGAAATACAAGTACGAGGTATGAATGTATGCCAAGGATACTACAAAAATCCGGAAGCCAATGCGCAACTCTTTACCTCCGACGGCTGGATGCACACGGGAGACCTCGGTACCCTAGATCGGCATAACAACCTATTCATACGGGGTCGGTCTAAGACTATGATCCTCTCTAGCAATGGACAGAATATCTACCCCGAAGAGATAGAAGAAAAAATCAATAGCTTCTCTCTCGTTGCAGAAAGTTTGGTGGTACGTAGAGCCGATAGGCTGATAGCCCTCATCGTGCCCGACCCAGAGGTTGCACAACGCGAAGGACTTAGCCCGGAAGCCGCTTGGCAGCGAATCGAGGAGTTCCGAGCTCAACTCAACAATCAAGTAGCTTCCTACGAAAAGGTTACTCGCTTTGTCCTCCAAGAAGAGCCCTTCGTCAAGACTCCGAAGCGAAGCATCAAACGATTCCTCTACGAAGAGAAGACTAATTGAGCCCTTAACCAATAGGGACATCATACTATGGAAAGGGGCAATTCCTTACGGGATTGTCTCTTTTTGTTTTCTCTGCCCCTTAGAAAGGCGATAGCTCCCAAGGATTTTAAGCCATTCCTCAAGGGGTTTTCTTTTCCACCCAAAACGACTCCCCTATTCCACCCAGAAATACCTCCCTATTCTGCCTGAAAATGCCCAACATTCCACCCTAAAAATAATTTGCTATAGGCCTAGAATAAAATCCTTCTCCGCGAAGTCTATCTTTCTAGTCTCCCAAGCCCTCCTAGGATTTGTAGCACCTAAGAGCCCATTTCGCCTCTATTTCTCGCCCAAACAGCATCAGAACGAAAAAATTCTGACGTAGGAGTAAAAAATCTTCCTCTTCATAAAAAACTAAGAACCAAATATATAGGGAGAAACTCGCCCCTTAGGAGCTAGTAAGAGAGTAAAAAAGTAGCCCTAGGGGTATTGCGCATTAGAAATTAAGTAGTACCTTTGCATTCGGAAATCGATAACGCCTATTAGGACTGGCCGATTAGCTCAACTGAATAGAGCATCTGACTACGGATCAGAAGGTTGCAGGTTTGAATCCTGCATCGGTCACTATCGAGAAGCGGGAGAGGCGATTCCCAAAAGAAGTCACCAAGTATAGGTGTATGACTCCGTAGCTCAGTTGGTAGAGCAACTGACTCTTAATCAGTGGGTCGAGAGTTCGAGCCTCTCCGGGGTCACCATCTGATAGACAAATTTTAGCCCTCAATCTTGAGGGCTTTTTTGTTGCCCTAATGGGTAAAAACCTCATCTTCGTACATTGTCGTACCCTCTTGGCTCCTCAATGGCAACAAAAACGACAACATCTACACTTCCCTATTCCGCCCTCTTCTTCCCTACCCTTGACGTATCAAAGGAGTTTCTTTGCGTTCTATCCTCCACAAAAGCTCTCCTTAGCAAATGGAAATAGAGGTCGTATGGTTCTAAAAAAAGGGGTAGAAATAAATCTACCCCTCTCTATATAGATTCTCTTCTAAGAAGAGAACGCCCCCGCTAGCGGGGAGAGATCAGAACTCCAATTCGAGCCCGATCTGAAGCTCCTCAGGAGCAAAACGGACACCAAAACCCTTTGCACCAATCTCGGGTTCTTCTCCCATCACAAAATTATCGCGGTATCCTACGAAACCTAGACGCAGGCACAAGCAGAGCCCTTCTGTAAGATCAATACAAGCCCCTGGACGCACTCCTACCTCCCAACCATACTCTTTTTTAGTATTCTTGGCAGCATCCTTGGCAAGCGTCATATTCCATCCAAAACAACCATCGAGGTAGAGATTGAAGGGAAGACGGTGCAAATAATAATAGCGCACAAAGGGAGTTACCCCTACAGAGTGCTTATCCTCCTCAAACTCATAGGCAAGAAAAGCCCCAGCCCCCCAAGTATCATTGAACAAATACCCTGCCTCAGGTCGGAGAGAAAAGGCACTGCTTTTGGTATCGGTATTGTACCAGTAGTTTAGACTTCCTCCCACAAAGATCCTACCATCATGGCTGTGATCGTGTGCCTTGGAGTGAGGGAAACCCTCGGTTTGAGCACTCAAAGAGAGTACAGGGAAAAGAGCAACAAAGAGACTAAAGAGAACTTTTTTTACCATATATACGGAACTTAAAAGGTGAATAATCAAAAGGAAGAAAACGACTCCTCTACCCTCTAGAAGTAGTACTTCATCTTGGTAGAGTCGTTTTGGCGGAATGCCTTATAGGGCTCACTCTTTGCTAGGAGGTTCTTCTTCTGGAGACCGCCAAAGAGCTTTGTGGCCAACTTACCCGCCAGGGTCTTGGCATTAGCCAATTCCGAGAAATAATTATCGATCGAATATTTACGGAAGTGGAGGATCTCCTCCAAGGTATCGCCATCGGAGAAATAACCGCCATAGCGATTGTATGTGGCAAAAGTGCGCTCAGGGAAGTCCATTTCGCCCCAACCAATTGTAGAGAAGAGTCGAGAAAGAAACTCTGAGTAGACTGCACGACACGTAGTACCACCGCCAACATTGAAGACCTTATTCCAGAGAGAGGAACGATGCTGATAGCTCTCTACGAGGGCAAAAGCCAAGTCATCGGCATGTACAAACTCAAGATGTGACTCAAGAGGCATCAAGAAGATTTCGCCATCCATATCCTCCATCTCTGTCCCCATCACAATACCGGGGCGGAAGATGGTCCACTCTAGCGAACTATCTTGTACAAACTTCTCTGCTTGTATGCGTGTAAGTGCCGAGAAGTTGCCAATGGAGGGAGCCAAGAAATCGTCTGTACGGAGCATCGGAGCGGTTAGGCGGTCTCCATATACCTCAATAGAGGAGAGCATCACCAAATAGGCTTGGGGAGAATAATGCTCGAGATTCTCGATAAGGAAACGAGTACCTAGAGCGTTAACCTCCTCAGCAAGGGCGTATTTCTTGCAAGCCGTTTGCGAAGAGAGAAAACCGCAATGGATTACGAAATCTTGTCCTTTGACTACCTCTACCGTATCTGCCGGTAGGGCGATATTGCCATAGACAACGTTTATTTCGTCACGTAGAGGCTCAAGTAGCGTCTGTGAGCGACTCTTTTTTACATCAAAAACGGTAATATTGAATTTATCTTTACGTGCCAATAATTGCCTCAGCACATAACGACCGATCTCGGTACTAGCTCCTACTAGGAGCACATTGGTCTTATTATTCATAATGATTCACTCTCTAGTTATTCTGCTTCAAATATACGCAATAGTTGGCAGGCGCAGGCAATTCTACCCCAAATAGGGTAGACAATTGTTGCTCTACGCCCCCATAATAATAGAAAGTAAGGATAAAGAAGCACCCCACTCGCCCTAAGACGAGGAGGAGAAAAGGTTATAATCAGTACTCAATAAGAGTGTGGGAAGCAAATCCGGGAAGGGAAGCAAACGCCTCAACAATGCTCGTCTCCCCCACAAGAGTGCGAGCACAATTGATCACTCCTCCGTGGCAGAAAAGCAATATATGCCGGAAGCCCTCCAGCTTTTTCTCTTCTAAGAAAGCGCGTACTCTCAGCTGCTGATCGCTCAAAGACTCCCCTCCAGGCGTGCGATGATCCACGTAATACCTAAAGAAAGCCGGAATGTCTTGGGTGGTTAGAATCTCGCTCCAAGGCTTTCCCTCCCACGCTCCAAAATTCATTTCGCGCAAGCGGTCGTCCCGCTCGGCATGGCCATATCCACAATAGGTAGCCAGCTTTACAGCTCTCTGGAGAGGACTTGTAAAGACCCCATCGGGTTGCAGACCTTCAATGCGCTCTTTCGCCCCTTTCGCTTCTTGTTCAAAGGTCGGATTCACCTCTACATCAAGGGCTCCGTAACAGGTAAAATTACCATCTAACTCCACAGAAGTGTGACGTACCAAACTAACTTTCATAGGGATAAAGTCTCTCTAAAACAACTAATCAAGAAAAACGCTTCTTGCCGTCGAAGCCTCCTTTTCGACCCTTTTTCTTAGCATCAAAAGAGCGATGCTCTTCTCTACCTCCGCGAGAAGAAGGACGCTCGTCCTCTCTATCTTTGCGAAACTTCGCAGGGCGACCTCCTACGGTTTTAGGCTTCCCCATGGGGGCAAAGCCATCAGCACGGCGATCCTTTTTTGCCCCTGCATTTTTTGGGCGAGCGCGATGAGGTCGATCATTATCGTCGTCTACATCAATGTATTGTCTTCCAATTCGTACAGAAGCCTGCTCAGCAATGCGCTGCTTTTGCTCGGCGGCCATATCCCGGAGTAAGTCGCGCACGGGAAGTTCCTCCCCATCCAATTCTACGACATCATCCTCTGAGACCACATCGCTAAGCTCTGCTCGATCTCCATTGATCCAAACACGCCCCTCTTCTATCAGGGCTTCTACTTCTCTGCGAGAGCCTAAGCCCGTATCGCTTAGGAGTTTATTGATTCTCACATTCATGGGAAACAGGTTGTTCGCTTGTTATTGATTGTATTTGATGAATGATTGACAAAAGAGTATTCTCCTCCGTATGAATCGAAGGAATTTCTATAAAAGGAGTATCCATCAATCGGGCAAGATGAGCCATAGAATTATCTACCGTAATAAGGCAAGAGAGCTGTGATAGATAGGCTAGCTCGTGAGCAAATGATAGTCCGGTGATGAAATTGACCCCTCGAGGTAGTAACTCGAAAAGGTCGCCATACTTAGAAAATAATTCCTTTTTGACCCCAAGAAGATAAAACGTAGCATGTGGGAACGCCTCACGGAGCGCAGAAACAAGCCCTGCAGTACGCTCAAAGTCTTCTTGGATGGGCTGCTCCCCTTGCAAAGGAGCAATCCCGATGGAAAAAGGATTAGGGTGAATCTCGGGGTAATGGATCCTAGGGAAAGAGGGGTAAGGTGCCTGTACATGGAGACCTGCACGAGCAAACGTATCTGCAAAGAGAGAGAGCATCTGCTCGGCATCAGATAGGGGAATATGCTCTTGACTGCACTTTACCACCGCACTTTTAGCAATACGCGTGCAACGAATCCTAGCACGGCAGCAACGAAGACGACGAGACAAAAAACGACTCCGCCAGCTACGTTGCAAGTCGATGATAGCATCGAAGCGGTCGTATATAAGTTTATTCGACAGAGATATAAGCCCAAACAACGTGCGATCGGAGTGCTTAACATCTATCGCCATTGCCTCCAAATTATGCGGAGGACTAACCAAAATCCCTGTAATAGAAGGCTTCATGAGATAGGTAAACCGATGCTCAGGATACTGCTTAGCCACGGCATAAACCAACCGTAGGCTGAGGGCAACATCCCCCAACGAAGAGGTGCGAACAATCAGATAGTGCGCCATGGACGTGTTGCAGCTTGGGTTATCAGCTTGCCTCTATTTAGGGTGAAGGTTCTCTAGAAAAAGAGTAAGAGTGACAAACGGAGTACCCTCTAGTAAGAAAAAACCATAGGGCAAGAAAAATCCATTTGTCACTCTTCTTTTTTTGTGGAAGTAGCTATTAAGGGAAACTAATCGCAGAAGATTTCCTTCTTAGCCGCCTTGAGCGTGTTCATCATGAGCGATACAATCGTCATGGGTCCTACCCCTCCGGGCACGGGGGTTATATAGGAGCAAAGAGGAGCTACCTCGTCAAACTTTACGTCACCTGTAAGGCGAGCACCGCTCTTTTTGGTAGCATCGGGCACTCGTGTTGTACCCACATCCACCAAAACGGCTCCCTTCTTTACCATATCGGCTGTCACGAATTCGGGGCTGCCAAGTGCTGCAATAATGATGTCGGCGGATAGGCATACCTCCTTAATGTTAGGAGTGCGACTATGGCATACCGTTACAGTACAATCCCCCGGCTCTCCCTTCTGCATGAGGAGTTGGGCAATGGGCTTCCCTACAATGTTACTACGCCCAAGTACCACACAATGCTTCCCTCTCGTGGGGATGGCATAACGGCGCAACAACTCTACAATACCCTGGGGGGTAGCTGAGACAAAACAGGGCAAACCAATGCTCATACGTCCCACGTTGATCGGGTGGAAACCATCCACATCCTTACGGTAATCAATACGTTCAATCACCTTTTGCTCATCAATGTGCTTGGGCAAGGGGAGCTGAATGATAAACCCATCCACCCCGGCATCGTTGTTTAAGCGATCGATTTCTTGGAGCAGTCTCTCCTCCGTTACATCACTATCGAAGCGAATAAGAGAAGAATCAAAGCCTACCTCTTCGCAGCTTTTCACCTTAGAGGCCATATAAGCTTCACTCCCACCATCGTGCCCTACCAATATGGCAGAGAGGTGAGGACGACGCCCCGTTTTTTTCTCCATTTCGACAACTTCGCGAGCAATCTCTTGCTTTATTTCTGCCGAGATCTTACGGCCATCTAGTATTTGATACATTGGATCCATAGTTGTATTGTAGTTTATTATTTACGACGCATGCGTGCCATCTGCTTGGGGTTACTACCCATAGCCTGCACCGTTTTCATCATCTTACGAGCCTGGTCAAACTGAGTAATCAGTTTATTTACATCCTGTACAGAGGTACCACTTCCCTTGGCAATGCGTTTACGACGCTGCCCATTGAGCAAACTAGGGTGTGCACGCTCCTCGGGAGTCATGGAGTAGATAATAGCCTCGATTCCCTTAAAGGCATCATCGTCTATATCAATATCCTTGATGGCTTTTCCCACACCGGGGATCATGGAAACAAGGTCTCTGATATTCCCCATCTTCTTGATTTGATGGATCTGTTTGAGGAAGTCGTTAAAATCGAATTGGTCTTTGGCGATACGTTGCTCTAGGCGACGAGCCTCTTGTTCGTCGTACTGCTGCTGGGCGCGTTCCACAAGAGAAACGATGTCACCCATACCAAGGATACGATCGGCCATACGCTCCGGATGGAAAACATCGAGAGCATCCATTCCTTCTCCCGTACCAACGAACTTGATAGGTTTGGTCACCACGGTGCGGATAGAGAGGGCAGCTCCGCCTCGTGTATCCCCATCAAGCTTAGTCAATACAACGCCGTCAAAGTCAAGACGATCATTGAATTCTTTTGCTGTATTTACGGCGTCCTGCCCCGTCATCGAGTCCACAACGAAGAGCACTTCGTCGGGATTGATAGCGGCCTTGATGGCTGCAATCTCTTGCATCATCTCCTCATCTACGGCAAGACGACCCGCGGTATCCACAATAACAACATCGTGGCCGTGCTCACGAGCATAGGCAACCCCACGCTCGGCTATCTGCACAGGTTTTTTGTTATCTACCTCGGCATATACAGGGATATTGAGCTGCTCTCCTAGCACCTTTAGCTGATCAATAGCAGCAGGGCGGTACACGTCACAAGCAACAAGAAGAGGATTTTTATGGCGTTGTGTCTTGAGCAACTTGGCAAGCTTACCCGAGAAGGTGGTTTTACCCGACCCCTGAAGCCCCGACATAAGCACCACAGCGGGCGAGCCCTGTAGACGCAATTCCACAGCTTCTCCCCCCATAAGGCGAGCCAACTCGTCGTGTACGATTTTTACCATCATCTCGCTAGGGCGTACAGCCGTGAGCACATTACGCCCAAGAGCCGTCTCCTTAACGGTATCGGTAAACTTCTTTGCTACGTTGTAATTAACGTCGGCATCAAGTAGAGCACGACGCACATCTTTTAGTGTTTCGGCTACATTGATCTCGGTGATACGACCTTCACCTTTGAGGTTTTTGAAGGATCTTTCTAAGCGTTCGCTGAGATTCTCAAACATATATCGGGATGTTGTTTATAGTCTAATCTAGGTTTTGTATTACTGCAATCGGTTGGTAACAGAGTCCGGGAACGCCACTTTGGGTTTGAAAGTACGCGCTTCGGCATCTTCCATCATGGCATACGCCATAATAATAACGATGTCTCCGGGTTGAGCAAGACGCGCTGCGGCTCCATTGAGACAGATCACTCCGCTATGGGCGGGTCCCTCTATCACATAGGTTTCGAAACGCTCCCCGTTGTTGTTATTAACAACCTGAACGCGCTCTCCCGGCAATATATCCACCGCTTCCATCAACGCCTTATCTATTGTAATACTGCCTACATAATTGAGGTTAGCCTCAGTCACTCGCACACAATGGAGCTTGGCCTTAAGCATTTGCAGTAACATGAAATTCTATTCTCTTAATCGTTAATTCGTCTTCTTTTATGGTCCTAGCGAAGATCCACAAGTTCGCTACCGGGGTATGAGGATTGCTGCTGAACAAACATTTGACTCGAAGGCGTCTCTCCCTCAATGGAGGTTACATTCATCACCAGACGCATACCGTCTGCAAAGATACCTACAATCTGGGAGGGGGCATTCGTCTTGCGCAAAAAAGAGACCTCTAGGCTCGTAATATTCTCCATTTTCTTACGTAGAGTAAATGCAATAATGCGACTGGTTTTGGTGCCACTAAGCTCCTTAATGTTGTACACAGACGCCGAAGAAGACAGGAAGACAAAGGGGTTAAGAATAGCCAGGTCTTCCATAGAGGGATACATAATGGTATAGGTACGATCTTCTGCATTATAGAAGCTAAACTCCCGACCATTGTAATTGGCATCTATAGGATTGTAGCGCAAGCGAAACTTTTTCCCCAAGGTGTACAATACCCCTTTTTTGGTTTCGATACGTGCCCCGGAGGCATCGAAAAGCTCTCCGGAAAAGGTGATCTTGGCTCCTTTCTCTAGGCGTTGAGCCACTGTATTGATAAGGCTTTGTGCTGTAGGTTGCTTCGCTTGAGCCATAGCCCCAGAGGATACTATGCACCCCATAAATACGAGCAAAGCAACCCATAGGGCGATACGCTTTGTTTTCATCGTAGACTCTCTAGTAAATTATTAAGAGTGAAAATATCGGAGATAAGTACCTCACGCGGTTTACTCCCGTGCTGTGCAGAGACAATCCCTGCGGCCTCCAATTGATCCATTATACGACCGGCTCTGTTGAATCCGATCTCGAATTGTCGTTGGATTTTTGATGCAGACCCCTGTTGCGTCTCTACCACCATGGTAGCTACTTGATCGAACAGAGGATCTCGTTTATCAAGGGAGATAGTGCGAGATTCGTCGCTCTCTTCCATAGGAGCCTCAGGCAATTGATAGGCTCCACTATACCCCGGCTGTAGAGAAATTTCGTCCACAATCTGCTGCGTCTCGGGCGTATCCACAAGAGCACACTGGAGGCGAAGCATGTCTTTGCCTTGGTAGAACAACATATCGCCCCTACCCACAAGATGATTTGCACCGGGCGCATCGAGGATCGTTTTCGAGTCCACTGCCGAAAATACTTTGAAGGCAATTCGAGCCGGGAAGTTCGCCTTAATCGTACCGGTAATAATATCTGTAGTAGGACGCTGTGTGGCCAGCACCATGTGAATCCCTGCCGCGCGCGCCTTTTGTGCAATACGTGCGATGGGCTTCTCTACCTCCTTACCCGAGGTCATGATAAGGTCGGCAAACTCATCCACAATCAGCACAATATAGGGTAGACGAGCATGCCCATCTGCGGTGGACAGTTCCCCTTTGTCAAACAAACTATTGTACTCTGCAATATTGCGTACTCGAGCGTCTGATAGTAATTTGTAGCGGTTGTCCATCTCAATACAGAGGGAGTTGAGCGTGGGGACTACCTTATTCATATCTGTGATAATACAGCTTCCCTCTTCGGGGAGCTTTGCCAAATAATGATGCCCGAGTGCCTCATAAATAGAGAACTCTAGCATCTTGGGGTCGATCATCACAAACTTAAGTTCGGAGGGGTGTTTGCTGTAGAGCAACGAAGTGATCATCACGTTAAGCCCCACACTCTTACCCTGCCCTGTGGCACCGGCAATAAGGAGGTGCGGCATCTTGGCAAGGTCAAACATAAACACTTCGTTCGTGATTGTTTTACCGATAGCAACCGGCAAGTGCATATTGTTTTCGACAAACTTACGCGAGGTAAGCAGTGAATAGAGAGCCACCGTTTGGGGGCGTTTATTTGGCACCTCAATACCGATGGTTCCCTTCCCGGGGATGGGAGCGATGATACGTATTCCTCCCTCGCTCTTTAGGCTACGGGCGATGTCATCTTCGAGGCTACGTATCTTGGAGATCTTAATCCCGGCATCGGGTTCTATCTCGTAGAGTGTAACGGCAGGACCCACCGTTGCTTTTGTTGGGCGAGCTTTGATCTTAAAACTCTCCAAGGTATCAATGATTTGACGCTCGTTCTCGGATATTTCTTCCATGTCGGGCATCATAGCTTCTCTATCATAACGCTCTAGGAGGTCAAGACTTGGGAAGGTGTATCCCGGGAGATCATGCGTACCGTTTCCGGAGGCTTGTCTCTCTTGCAGAGCGCTCTCATCCCCCACTTCGTCACCTTGGGCGACCTCTATCGTCATACCGGAGCTAAGCTGAGAGGGAAGGGGCTCTGAGGGGACTTCGCCTCCACGAGGGGTGAGAGGTTCTTCTTTGCCATTGACAAATGATTGGGCAGGGCGACTTCCTTCTATCGAAATTCGATCATCCTCTTCCACTTCGTCCGGCTGTTCATCTGTATCTATGGGTAAAGAATCTTCGGGATCTTCGTCATTCGGCTCCTCCTCTAGAGAGGTATCCAGTTCGTCCTCCTCACCTGTCATTTGAGGATCAGCGTCCACGTCTTTCTTCCGTCTCCTCGTCTTTGCTTCGGCCATGGTACGTACCTTGCCTACGATACTTGCCCTACAAAGCACAAGTACAATCACAAAAGAGACAACAAGAATACTTATAATTCCAATAGAACCCACATGAGCCCCTAAGGTGGCAATAATCTGCTCTCCCGATGCACCTCCCAAAGCAAAGGGAAGATGGAGCGATACGATGGACTCAAGATAGGCACAGAAAAGGGATACCCAAAGAGCCATAGAGGTGGAGAAGAGCAAGCTCTTGAGAGGGGAAATACGGCTCCAGCCCAATATAAATCGGAATGCAATAGTCAGGATAAAGATGGGCAAGAAGAGACTTCCCAACCCCAAGAAACCATCGATGAGTCCATCGGCAATCCGTGCACCCAAAAGCCCTGTACAATTTCTTATACTCTCGGTGGCGTTAGCACCCACAACAAGCTCGGCAGCATCTTGCGTACTGTGCAAAACACTTTGGTCTTGCTCTATCGTAAAGAAGTAGTGCACCATAGCCACCGAGACATATAGAGTCACCAGCAGAAGCAATGTGCCTATTATAAAATCGACACTGCTGCGCGGCACACTAATGCTCTTCGCATCCTCGACTACCCCTTTGCGTTTACGAGCGAACCACGTATCGCCAGAAGGCTTCTTACCCTTAGAGTTTTGCCCTTTGGTTCCCCTACTTGTTTTGCGAGCGAGGGAGGGCTTATGTTGTTTCTTATTTTGCGAATTCATTGCTCGGCAAAGGTACAATTTAGTGTGGTATCTAGCAAGTCATAAACCTACAATTCCTCTATATAATTAAGGTGTAGAATAGTAGTTGCAAAAGAGTAAACAGACAGAAGTCAATTCGACATCAGGCTAAAAAGATTTTCCTTCTCAGGCTAAAACAAAAAAAATCTCACCCAAAAAGTCCTAGCATTTTTGCCTAAGAAATATTTTGTTGCAGGACAAGATATTTTGAAAAACTAGGCAGCATCTTTTTCGCATTCACACATAGGGTAAAAAATCCCTAGAGCACTCTTCACAAGGCTCATCCCCCTCCCCCTCAGAGATCGCAGCCAAAGGAAAAACAAAAATCTACTCACTTCTCTTTTCTCGGTCTACTAGAATCGACATTTACCTCACAATGTATTACATTTGCCATATAGTAAACAACCTGAGATGATTATGAAACAGATCCTATTCTCATTCAGCAAGAAATGCATTCTCTGCCACACACTCTCATTATGCACTTTGCTGACAGGCACACAGATGCATGCACAGACCGCCCCCGAATTTGAGGCAAAAGCACCCACAAGAAAGGAGTTATCAGAAATTAAAGCCACCCCTCCCGTTAAGTACGTTACCGTCTTTTTGAGCGGAGCAGAGGTCGTGCGCGAGGGAAGCGTCTCCATACCTCAAGGCAATTCCGAAATCATCCTAACAGGCATCTCACCTTATGCCGAAGCCAAAAGCGTACAGGTCAAGTTGGCAAGCCGAGATGTTACGGTTTTATCTGTCAATCACATGTACGACCTCGCCAACTCCGGAGCAACAAGGGAGGAGATGGCTAAGTGGCAAAAGAAATTGGAGAGCCTCAACGAGCAAATTGCCCGCGTTAGCAACAAAGTATCTGTAGTGCAAGACGAATTGGCTTTTTTGCAGGAAAATCGCTCCATCAAGGGGACTAGCTCCGGTGTCAGTCTCGCCAACCTCAAGAGCGTAAACGACTATTACAGAGAGCAAAACCTACACCTGCGCAATCAAAAGCTAGAGCTAGAGAAGGAGCTAAAGCAACTAAGAGAAAAAAGAGACATCGTAAATAAGGAGATCTCTCAGCAGGGCAAACTAGACGAGAACCCCATGGGCGAAGTACACATCCGTGTAGATGCTAAGAGAGCCCTATCTTGCCCTGTAGAGCTTAGCTACTATGTAGAGAATGCAAGCTGGATCCCCTCTTACGACCTCCGTTCATCGGGGGTAGGCAAGCCTCTTGAGCTATCGTACAAAGCTACCATCCACCAAGCAACACGAGAAGACTGGAATAGGGTACACCTGACCATTAGCTCACTCGATCCCAAAATCTCAAATACGCCTCCTACCCAAAAGACTTACTACCTAAACTACAATATCCCCGCCCCTCGCTATACCCAAAACAAAGACGACCAAGCGAGCGGAATGGTCCTTTTCGAAGAAGATAGTGAGCCTATAGTAGGTGCCACCGTGCGCATTGCCGGGACCAACATAGCCACGATGACCGACCTAAATGGGAGGTACAGCATCACGATTCCCAACTCGGGAGGTTCTCTAGAGATCTCCTATGTCGGATGCAAGAAAAGCATCATTCCCATCACCAGTCAGTTTACAACCACCTATCTAGAGTCGGAATACGAAAATCTAGATGAGGTAGTGGTAGCAGGTTATGCCGCAGAGGTATCTATGGATAGGGCTGAAGCCAAAGAAGCACCTTCCGCCTCAAGAAAGATGCGTAGCAGTACCGGAGAACGCAACTCTACCCTAGAAGTAAAACAAGACGAACGCCAAACGGCAGTAGAGTTTGAGCTGCAAACGCCCTATTCTATCCCCTCGGACAAGAAACCTTTTATCCTCGAAGTAAAGAGACACTCCCTCCCTGCCTCTTATGAATATGTATGCGTACCTAAGGCCGACCCCGATGCCTTCCTTTTGGCACACATCGGAGGCTGGGAGCAATACAAGCTACTCTCCGGAGAAGTAAATATCTTCTACGAAAATAGCTTCGTGGGCAAGACCCTACTCGACACTCGCTCTCTTACTGATACGCTACAAGTATCATTGGGGCGCGACAAGGGGATCCGTGTAACGCGAGAAAAGGAAATCGAAAAGAATAGTAGCCGATTCTTGAGCAGCAAAACAGAAGAAACACGTTCTTGGAATACGACTCTACGAAACGGCAAATCAACCCCCATCGAGATCACGCTCTACGATCAGGTCCCCGTCTCAACCAACGACGAGATCTCTGTTCGTACGGAAAACATCTCGGGAGGTGAGTACAACCCCAATACGGGAGAGGTGAAGTGGAAACTCAAACTCAACCCCTCAGAGAGCAAAACCCTCAACCTAAAATACATTGTAAAAAGCCCCAAGGAGAAAAAACTCCACGTAGAGTAAACTAAGGAGTATTGTATATCTCAAGAGAATTTATACCTTTGCACTCGGAAAAAGGGAATCTTGAGATGCGGTAGTAGCTCAGTTGGTAGAGCATCAGCTTCCCAAGCTGAGGGTCGCGAGTTCGAGCCTCGTCTACCGCTCTTATATTTAGAAAGGATAGTACCTCATCGTAGTACGGTGGGGTACTTTCTTTTTATCAAGTCTGAGAGAGGGAGAAAACCAGATATTTTCTAGTTATTCGTTGCAAATTAACCAAGGAATTAGTACCTTTGCCGCGGCTTTGTTCGGTTATTTATCTACTTCACGAGGGCTCTCCACGTACGGGAAGGCCTCTCTTTAGGAGAAGATGGGTGACTGATTAAAAGGGAATAGGAGTGCAATTCTCCAACAGTCCCGCTGCTGTGATTCTTGTGAAAACTCGCTACGTGATGCCACTGATGCTAATCTGTTATGCGTTGGGAAGGTGTAGCGAGAAGGAGATAAGTCAGAAGACCTGCAAAGCTTGTTCTGCGGCTTCGAGGAAAAGCTAAGGAGGATGTTGTAGTACGTGCCTAGAGAGCAAGGCAACGCAAAGAAGAGGTGTACGACACCGAGAGATTTTGCCGGAAAGTGGAGTTTTCTTCATTGGAAGAAAGACGAAGATGCGTAGACTACGACTTCGGTTGTGCGCGACCGATCATTTGCCCGAGAAGCAACGAGGATCCCTACCCGAGTTGTTTTGTAAGGCTAAGTGCATTGGTTTTGTGCAAACGAGAGGTTGCAGTCGGCACTTCTTGCCACAAACAAAAATGCGCATCTCTCTTGTTTGACTATTCTTTAGCGGTCGGAGCGCGACCCTGAAAGAGAGAAGAATGTGAGAGAGTACTTCTCCGCAAGCCCCTCCGTCTCACCCATCTTGCGCCTCGCCACTCAGCGTTCGTCACTACCACTATCTAACCTCCCCAATTTCCCTAGAAAACAGAAAGAATCAAGCATATGCTGCTCATCGCAGAGGTAGCGTGTGCCAGGGTCGGCTTTGTTTTGTTGCCTTTTGTTACAGGCCGACTTAGTGTATTCGGTAGACCCCGTACCTTCTTTCCTTTTGTGGGATGAGCTCCACAAAGGTTGGGTTCGGGGTCTATTTTTTCTACTACCGACCGAGCCGAGAGGCTTTCACCCCTTTTATGTAACCCAATCCTGCGGAAGGCCTCCCTCTCTTCTTCCGCAAGAGGAGCATTCAAACCTCACCCCTCGTCCCTGCACATTCAGTCCAATTGTAGGTCTATCTAGCGAAATCTCTTACCTTTGTACAGCTGAGTTCTAAATGAAATCTTATGAAGCAACAGTCCTATGCCGAAGCTATCAGTCGACTGACCGATATAGTAGATACAATCGAGCATGACAGCCCCGATGTAGATCGGCTTATGCAACTTACAGACGAAGCTGTTCAGCTTATCGCCTACTGTAGAGAGACGCTCAAGGTGACCGACAAACGCATCGAAGAGCTCCTTGCCCAGCTCAATCAAGAAGAGCAACAGTAGAGGAAAAAGAGAATCATTCACCTTAAGCAATAGATTATGTTCAAGAAATTCATTCCCCTAGTAGCAGTTATGGCTATCACTACAGCATGCACGGGAGGAGGGAAAAGCAATGCCGACTTGGCATCCAATCCTTTCGTAAACCCTGCGGAGACCTATATGGCCTCTCCGGACTTCAATAGTATCAAGATAGAACACTATCTCCCGGCTTTCGAGGAAGGGATACGGCAGCACGAGGCTGAAATAGACTCCATTGCCAACAACCCCGAGCCTGCTACTTTTGAGAACACACTTGTTGCTCTCGAGAAGAGTGGTCGTGTACTCAGTCGTGTATCCAGTGTCTTTTTTGCCCTAACAAGCGCCGACACCAACGACGAACTCATCGCCATCGAAGAAGAGATTACGCCCAAGCTCTCTGCCCACAGCGATGCTCTCTACCTCAACGACAAGCTATTTGAGCGTGTAAAAGCAATCCACGATGGAGATCTTTCTTCTCTAGAACCGGAAGATCAGCGCCTCGTTAAGCATTACTACGACAACTTCGTGCAAGCCGGTGCATTGCTCTCTCCCGAAGATAAGGAACAACTCAAAACCCTCAACCAAAAGGAGGCCGCACTACTTACCGACTTTGGTAATAAGCTAACCAAGGCAACCAACGCCTTTATTTTCATCAAGGACAAAGCCCAACTTGCGGGGCTTAGCGAGGAGCAACTCAAGAGTGCATCCGATCTTGCAGAGAAGGAGGGTCATAATGGCGAGTACGCCTTTAGTCTTGTCAATACAACCCAACAAGACATTATGGTTAACCTTGACGTGCGCGAGACTCGTAAGCTCTTCTATGAAGCAAGTATCAAGCGTTGTATCAAAGGCGATGAGTACGATACCCAAAAGATTGTACTAGAGCTTGCCAAGGTACGTGCGGACAAAGCGAAGCTCCTAGGCTTCCCCAACTACGCCGCTTGGAAGCTACAAGACCAACTTGCAGCCAAGCCCGAAAACGTAATTACCATGCTCACCAACCTAGCTAAGCTAGCAGACCCCAAGGCCAAGTCTGATCAAGCTGAGTTAGAAAGCTTTGCTCGCAAGACGATGGGGGCTGACTTTACCCTCGAAGCTTGGGACTGGAGCTACTATGCAGAGAAGCTACGCAACGAAAAGTATGGCGTAGACGAGGCAACCCTCAGCCAGTACTTCGCCCTCGACTCTGTGCTCCACAATGGGGTATTCTTTGCTGCCAACAAGATGTACGGACTCACCTTTAAGCCTCGTACAGACATATCAGTTTATAACAAAGATGTACGTACTTGGGATGTACTAGACAAGGATGGTTCTGTAATCGCTCTATTCTATTTCGACCCCTATGCACGCCCCTCCAAGAGCGGTGGTGCCTGGATGAGCAACTTTGTAGAGCAAAGCTACCTCCTCGGTCTCAAGCCTGTTATCTACAACGTATGCAACTTTAAGAAACCCTCAGAGGGAGAGACTTGCCTCCTCTCTTGGGACGAAACCAATACTCTATTCCACGAGTTTGGTCATGCGCTACATGGTATGTTTGCCTCTCAGAAGTACCCCTCTCTATCGGGTACAAATGTGCCTCGCGACTTCGTTGAGATGCCCTCTCAATTCAACGAACACTGCGCTGCAGACCCCGTTATCTTTGCCAACTTTGCTAAGCACTACAAGACCGGTGCCGCTATGCCGGAAGAGCTAGTAAAGAAGATGCGCGATGCAGAAAAGTTCAATCAAGCCTATGGATTGGTAGAAAACATTACAGCTTGCCTCCTCGATATGGCATGGCACACACTCTCTCCGGAAGAAGCCGCTACCGTAACGGACATCAACAAGTTCCAAGAAGATGCACTCCGCAAGGCTAATGCACTCTACTCGGCAATTCCTCCTCGCTATGGCACCTCTTACTTCCGTCACATTTGGAGCAATGGTTACTCTGCCGGTTACTATGCTTACCTGTGGAGCGAGGCACTCGACAACGACATTTTTGCTTGGATGATGGCACATGGTGGGCTTAATGGCGAGAATGGAGATCGCCTACGCACCATGATCCTCTCCAAAGGAAATAGTACAGACTTGATGAGCCTCTTTACCGCCTTTACAGGACATCAACAAGTAGATCTCACGCCGCTACTCGTTGCTAGAGGACTCAAATAATCTAAGTTTACACGTTGGACGACAGATCTCTCTTGGGATCTGTCGTCCTCCTTCATTCCTAATGATACTATGAAAACTAGACTCATAACATTTCTATTTGGAGCCCTTATTGCTCTCCCTTCTTACGCACAAGACCTCCGCTCCATTGCACTAAAAATCATCAAGGACCACCCTATTGAGCAATCGGAGTCCCAGCATCTCACCACCGTCTTTCAGAATAAAAAGACGCTCCAACTACGAGCAAACATTGGAGAAGGGGGAAGCCATTGTTACGACTTTGCCCTATGGCGCAGCAAAGACAACCCTCAGAAATATCTCATTGCCCTTGCCTATCGCATTCTTCCAGGGATGAGAGATGGAGAGCTTTTGTTCTTCTATCATTCCCCCAAAAGCAACACACAAAAGCCAATAAATATCCCAATCAAAGTACGCTCTCTCTCACAACACATGCCAGACGAGGGGATGCCTTTCTGGAGAAGTGGCATGGGCATACTCAAAGAGGGGACTATCTGGCAAAATGCCTCTGATGCCATGGCGAGTACGGACTACGTATTCTATCGCAAGAAAGAGGGGCAAGATGCATTCGAAGAGGTCCCATACATGACCTTTTTCTCCCCTATTTCCGTGGACGATTACACCGAGTCTATGAAGAAATCTTCCTATATAGATCGGGATATCCGCCCCTATGTTGAGCAAATCAACCGCTCAAAAACCCTCAAAAACAAACTCCTACTCACTGCCTCCGAACAGGCAGAATACCTCCCCAACGTAACCTTTTTCTACGAAGGCGACGACCTAGTAAAGGCTGTGCATCGCACCAACGAGGGAGTTTCGGAATACTATTTCCGTGATCATAGCTTGCTCTTTATCTACAACAAAACCAAGACAGAAGAGCATCGCATATACCTATACGAAGGAGAGCTCGTGCGCTACCTAGGCTCAACCCCTTGGAAAGAAGAAGCTATCGAAGCCCTCTACGACAAACTAACAGATCCTCTTATTCCCAAAATCTAATGCTCATAGCTGGTCAAGATCTCGGCTCTCAACCGCTCCTCCTAGCCCCCATGGAAGATGTAAGCGACAGTGCTTTTCGTCTTCTCTGCCGAGGCTTCGGAGCTTCGATGGTGTATAGTGAATTTATCAGTGCCGATGCGCTCATTCGCTCGGTACGTAGTGCCTGCAACAAACTATTTATACACCCCGACGAACACCCCGCCGTTATACAGATTTACGGACGAGACGTGGCTAGTATGGCAGAAGCGGCTGCCATTGCATCCACCGCAGGAGCCGAAATACTTGACATCAACTTTGGCTGCCCAGTAAAGAGAGTGGCGGGCAAAGGAGCCGGAAGTGGCATGCTACGCAACATCCCGCTGCTGCTGGAGATCACGCGAGCCGTGGTAAAAGCAAGCCGGGTACCCGTTACCGTAAAAACGCGCCTCGGGTGGGATCATCAAAACATCATCATAGAAGATCTGGCAGAGGCATTACAAGATTGTGGCATTGCCGCGCTCACCATCCATGGACGGACACGCAGCGACATGTACAACGGCAATGCAGACTGGAGCCTTATTGGGGCTGTAAAGAATAACCCTCGTATTACCATTCCGATCATTGGCAATGGAGATATTACCACTCCACAAGAGGCAAAAGAGGCATTCGATAGGTACGGAGTGGATGCGGTAATGGTAGGGAGAGCCTCAATTGGTCGTCCGTGGGTTTTCGAGGAGATGCGCCACTACCTCGACACCGGCGAGCTACTCCAAGACCGCCCTGTCTCAGAGCGGCTGGATACACTCATCCAAATGATCAGGAATAACGTAGACAAACTAGACGAACGCAGAGGCATCCTCCACTCTCGCAGACATCTGGCAGCCTCTCCCATATTCAAAGGGATTGCGAACTTCCGTCCTTGGCGCATTGCCATGCTACAGGCAACTACCATGGAGCAACTGCTCGACATCCTTGCCCAAGTACGCACAATACTCTCCCAGGATACCCTACCTATCCAAGAGTAAAATGTACTACCTTTGCCGAGAAAAGGGGGTAGTTTCGGTTCAAATCAACCCCTACTCCCCTTCTATTTTATGGCATATACAAGATGAAAACAGGACAATTTATCAAGCCGCTACAACGCCTGTATAAAAGAAGAGTAGACTCCTCTGTTCTCCTTTTTTTAGCAGCTGTAGCAGCGGTCATTATCGCAAACATTCCCTCTGTTAGCGGGCTTTATAACCAACTCCTCCAGTACCCGATTATGGTGCAAATTGGGGAGTTCAATATCTTCTCTCATGCCGGAGAGACCATGACCCTCCTCGATTTTACCAACGATGTACTGATGGTACTCTTCTTCCTCCAAGTGGGGTTGGAAATAAAGCAGGAAGGTTTGGTGGGAGAGCTCTCCACACTGCGACGTGCTGTTTTCCCCGTTGTAGGAGCCATAGGAGGGATGATTATGCCTGTCCTATTCTTCCTACTAGTGTGCCACGAAGCCCCTGCCAGCAATGGTATGGCCATCCCGATGGCTACGGATATTGCCTTTGCTCTTGCCGTTCTTTCCCTATTGGGGAAACGCGTTCCTACCTCTCTCAAGGCCTTTTTGGCATCGTTGGCTGTAGCCGATGACATAGGAGGTATTTTGGTAATAGCTATTTTCTATAGTACGCATCTCAATCTCATGATGCTCCTCTGGGCAGCTCTTTGTTTGGGAGCCATCTATCTTTTGGGACGACTTGGCGTGCGTAGCCTTTTAGTTTACTACATAGGAGCTTTTGTTGTGTGGACCTTCTTCCTCAAATCCGGTGTACACACCACTATCGCCGGCGTGCTAGTAGCTTTCTTGGTACCCGCTAGACCGAAGCTTAGCACGGATCACATGGCAGACAGAATGCGCTCTATGCTTCGGCTTCTACCCGAGAGCGAACACAAAACAAGGGGGAAGAATGTACTACTTCCCCACCAACAAATTGCCGTTGTACAGTCCATGGCTCAAGACGTGCGCGGTGCTGTAAGCCCGGTACAACGCATGGAGCAACAGATTACGCCCATCGTACATTTTATTGTACTACCCCTCTTCGCCTTTGTTAATGCGGGAGTTGCATTCGGAGGTGTCTCCGTAGAGTCTTTAGTAGGTGTGCCCTTGGCGATTGTTTTGGGGCTACTCTTGGGTAAACCTTTGGGGATCTTCCTTTTCTCTATCGTCTTTGCCAAACTATCCAAGGGCGGACTTCCTCAGGGGATGACTACCACCAATCTATTGGCACTCTCCTGCTTGGGAGGGATTGGCTTTACGGTAGCTCTATTTATTTCCTCTCTATCATATGCACAACCCGGGGTTGCCCACTTCCTCAACGATGCCAAGATCGGTATATTCACGGGGAGTATCCTCTCGGGCATCCTGGGGTACTTCTTCCTAAAGGCAGTACTCAAGCACGAACATCACGGATAGGTATTTACTTTGTAGAAAAGCGCACTAAACTAAGTACCAAAAGTACCATACTTATACTCTCTCGGTAATGAAAAAAAAGAACTACACCTGGTACCTTTGGGGAATGCTTCTCTCCACTTTTGCCATCATTTCACTCCTCTATTGGCTCCCCGACAACCTCTTTGGGATACCTCTACAAAAGGTGGATATTTTCTCTGAACTGCGCCACTCCGATGCAGACACTCCCAACGGAAAAGAAGTAGAGCAGCTCACGCGTAACTCGGCAACAGCCGATGGAGAAACAGAGAAAGAGGTAAAAGAGCGCGATGCCATCTACGAAGATCTCAAAAAGCAAGATGCGACCTCAGAGAATGAGGAACCTAGCGCCCCCTCTTCCCTAGACAAAGAAGAGAGGGAGTCAAACCCAAAAGTTTATTTCGAAGACTTCAATCCCTCTCACCTCGGTCTACGCAACACGTATGCAGCACTAGCTAAACGAAAGATGGATGGCACTCCTCTTCGGATTGCATTCTTGGGAGACTCCTTTATCGAAGCCGATATATTTACCCTCGACCTTCGCAAGTTTTTGCAGAGTCGCTATGGCGGAGGGGGTGCGGGATGGATGCCCTTCTCTAGCGAAGTCTCGGGCTACCGACAAGGGATAACCCATAGCTTCTCCGGATGGAAAGATCATTTCATCATCCGACAATCCAAGGAGCTGTACCCCCTCACGGGTCACTACTATACTTGCGAAGGTAGCGCTACCCTACAATACAAGGTAGCAAAGGGATATACGCCGTGGGACTGCGCCACCATCTTCTATACCTCGAACAAAGAGGTACAGGTCACCTTGAGCAGTGCAGACACCGCGCAACAATACAGTCTCCCCCCCTCCTCGGAGATGAGCGCCTATGCCATAAAGGGACAAGGAGGAGAGATGAAACTCTCATTCTCCGAAGCAGAGGGAGCCAAGTTCTACGGCATAGCTCTAGATGGCACCAAGCAAGGGGGAGGAGTAATCTTAGACAACTTCTCACACAGGGGTAGCTCCGGATTCCAGCTAGGTCAGATAGATACACAGCTAGGGAAACGCTTCGCCGCTCTTCGTCCCTACCACCTTATTGTACTGCAATATGGCCTTAATGTAGCTTCTGATAAGACCAAAGACTACACCTACTATACCAAACGGATGGCAGAAGCAATAGACCATCTGAAGAAACTTTATCCCCATACCGACATTGTAATTATGGGAGTTTCTGATCGAGCAAAACGCTCCAGTGGCGAGCCTCACACCATGCCTGCCATATACGCTCTACGCAATGCGCAGCGCAAACTGGCGAGCGAAAAGGGTATCGTCTTTTGGGACACCTTCGAAGCCATGGGGGGAGAGAATAGTATGGGTCGCTTTGTAAAACAGGGATGGGCAGCCAAAGACTATACCCACTTGAGTTTCAAAGGCGGAAAGAGGCTAGCAGAAGTATTCTACAATAGCTTCCTATTCGAAGAGAAATACTACCAACGTATCCGCCGATGAAAGGGCTGCCAAGACTGCTATACCACCGATGGCAACACCATCTTCTGACGTTAGCTCTCCTGCTCTTCGTCTCGTTGTTTGTGGCTGTAGCACAAGTTCCCTCCATCAAAATCGATGAAAAGAAAACAGGGCAGTTATCTGCCATGATACACCGGAGTTTCCCTCAAAAAATCTCAATACTACACTTGGGGGATAGTCATCTGCAAGCGGGGTTCTTACCCGAGGCCATCCGCACAACTCTCGCTCGTGAGCTGCCGCTAGAGGGCCCCGGATTGATTATTCCTTATGAGTTAGCTCGCACCAATGGGCCTCGCTCCTACCAGATACAATCTTCTGTAAAGTGGAATAGTGAGAAGTTATTCCTCAAACGCCCTCCGCTACAAGTGGGGCTCTCGGGTATGATCCTCTCCAAAGTGGACAACAGCCCCTACACCTTTACGATAAGTAGCAACGCCCGACCTTTCGACCAACTCATTGTCTATCGCACGCCATCGACTCCCTCTCTCGTGCCCTCCATCGGGAGTGCAACACTGATTGTGGGTCAAAAGAAAATTGGGAATTTTGTGGCAGATACTCTCCTCTACCCCACAGAGCAGAGAAGGGTCTTCCTACGAAACGAACAGGTACCGACCCAAGGTGCGACCTATGGAGGCTTTGTCCTACTCAAGCAAAAACAGTCCGTTGAGTACCATGCCATCGGCCTCAATGGAGCTATGTTTGGCACCTTTGCCCACGAAGGGTTTATACAGCAAACTTCGTGGGTTCACCCGACTCACATTGTATTATCCTTTGGCACAAACGAAGCTCAAGCACGAGAAATAAGTAGAAGCGGCTTTGAGCAGCAGGTAATGCAGCTCATACGCCTCCTACGAAAGCAACACCCCAAGGCTACATTTTTACTGACAACGCCACCACCCAGCTTCCGCCGCAATCGTGCTTACAACGACCAAATAGAGGTCGTAAGTGAGGTGCTGCGCCAAATTGCCGTCCGAGAAAATCTGGAGCTATTCGATATGTACGAAGCTCTCGGATGTGAAGAAGGTGCCTACAATCGACGCCAAGAAGGGGATTACTATGCCTACGACGGCGTCCATTTCTCGGCCTATGGGTACACACACCAAGGTCAACTCATTGGCAAAGCCCTACTTGACCTTTTGCAGTAAAACGAGCCATCCCTACTAACCCCGGTATATGATCGATTTTTTCTCTACCCTTGATGGGTCCCTACTCCCCGAGCTATTGCGCTACCACGAGGAGGCTCCGATGATCTTCTCTAGTGGATTATTTTTTGTCCTTTTTATCCTCTTTCTACCCATCTATGGGCTGCTGGGGCTATCGAAGCGCACCGCTACCCTCCGCATCATCTACGTGGTGCTCTTCTCTCTCTTTTTCTACTACAAGAGTAGCGGATTCTATGTACTACTCCTTCTGCTTGCCACCACGAGCGACTTTCTCATTGCCCAAGCTCTAAGCCATACGCCCCAAGGCTCCCCCAATAGAAAAAGGTGGGTAGCCTTGAGTATGATTATCAATTTAGGGATACTATCCTACTTCAAGTACTTCAATTTCTTAGCCGATCTTGTGGTACAAGCTATTACCGGCATAGGGGGACTTATGGGCATGGAGACGGCAAGCACTCTGCAATGGGAGCCGTGGGATATATTCCTTCCCGTGGGGATTTCGTTCTATACCTTCCAGACCATGAGCTATATAGCCGATGTATACCGAGGCGATATAAAACCGCTCAAACGCTGGATTGATTATCTCTTCTACGTTTCGTTTTTCCCGCAGTTGGTGGCAGGGCCTATTGTACGAGCCAAAGACTTTATCCCACAAATACACCGTCGTCCGTGGGTTACTCGTGGGGAATTTGGGCGAGGGCTATTCCTTATCCTTTTGGGATTGTTCAAAAAAGCGGTCATTTCGGACTATATAAGTCTCAACTTTGTAGACCGAGTTTTCGATGCCCCCACGCTCTACTCCGGCTTAGAAAACCTAATGGCGGTCTATGGCTATGCCCTACAAATCTATTGCGACTTCTCCGGTTACTCGGATATGGCTATTGGTATTGCCCTATTCCTAGGCTTCCGATTCAACAAAAACTTCGATGTTCCCTACACATCTACCAATATCACTGAGTTTTGGCGCAGGTGGCATATCTCCCTCTCTACTTGGCTCAAAGACTACCTCTACATACCCCTAGGAGGCAATCGTAAGGGGCGTATTCGCACCTATATCAATCTCATTATTACCATGCTACTGGGGGGCTTGTGGCACGGAGCAGCCCTTCGCTTTATCCTGTGGGGGGGAATACATGGTATAGCTCTGGCGATACACAAAGTTTGGTGTGCCCTCTTCTATCCGGCACATAAGAGAAGAATCAAACGCAATGGCATAGGAAAGGCGATAGGGGGTATCATCACCTTCCACTTCGTTTGCTTTGCTTGGATTTTCTTCCGAGCCGATAGCATCGATGTAGTAGAGCAGGTACTCACGCAGATTACAAGCAACTTCCATCCCGAAATCATCCTAGACTTTGTCACCGGCTACCATTGGGTACTCCTTCTCATGCTCATAGGGTACGTACTTCACTACCTACCCTTTAGCCAACGAAGAGCAGCAGAGCGAGCCTTAACGCGTGCGCCCTTTTGGGTACAAACCCTGCTACTCACCGCTCTCATCTTCCTTGTATTCCAGATGAAGAGTGCCGATGTACAGCCCTTTATCTACTTCCAGTTCTAAAAATTAAGCACGTTATAACTCGGAGAAAGCTTGGCTAATTTCGAGGTCCCTCTCTGGGTAAAAAAGAAAAGTTTTCAGACCTATATCCGAAAAAGTATAGGTCTGAAAACTTTTTATTTCTAGGCAACTTCTACAAGGATTTTCACCTAGAAAGATGGGGAGGTACTTTCTTCTCTCTTATGGCCTTACATCTGGAATGACCCCAAGAGGCGAAGAGGCTCTTTCTTGATCTTAACCTGCTTGGTTTTCAGATTTCTTCTTGTTATCAGATCCCCAGAAGTGACCTCCTTTTGTCCGGAAAGATAGTTGATACTAGTCCTCTCCCATTCCGCGGCCAAACGATTTCCCCAAGTAGATTCTTCGCCAATAAGGTAAAAGTCTCCCGATTGGAACCTGTATCTATAGGTCGTGGCACCCGTTTCATCTGTTCTTATATTTGAGCAATAGGATACTCGTATGTCTATTGCCCCTTTGGGCGTAATAGAGACTTCATTTGTTCTCTCTCTCTCCTCATCCTCTCGACCGCTAATAGTATCGTACCACACCTTGAACCTTTTGTATACTCCGGAGGGCGAACCAAAATAGACAGCAAGGGACAAGGGACTAAAATTGGACTCAAAACCATCATCTCTCGTCTTGATATACGCAGGATCATTGGAACGGACAAGTAAAACAAAATCCTCTATTCCATCCTTGTTGAGGTCCCCTGTAGCGGATTGTACCTCCCAACCATTGGGAACAACCTCTTCGATAGTACGTCCCTCTTTTGCAAGCTGGGGTTTCTTCTGTTTTTGAGCCGCTATCGGATTTGAGTTTGAGGCAAAAAATAGCCCCATCATGAGGAGTAATGCTACACTCTTTCTTTTCATAGTACGTACTATTTTTCTTTGGTTTAAATTTATTGCATCATCAAAACATCATCATAGGAGCCAAGCGAATCGAAAACCCAAGCACCCTACTCTACAAAGGTAAACAGAAAACCTTGCATTCCACCCCTTTGCCCAGAGCAAAAAATACTGCAGATTCTACAAGGAGTTTCAGATAGAAAATTGGGAATACGAAGGGAGCTTTAATTGTCGGGTAGGGGCTCCTCATAATAAAACAGAGCGAAGACTTTTTCAGGTCTCCGCTCTGCATTGCTCTATAAACTCGGAAAGTTTGTTCCCTCTCTCAGAGAGAGGGCTTCTCTGTTATAGTCTCACATCTGGAATGAACCCAAGAGGCGAAGAGGCTCTTTCTTGATCTTGACCTTTTTGGTTTTCAGATCTGTCTCTTCTATCATATTCCCCGTGGTGATCTCTTTTTGTCCGGTAAGATAGTTGATACTAGTACTCTCCCCTTCTCCGGTCATACGATTTAGCCAACTAGATTCTTCGCCAATAAGGTAAAAATCTCCCGATTGAAATCTGTATCTATAGGTCGAGCCACCCGTAGCAGCTGTTCCCATACTTGACCACGAAGACACGCTTATGTCTATTGCCCCTTTGGGCGTAATAGAGAGTTCATTTGTTATATCTGTGTACTCATCCTCTCGACCGCTAACAGTATCGTGCCACACCTTGAACCTCTTGTATACTCCAGAGGGCGAACCAAAATAGACAGCAAGGAACAGAGGATTGAAATTGTACTCAAAGCCGTCGTCTCTCGTCTTGATGTGCGCAGGGTCATTGGGGCGGACAATTAAGACAAAATCCTCTATTCCATCCTTATTGAGGTCCCCTGTAGCAGATTGTATATCCCAACCATTGGGAACAACCTCTTCGATAGTACGTCCCTCTTTTGCAAGCTGGGATTTCTTCTGTTTTTGAGCTGCTATCGGATTTGAGTTTGAGGCAAAAAATAGCCCCATCACGAGGAGCAGTGGCACACTCTTTCTTTTCATGGTACGTTCTATTTTTCTTTGATTTAAATTTATTGTATCAGCAAAATGTCATCGCAGGGATCAAGAGATTCGAAAACCCAACCGCCCTACTTCGCAAAGGTAAGCAGAAAAACTCGCACTCATTCTTTTGTCTAGAGTAAAAGAAATACCGATGGTGAGACAGAGAGGAAAATCCATTGCCAAATAGTCAAAAAGTACTACCTTTGCAGGCGCAAATCCTATGTAGGGCTCATTAAGTGTGCGTTGTAGCTTACAACAGACCGCCTTGCGGGACTAAATTATTAGTAATAGAAAAACGTAGTATGTACGTAATTGCAGAGATTCAAGGCCAGCAGTTTAAGGTAGAAGCCGGCCGCAAATTGTATGTTCACCACATCAAGAATGTGGAAGCAGGTGCTGAGGTATCATTCGACCGAGTAATGCTCGTAGACAATGATGGTGCCGTAAAGGTAGGTGCTCCTCTTGTAGAAGGCGCTAAGGTGGTATGCGAGGTAGTGTCTCCCATCGTAAAGGGTGATAAGGTACTTATCTTCCACAAAAAGCGTAGAAAAGGCTATCGTAAACTCAATGGTCATCGCCAACAGTTTACCGAAGTCAAAGTAAAAGAGATTATTGCATAACCCAAACTAAAGAAGTAAAGAGACATGGCACATAAAAAAGGTGTCGGCAGTTCTAAGAACGGTCGCGAATCACAGAGCAAACGCCTAGGGATCAAAATCTTTGGTGGCGATTTTGCAAAAGCCGGTAACATCTTGGTGCGTCAACGCGGTACGCAGCACCATCCCGGAGAAAACGTGGGTATGGGAAAAGACCACACGTTGTATGCCCTTGTAGACGGTAAGGTAGTCTTCACTCGCAAAGGTGAAGATCGCTCATTCGTATCTATCGAAGCGATAGAAGCATAAGGGAGCACAACATTTTGGTAAGTTAGACAGAGAGGGAGCCGTACCAAAAGCATCTCTCAACAGAAGAGGGGCTGCGGCGTTCTCTGTTTATCCTTGCCCAATCAAAAAAGGGGTCTCCCCCACACTTCCCTACATTCTTTACACCGAAAGAGGCTCCTTAGAGGGTCTGCTTACGGAGCTTAGGGAGCCTATAAAGGGGAGAGGATCCATCACAAGGAGAGGTGCATATAGGCTACTTGGTCGCTTTAGGCGGCGCAAGAAGAGCCTGAAGGTACCTCTCCTGTTGTTTTTATGGAGAGGAATTATATAAGCAGTATAGACTATATATGCTCACAATCAAAGTAATAAAAGAGCAACCCGAAGAGGTAATTGCTCGCCTGGGAGTAAAGCACTTCGATGCTCGGGAGGCAGTGGATCGCATCACCGAGTTGGATGCTCAACGCCGTAGTGCACAGCAAGCTATGGATGCCTCGCTACAGGAGCAAAAGCAACTGGCAAAGCAGATTGGAGAGAAAATGAAAAGTGGCGATAAAGCCGCCGGAGAGGCTCTCCGTGCTCAGGTGCAGAAGCTCAAAGAGCAAAGCTCAGAGGCAGAGGAGAGCAAAAAGCAGGCAGAAGAGTCTATTCGTCAGCTCCTTCTCACCATCCCCAACATGCCCCACGAGAGTGTACCCGAGGGGAAGGGTGCAGAAGACAATGTATGCATAAAAACAGGAGGCACCATGCCTCAGCTCTCCCAAGACAACAAGCTACCGCACTGGGATCTCGCGAAGAAGTACGACCTTATCGACTTTGAGTTGGGAGTAAAAATCTCCGGAGCAGGATTCCCCGTGTACAAGGGTCGCGGTGCTCGCTTGCAGCGTGCTCTTATCAATTACTTCCTCGACAAAGCCATCGCTGCAGGCTTCCAAGAGGTGGAGCCTCCCTATGTAGTGAATGAAGACTCGGGGTATGGTACGGGACAATTGCCCGACAAAGAGGGGCAGATGTACTTTGCCCCTGCCGACAATCTCTACCTCATCCCTACAGCAGAGGTACCCGTTACCAATATGTATAGAGATGTCATCCTCGAAGAGAGCCAGCTTCCTATAAAAAACGTAGCCTACTCGGCATGCTTCCGTCGCGAAGCGGGGTCGTATGGCAAAGACGTGCGAGGGCTCAATCGTCTACACCAATTTAATAAAGTAGAGATTGTCTGCATTGATACTCCCGAACGCTCTTACGCTACACTAGACTCCATGGTATCGTACGTACAGGGCTTGGTGGAAGAGTTAGGGCTCCCTTGGCGTATTCTCCGCCTTTGTGGGGGAGATATCAGCTTCACGTCGGCTCTTACCTTCGACTTTGAGGTCTTCTCTGCCGCTCAAGAGCGCTGGCTAGAGGTTAGCTCCGTATCCAACTTCGAGAGCTATCAAGCCAATCGACTCAAGTGCCGCTACCGCAAAGACAAATCGACAGAGCTCTGTCACACCCTCAATGGTAGTGCCCTCGCTCTCCCTCGTATTGTAGCCACTATTCTAGAGAACTACCAAACTCCCGAGGGAATTATCGTGCCTGAGATACTTCGCCCCTACACAGGCTTCGATATCATCAACTAACCCTTTTATATTCTCAAAAATAGTGTATGGCGAATAAAAAACTTCAGCTAGACCGTCGGGTAAACATCAAGAATAAGCGAGCTACATTCGACTATGAGATTCTTGATCGCTACACGGCAGGTATTGTACTCGTAGGGTCGGAGATAAAGTCTATCCGGTTGGGTAAGGCAGGCTTGGCAGATAGCTATTGCTTCTTTGCCAACGGAGAGTTATGGCTCAAAAACATGTACATAGCGGAGTATTTTTACGCCACCTACAACAATCACCAAGAGCGTCGGGATCGCAAGCTTCTGCTCTCTCGCAAGGAGCTTGCCAAACTGGGAAGCTCGGTAAAGACCCCTGGAGTCACCATTGTCCCCCTCTCTGTCTTTATCAATGATAGAGGCTATGCCAAAGTAGTTATCGGGGTAGCTCGAGGGAAAAAACTCTACGACAAACGAGCCTCCATCAAAGAGCGAGAAGACAAGCGCACCCTAGCTCGTATAATGAAACACTAAGGGAATAAGAAACCAAAGGGGGAGAGGATACGACATCGTCTTCCCCCTTTATTCTTTCCCCTACCAGGCCTTCTCTCTAGGCAGAATACACTATATTTGCATCAGCAGAGCCAAAGAATAATGGAACAGAGTAGAGACTATCGCAAAGCATACGACGAACTTTCCGAGTTCCTTGCCAAGTCACATCATATCGTACTTTTCGGTCACAAAGGCCCCGATGGCGACTCCGTTGGGAGCACCTTGGCAATGAGAATGCTCTTGGAGAGTCTTGGCAAATCTGTTCAGGTTATTATGGCCGGCGGGATGCCTCTCAACCTGCGTTGGATGCCGGGGGCAACCGAGATATTGCAGCAAGGGCGTCAAGACGAAGAGATTGACAAGGCTCTATCGCTCTCCGACTTAATTATCTGCTTGGACTTCAATGCGCTGTATCGCATCGGTCCCTTACTAGAGGAGCGTCTCCGAGCCACTCTGGCACAACGGAGTATCCCCGTGTTGATGATCGACCATCACCCCTACCCCAGCGACGAATTTAGTTGGCAATGGAGTTGCCCGGAGGCAGCAGCCACCTGCGAAGTGCTTACTCGGCTTTTTTTATCTCCCGACGAACGTTGGATCCGTCTCCCCGAGGCAACAGATTCTACACCCCTCGATCCCGCTCAAGCAGAGGTCCTTCGCGCCAAGATAGCCACCTCTCTTTTGACTGGGATTATCACCGATACGGGGCTTTTTAATCACAACTCTTCGCGTCCCGATTTGTACGAATTAGTAGCCGTTCTGCTGCGTTCGGGGGCTGATAAAGACCTTATTGTAGACAAAATAAATCACAATCATCCCGAGAGTAGACAACGCCTTGAGGGGTACATCCTTTACGAGAAAGTGGTTGTGATGCCCGAGATACAAAGTGCCTACTTTGTACTTACAAGAGAGGAGATGGAACGCTTTGAAACCGGAGCGGCAGACACGGATGGATTTGTCAATAAACCCCTAGACATAAAGGGCATTAATTGCTCTGCGTTCTTTAGAGAAACGCTCGACGAGGGGGTTAAGGTTTCTGTACGCTCCATCGGGGATATTGCCGTAAACGAACTATGCAGTGAGTGCTTCGGAGGTGGTGGACACAAGAATGCTGCCGGTGGGGAATTCCCCCAAGGCTCCATAAGCGAAGCCGTAGATCTCTTTGTCGATTACATGCGACGCCATTACCTCAAACCAAGCAAAGAGCGGAAGCCTGCCATGGGGATTCCCATCCCAAAAGAATTGCAAGAAATGTTCAACTAGAACAGCAATAGGGAAAAGAAACTACAAAGAAAGAATACACACCCAATCATCACTTTCATACGATTTAGCAATGAAACAAATTCGCTCCACCAGCTTCAAACTGGAATATTTACTCTCAATTCTTATGATGGGTCTTGTGGCTCTTGGGGGTACAGCCTGTAGTAAAACCAAAGATATTAAGTCTCTCTCCCAAATGCTCAAAGAGGAGGAGATAGCCATTTCTAAGCTCATCAACAAAGAAAACATCACGGTACGCAACTATGCCGAGGGGCAAACCTCTTTTGACAAAGGGATATACTACAAGTTTAGTAATGGCCTCTACATGGAGGTTTTAGAAGCAGGAGGGGAACGCCCCGTTGCCGAAAAAACGCGCGTGAATGTGCGCTTCGAGGGCTATATCTTCAATAAAGACTCCATACAGCAAAACTTCAACAATTTGTCCATGCCGGGCTTCCAAGATACCGAGTTCATCTATGTAGATCGTTACTCTCGCGGTGCGCTGCATTTTATCCTGATCAAGTCGGCTCCGGGCTATTCGCTCAACGCTCTTATGTGCGAAGGGTTGGCTTTCCCCATGTCTTTATTGGGAGACGGAGCCAAGGTACGCCTCATCATCCCCTTTACCATCGGGGCTGAGATTAACTACAATCGAGGTAGTACGATGTATTGTCGCGAGGTACGGTATGAATTTACACGTCAATAATCTTTTTACATGCCACTAATCAAATCCATCTCGGGCATCCGAGGAACCATTGGAGGGGGAGCTTCTGAGGGGCTTAACCCTATAGCTGTCACCCGTTTTACGGCAGCCTTTGCCACATTTATCCGCAAATCTAGTGGTGTAGCTCGCCCCCTAATCGTAGTAGGACGAGACGCACGTATGTCTGGCGAATTGGTTCGTAGGATCGTGACCGGTACCCTAATGGCGATGGGTTGTGATGTAGTAGATATAGATCTTGCCACCACCCCCACTACCGAAATGGCAGTAATAGGGCTAAAGGCTCAAGGGGGAATTATCATCACAGCCAGCCACAACCCCAAGCATTGGAATGCCCTCAAACTACTAGGAGGAAAAGGCGAATTCTTGACTGACCTAGAGGGTAAAGAGGTTCTTGCCATTGCAGAAGACGAAAATTTTGTCTTCTCTCCCGTAGAGGAATTAGGGCAGATTCACTACCAAGATTACCTTCCCGGGCATTGTCGCGCCATACTAGCTTTAGAAGAAGTAGATACCGAAGCCATTCGAGCCGCCGGGTTTAGTGTTGCTTTCGACAGCATCAATTCGGTAGGAGGCATTGCGGTTCCCTATCTACTCCGGCAACTAGGGGTAGAAGTGATTTACCCCCTTTTCGATACCCCCAATGGCGACTTTGCCCACAATCCGGAGCCTCTGCCACAGCACCTTGTAGCCCTCTCGGAGACGGTGCGGGAGAAGCGTGCCACGGTGGGATTCTCGGTAGACCCCGATGTGGATCGACTCGCCATTATTGACGAGAACGGACTTCCTTTTGGAGAGGAATATACCCTCGTGGCTGTAGCCGATTACCTACTCGATTATCATGGAGGGGGCAATACGGTTTCCAATCTCAGCTCTACCCGTGCTCTTCGCGACGTAACTGAGCAAGGACATCGTGGCTCCTATGCCGCCGCTGCAGTGGGCGAAGTCAACGTTGTTGCCAAGATGGCAGCCACCAACGCCCTCATTGGAGGAGAAGGTAATGGTGGGGTGATATTTCCCAAGCTACACGCCGGTCGTGATGCCCTGGTGGGTATCGCCCTCTTCCTCACCTTGCTGGCAAAGAAGAAAAAGTCGGTTAGTGAACTTCGTCGTGAGTACCCCGTTTACTACATGAGTAAACAGCGTGCCGACCTCCCGGAAGGGACTGACACAAAGGCACTGTTTGCGCGCATTGCAGAACGCTTTGCAAGTGAGCACCCCAATACCATTGATGGAGTAAAGATCGATTTCCCCTCCTCTTGGGTACACATGCGAGCCAGTAATACAGAGCCCATTGTTCGTATTTATACAGAAGCTCCCACAGAAGAAGAAGCCAATAGCTTAGGCGAGAAGTTTTGCAGTATCGTGCTTGAGATGCTTCGGTAATCACACTAGAGAATAGACCTTTTGGCTAGAAATAAAAAACCTTTACCCCTCCTTGAGGGAATTACTATAGAGCGAATGGCTGCCGAGGGGCAGTCCATTGCGCATTGGGGGGAACTTGTTGTCTTTGTCCCCTATGGTGCACCCGGCGATAGGTGTACGTTACAGATCGTCCGAAAAAAGAGCCATTATGCCGAAGCTCGGATCGTGACCCTAGAGGAGCCATCGCCCCTTCGGATCTCCCCTCGTTGTAAGCATTTTACCACGTGTGGTGGCTGCAAATGGCAACATATCCCCTACGAGGAACAACTGACTGCCAAGGCAACACAAGTGCGAGATGCCATGGAGAGACTGGGCAAAGTAGAGGTAGGAGAGTACCTCCCCATCCTAGGCTCTCAAGAGATTTATCAGTATCGCAATAAACTTGAATTCACCTTTAGCAACCGCCGTTGGAGGACGAGCGAAGAACTCGTCTCTCTGCCGGAAGGGCTTGGAGATGCCGATAATAGCGGATTGGGATTCCACATCCCGGGGAAGTTTGATAAGGTACTGGACATTGAGGAGTGCTACCTTGGGAACGAGCTAAGCAACCGCATTCGCAACTTTGTTCGAGCCTATTGTTTGGGGCGCATTGAGCGTTATCCTTTTTACGATCTTAGGGCGCAAGAGGGGGGAATGCGTACCCTTATGATTCGTACAACCAGCAAGGGGCACACCATGGTTTTGGTTGCTTTTGCCCACGAGAAAGCGCACGACAGAGAGGAACTACTCGCGGCTATCCATCACGAATTCCCCGAGGTTAATTCGCTTCTCTACGTTATCAATACAAAGCTCAACGATACTTTTACCGACCTTTCTGTAGAGACCTACTACGGGAGCCCCTTCATAGAAGAAGAGATGGAGGGCTTAACCTTCCGAATTGGCCCCAAATCTTTCTATCAAACCAATAGCCGTCAAGCTCTGGAGTTATACCGAGTAGCTCGTTCTTTTGCAGGGCTTACGGGGCAAGAAATCGTCTACGACCTCTATACGGGCACAGGTACCATTGCCAACTTTGTTGCCCGCGATGCAAAGAAAGTAGTGGGTATTGAGTATGTACCGGAGGCGATAGAAGATGCTCATCTCAATAGCCAAGTAAACAAAATCGATAACACCATTTTTTATGCGGGGGACATGAAGGATATCCTTACCCCCGAGTTAATTGCCCGTCATGGAGCCCCCGACGTGGTAATTACGGATCCCCCTCGAGCCGGGATGCATCCCGATGTGATTAAAACCCTTCTGGGTGCAGCTCCCCCTCGTATTGTCTACGTTAGTTGCAATCCTGCAACGCAAGCTCGCGATGCCGCTCTCCTTGTTGAGGGTGGATACCGAGTACTCAAAGTACAACCGGTGGACATGTTCCCTCACACCCACCACGTGGAGAACGTAATGCTACTGGAGCATACTTGAGAAGAATCTCCGAAGGGGTAAAAGTTCTCCCAATCGAGAGCAGAACCCCAAGAGAGACAGTATGAACTAAAGCAAAACCTGATGCGAAAAATTCGATTAAGGACATCAAAAAAAATTGCTACCTCATGCGTTCTTAGACGCTATGGGGTAGTTCTGTTTTGTTGCCTCTCCCTCCTAAGCGTTCGAGGGTTATGGGCATCTCCCCCACCCTCTCTTGGCGCCATCACCCGAGCCATGGAGGCAATACTTATAGAGCAACATATCCTTTCCCCCTCGCAACCCTCACTAAACATCTTGTCTAATAGCATTGAAGAAGAAGAGGGAAAGGGCGTAATTTCTGCATACGACCATTTGTTTATTAAAGAGGCAAAACGAATCGGTTGGGACTGGTGGTATTTGGCAGCCATTGCCTATCACGAGTCGAAGTTCCAACCCCATGTAGGCGGAGGTAGAGCCGTCGCTATCGGGCTTATGGGCATACTACCCTCTACGGGTCGGCGTTTTGGAGCAAGTGCTTCTCAGTTGCGAGACGCTGCCACTTCGGTGCGAGTCGCCGCCTCTTGCCTAGAAGCTTTTGCCAAGGAGTTTAGCCACGTCTCCACGTTACGAGACCGGGAACTTTTTGCTTTGGCCTCCTATGTATGTGGTAGTGGCCATATCCACGATGCCTGTCGCGTAGCCCAAAAGCATGGTGCCAATTCTCTGGTTTGGGATGAGGTTAAGTCCTTTATCCTCAAGATGAATCAGCCTCAATATTACCGTAATAAGCAGGTGCGTTTTGGGCGGTTCAATGGAAAACATACGGTAAAGTGTGTCAGTGATATTGACGCACTTGCCCAAAAGTATGCACAACAGATCGCTCAAGCTAAGGGTGAAAAATAGGACTTTTATTCTTCCGAGAGGTATATGATCCAAGTTGAACAACTCTCCAAATCATACGGAGACCGCCTACTCTTCCAGGACGTTTCTTTCTCGATAGCAGAGGGAGAGAAGTGTGGATTGATAGCCGCCAATGGTACAGGAAAAACAACTTTGCTTCGTATCATCACAGGAGAAGAAACCCCCGATAGTGGTACTATCACAACGAGGAAGGACTTACGCATAGCCTACCTACCACAGCGTCCTCATCTGCCCAAGGGGAAAACAATACTCGATACTTGCTTCAACCCCATGGACAAAGTACCCCATCTCGTGGGTTGCTGGAGGGAGGCTGTAGAGGCAGACGATAGCGAAGTACTAGAGAAGTTGCTCCCCGAAATGGACGCCCTAGGAGCTTGGGATTACGAGAGACGCGCTGAGGAGATACTCCATAAGCTATCCGTTCCGGATCTCTCACGCTCCACGCAGTCCCTGAGTGGAGGGGAGCAGAAGCGCATTGCCTTAGCCGGGATACTCCTATCAGAACCGGATTTACTAATCCTAGACGAACCTACCAATCACCTAGATTTGGATGCCATTGAGTGGTTACAGCACTATCTAGAGCGCAGTAAACTAATGCTGCTAATGGTAACACACGACCGCTACTTCCTAGAGAGCGTCTGCGATTCGTTCCTCGAATTGACTCCTTCGGGCGTACATAGCTATGCCTGCACCTTCGACCAATATTTAGAGCGTAGGGCTGAGCGACTAGAACTAGAGCGCACTGCGGTACAAAAAGCCAATAACTTATACCGTCGGGAGCTGGAGTGGATGCGTCGCCAACCTCAAGCACGAGGGGGAAAACAGAAGGCTCGCAAAGATGCTTTTTACGAACTAAAGAAGCTAACAGAGCCACCCCGCGAGGAGAAAGCGACAGAGATAGATAGCCAACGAGCCTATATCGGCAACAAAATCTTTACAGCTCACAACGTATCCCTCGCTTACGGAGAAAAAAAGATCCTACAGCACTTCTCCTACACCTTTGCTCGCTACGACAAAGTGGGAATTGTGGGAGCCAATGGGGTAGGTAAGACTACGTTCTTAAAACTTTTGCTCGGGGAGATTAAACCCGACGAAGGATTTTTTGAGATTGGCGAGACGGTGCACTTCGGTTACTTCAGTCAGCAAGGCGCAAAATTTGATCCCGAGAAGCGAGTGATCGAAGCCATTACAGACTTGGCAGAGGTGATACGAGACCCTCACGGAGAGGGGCTACTCTCGGCCTCCCAACTGCTCACCCGCTTTGCCTTCTCACCCGAGAGACAATATACCCCTATCTGCAAGTTGAGCGGAGGAGAGCTACGTCGGCTCTATCTTTGCACCGTTTTGCTCACCAACCCCAACTTTTTAGTCCTCGATGAGCCCACGAACGACCTCGATTTGCTTACCCTGGGCATCCTAGAGGAGTATCTAAAAGAATTCAAGGGTTGCCTTATCGTGGTTAGTCACGACCGCTTCTTTATGGATAGCTTGGTAGACCACCTTTTTGTTTTCGAAGGGGATGGAGTTGTACGTGACTTCCCCGGCAACTATACACAGTATCGGGAGTGGGACAATGCCCGCCAAGCCCAAATCCAAGCAGAACAAAAGGCTCAACCCTCTCAAGCTAAAGCCAATACAGAAGCTACAAGTAGGAAACCTCAACAAGAGCGCAAGGCTAAGCGGTCGTACAAAGAGGAGCAAGAGTTTTTGCAACTAGAGAAGGATTTGCCCCTATTGGAGGCCGAGATCAAAAACTTAGAGGAGCGTATGTCTTCAGGCTCTCTCGCCGCCGATGAGTTACAAAAGGCCGGAGCTAAATACAAACTTCTGAGTGACGAATTAGACGAAAAGACCATGCGTTGGCTCGAACTCTCAGAGCTGGGCAATTAGCCATTAGTGCCTCTATCCACAATGAAAATCCGCATCTACCCCTTCTTTCTAGCACAGAGATTAGCCACGAGGCAATCTGCCGCCTCCCGTGCCACCAGCTCTCTTCTGAGGTTCACGGTACTCGGTATTGCTTTGAGCTTGGCGGTCATGTTGCTTACCATTTTTGTGGGAAAAGGATTTCGCAACCAAGTACACGAGCGGATCTATCTACTCACGGGGCATATCATCCTCAACGAATATGGCAGGAACTATGCCGACGAATCGGCCTCTCTACGGGTTACGCCCGAGCTCCTTTCTGAGCTTGCGAGCATTAAGGGAGTGGCGGAAATACGCCAGGTGGTACAGAGTGGAGGCATAATTAAAACCGATAGCGACTTCTCCGCAGTGCTCGTAATGGGAGTCTCATCGCGCGATGCCTACCTGCACACTTCTGGCATTCTTAGGGGTGGACATATCCCCCATTTTGATGGTTCAGATACACTCCATAATCCCATACTCCTCCCTCTTGAGTGTGCCGAGAAACTGCACCTCACCGTAGGAGACAAAGTGCCTATTTATTTTACAGGAGCACGTACTACGGTACGAACCTTTACCATTGCAGGGATTGTAGACCTCCCCCATATCGAAGCCCCTATCGTGGTAGCTCCCATCGGAGTTATGCGCCATGTAGCCCACATTGATGAGGACAAAGTGACACGTCTTGAGCTATTTGTTCAACCCAAGGCAGACCACATAGCATTAAGCAATCAGCTTGTGGAGCAACTATCCAAAAGCCCCAATACCGGAGGGCAAAGCCTTGGTATGTACACGGCAGAGAGCCTAATGCCGGATATATTCGCGTGGATAGAGATGCTCGATGCCAATATATCCCTGCTGCTCGTGCTGATGCTCATTGTTGCCTCATTTACCCTTATCACGGGGCTTTTGATACTGATACTCGACCGCACACGGATGATCGGGCTACTCAAAGCTTTGGGGGCTCGCTATGGCTCCATTCGATCTTTGTTCCTTTATCTAGCTGCTTTCGTGGTGGGTAAAGGCCTTTTGTGGGGCAATTTGATTGCCTTTGCACTGGCCGGAGTGCAATACTTCTTCTCGCCCATTCAGCTAGACCCGGGCACCTATTACCTATCTTACGTTCCCATTGAGTTTGATATACCTTGGGTTTTGGGGATAAATCTTCTCGTCTTTGTACTCTCCATGATTTCTCTCCTTCTGCCCACTCGTATTATTGCCCGCATCAGGGCGGTAGATACGCTCCGGTTTAATCAATAAAATCACCCCTATGACCGACCTTCACTATCAATTACAAGATAATTTCCTAAGAGCCTATAATGCCGACAACATCGAAGTCGGGCATATCGAGTTCGCTCTCAATGATGGAGTTTGTACCATCCTGCATACCATTACCGAAGAGGCTTTTCGGGGGCAATCCGTAGCCCATCACCTCATGCAAGAGATGATGCTTCTTGTTGAGAAGAGCGGGTGGAAGGTACACTCCGAGTGTAGCTACGCCACCACCTACCTCAAGCGCGTCAATTATCCTCTTTAATGGTATTCCGCTCGTCTCTTGCTCTAGCTGCCAAGTCTTTGTGGCGCAGATGCTTCTCGCATGGGGGGCATGGCGTACACTCTCCATTTGCCTTTGAGTTGCTCACCCGTGTAGTGGAAGAAAAATCTCCCTACTTGGCATTTGCCTCCATAAGAGACGTTGTACATCGGCATGGCAGAAGCGAACAGGATCTCAGACTCGCCTTTTTATTTTACCGATTAGCCGCTCATTATCCCATAAAAAGAATACAAGTTTTGGGAGTAGACTGCGACTATATGCAGGAGCTATTACCTCTCTTAGAGCGTGCAACATGCCCCTCCCCTTTGGAGCATCCCTATGGTCCCTACCCTCGGGAGGATCTATTCTCGCTCTACTTTATCACGGAGGAGGCTGCACTCACACAGATAATAGAAGAGCCGACCCCTGCAATACTACTCATCCCAACTTGGCAAAATCCTTCTCTAAAAAGGCGTACGATTCAATCCTTCAAAGAGGGACACCTCTCCGGGATCCGCATTGATCTCCCCACAGCTCAATTGGTAATTTCTTCCCCTCGATTTCACTTACAACAATACAAATCGACCCTATAAAACGATATGGCAAAAAGTAATCTGTATACTCGCACAGGCGACCGAGGTACCACCTCGCTGGTAGGCGGGCAACGCATCAAGAAGAGCGACCTACGGCTCGAATGCTACGGCACGGTAGACGAACTCAACTCCTTTATCGGCGTACTGCGCGCAGAGGAGTTAGAAGCCGCTTCGGCGGAGCAACTCGCCGCTATCCAAAATAATCTCTTCGTGATCGGTTCCAATCTTGCAACGGACACCTCCAGCCACGAGCTAAAAGCCTTTTCTCAAGTCTCCGAAGAGATGATCATTGCCCTTGAGGGATGGATAGATCAATTAGACGAGGCAACCCCACCCATGACAGGCTTCATCTTGCCCGCAGGCGGACGTAGCGCCGCTCTCTGCCATGTGTGCCGCACGGTAACTCGCCGTGTAGAGCGTCTTTTGTACCGATTAGAGGAAGAAGTACCCGTAGATGAACCCCTAGAGCGTTATATCAATCGCCTGAGCGACTACTTCTTTGCCCTTGCACGCTATGAGTCCCATCGCCGCGGCGAGCCGGAAATTACTTGGCAAAAACATTGTGTAAAATAGAAATAAATACTACTTTTGCGCGCGATAAGTGGCGGAAGCCGAACCTATTTAATAGCAACACGAACTGATTATGTATTGGACACTTGAATTAGCCTCAACCTTGGACGATGCCCCATGGCCTGCTTCCAAAGATGAACTTATAGACTATGCACAACGCTCGGGCGCTCCTCTTGAGGTCATAGAGATACTCGAAGAGATCGAAGACGAGGGTGAGATATACGAATCTATCGAAGACATTTGGCCGGATTACCCTAGAGACGAAGACTTCTTCTTCAACGAAGAAGAGTATTGATCGTACCAATAAAAGGGAATCCCCCCCTCTAGGAACAAAAGCATTCCTCCGAAGATGGTAAGATTTTAGAGGAAGATGCGCCTTAATTTAGCATAGAGACCTACCTTCTTTTACCCGAAGGTGGGTCTTTTTTTATACTTCTCGGTAATTGACATCCCCCAATAGACTCCTATTTTTAGAGGACATCTAGAGAAGGGAAAGCACAAAAAGGAACTAGGCTTGAGCTACCTTCTACAGCAACTCAAGCCTAGCCTTATTGGGATAAAAGAGAGAAATTACTCTTTTACACGGCTTACATAAGAACCATCACGAGTATCTACCTCGATAAGTTCGCCCTCGTTGATGAAGAGGGGAACACGTACCTCAGCACCAGTCTCTACGGTTGCAGGCTTGAGAGCGTTGGTTGCTGTATCACCCTTGATACCCGGCTCGGTATAAGTAACGCGGAGCACTACGTGAGGGGGGAGCTCGCAAGTAAGCACGGTTTCGCTCTGTGCATGTACCATTGCTTCTACCGTATCACCCTCTTTGAGGAATTGCACACCTTCGATCCCTTCTCCGGGGATAGTGATCTGCTCAAAAGTCTCTGTGTGCATGAAGTTATACCCCATATCATCCTTGTAGAGGAATTGGTAAGGACGACGCTCGATGCGTACTTCTTCTACCTTTACACCGCTATTCCAAGTCTTGTCAAGGATGCGGCCTGTAGCCACATTACGCAATTTCGTACGAACGAAAGCAGGGCCTTTACCGGGTTTTACATGGAGGAACTCTACGATGAAAAAGTACTGTCCATCGATATCGAGGCACATACCATTTCTAAAATCTGCAGTTGTAGCCATTAGGTCTATCTATCTTATTATCAATTATTCTTCGTATGCAATGCGAGAGCCATTCGCTACTAGCAAGCAAAAAACACTCTCGACTACAAAAGTAGCCTATTCTCGGCAAATAGCTGCATTCGGGGCAAAATACGCTGGAGATACGGCAGGGTATCACCCATTAGAAGGCTTGCAGTAGGATGCGGTCAGGCGGCTCTTTGTTCCATCTTTGTAGGTAATCTCTACGGCAATCTGCCGTTTGGGATGGGCACTCTGTTCTATGGGTTCTAAGAGACCAAGGTTATAATCATAGCCTAATAGGTCATACTGATTAAAATCGATCTCAGAGAGTTTACCACAAACAGGCAGGGCAACATAAGACGAAGATAGATCATCATAGAGAGCAGTCCAAGACCAATACTCAAAGCCTGCCTTAGCCTTGTCTACTATTTCACTATCTAGGTGATAGCCATTGCGGATATAGGAATCGGGAGACCCCGAAATGAATTTGAAGTTATCGTCCATACAACTCCCCTTAGGGTACCTATCACTCCATTCTTCTAGAGCAAAGACAGAGATATTTGTGACCTTATCCACATTATACACTTGCGTATAAAGCAACCTCCTTTCGCTTGGATGTGGATGCCACATGTCGCCATAGGAGCGAGCAATGCTGTCGAAGAGAGCTCTTTTATCCGAATCATCACTACAGACTATATGGGCTTTTCTCTTAGCCTCTTCCTTAGTTTCTTTTAATGAAGCCCAATAATTGCTAGGGATTTTGTGACGATACCCCAAATATACCATGCGAGAAGCATTCTTTTGAAGTAGCTCTATCTCCGGCTTTATAAGACGAAAACCATACACTGCATATAGAGACGTTTGCCGTTCGGGATTCTCTTCTTCCCATTTCACCTCCTCTACTGAATGGAGAGGGGGTTCACCGCACCCTGTAAACAGAAAAGCAACGTAACAAAAAACGGCAACTACGAGAAGCTTACTTCTACTCATACAACTTTCTATTTAGTAAATAATAGTGTTTCAAAACCACCTAGCACAAAGATATAAAAATACCTACAAACAAGAAAAAAAGGATCAGGTGAGAATTGGCGGTTTTTGTGGGTGGTTTTGAAAAAGAAATAGGGCAAGAAATTTCCAAAAACCGGGTGAGATATTTTCCAAAACCAGGCAAGAAAAAAATATTTTTCAGCCCAAATAGATTCGTATCTTTGCCTAGAAATCCGAAGGCAATATGCGTAATTTATTTCTAGCACTCCTCCTCACCCTACTCTCAGTTGGTTCTGCTTGGGCAGATTGGTTGGGCGATAAGTACTCCCTCTTCATTCACTACGGACTATACTCCGTAGCCGGCGGAGTATGGCAAGGCACCCCCGTAAAGAGGGGCTACTCCGAGCAGATACTTACCTTTGGGGTAGGATTCTCCGACGAATATGAGGCTCTTACCGAGCAATTCCATGCTAAAGACTTTTCTGCACAAGAGATAGTGCAACTAGCCCAAAGGGCCGGGATGCGCTCCATTGTCATCACAAGCAAGCACCACGATGGCTTCTGCCTCTGGCGTACAGCTACCACTCCATACAATTCGTACGATGCCACGCCGGCTCATCGCGACCTCGTGGGAGAGATTGCAGCAGCGTGCCATCAGGCAGGTCTAGGCTTTGGTCTCTACTTCTCGCTCATTGATTGGCACTACCCCTACGCCATGCCATTTTCATCCCACAATGCCGATCCCATCACCCCTCTACACCACGAATACAACCTAAAGCAGGTACGTGAGTTGCTTACTCAGTATGGATCCGTGGACGAATTGTGGTTCGATATGGGGTCGATGCAGCAGAGCCAGAGTAGAGAAATGTACCAACTCGTACACAGTTTGCAGCCCCAATGCATGGTAAGTGGGCGCTTGGGCAACGACTTTGCGGACTTCTGTGTGATGGCAGACAACGAGTACCCCGATTACTCCATAGTCATGCCTTGGCAAACAGCGGCCTCCATATTTGATGAAACTTGGGGGTATCGCTCTTGGCAAGAGCGCGGAAAAGTAGAAGACAAAGTACAAGAGAAGCTGCAATCGCTCCTAAGTGTGGTATCCGGCGGTGGCAAATATCTATTAAACATCGGCCCTATGGGTAGTGGTAAAATAGTAGACTTTGAGAGAGAGGTGCTGCAACGTATCGGAGACTGGATTGCCCCTATCCAACAAGCCATCTACCAAACTCAACCCTCCCCATGGGGGGTAAAGAAAGAGTTGCCCCTTGCTACCGTTGCCCCCGATGGCAAGATCTTATACCTTTTTGTCCCCTATAATAGAGAGGAAAAAGAGATTATTCTCCCCCCGATTAAGGGTAAAATGCTCCGTATCCAAACGCTCCGAGGGAAGGGGAAAATAACTCACCAAAAACAAACAAAAGGAGTTATCTCCTTTACGCTAGAGGGGGCAGCTCCCGAAGATTATTACACGGTACTCGCCCTCCACTTCGACCGCCCCTTATCCCTCATTACCCCAACCCAAAGCGCCAAGCGGCTCTATCCTCTAGAAGCCGAGGCCCTATATGCCCATTCGCAAATAGACTACTATACAGGGTATCGTAGCATTCTAGGGTATCGCTGGCATCCCCAACGTGGGAAGCAAGAGGCTACCCTCTCTTTCACAAAAGAGGAAAAAGGGAAAAACATACAACTAAACATAGCCGGGGAAAAGCAAGTGATAGCACTTCTTTCGGCGGACTCCTCCCTTTACCAAACACCCCTCAAAGCTCTCCATTGGCAGCAGCTCCTTGTGGCTTCCTCCGGCGGCCGATTTGGTACACTCCCTGCCAAATTCACGCAAAAAGAAGAGTTCAATCCCGATCAGTGGCGCACCCTTCCGGTATCATTTGCGTATCAAGAAAAAGTATCCCAAGGCTCTGCACGCTACCTACGCTACACCCTCACGGCAAACCGAGATCTCGTGCTGCCTCTAGAGATTCAGTTCTCGGAGGGGATGCTTTGCCTCGTAGATGGCACCATTGTAGCAGGGGGTATTTATCGCCTCCAAGAGTCGGGAGGGTTGCACCAACACACGCTACGTCTCCCCCTCAAAAAAGGCTCCCATACCCTCCTAGTCAAGCTATACAATCGCGAGAGCCGCTCCATGGAGGCGCACATTACCCCTCTCTCTCAAATCCAACTTTGGCACAAAAGCATCCAACTTCCGATTGTGCAGGCGCCCTTTACGCTAGAGATCACAAAGGAGATGAAGCCACCCTTCGCCTCACCGGCTCATCTATATGGTATTGATTTAGCGTTATAGACTCCCTATTGAGCAGTAGATATAAGGTAAGTAGGGAGGACATACTCAAGGGATAGCGGAGCGACGAACTCCTCTACAACCGTCACTAGTTGGAGCCCTCCAAGCCTAATTCATTGAGAGAGGTGGATACAGAAGAAATAACAACAGCTCTACAAAAAAATATCTCCACCCAAGTATGAAACTCGGATGGAGATTATCTCTCTTTCGTTTGTAGGGTAAGCTACCTAAAAAAGGTGCTTATGCTTGTGAGATAGCTTCTGATGGGCAAGCTGCAGCACAAGAACCGCAATCGATGCAAGTATCAGCGTCAATCTTATAGATATCGCCTTCAGAAATTGCGCTCACGGGGCATTCGTTGATACAAGTTCCGCAAGCTACACAGTCATTAGAAATTACGTAAGCCATAATCCTTAATCCTTTATTGTTGTTATTCGTATTGTTCCTGTCTCTCTTTAGACACTGCAAAGGTAGTAATTAATTTGAAACTACCAATAAGTAGGTATTATTTTCTGGGAATATTTTTTAGTACGACGAAGACGGGGTTGTGTAATAAGCTAATTATCAAGCATATAACAAAAGAGATAAAATCCCTACTAGAGGGGTATTCCTCTACTACAAGAGGAATAAATCACTAATAATAGAGTCGATAACCACCATTCCCTCCCTAGAAGCGCGTAAAAATTGCCCCTCATTTGCAACTCTCTCTTTGCAAATAGAGGGAGAAGGTGCCTCTATGGAGTACTGAGAAGTACTGTCGAGTATGAGTAAACCTTGGGCTAGGTAGGGTTCGCTTGCATCTTGTAAAAAGGAGAGTGTCTCACTTCCAAAAAATTCAGTAACAGACTGCAAATCAACTCCTTTTGCTCTTCTAAGTCCCGTCATAATAGTTTCATTAAAGCAATCGGGAGGGGATAAATTCTCCCGAAAATCTATTGCCACAGTACCTTGTTGTAGGTACTCCATGTAACGATGAAGGTGAGCAACATTGGCATACCTACTCTCGGGGAGGTAACTGTGTGCCGAAGGGCCAAAACCAAGATAGGGCACTCGATCCCAATAAGAGGAGTTATGACGAGAGTGCATCCCCCGCAAAGCAAAATTGGATAGCTCGTAATGGTCGTACCCTCGCTTGTAGAGAGTGTCTACTAGATAGTAATAATCGCGTAGGGCATCCTCGTCCGATTGCTTTTCTATGGAGCCACGGCGTGCAAGATGCGTGAGGAGAGTATGCTCTTCGTAGGTCAGGTTATAGGCAGAAATATGGGGTATTTCGAGGGCTAATGCAAAAGATAGATTTTTCTGCCAAAGCTGGTGGCTTTGCCCCGGTAAGGAGTAAATAAGGTCAATACTTATATTGGAAAAATCGGCGGTTCTGAGGGCTTCGATCGCACTATACACCTGCCGCGCTGTGTGCCTCCGCCCTAAAAAGCGAAGTTCTTCATCACAAAAACTTTGTACTCCAAGGCTCACTCTATTGAACCCCAAAAGGCGAAGAGCATGGGCATACTCGGGTGTTATGTCATCGGGGTTCCCCTCCAAAGTCCATTCCGCATTGGGTACGGGGGAATAAACTCTCCGAATCGTATCCACGATTTTCTCAAGTTGAGATGGAGAAAGAAGAGAGGGAGTACCTCCCCCAAAGTAGACAGTCTCAATAGGGATAGAGGGGGCTAACTCTTCCCGACGCATCTCCAACTCCCGACAGAGAGCGGCTACAAAAGCCTCTTGCTGCCGGGTATTTGTTTGCGAGTAAAATGCGCAATAGGCACAACGACTCTTACAGAATGGGACGTGTAGGTAGAGACCTGCCATTCAAGAGCCTCCTAGTTACCTTTCACGAGGATAGCAGCTTCGGACGCCTCACCTCGCACATAAGAACGATTCGAAGCCTCCACTCTGAATTGTAGCGTTTTAGGCCGAGAGAAGGGCTGCAACAGCTCCTTGGAGAAGGTGTACCGAGTGGAGGGAATCAGAGTTGCCAGCAAGAAGTTTTCACCGGCCAAGTTCCCTTCAGGCACAGAAACATAAAGATTAAAAGTCCCCTTCGAGCTATTCCACGAAGAGGGCATGGTCCACGAGGCTTCGAGATACTGCCCCTTGTCCTTGATCGTAAGCCCCGAGGGACGAGGTGGACGATTAGCCCCACGCTTGGCAAACGAAGGCATACGTGCAGGGGCTGTAAAGTGCCGTGCAATCACACGATCTACCCCATTACGATTGGGGCGGATATTGAGTTCTCGATAGAAACAGATCCCAGCCATCCCCAAACGTTCGCTGGCATTCATTTGATTCTCGATATCACGAGCCGTCCATTTGCTCTCATCTTCGATACGATAAGGGGCTAGCCCCGGTACAATAGGTAGCCCTGGGATTTGCGCTTTCCAATCTGCCAAAAAGGGATCGAATAGGTTGTCGCGATAGTACATCATGGGTACTATAAAATCTACCGACCCCTCCCTATACCACACAGCCGGGTCTTGGAATACGCTCTCTCGGGCTGTCCATTCCACATTGGGCATAGTGGGTAAAACGCGCAATTTGCCCAGAGGGGCTGCACTTACTAGGATATGGGGCTTAACGGCGCGCACCTTGGTCGACACCTCTTTGAGGAAGGCCGAGATATTACCGGTACGCCACTCTCCGACAGACCGACCCTTACCATAGCGCATATATAGATTCTGATCCTCATTCCCCCTCATCTTGTCGGGATAGCGGACATAGTCGAAATGGACTCCATCTAGGTCATAACGCTCGACCATCTCACGCACCACGGAGGTGATATAGCTCCGCGCCTCGGGGTGCCCTGGGTTGAGGTACCAATCGTTGTGCAGGGTAAAACACCAATCGCGGTGCTTCTTCCAGACACTATTCTCCCCTAAGGTTTGTACGTGGGAGGAATTTCCAAGGGGGAAGGTAACAACCCAAGCATGGATGCTGAGACCGCGCTTGTGGCACTCTTCGATCGCGAATTGTAGGGGGTCGTAGTCCAGATAATTATTCCGCCCTCCCGTAAAAACGGTTACACGTGGCTCTATCTTCGAGGGATAGATCACGTCCCCACGATGGCGCACTTGGAAGAAAACGGTATTGAAATGAGCCTCTGACAACCTATCCAGTATGCGACAAAGCTCCCGACGCTGGGACGCCATATCTTGTGAAGAAACAGCACGGCGCGAGGGCCAATCCAAACCATAAATGGTAGTGAGCCAGACCCCACGAATAGCCTCAGCATTAGAGGGAATTACCGGCTTTTCTGCGGGAATCTCCACCTCTATTCTAGGGATAGGAGGAGCTGGGAGAGGAGCCGTAGAAACAACTTTTTTACGAGACGAACACGCCGATACACCACTCAGCAACAGCACTCCTATCAGTAGCGAAAAACATTGCGTAAGGCGATGAGCAAAGAAAAAAGAGCGAGAGTGGTGCTGCATGATACAATCTTCTTTTACTTCGTATAGTGGATATTGTCGATAAGGCGTACATCCCCACAATAGCAGGCAATGCACCCTACAGGATCTTCGCTATCCTCCCAGGCTTCGAGAGGTTGCAGACTCTTCCCATCCACAATAGCGTAGTACTCAACCTCTAGATGCGGTATGGCATTAAGTTCCTTAGTAACCCACACAATTACTTCGTTGGGAGTCATTCCCTTTTCTTTCTGCTCTAGGCTGGCACGGAGGGTTTGGTAGATACGTGGAGCCGAGGGGCGTGTCTCCTGAGTAAGACGCTGGTTGCGACTGCTGAGGGCAAGTCCGCTCTCCTCACGTACAATAGGCACTGCTATAATGGATAGTTTGAAGCCGCATTGCTCCACCATAGAACGTACTATGGCAATCTGTTGGAAGTCTTTTTCTCCAAAGAATGCCCCATCGGGCGAAACAAGTTCGAAGAGTTTGCTCACGATAAGAGCCACACCCTCGAAGTGCCCGGGGCGTTGTACCCCTTCCATTACTCGGCCAATAGCTCCGAAATCGAACGTGCGCTCTACCCCACTTCCATCGTATATTTCCTCTACAGAAGGCATAAAAACGTAGTGGCAGCCCACGCTATCGAGGAGGGCGACATCCTTCTCCGGCTGACGTGGATAGGTCTCCAAGTCATTGGGGTTATTGAACTGACGAGGATTGACAAAGATGCTCACTACGCATACATCATAGCGAGCAATTGCCTGCTTTACAAGGCTTAGATGCCCATCGTGCAAGGCTCCCATTGTGGGTACCAGCCCGATAGTTTTACGAGACTCACGCTCTCTTTCGAGAAGGGCTTGTAGCTCCTTCTTACTACTTATCACTATCATAATGCTTATTCTCTCTTTCTATTTCTCGGAGTACTTATCGGTTAATACCGAATCCCTCTTCGCCCAGAGTTTCTACAAAGAGAGCTTCGTCAAAAATTGTCTCATCCACCTCCATGGTTAGCGTCCCTTGCGCAAGAGATACGGATACTTGGCTAGTACCCTTTGCCTCTGAGGCCACACGCGCTACGGTTGCAACGCAGTGCTCACAATGCATACCTACAATGCTGTATTGTTTTGTACTCATAATTGTATTTAGGATTAAGTTTGTGTGATCGTATACAGTGGTTCTTACGGCAACAGCAGTGAGCCATCACCATAACTCAAAAATCGGTAATCATGACTAAGAGCATAGTCGTAGATGCGCTCCCATTCCTCACCTAAGAACGCCGAAATCATAAGTAAAAGGGTACTTTTGGGTTGGTGAAAATTGGTCACCATCCCCCCCACGACACGGAATGTATAGCCCGGGGCAATCAGCAAAGCAGTGCTAAAAACTACCTCCTCGAGGGAGAGGCTATCCATTTTGCTAAGGAGAGCACTCATCACTTGGGGCATAGAAGCCTCCGGATAGTCCGTTTCATAGGGTTCCCATTGGGTCACAAAGGGTAAATTCCCCTCTTGCCCCAATTCGTCTATGTGGTTAAGAGCCAAAAGGTAAAGGCTCTCCAATGTACGTACAGAGGTAGTGCCCACCGCAATAATGGGAGAGTAAGATCCGCTGGCTAATTGAGCTACGATACTTCGCTCTACCCGGCAAACCTCTTGATGCATCCGGTGGTCGCCAATTTTGGATGTCTTGACCGGCATAAACGTACCTGCCCCTACATGCAATGTAATCTCCCCTAAGGATACTCCTTTTTCTTTAAGAGCCTCAAAAAGTTCCGGAGTAAAATGAAGTCCGGCTGTAGGTGCGGCTACCGATCCATCGCATTGGGCATAGACCGTTTGGTAGTTAATGTTGTCACTCTCTTCGGTCTCACGACGGAGATAAGGAGGGATAGGCAAAATTCCCACCACAGACAATAACTCCCCAAAGGTACAGTGATCGCTATTCCACGAGAAGTGAATCACATCCCCCTCTCCTCGCTCAATGCGAAATAGGATAGGTTCAGTCTCCCCGGGTAGAGTCACCAACATCTCAAGAGGGCCCTCCTTCCAACGCCGAGCATTCCCCACCAAACAATGCCACGAACAGCCCGAGGTGGCGGACAATGCTCGCTCATATTGGGCAGGATTTGCAGGCTCGAGGCACATGATCTCAATCTGCGCCCCCGATGGTTTCTGCACATGTATGCGCGCGCGTATTACACGCGTGTTATTACGTATGAGCAAAGAATGCTCAGGAATAAAGTCTGTAATCTGCCGAAATTGAGAAGAGATGATCTCACCTGACCGATAGACGAGCAGCCGGCATGCAGCGCGATCTTCGAGAGGATAACGTGCGATGCGTTCGTCGGGTAAAGGGTAATCGTAGCTCTCTATCTCTATTTGTCTGGTTTCATTCATTGCCTTATAGTTGGACAGGGATTTGCGGTTGTCTCCCACAAATCTAGGGCAAAAGTACAAATAACCCACGACAGAGCGGATAGACTTCCCATCCCTCAAAGAGAGAATAGCTACACCCAATCTCGGAGACAGAGACAGGGTGCAATGCTAAAATAATACCGGTGTAAAACACGCAAAAATCCTGCCCAAAACTCAAAAGAATCTTGGGCCATATTTTTTTGTTTTTCAGCCTGTAAGGCCTAGTGATTCTGGGTAGAAAAACTTTTCTTTTCAGGGAAGATTTTCTACAAAACCAAGCTGTGGCGGAAGTCTTCTCTCGGCGAATTGATTTTACCTATAAAGCTATTGCCGAGGGGAATACCCTGTATCCGAACGGAATAACTACATTTGCTACAGAAATCAATAGTAAGTTTGTTTCTATGAAGACAGATATAGAAATTGCTCGCGAGATAGAGCTAAAACCAATACAAGATATTGCCCAAAATTTGGGTATCGACAACGCCAATGTAGAGCCCTATGGACATCATATTGCCAAGATAGGGCTAGGCAGTCTCCATCCGGAAAAGATCGCCAAAAGCAATCTGATACTCGTTACTGCCATCACTCCCAACAAAGCCGGGGTCGGGAAAACTACTGTCTCTATTGGTTTGGCTCTCGGGCTCAACCAAATAGGGAAACGTGCCATCGTGGCTCTTCGCGAACCCTCGTTGGGTCCCTGTTTCGGACAAAAAGGGGGTGCCGCCGGTGGGGGATATGCCCAGGTACTCCCGATGGAAAACATCAACCTCCACTTCACAGGAGACTTCCATGCGATCACCTCGGCGCACAATATGATTACGGCTCTGCTCGATAATTATATATATCAAAATAGGGATAATTGCACCGGATTGTCAGAAGTGCTTTGGAAGAGAGTACTCGACGTAAACGACCGCTCGTTGCGCAACATCGTCTCGGGGCTAGGCAACAGCACAGACGGAATACCTAGACAAACCGGCTTCGATATTACTCCGGCTTCGGAGATCATGGCCATACTCTGCCTAGCTAAAGACCTAGAAGATCTACGCCTCCGCATAGAGAATATTCTCCTAGGGTACACAAAAGAAGGTGCGCCCTTTACGGTCAAAGACCTTGGGGTAGCCGGAGCTGTTACCGTACTGCTAAAAGATGCCATCAAGCCCAATCTCGTACAAACCACAGAGCATACACCTGCCTTTGTACACGGAGGGCCTTTTGCCAATATTGCCCATGGTTGTAACTCAATGCTCGCTACCAAAATGGCAATGTCGTATGGAGAATATGCCATTACGGAAGCCGGATTCGGAGCTGACCTAGGGGCAGAAAAGTTCTTCGATATAAAGTGCCGAGTGGGAGGATTACAACCCAAACTCACCGTATTGGTAGCTACCCTATCTGCCCTCAAGCTGCACGGAGGTCTGGACGAAAAGCGTATCAAAGACCCCGATAAAGAGGGTGTACTTCGCGGATTGGCCAACCTTGATAGGCACGTACACAACCTACGCAACTTCGGTCAGCGCGTGGTTGTTTGTTTCAATCGCTTTGCTTCCGACATTGATAGCGAGATAGAACTAGTACGCCGGCACTGTGAAGACGAACTAGGAGTGGGCTTTGCCGTAAACAATGCCTTCGCAGAAGGGGGTAAGGGTGCCGCAGAATTGGCACAGCTCGTAGTTGACACCATTGAGAATAAGCCCTCAATGCCCCTCAAATTTGCATACGAATCAGACGAAACAATCGAACAAAAAGTAGAGAAGATAGCCCACAAGATCTACAGTGCGGGCAGCGTAACCTACAGCAGCAAAGCCGCCAAAGCTCTCGCCAAAATACGCGAGTTGCACCTAGGGCATCTCCCCGTCTGCATCGCCAAAACACAGTTCTCTTTTAGCACCGATGCCAAAGAGTATGGTGACGTGAGAGGGTTTGAGATGAAAGTAACCGACCTCGTTATCAATAGAGGTGCAGGTATGATTGTCGTAGTTATGGGTGATATAATGCGTATGCCGGGGCTACCCAAGGCGCCACAAGCCGTCAATATAGATATAGTAGATGGCCATATAGAGGGGTTGAGCTAACCCCCGGATCAAAAGGATACAAGATATGACCTCTATAGAAAATCAGTAAGAAAAGGAAAGGATATTAGGTATGTCGAAACTAGTTTCTGAATTCAAAGAGTTTGCCATGAGGGGCAACGTAATGGACATGGCTGTGGGTATCATCATCGGTGGTGCCTTTGGCAAGATTGTCTCTTCCCTCGTGGCGGACGTAATTATGCCTCCCATTACCCTACTGACGAGTGGCAGCAATATCGAGGATCTCAAGTGGGTACTCCGCGAAGCTGTGATAGAAGGAGGAGAAATCACTAGGCCGGAGGTCGCTATGACTGTGGGTACCTTCTTACAAGCTGTGCTCGATTTCTTCATCATCGCCTTCGTAATCTTTATGCTTATTAAGGGGATGAACAAGCTACGCAAAGCCAAACCCGAAGAGCCTGCAACCCCTGCCGAACCCAGCGACGAGGTGAAGCTTCTTGGCGAGATCAAAGAACTTCTCAAGAAACAAGCCGAGAAGTAATGCGGTAAGAAGCCGATCTAAAAAGGGAAGCAGTGTACCTCTCCATCTCGTACAAGACGAAAGAGTAATATACGGCTCACTACAAACGAAGCCTCCTCTACTCCATCCGAGCAATGCCTAGGGAGTAGAGGGGGTTATATAAAGAGAGGATTTATACACCTCTCGTTATCTGTACTGATCCTACTTAGCAGGGCGAAGTGTGCGGTCCATCTAACTCAGAGAATTTGGCTTCGTCGGTTTGAGTTTCTCCGTCTAGCTCTGAATTGGTCGCAAGTCCTCCCGTAGAAGTTTCTTTATATAGGCTTGGGAGGTCTTTGCCAGTCTGATGCATGGTCGCTACTACGCGGTCGAAACTTACTCGGTGCCTGCCATCCGTAAAGTTGGCATAGGTATTGGCATCGAGAGCACGACTGGCGGCAAAGGCATTGCGCTCGATACAGGGGATTTGCACCAATCCGCAAACGGGGTCACAAGTCAAGCCCAAATGATGCTCTAGCCCCATCTCGGCCGCATATTCGATCTGAGCCAACGTTCCACCAAAGAGCTGACTAGCAGCGGCAGCCGCCATCGAGCAAGCAACGCCCACTTCGCCTTGGCATCCCACCTCCGCTCCACTGATAGAGGCATTCGTACGCACAACGTTTCCAAAGAGCCCCGCCGTAGCTAAGGCACGCAATATTCGCTTATCTGTAAAGTTGCGGGTGTCTTGCAGGTGATAGAGCACAGCCGGTATTACTCCACAAGAGCCACACGTGGGTGCCGTAACGACAAGCCCTCCGGAAGCATTCTGTTCACTCACAGCAAGAGCATACGCATATACCTTACCACGGGAGCGGACACTCTCCGAATAACTCAGGGAGCGCACCATATATTCCGCCGCCTTCCGTCTTAGCCCCAAGCCTCCGGGCAATACACCCTCAGCCTCTAAGCCATCGTGGATCGACTGCTTCATCACCTTCCATACCTCGGCTAGATAATCCCAAATTTCTTTTCCCTCGCAATGCTCTACATATTCCCAGTAAGACATCCCATATTTTTGTAGGATGGGCATCATCTCTGTGATGTGCGAGAGCTTATAAACCTCATTGGTTACCTGCTCATTAAAGTCCTCATTGGCAAGCACACCGCCCCCAATACTATAGACCATAAATCGCTTTATCTCTTTCCCCTCTCCATCGAGAGCTCGGAACAATATGCCGTTGGGGTGAAACTTTAGTTCTACAGAAGGCTCCCAAATAATCTCTGTAGGATGTATCGGATTGAGCACAGATAGTATCGCTTGATCGGTCATGTGCCCCTTGCCCGTAGCTGCTAAACTACCATACAAAGTAACCTCAAACGAAGAGACTACAAGCCCCTCTACTTGCTTGAGAAAGAGGGTTGCGGCACGCTTAGGACCCATCGTGTGACTACTACTCGGGCCATTGCCAATACGGTATATCTGCTTGATTGTATCCATCATAATCGAGAGTACTAATTAATTCTCATCACTAGTAGGGGTCAAAGATATCGAAAAAAAGAGTAGCTTTGTAGTGCTGAATGTTGCACACTCAGAAGAATAAAGTGCAGTTGTAGTAGAAAAGATAGAGAATGGATCAGCATTTTGAGAGCTACCGGCGCGAGTATAGTAAGCATAGTCTCACGCGCAAAGATATGCCGGCCAACCCTTTTGACAAGGTCAATCAGTGGTTGCGCGAGGCTGTAGAGGGCAATGCTCTAGAGCCCACAGCCGTGATTGTGGCAACAAGTACACCCGATGGGCATCCGAGTATGCGCACAGTACTACTCAAAGAGGTGCTCAACGATGAGTTTGTTTTTTACAGCAACTACGAGAGCCGTAAGGGTAAGCAGATGAGCGCGAACCCCCATGTGGCACTTACATTCCTATGGCACGAGATGGAGAGACAGATCCATATCGAAGGCACAGTACGCCACCTCTCTGCCGAGGAGAGCGATGCTTATTTTGCGCAACGCCCCTATAAAAGTAGAGTGGGAGCCCGCGTATCGCCTCAAAGCCACCCCATACCCAATAGAGAATATATCATGGTAGCTTTTGCTGCCGAGAGCCTAAAGTACGTTGGTCGCAGCGTACCTCGCCCCGACAATTGGGGAGGATTCGCGGTAAAGCCGGAGCGTATCGAATTTTGGCAAGGCCGAGAAAGCCGTTTGCACGATAGGTTCTTATATACTCCGAACGAAGAAGGAGAGGGATGGAAAATAGACCGACTGGCACCATGATCTCTGCCCATCAACCCACGACTTCCCAACTAGAGGCAATTCTTGCCATAGATACCTCTACCAACGTTTGTTCGCTAGCCCTTCTCTCCAGAGAGGGGGTTGTTGCCGAACGCATTGACCGAAAAGGGAACGAACACGCTGCCCTTATTGCTCGCTTTGCCGACGAACTCAAGTCAGAAGCTGACGAAAAAGGCTATTCCATTATGGCCGTAGCCGTAAGTGGAGGTCCCGGGAGTTATACAGGGTTACGCATAGGTGCTTCGTTTGCTAAGGGCTATTGCTTCGCATCCGGCAAGGCATTAATCGCTGTTTCTACACTCGAATCGCTGGCCTGGGGTGCTATTGAGCAGGGATTGATTCCCCAAGAAGCCCTTATTGTGCCCATGATTGATGCAGGACGCATGGAGGTATACACGGCTACCTATTCAGCCGAAGGAATCCAACTCGTTGCGCCCCATGCAGAAATTGTCCAACCCGAGAGCTATACGGATGTACCCCTCGACACCCCTATTTGTCTGATAGGAAACGGAGCAGCAAAATGTGCTGAGGTGCTAACTGACTCCCGCTTCCGGATCACGCCCACCGAGGCGTTGGCCTCCTCTTTGAGACTACCCGCATGGCAGGCTTTAGACCAAGGGAGAACAGCCGACGTCGCCTACTGGGTACCCGATTACATCAAACCTTACAATGCCGTTATAGCCAAGAATAAAGTACTCAATCGCTAATTAGAAATAAATATAAAACCAATATACTTGTAGCCAATGAACATTATAGTCCTTGCTAAGCAAGTGCCAGACACTCGCAACGTAGGCAAAGATGCCATGCGCGAAGACGGAACAGTCAACCGCACTGCCCTGCCTGCCATCTTCAATCCCGAAGACCTTAACGCCCTGGAACAGGCACTCCGTATCAAAGACCAGTATCCCGATACAACCATATCGGTGCTTACAATGGGGCCGTTCCGTGCTGCCGATGTAATCCGAGAAGCCCTCTATCGTGGTGCTGATCGTGGTTATCTCCTTACCGACCGTGCCTTTGCCGGAGCAGATACACTTGCCACAAGTTATGCCCTTGCCATGGCTATCCGCCATATAGGGATGCCCGACCTCATTCTATCGGGTCGCCAAGCTATTGACGGCGATACCGCTCAAGTAGGTCCTCAGGTGGCTCATAAGCTAGGTCTTCCCACCGTAACGTACGCTGAAGAACTAGAAGAAATAAACGCAAAAGAGGTGATCGTTCGCCGTCGCTTGGAGCACGGTGTAGAGCGAGTAAAGGCCTCTCTTCCCCTCCTTATCACCGTAAACGGGAGTTCTGCTCCATGCCGTCCTCGCAACGCCAAGGCGCTACAAAAATATAAGTATGCCATGGTTCCCAACGAGCTTGGGGAGGTTAGCGAAATGCAACGCTCTCTATTCGAGGCTCGTCCCTACTTACAGATCACAGAACTAACAGCTGCTGACGTAAAGGCCGAACTCGAGCAATGCGGACTTCTTGGCTCTCCCACAAAGGTAAAGACCATAGAAAACGTAGTATTCCAAGCTAAGGAAGCTCGTCACTACGAAGCCAATGACGAAGGCATTTCTTCCCTCATTGTGGAACTTATTGCCAATCACACCATAGGATAATTCACGCACCGAAAGACGTATTGATAACTATGAACAACCTATTTGTTTATCTCGAAATAGAAAATGGCATCGTACAAGAAGTGAGCTTAGAACTCCTTACCAAGGGGCGTGCTCTTGCCACACGTCTTGGTTGCCAACTAGAAGCCGTGGCTATCTCTAACTGCATCAAAGGGATTGCCGAGCAGGTGTTCCCTTATGGAGTAGATCGCCTGCATACATTTGAGTCTCCCAACCTACAGTACTATACAACGAAGCCCTACGGAGCTATCGTAACCAAGCTATTCGATGAAGAAAAGCCCCAAATAGCACTACTCGGAGCCACCACGCTGGGACGCGACTTAGGTCCCCTCGTTTCGTCGGCTCTGCACAGTGGGCTTACGGCGGACTGTACCTCGCTAGAGATTGGTGAATACACCGATGCCAAGACCAAGCAACATTATCCCGAACTTCTCTACCAAATCCGTCCGGCTTTTGGCGGTAACATCGTTGCCACCATCGTTAACCCCGATTGTCGTCCTCAGATGGCAACGGTACGCCCCGGCGTGATGAAAAAAGAGATCTTCGATGCCGCTTACAAGGGAGAAGTGATCCAACACAACGTAGCAGACTACGTGTCGGATACCGACTTTGTGGTTTCTATTCTTGAACGTCACATCGAAGAAAGCAAAGTAAACTTGGGAGGTAGCCCCATCATCGTAGCCGGTGGTTATGGCATGGGCAGCAAAGAAGGCTTTGGGCTCCTCTTCCAACTTGCCGAAGTATTGGGTGCCGAAGTGGGAGCTTCTAGAGCTGCCGTGGATGCCGGATTCGCCGATCACGACCGCCAAATTGGTCAGACAGGTGTTACCGTGCGCCCCAAACTCTACATTGCCTGCGGTATTAGCGGTCAGATCCAACATGTGGCTGGGATGCAAGAAAGCTCGCTCATTATCTCGATTAACAACGATCCCGAAGCCCCCATCAACAGCATTGCGGACTATGTAATCACGGGGAGAGTAGAAGACGTGATCCCTAAAATGATCGCAGCTTACAGAAAGAATAGTAAATAAGCACCACGCTAAACATCTAAGATTATGGCTAATTTCTATACAGATACCCCCCAACTAAAATACCACCTGCACCACCCGTTGATGCAGCGCATTGTAGCCCTTCGTGAGCGTGACTTTGCGGATAAAGATAAATACGATTACGCTCCCCAAAACTACGAAGATGCCCTCGATAGCTATGAGCAGGTACTCCATATCGTAGGTGAGCTTTGCGGAGATGTAATTGCCCCCAATGCCCAAAACGTGGATCAAACAGGCCCTTCTCTCGTAGAGGGTAGAGCTGTCTACGACCCCTACACACAGGCTAATCTTGATGCCGTGCGTCAGGCAGGCCTTATGGGTATTGCACTCCCCCGTCGTTACGATGGTCTCAACTTCCCCATCACTCCGTACATCATGGCAGCGGATATTGTTTCGCGTAGTGATGCCGGGTTTGAGAACCTATGGGGTTTACAAGACTGCGCCACCACCCTATACGAATTTGGTAGCGAAGACCAACGGGAGCGCTTCCTCCCTCGTATCTCGGCTGGGGAAACTATGTCTATGGACCTTACCGAACCCGATGCCGGTAGTGACCTTCAGGCTGTAATGCTCAAGGCTACATACAACGAACAAGATGGTGCATGGTACCTCAACGGTGTAAAGCGATTTATCACCAATGGGGACTCTCACATCCACCTCGTGCTCGCCCGTAGCGAAGAGGGTACACGCGATGGTCGTGGGCTTTCGATGTTCATCTTCGACTCCAAAAATAACCCCGGTGTAACCGTGCGCCGCATTGAGCACAAAATGGGTATCAAGGGCGTTCCTACCTGCGAATTGGTCTTCTCTAATGCCAAAGCAGAGCTTTGTGGTGAACGCCGCCTAGGTCTTATCAAGTACATTATGGCGCTGATGAATGGTGCTCGCTTGGGTATCATGTCTCAAGCTGTAGGCCTTAGCGAAGCCGCTTATCAGGAGGCTTATGCCTATGCTATCGAGCGTAAGCAATTTGGTCAGACCATTGATAACTTCCCTGCTGTGTATGAGATGCTCTCCATTATGAGAGCAAAAACCGATGCTTCTCGTGCTCACCTCTACGAAACTTGTCGCTTTGTAGATATGTACAAGACGCTGGAAGACATCCAGAGAGAGCGCAAACTCACCCCCGAAGAACGCAAGGAACTCAAATACTATACCCGTCTAGCCGATGCCTTTACACCTATCGGTAAAGGGCTTAGCACTGAGTTTGCCAATCAGAACGTGTATGATTGCGTACAGATCCACGGCGGTAGTGGGTATATGAAAGACTATACTTGTGAGCGCCTCTATAGGGACGTCCGCATTACCAATATCTACGAAGGAACAACCCAGTTGCAAGTAGTGGCAGCCATCCGCCACGTCACCACCGGAACGTACTACGAGCGTATGCACGAGTACCAAGCAACGGAGGTAAAACCCGAGTGGCAAGCCATGAAAGAGAGCCTAGCTGCGATGAACGAACGTGCGCACGAGCTAACTCAATTTGTTGTTGAGCAGAAGAATCAAGAACTTCTCGACTTCCAAGCTCGCCGCCTCGTGGAGATGACTTCGCACGCTCTCTTTGGGCACTTGTTGCTCCTTTCAGCCAATGACGAACCCGAACTCTTTGGCAAAAGTGCTCGCGTGTATCATCGCTTTGCTCTTGCCGAGCAGGACAAAATTGAACGCTTTGTTCGCAACTTTGCCGTAGAAGAGCTTGCTGATTACCGCAACAAACAACAAGAAGCCGAAGCCTAATCTCTAGGCTATCTAAGCAAATAATACCCCCTATTCTCGCATGAGAATAGGGGGTTTCTTTTTGTCACATAAGACAGAGAGGATGCAGAGGGGAGCCCCCCGAGAAAAACACAAAACCAGCCTCCCTCTAAACATAAAACAACAAAAAAGTCCTCCAATACGAAGGGCTTTTTTACTGAAATCGGATGCGCTCCCTCTTGGGCTTGAACCAAGGACCCCCTGATTAACAGTCAGATGCTCTAACCAACTGAGCTAAGGAAGCTTTTATTTCCGGCGACAAAGGTAGTCATTTTGTTAGATGTACCAATACTTTTTCCAGAGAAACCCTCATAAAAAGTAGAGATACATTCCTTTTTACCTCCCCTTTTCTCATTTTTCTCTCGGTTCTAATTCTAGAGGGAAATCTAGGGAGAAAAAGAAAGACACCCAGCCTATTTTCTTTGGGAAATCACCCGAAAAGAAAATAAAAACTAGGTGCCTTATGGATACAAATCACCCTATACTCCTAAAGAATATAGGTGAAAAAGGGAAGACTACTCCTCCACTCTATGAAAAAAGTAGATTACTGCTGAGGAGCTTCGGGCGCAGGAGCGGCTGGCATTTCACCTCCCAAGTTGGGGAGCTGTTGCTCAGGAGTTTCTTCTACTTTCTGCTCTATAACACTATTGATCCCCTGATCTTCCTTGAGACTTGTGTGGAGGAAATGGGTAGAAACGATGCTCAGGATGGCGATAGCTCCAGCCAACCACCAAGTAGCTTTTTCTAGAAAATCGGTCGTCTTACGAACCCCCATAATCTGATTGCTTGAGGCAAATCCGGAGGCGAGACCCCCTCCCTTTGAGTTTTGTATAACTACTACGAGTATAAGCAAAACAGCTGCTAAGAGGATGAGGATGGATAGGAAAACAAACATTGTACTTACGTGTCTTATTATATACTATTCTCTATTACTTATTTCTTGTAGGCGCTCTAAGAACCTAATCTGATCTGCAAAGTAAGCGTTTTTTTCTGGATTTTTGGTCATTATTGCCCGTAGAATATCAAGAGCGCGGTCATAACGCTGCTGCTGAATGTAGATTTTGGCGAGCGTTTCTGTGAAAAGAGGGCCTCTATCCTCCTCTTCCACCTCCTCTTGAGTAGGCAAAGAAGAGGCTTGAGACTTGGGAACAATCTTCTCTCGCTCCTCATAACTCTCAGAAGTGGGAGCTATAATTCCACGCTCTAGGGCGTCAAAATAGTCACCACCGGCACCAACGCCTTCGCCCAGCGAGGCGAGGGTATCACCGGAGTGTGAGGAGCCAATCTCTTCGAGGAAGCGATCTATGGAAGAAAAATCACCCTTATCGGAGTCTGTCACCACGGAGCTTTGAGGGATGTATCGCTTCTCCACAAGAGCGTACAATCGGCTACGGGAGGGAAGAGAGATTGCCCATTTTTTTAGCTCGGAGAAGTAGCGAAGATCTTCGAGAAGAGCCAGGTTGTATAGGTACAAAAAGATGAAAGTCTGTGCATAAGGATAGGCCTCCACCAGCTGCCTGAGCTCCGGTAGCGTCTCCTTATTCAGCGTATTGGGTGCATTGAGATAGGTTCGTAACTCTTGTGCTGTCATGTATCAAGTCTCGAGGAGTAATAGTTGAGAATTACCAATCTTCTGCGGTAGCATTGAAGATTTGCTTGGTGATATCGTCGGTGAGCTGTCGCACCAAATCGTCTTGCACTTGCGAGAAGAGACTACTGCTATCAAACTCGGTATAAGCGGAGAAAGTTTTGTCGAAATTTTTCTTTGGGTTCGCATTATTCTCGAAGTGTACAGAGACAGTCATCGTAAACCGAGTCATGGAAGCAAAGGCGTCGTCCTGCACGGCAACAGGGGTTAGCTCGTAGCCAACGATAGCTCCCTCTATGCTAAAATCTCCGGCTTGAGCCACCTCCTCCAGACGGGTTTGGCGGCGAAAAAGCTCGCGCAACGCCTCTGTAAAGGTCTGACTAAGGGGCGGATAAACAAGGGGAGCTTGGTTTATAAACTCCGAGATGGAGACCGTTTTAGTCTGGTCGTAGTCGATGGATGTACCCGTAAACTTATAAGAAATACGACAAGATGAGAGCATAAATAGCAAAGAGAGCACCCCCAGCACTCTTGTTGCCTGCCGGAGCATGAGACTATTCCAAACCATATTCTTTGATCTTGCGAGAGAGTGTGCGAACAGAAATCCCGAGCATGTCGGCAATTTGCTGCCGTGTGTGGGACGACTTCTGCAACTCAAGTGCTTGTGTAATAAGTTGCCGCTCTGCCTCTTCTAACGTAATAATCCCTTTGGTAGCGGTCTCGGAGGGCGAGAGAGTCTCCTCGGCCTCTTCCGGCTCCACCACCTCGTCGTAATCAATGGCGTGCTCTTGGCTATGTGCCGTATATTGGGGGAGCAATGTATGCGAAGCATCCTCGTGCCTGGGAGAGCAAGCCTCGGTGTGCTCCACCATTTGTATAGTTCGATTGGTCTCCGCAAGAGACGAACCTTTCATCTCGTTTACCGTCTGTTTGAGCTCGTTGAAGTCGCGACGGAGATCAAAAAGCACTTGATAGAGGATCTCTCGCTCATTGGCAAACGTTTGCTGATCCACGCTCTGCTGCACTCCCGATACTACGGGATGGAGATCTTGCAGCCCTGCTGCCGAGAGATAATTGCGCAGCACCTCGGGCTCTACCAGTCGATTTTGCTCAAGGATACTCATGCGCTCGGTGATATTGCGCAACTCGCGGATATTCCCCGGCCAGCGGTACGTGATAAGGATATGCTTGGCATCTGCGGATAGCTCCAGGGGCGGCACCTGATACATAGAGGCGTAGTCCGAAGCAAATCGGCGGAACAAAAGAGCAATGTCGTCCCCCCGCTCCCGTAGAGGAGGTACTAGGATGGGGACTGTATTTAGGCGATAGTAAAGGTCCTCTCTAAAGCGGCCGTTGCGTATGGCATCTGCCATATTTACATTCGTGGCAGCCACAATGCGGACGTTCGTCTTGATGGGTTGACTTGCCCCCACCGGGATAAATTCTCCATTCTCTAGCACACGTAGCAAACGAGCCTGGGTAGCCAGAGGCAACTCCCCGACCTCATCCAAAAAGATCGTTCCCTCGTTAGCCTCTTCAAAGTAGCCCTTACGATCTGCCAATGCTCCCGTAAAAGAACCCTTTCGATGCCCAAATAGCTCCGAGTCAATAGTTCCCTCCGGAATGGCTCCGCAGTTGATTGCAATGTAATTCTTGTGCTTACGGATGGAGTACTGATGCACGATTTTGGGGAAGAACTCCTTACCTACACCACTCTCCCCCGTGATGAGGACAGTCGCATCCGTAGGAGCAACCTGCACGGCTGTGCGGATGGCTTGGAGCAATTTGGGGGCGTTACCTATAATTCCTAGGCGTTGCTTTACTTGTTGTACATCTACATCCATACTTCTACAAAGGTACAATATCTCTTGGCTAATCTAGCTATATTTCTTGGCATACGTTTGGGATTCCCGCCCAATATCGCGAAGGGAAGCAGCCCCTATTCGGCGGAGAGAAAGGGAGGCTCCTCCTCGAGAAATGTTCTCCCCTCATCTAGAGGAAAGAGAAGCCCTCTCTAAAAAGAAAGGCTACCCCTCCTATCTATCAAAAGAGGGATAGCCTTTAGTTCTCAGGGGGGAAGCCCTAGTACAGAGCTTAGATACGCTCGAGTACGAGTTGGATAAGGTCTTCGATGCTCCCCTTATAGTCAGTATTCATGTTGAGATTTTGCCGCCCGGCAATGATGCAACATACTGTCATAGCCTTATGCCCTAGGAGAGAAGCAATGCCACTAAGAGCCGAACTTTCCATCTCAAAGTTGGTGATTTTATATCCCTCGTAGCGGAAGTCTTCTATTTTTTTGTTCAGATTTTCGTCTGCAAGCGGGAGGCGGAGCTTACGTCCCTGTGGAGCATAGAATCCATTACAAGCAATGGTGCTCCCCTTGATAATGCGCCCGTCATTCCCTACAATGCGCTCTAGTAGTTCGGCATCGGCCGATACAACGTAGGGTTTAAGCCCCTCTATTTTCCAATCGAGCTGTTGGGTCAAAGCCTTTTCGTACGCTAGGTCTCGCACTCTTTCTGTCCCATCATAGAAGTAAATAACGCCATCAAAACCAATGGCCTTTTCACTTGCTACATACGAACCGATTGGGCTCTCGGGTTGAAGCCCTCCTGAGGTACCAATGCGTACCATTGTGAGCTGACGGAACTCATCGCGCACGCAACGCTTCTCAAGGTCAAAGTTGGCAAGAGCGTCCAATTCGCTCGCTACAATCTCGATATTATCACCCCCAATACCATGGCTTTGTACCGTAATACGCTTACCCTTGTAAGAGCCGGTTATGGTACGAAACTCACGGTTTTGTACATCGCACTCTTTGCTATCAAAATAGTTGGCAATCATGCCTACCCTATCGGGGTCTCCACAAAGGATAATTTTATCGGCAAGCTGCTCGGGTTTGAGATGAAGGTGAAATATCGAACCGTCTTGATTGACAATAAGCTCCGAAGAGGGGATAATACGTTTTTCCATAACCTAATGAGGATAAAATAAGTGTAGCTATTGATTTTGTGCTGTTGCTCTCCAAGGGTTGAGGGAGGCGGCCGGCCGCTTCTCTTGGAGTGTATTGAAAGGGAGGAGAGTGTGCTCTTCGTTTATACGGAATGTATAGAGGTTCACTTTCCCCGGAGGGCAAAAGCGAGTGGATGCGAGCACTCCTACCCCTCGCAAATCGTCGTAAATGAGAAAAAGATCGTCCTGAGGAGAGTTGAAAGGCATCCCCAAGAGAGAGGGTGTTTGATAGTTGCCCGTCTCCGGGTCGCGCCGTGAGAGATAGAGGTCATATCCCCCAATTCCCTCGCTACTTTTACGCGCAAATATGAGCGTTATGCCATCCTGACGTAGGATAGGATAGCACTCGTCATTGGGTGTATTGAGAGCCTCTAGAGCATTCTCTTCTGCCATATGGCCCTGCAATTTTAAGGCAGAAAAAATATCAGAATCGCCTCGGTGTTCCAACTTTCGTGCGTAAAAAGACTCTAGACCAAGAGCTGTCTCGTAAACCCATCCCTCGGCATTGAAATCTCCTACTTCACTTCTAAAATCCGAGGCAAGGCGCAATTTTCCCCACTCGGTAGAGAAGTATTGCTTAGGGAGGACGGGGAGCGCATCAAGCGACATCTGCATGCTATCCACAATCTCTAGCCTCTCGCTCTTGTCGAGCATCTGCCAAGCGCGTTGGGCTTGTTGCCTTAGAGTGGTTACCTCAGGCGTCTCTGCCTTAGGCGAAAGGCGACCAAGAGTGGTAAGTGTCTCCTCGAAGAGGTAGTTAGCATAATAGGCTTGAGCCAAAAGTGAAGCAGAAGGACGTGACTTCTTATTCGAGTGCGATAGCAACAGATCTAGAGCCTTCTGGTACTTTCCGACCTCCAAAAGCAGGGAGGCATATTCCTCTTTGAGGGCAGTATTGAGAGGGGATTGCTCTGCAAGCGCACCGTAGGCACTATCAGCTTTTGCCCAATCTCCCATCTCCCGCAGTGCACGGGCTTCCTGCAGAGATTGTGCAGAAAGCCCCACGGCACTAGCTAGAGAAATACCTGCCCACAGCAAAAGGGCGGTTAGAGTCTTCGTCCGCATCAGCGAATTTTATAGGTATTCTTAACTGTAATAGAGGCAGTTTTGTACTTGCTTGAGGTATTGAAAGATCCGCCCCAACTGTAGTCTTCGTCGCTGTATTGCCCTACAATCTGGAAGACACCCATCTGCGAACGTTTCAGTTTCCCCACTTTGCAATTGCTCCCCTCGGCAATAACACCTGCGCGAGCAAGTGCGTCTTCCGAAGATTCCTTGAGCATTTCCAACTTGAGGTCGTTGAGATGGGTATAATAGTAGCTCGGATCTCCCGAAGTAATCTCTATACCTTGGTTGATGAGTTCCGTGATATTGCGAGACAAAGCCTCTACTCGGTCAATATCTTGCGAGGTAATAGTAACCGTCTGAGAGAGGTTATATCCTGCAAATACCTGGCGATAGTAGTTATTGCCATCAGTCACTTGGTCATACATTTTGGAAATCGAAATCCCACTAAACAGGTAGGAAGAGTCTGGGATATCATTCTTCTTGATAAAATTCCGCACCTCTTTCCCTATCCGTTGCAGGTCTTGATACCCCTCAGAGGAGCTGTAGTCTTGTACAGAATAGGTAGCTGTCCACACAATAAGATCGGACTTAAAGTTGCGCTCGGCAATACCCGTAACCGAGATTTCACTGGGGACCTTGCGGATGCGTGATACTTGATAAGCTGCAAAAGACAATCCCAGAACAAAAGCAATCCCAAGGATACTAGCAATGATGATTTGTTTTTTTTCCATGGCGTTTACTAGTTTAATAATTAGAGTTTATATTCTGTTCTTTGTTAGGGGGGAGCCCTCCACCTTGAGTAAAACTCGTAGTGAAGGGGTTCCCTTTTAGGTTGTTACAGATTATTATCTATCAAATACTTCTCAGCCTCTAGAGCTGCTTTGCAACCCGAGCCTGCTGAGGTAATAGCTTGGCGATAGCGGGGGTCTGCCACGTCGCCTGCTGCAAACACTCCGGCTACGCTGGTCAATGGAGAACCATTGATTGTAGCTATGTAGCCGGCATCGTCAAGGGCAAGTTGCCCTGCTAAGAAGTCCGTATTGGGTTTATGCCCGATGGCCAAGAAAAATCCATCAATAGCAATATCTACCAATTCTTCGTCTGCTTCGCCCTTACGCTTAACGAGGTGCGCTCCTTCTACTCCGTCATCCCCGAATAGCCCCAACGTGTTATGTTCAAAAAGAACTGTAATCTTTGGGTTATTGAGTACGCGATCTTGCATTACCTGCGATGCGCGGAGATAGGGTTTGCGCACAATCAGATAAACCTGCTTAGCTAGCCCTGCAAGGTAGATAGCTTCTTCGCAAGCGGTATCTCCTCCTCCCACTACAGCGACGGACCTATTGCGGTAGAAAAATCCGTCGCACGTAGCGCACGCTGAGACTCCCATACCGGCGTACTTCTCTTCATCGGCTAGCCCGAGGTACTTAGCAGCAGCCCCTGTGGCTATGATAAGAGTATCGCAAGTAAGAGTGGTCGCATCGTCTATTGTTACCTTGTAGGGCTTCTCTGAAAAATCTACCGAGGTAGCTACACCCGTACGTATGTCGGAGCCAAAGCGAAGAGCCTGTTGCTTGAGTTGCTCCATCATTTCGGGCCCCGTGATCCCCTCAGGATAGCCTGGGAAATTTTCTACTTCCGTAGTGGTAGTAAGCTGCCCTCCGGGCTGAAGCCCTGCATAAAGCACGGGGTTGAGATTAGCACGAGAGGCGTATATAGCTGCCGTATATCCGGCAGGACCGGAGCCTAATATAAGACAGCGAACATGTTCGTTATTCATACACTCCTCCCTCTTTATTGGTCTCTTCCTTCGGTAACTACACTTGGAGCAATCTTCTTGATAAGCCCTTGCAATACGCTACCGGGGCCTAATTCTACAAAGCGTTCTGCCCCATCGGCCACCATTTGTTGTACAGAAGCTGTCCAACGCACGGGCGAAGTAAGTTGCTTTACAAGGTTGCTCTTGATCTCTGCAGCGTCGCAAACAGCCTTGGCTACCACGTTTTGGTATACCGGAGCTTTGGGTGCTGCAAAAGTGGTTGCTTCGATAGCTTGAGCCAGCTCTTCGCGAGCGGGTTCCATCAGCGGAGAGTGGAATGCACCTCCCACTTTGAGGGGGAGAGCACGTTTAGCCCCTGCAGCTTTGAGCAATTCACAGGCACGCTCGATACCGGGCATTGAACCGGAAATTACGATCTGACCGGGGCAGTTGAAGTTCGCAGCTACCACTACTTCGTCCGTGATGCTCTGGCATACCTCTTCTACTTTTTCGTCGGGTAGACCGAGGATTGCAGCCATCGTAGAAGGAGTCTTTTCGCAGGCTTTTTGCATTGCCATAGCTCGTTTAGAGACTAGGGTAAGCCCATCTTCAAACGAGAGTGCCCCTGCAGCCACAAGCGCGGAGAACTCACCCAGCGAGTGACCTGCTACCATATCGGGTTGGAAGTCTGCTCCCAAAGCACGTGCCATTAGCACCGAGTGCAAGAAAACCGCAGGTTGCGTTACCTTGGTTTGCTTGAGCTCTTCGTCCGTACCACGGAACATGATTTCTGTAATATCGAAACCTAAAATCTTATTGGCTTCATCGAATAAACGCTTGGCTTCGGCGTTGCCCTCATAAAGAGGGAGACCCATACCAACAAATTGTGCCCCCTGACCGGGGAATACGAATGCTGTTTTCATTTACTGTAAAGAAAGTGTGGGGTTATACAAGTTCTAGGGTTTTGACAATAACCTCGTACGTGCGAGCTACAGAGTCGATATGTACTTTTTCGTCGGGCGAATGGGGGTGACGAATCTCAGGTCCAAAAGAGATCATATCCATATCGGGCATAACTCCCTGGATGATACCACACTCTAGCCCTGCGTGCATTACCTTAACATCGGGCTTCTCGTGGTAGATTTCCTCATATACCTTGCTCATTACCTCCATGATATGCGACTTCGCATTGGGTTGCCACCCTGTGTAAGGAGCAGCCAACTCTACCTTAGCCCCCATGAGCAGGAAGGCACTTTCGATGCTTGATGCCACCCACATCTTGCGGCTATCCGACGAGCTACGTACCAAGAACTTCACCTCCACAAGTCCATCACCTGCGCGTACAACGGCTAGGTTGGTAGAAGACTCTACCGTATCTGGGAAGCTCTGGAGCATTGAAATGGGGCCATTTTGACAAGCCTCGAGTGCGTTGATAAGATTGTCTTGAATATCCTCGGGAAGAATATTGGTAGGCATATCGCACTTCTCTACCTTGAGAGAAATCTTATCTTCGATTCCGTCAAATTCTTTGGTAAAGAGAGCTTCGAACTCAGCAACATACTTGCAGAATTCTTCGGCATCTTCGGGCGCGATGGTAAGCACCGCAAAGGCTTCGCGAGGGATCGCATTACGCATAGAACCGCCCTCTAGAGAGGCCACACGCACACCAAACTCTTCTACAGCACACTTGAGGAAGCGAGCCATCAACTTATTGGCGTTGGCACGACCGATATGGATATCCACTCCGGAGTGACCACCCTTGAGCCCCGAGAGGGTAAGGCGTACTGCCTGATCTTCTTGACTTGTTGTCTCCTGATCTTTGTATTCGAGGCTTACGTTTACGTCAATCCCTCCGGCGCAACCGATGTAGAGATTTCCCTCTACTTCGGAGTCGATATTGAGGAGAATATCCCCCTTGCAGAAGCCGGATTTGAGGCCGTTTGCCCCATCCATCCCCACCTCTTCGTTGATGGTAAAGAGGGCTTCTAGTGGGCCATGCTTTAGGCTATTGTCCTCTAGAATAGCAAGAGCAAGGGCAACCCCAATACCGTTGTCGGCACCAAGCGTTGTACCTCTAGCCGTCACCCACTCTCCATCTATGTAGGCATCGATAGGATCTTTGGCGAAGTCGTGTTGTATATCACTATTCTTCTGAGGAACCATATCTACGTGCCCTTGTAGGGTAATAATAGGCTTCTTTTCCATGCCGGGAGTGGCAGGCTTACGGATAAGCACGTTGCCAACCTCATCTTGTAAGGTCTCCAACCCGAGCTTTTTGCCCGCTTCAAACACGTAACGAGTTACCTCATCCATCTGCCCTGTGGGGCGGGGAATCTGTGTAAGGTCGTAAAAGTATCTCCAGACAACTTCAGGTTTAAGCGTTAGAATGTCTTTTGCCATAATCGTTTCTATATTATGTATTCTTACTATTGAGTTCTACTATAATTTCTATTGAGTAAAGGTATAACTAAAATTGCGATTAACCCAATAAGGGCGTTACCTAATGTTTGCGAGGTGTGTACAACGAGGGCAAATGAACCGGCATCACTGCGCTCAACGCCCACAGCCGTAAGGGTCGTGATAACCATGAAATGCCAGGCTCCGATACCCGATTGTACAGGTGCCGCCACCCCCAAGCAGCCCATTACAAAGGCAAGTAGCCCTACATTGATCCCTAAGTCTTGAGTAAAGGGAAAAGCAAAGAAGGTGAGATAGAAGGCCACGAAGTAGCATCCCCAAATGCCAATGGTATAGAGAATAAAGAGCCCCCGATGCGGCATAAAACGAATGGAAAGTAGCCCTTCCCACATATCTCGTAGCCCCTTACAGATTTTTGCACCCCATCGGCTTCTCTTGGAGAGACGCCAAAAGAGGTAGCCGAATACTCCTACTGCCAACAAAGTCAAATAGAACAATGGAGAGGAAACGAGGTGCGATACCTTGAGAGAGAGATCGGGATGCTCCACAAAATAGCCCCTTAAGAAATCGGAGAATCCCCCAATGGCCATCAAGACAATAAGCCCCAGCACGATCATATCCATAAGGCGATCCATCAGCAGAGAGCCAATAAGCTTTGCCATAGAGAGAGATTCGTAGCGAGATAAGGCAGCACAACGCCAAACATCCCCGGCACGAGGGAAAATGAGATTAACCGCGTAGCTCCCAAGCACGGATAGAATGGTATTCCTCAGACGAGGTGCCGGTCTACTAAAAGGATGCACAAGCAACTTCCAGCGCACCCCACGAAAAACATTGCCTAAGGCCTCTATCAAGATGGATAGGACGATAATTCCCCAACTAATGGAGTTGGAACGCAACTCCTCCACAAGCCCTCCAAAGTCAAAGTTTCGGTAGACAACGATCATCAAGGCAATGCCCAAAGATAGAGACACCACCAAACGCACCCAACGCTTTCTGCTGCGATGGGAGGAGAGACCGAGGGCAACGCTCTCGGAGCCTTGAGCTAGGGGGTGATCCACTCTTGTAGTCCTTTTATTCATCAGGTTGGTGCGTTTTACCCCCGTTCTACGGCAGAAAAACGCTACCTTCGTAGCTGCTAACACTACAAATATACTCTTTTTTCGCAGTACTATGAGTAAAGTTCGTGCCAAAAAGGCCCTGGGGCAACACTTTCTAACCAACCCATCGGTGGCTCGTGCCATTGCCGAGAGTGTACTCTCGTGGCGTGATATTCCTATCCTAGAGATAGGGCCGGGCATGGGCATGCTCACAAAAGAACTTCTGAACCTTGGGCTGGAAGTCTATGCGCTTGAGATTGACACCGAGTCGGTGGACTATCTACAACATAATTTTTCGTGGTTTGCCCATGGCGAGCACCTTACCGAGGGCGATGTGCTCAAACTCCCTGCCGACGAATTGATACCGGGGCAACCTCAAACCCCATTCGTACTCATAGGCAACTATCCCTACAACATATCATCTCAAATCTTCTTCCGTCTACTGGAGCTACGAGACCGCGTACCATGCTGTGCAGGGATGCTCCAAAAAGAGGTGGCAGAGCGACTTACAGCCCCTCCCGGAGGGCGCGATTATGGTATCTTGTCGGTGCTTCTTCGTTGCTGGTATCACTGCGAATACCTCTTTACCGTCAGCGAATTGGACTTCGATCCCCCTCCAAAGGTTAAGGGGGGAGTACTCCGATTGATACGTAACGACAGAAAGGAACTGTCCGTAGACGAAGAGCTATTTAAGAAGGTAGTAAAGGCGGCTTTCTCTCAACGTAGGAAGACGCTCCGCAACTCGCTGCGGACGCTTTTCCCCGAGGGGTACGACTTCTCCGACCCTATTTTCTCGCTACGGGCTGAGCGGCTGGATGTGGAAGACTATATCCGCCTTACCCAAGACTACATAAAGACGCTACCCGAGTAGCCCCCTAAGGCGGCTTACAAGCATCTCCTCCAGAATCCCTAGAACTTCTAACCCCTCCCCCTAGGATCCGATTTGCATTCCATGGGAGAGGGTTGTTTTTATCCAGCAGGTGATGTTTCGTTTGCCCAGGGGTGATTTTTTCAGCACCCACATGCTCCCCAAAAGCCCAGCCGGGAAAAGAAAAAATTCCACCCAAAAAGGGAGGGGAAAATTGACTGAAAAATAAAAAATTTCTACCCAGGAACGGAAAAATTTTCACCCGGAAAGGGAGAAGGAAATCAGCCTAAAAAAAGGCTCTCCCACCCCATGGCGGAAGAGCCCCTACTTATTTTCCTTGGAAGAGAATCCCTATCGTCCCTACAACAACGTGCGGATCTTCTCGGCAACAGCCTCCGGAGTAAAGCCCAGCTTTTCGTCCAAAACCTTATAAGGAGCTGAATAACCAAAGCTCTCCAATCCGTGGATTACGCCATTTGCACCCACCAAGCCTTCGAGGTTAATGGGCAAGCCTGCCGTAAGTCCAAAGCGAGGCATCCCTTCGGGGAGCACCTCACGGCGATAGCTTTCGGGCTGATCCATAAAGAGCCCTTCGGATGGAATAGAAACGACACGTAGCTTGCGCCCTTCGGCACGGAGGATGGCAGCAGCAGCTTCGAGTGTAGCTACTTCGCTACCCGTTGCAACAAGAGCCATCTCTGCCCCCTCGTCGTCACTTACGATATATCCCCCACACATCATACGCACGGCACGTGCATAGGGAGTAAGCCCTTCGTTGGGGAGGTCGTCGATATTCTGGCGAGAAAGGATGAGACCCGTAGGAGTTTGATCGTTTTCCATAGCCATCTGCCAAGCTACCGTAGTCTCATGCACATCGGCAGGACGGAGCACCAACATTGAGCGTTGTCCGGAGTGGTTGTGGAGTTTTTCCATCAAACGGATTTGTGCCTCCTGCTCTACGGGTTCGTGCGTTGGCCCATCTTCGCCTACACGGAATGCGTCGTGCGTCCAAACGAACTTGACAGGCACCTGCATCAAGGCAGCCAAGCGAATCACCGGCTTCTGGTAATCGGAGAAAACAAAGAACGTACCACAAGCAGCAATTACCCCTCCATGGAGCATCATACCCACGCAGAGAGCCGCCATCGTAAGCTCAGCAACCCCGGCCTGCAAGAAGCGCCCGCCATAATTATTGCGGCTCATCGCTTCCGTCCCTTTGAGGAAGCCATCAGTTTTGTCCGAGTTGGAAAGGTCTGCCGAAGAGACGATCATATTGGGTACCCGAGCGGCAAGTTCTTTGAGCACGGCAGCCGAAGCCGAGCGAGTAGCCTGCCCTCCCTTTTGCTCAATAGCAGCCCAATCGATTACGGGGAGTTTGCCATCGAACCAATCCTTCATCAGAGCAGCATCTTCGACATTCGCCTTCTGCCACTGAGAGAATGTAGCGTCATACTGCTTCCAAGCCTGGCGCAACTCTTCGTCACGCTGGCGGTACAAAGCCTCTACCTCGGGAGCGATAACAAAAGGATTAGCCGCATCGAAGCCCATAGCTCCGAGTGTCTTTTCGATAGAAACACCGGCCTTGCTAAGGGGTTGCCCGTGCGTAGGAATGCGATCGACAATCTCCCGACCCTCTGCGTCTAGCGCCTTATAGGCCATGCAGGTCTTACCAATAATGAGGGTAGGACAGCCCTTTGTCGCCAATGCTTCGTCCAACGCTTTGCGGATTTCTGCCACATCATTCCCTTTGATGGTGAGCACCTTCCAACCCCACGCCTCGTATTTACGCGCCACGTCTTCGGTGTCTACCTCATCCACCATCGTAGAGAGCTGAACATCGTTGGCATCGTAAAACATCGTGAGATTATCGAGGCCCAAGTGCCCGGCTATGCGTCCGGCTCCCTGCGAGATCTCCTCCTGAATACCACCATCTGAGATAAAAGCGTAGATCTGCTGCGGCATAACTTCTGAGCCAAAGCGGTGACCCAAAAACTTTGCCGCAATGGCAGCTCCCACAGCGAGCGTATGCCCTTGCCCCAGAGGTCCGCTTGTATTCTCTATCCCACGCTCTACATCGCGCTCGGGGTGGCCCGGAGTTGCACTTCCCCATTGGCGGAAGGCTTCGAGCTCTTCGAGAGAAAAGCGACCCGTAAGAGCCAGTTGTGCATAGAGCATAGGCGACATGTGACCGGGGTCGAGGAAGAATCGGTCGCGCGCCCAGCGCCCGGGACAATCGGGGTCGAAGCGGAGATACTCCGAGAATAGCACATTAATAAAGTCGGCGCCCCCCAAAGCTCCCCCGGGGTGACCGCTCTTTGCCCTCTCCACCATGGAGAGAGCAAGGCAACGGATGTTGTCTGCTGCCTTATTCATGACGTCTATAGAGTTCATAGCCACAAGGGTATTACAAGTTTTGATTCAAACGTTTATTATTTCTTTTTGTTGGGCAATTCGAGTCCATAACCCTTCTTCTTATCGATTGCCTTGAGGTACAAGCTCAAGAGAAGAGCTGCTACACCAAACGAAGCAAAAATAAGCATGGGCAAACGGTAAGTCCCTGTCTGGTCTAGTACCTTACCAATTACAATGGGTACAACCATGAGCCCTACATTTTGGATCCAGAAGGTTGCCGAATAAGCCGACCCTAGCACTTTGCCATCAATAAGCTTAGGCATAGAGGGCCAGAGAGCTGCAGGTACAAGGGAGAAAGAGATACCCAACAACACAATAGCCGAATAGGCAATAATGGTAGAGGTGGTATCCCCTGCTACAAATGGATAAAGAGCAAAAATCGTATGGCATACAATCATCAACACAGAGCCAAGCATAAGCATGGTAGCGCCTTTACCCTTGAAATCGAGGAAAGCTCCAAGGAACGGAGTAATGATCATAGCCCCAATGGGGAAGTAACTGAAGATGGCAGAAGCCGTCTCAGCAGAGAGCCCAAGGTTTGTCTCCAGCATGTTGGTGGCAAACTTTTGGAAGGGGAATATGGCAGAATAGTAGAGCACGCAAAGAAGGGCAACAACCCAGAAGATACCACTCCCAAAAACCTTTGTCAAGTCTTTGAAACGGAAAGGTTCTTCCTCTTCTGCGCTAGCAACATTACCCAAAGTCTTATCCAAACGGGCATCGAAAATACCATAGATAAGATAGAAAAGCAACCCAATAGAGAGGAGGATAAGGCAGAGGATTACAGGAGCTTGTACGCTACCAAAATGCTCAGCGATGGGCGCGGACATACGGAATACTGCGAAGACACCGAGGCGGGCAACAGCCATCTCCAAGCCCATTGCAAGAGCCATTTCTTTACCCTCAAACCACTTAACAATGGCACGCGATACCGTCACACCACCCATCTCGCAGCCGCAGCCAAAGATCATAAAGCCAACGCAAGCGAGCTTAGCCGAAGGGGGCATTGAAGGCATAAATGAGTTGAATAACTCAAATCCAAATCCGCCATTGTTGAATGTAGTACTCAACGCATAAACTTTAATAAGAGCACCAAGAACCATCAAAGCTCCCGACAATACAGCCGTAAATCGTACCCCCATTTTGTCCAAAATAATCCCGGCAAAGATGAGGAAAAAGAAGAAGACATTGAGGAAGAACTCACTAGAGCCGTAAGTCCCGAATACGGTAGACGACCATCCAAGCCCCCCTTCTTCTGCTGTTTTCTCCAGCATGGATTTAAGAGGAGATAGTACATCTACAAACATGTAGGCGAAGAACATGGTCAGGGCGATGAGGATAAGCACCGTCCACCTTGCCCACGCCTTGTCACGAAGCGACTGTTGAATTGCTTGAGTCATAAGTATGAGTATTAATAATTAGTATTGAATACGGATTCTAATGTGTGGGGATAGCACTTTTTGAGCGCCTCAGCAACGACATAGTTACTGCCCCCTATGTATATAAGGTCTTGCGGAAGAGCCGCTTTTTGGGCAGCCAAACACCCCTCTTCTATGGAGGGAAATACAGCGCCCTCTAGACCTATGGAACGAGCCTCCTGAGCCAGCTCTTCGGAAGACAAAGCCCGATCGCTCGTTGGTTGTACGAAGTAATAATGAGCAGACGTGGGGAGCAGACGAAGCACCGAATGCCAATCCTTATCCGCCACCATACCAAAAACGATATGTAACGCTTGGTACTGCTCTTGTTTTAGCTGCTCCACCACAAGACGAATACCGGCCTCGTTGTGCCCTGTATCGCAATAGGTATCGGGCTGAGAAGCCACCTTTTGCCATCGCCCTAGGAGGTGAGAACGCTCCACGACATGCGCAAAGCCCTCCTCCACGGCAGCCCTAGGGATTTGAAACGAACGACGAGTAAGGATACTGAGAGCAGCCAAGATAGTGCGGACATTGAGCCGCTGAGCAGCTCCTCCCAACTCGCCCCAAAGGGTGCCATAATCACGAGTATGAAGCAACCATCCTCCCCTATCGGGCTCGGCATCTTGCAACACATCGCTATCCTCTGCAAAGTAAAGAGGGGCATCTAACAGCTCTGCCTTTGCGCGAAAGACAGGCCGAAGAGACGCACTCGCCTCCCCCACAAGTGCAGGGACATTGGGCTTGAAAATCCCCGCCTTTTCTCCCGCAATTTCCTCTAGCGTAGAGCCTAAGAATTGGGTATGATCAAGACTGATATTGGTAACGATGGAGAGCTCCGGAGTGATGATATTGGTACTATCGAGTCGGCCGCCCATACCTACCTCTATAATGGCAACATCCACTTTTTTTACGGCAAAGTGGTGCAGAGCCATCAGGGTTGTTAGCTCAAAAAAGGAGGGGGAGAATCGCTCAATGAGGGGGCGTGTTCGGTCTACAAAATCCACCACGGCACACTCCTCGATAGGCACTCCATCAATGCGTATGCGCTCTCTAAAGTCCACAAGATGCGGTGAGGTGAAAAGCCCCGTCCGATAGCCGGCTGCTGATAAAATGGCCGCCAACGTACTAGAAGTCGAGCCCTTTCCATTGGTACCGGCTACATGAATATAGCGAATACCTGTGCCAAGATGGGGGCTACCTATAGCCTCCGCCATAGCCAACACTCGCTCCAGACCGGGCTTGTAGGCACTCCCTCCTTGCTGCTCAAATTGGGGTGTAGCAGCAAAAAGGTAGTCGATCGTTTGCTGATAAGTCATGTACGATGCTAGCGATTATTAGCCTCGCACGATAGTTTGTTTTCTGTCGGGTCCTACAGATAAAATAGCAATGGGCACCTCTAATTCTCGCTCTAGATAAGCAACATAATCGAGGAAAGCCTTAGGCAATTGCTCCTCACGATCAAAGGCCGTAAGGTCACACTGCCAACCCGGGATTTCGTCGTAGATAGGCTCTATTTCCTGCTCAATTGAGTAGGGGAAATCACGCGTTTCTACGCCATTGATACGATAAGCACGGCATGCTTTGATGGTAGCAAAGGTGTCCAACACGTCACTCTTCATCATGATAAGTTTGGTCACGCCATTGAGCATAATCGTATAACGAAGAGCTACAAGGTCAATCCAGCCACAGCGCCGAGGACGCCCGGTAACGGCGCCAAACTCATACCCACGCTCTGCCATCTGACGACCATCTTCGTCGAACAATTCTGTAGGGAAAGGCCCCGCTCCTACTCGAGTGCAATAGGCCTTAAATATACCATAAACGTCGCCTATCGTACGAGGAGAAACGCCCAATCCGACACAGCTCCCTGCACAAATCGTATTGCTAGAAGTTACGAAAGGATAGGAACCGAAATCAATATCAAGCATAGAGCCTTGTGCCCCCTCTGCCAAGATATTTTTGCCGGACTTTAATGTATTGTTTATCACAAACTCGCTATCCACAAAGCGGAACTGGCGGAGGTATTCTACCGCAGCAAAGAAGTCGGCTTCTGCCTGTGTTAGGTCGGGCATCTCTACACCCATACCGCGCAACATACCCAAGTGACGCTCTTTGGCTCGCTTGTAATTAGCCTCAAAATCGCCCTCTATATCCCCAACACGCACACCATGGCGGCTTACCTTATCGGTATACGTAGGACCAATTCCCTTACCTGTAGTCCCCACTTTTTGGGCACCCAACGCCTTTTCACCAGCGGCATCCAAGAGACGATGAGTAGGGAGTATAAGGTGAGCCTTACGGCTGATAACCAAACGATCTTTGAGAGGGTGACCGCTATTGAAAAGGCTCTCCACCTCTTCACGGAAGAGCACAGGATCTAGTACGACCCCATTGCCAATGATGTTGATTTTATCTCCTTGGAAGATACCGGAAGGCACCGAGCGAAGTACGTACTTCTCCCCTGCAAACTCCAAGGTGTGACCGGCATTGGGTCCCCCTTGGAAGCGTGCCACCATATCATAGCGTGGAGTGAGTACATCCACTATTTTACCCTTACCTTCGTCTCCCCATTGGAGCCCTAACAAGACGTCTACTCTTCCCATACTGTATCAGTATTTACCTTATAGGTATTTTATTTCTTATTATCATTTGCCTTCGACTTCTTCGCAGGCTTGCTTTTTTTTGCTGTATCCTTATCCTTGCGTTGAGCCACATCTGTACCATCGGCTAGGCTGCGATTGGTACACTCTTTGCACTCGCCAAAAACGACCATCACAGCCTGCGTTGGCGAAAATCGAGGGGGCTTGACGTATTGCATCTGCTTCGAGAGATTCTCCTGACGGAACAGGTTGAGCTTGCCGCACTCGCTACAAAGCACAAGCGCATAGCCCCGGCAACGCCATGCCAAGATGTAATTGGCTCCTAAATTACGCGTTAGATGAATGAGAATGCCGCAGCGGCACAAAAGATCAATGGCGCTATATACGGTGCTTCGGCTGATCTGCTTTCCTTCCGCTTCGCGCAATCTTTTGTAGACACTATCAGCATCAAAAGGTTTATCTAGTTGGTAAACATACTCCAAAACGATGTTACGCGTATAGGTCTCCTTGAGGTCGTGCGCCTCGAGGTATTCACGCATAACAGCGCGTAGTTCGTCCAAACTAAGCTCTCGTTTCATTCTCTTTGTATGAGTATCTCATACCAAACTCTAGGGTGCAAATATACAGCCTTTTGGTGAGACTTTAGGGTAAAAAGTCGGACAAAGTCAGCTCACGAATGGAGAATCTCAGATCGAAACACAAAAGGAGGGGAATGAGCCGAAAATCAGCACTCCCCCTTCTCTATTTCTACCCAATCCTACTACTTTTCCAGCCTCTATCCTATCCTTTTCTCAATACAGGCCTAAACCTCCCTCCCAACTTGCCCAAAACTTTTTGAAGAATAGGGTAAGAAGGGAAAAAGTGCAGGACAAGAAATTTTGAAAAACCAGCCTACAATCGGAGTGATTCTAGGGTAGTTATTTTTCTACTGCGGCGTCCCTTCTCCTCGAGCAATCTCGGGCAAACCATCAACAAGGTCATCCAACAAAAAAAGCCTCTTGCCTGTACCAGCTATCTCAAAGGTAGGCTTAATACAATCTGCTGCGGGCAACACTCTATTGAAGCAATACGCCACATACTCCGAACAATAAAGTCGGGATGGATCCGTACTATCGAAAGCCGTATCGAACGTTATCTTCTGTTTGACACACTGCAATGCGTTTTTACAAAACGAACGTCGCTCCTCCTCATCTAGCGAATTTCGGTAAACAGCCCAGCGAATCGAGTGATCGACAAAGCTCTCTAGCGACTCTATTACGGGACCATCCATCCCTCTAAAAGAAGCCAACTCGGCGTGTAGCACAAACCATTCTCCCCTATGGAGATAGAGAATACCACAATGGCTAAACTCTTGATTGCGAGAAGCATGCTGACGAAAATACTCGGAGCTACTACCATGCCCTAAGCGCAAGATCAGATCACCCGAACGCAACAAATCCAAAGGAGGGAGCTCCTTGGCTTTCTCTTCGGGTGCCTCCTCTTGGATGGTAGTTACACTAGGAGAGCAGCCCACTAGGGCAAAAAGGAGAAGAGACAGAATCCCTACCCAACCTCTCTTTGTGCTATAATTCGTGTTCATATAGTACCGGATATAAGAACCCCTATCACTCTAAGCCCTTTCTAAACTCAACTCTCAAAAAACAAGAGTAGCAGTTAAACCTTAGAGTGGTAGGGGTTATAAATCAGAGAAGGAGAAAGTGCTGAGGTCTAGCCTCATGGGGTGCACCCTCCCTCTCTAGAGGAGTCGTGAAATTACTTGTTTTCCTTGTCGATTTTGTCAACTTTCCACTTACCGCCTTCTTTTACGAGTACAAGGGGAAGTTCGCCTTGACCAGCTTCCTTCTTGTTAAGAACCCATACGAAAGCAGAGTCGCCACGTACTTCAGACTTCTTAACTTCGAGGTCAGCTTCTGTAAGCATTACTTTTTCTTCTTTTTTAGGAGCAGGAGCAGCTGCTTCGGGAGCTTCAGGAGCTTCTGTGTTTTCTACAGCTTCGGGATTTTCAGCGTCAGCTTCTGTACCTTCAACGGCTTCTTCTGTTTCTGTTTCACCTTCCATAGAAGACATGTCCTTCATGCTTTTCATGAGATCTACCATCTGAGCACCATTCTCATTAGCGAGAGCCTTAGCAGCATCATAGTTCTCATTGTTAAGCTCCATCACGAACTTAACAGCTACTTCTTCGGGTGTTTCGCTCTTGCTGCAAGCAGAGAATAGTACGAGCGATGCGAGCGCAACAGCGCACAAGGTTGCAAATTTCTTCATAATTTGTTCATTCTTTTTGCGGAACGCTTTCTTCTGACTCTCCAAAGGCACTTCCTCTATTGTTTTTCTTCAGTACGCTTCTCAAGCATCAAAAGAACCCGATCCAGTGTTCTTACTTATACTTGCCCGCAAAGGTAAATATAATATTCTACAAATAGACTATTCTACCTAAAATCTCTCAAAAGAAGTAGAGGAAAATGGTCAGAATCAACACTACTATTACAGAGTAAGAAGTCTAAAATTCGTAGTGTAAGAGGCAAAGCCCTCCATTCCATAGCCCTTGCTCGCTTTAGCTCGGAATAGAGCTCAGCCTCGAACACAGGCATTTTAATAACCCAAATGCAGATGTTCAATGAGCACTTTCACTCCAATGCCGATAAGTACCCAGCCCCCAAACAGTTCTGCCCAAGAGATCCATTTGAAAGGAATTTTGCACCCCACATAAAAGGCAAAACCCGAAGCTAAAGCCGTTACAATGCCTATAACAAGAGTATATAAAAGGATGGGAACCGACATAAATGAAAAGCTAAAGCCCAGTGCTAAGGCGTCAATACTCGTGACAAAACCCATCATCAATAGATAAGAAAAGTAGCGCAGGGTAAGTGAGGCCCCATTTCCTTTATATCCCTTGATCTGCTGTACATGCCGAGCCCGTGCAAAGGCATCATAAATCATATGCCCCCCTACGGCTACCAGCAATATGAGCACTACCCAATGATCGTATTCATCAACAAGGTCAATCGTCTCTGCCCCCACGCAATAGCCAATTGCCGTAACCCCGCCTTGCAGTACTCCAAAAAGTAATGCAATGGTAGCAAGCGTGCCCCAAGAATGTTTGCACCCGCGGCTAATACCTTCACAGGCTGCAACGGTAGCGGCATCTATCGCTACAGCCAAAGCAACAAGCAGTGCTTGCAAAAAATGAAACATGGATTTTTATGTTGACGTTCTCTCTCTTGATTTCCTACTCCAAAGGTACAAACAATGGATAATACCTAGGTAAAGGGATGCCCCCTTGAGCCCGACATTACCAAGGTACGAAGGGTGATGAAAAAGTATTTGAAACTAGTTTTTTGCCCTCGAACGACGCTTACGCATCTGCTTTCGTGCCCGACGGAACCCTGAAATAAGAAGCCAAAGAATCATACTCCCTGAGACAAAGATCCAGAGAATCCCCAACGGACCGAAGAAAACATAGAGCCGCCCCGTATGCAACTCGAGCATCGTATGAAAGAGAGAAATACGCCCTCGCCCCATCTCCTTGGGCTGGGAGATCTCATGGCACGGCACATCATACTCAAAAGCAATCCCCTTCTTTCCGCCCAAATGTGACGAGTACCCCGAAACTTTATGGTCTCCGATGGGCATCACACCTTGGGGAGCAGGCGGCTTTCCTGTGTAGAGATCTAAAACAGCCCCACTCTCCAAATCCCAGTGAAAAAGCCCCATAAAAGAGCCGACCAACAGCGCATGAGGACTATCGGAAGCAACCTCAAAAACATTGGCCCCCATCACACTTACAGGAGGTGTATTCTCTATTTTTTCTAAGGGAAGACCTAAGCGTTTACAACGGAATATACCCTCACTCGTGGAGAGGATCCACTCTTGTCTTGCCGGTACATAGACCAATCGGCGCAAAGCATCGTGCCAAGGATTGTTCGCACTATGGAGCGCAGTTGTGGGGATTGTTGGCACTTTTACCTTAGCTACCGCAACCAAAAGAGGAGGACGAAGGAACATGCCCGATACCACAAGAACCAGAAGAGGGATAAATAACCAATAGCCCAGCAACAAATGAAGTTTATACTGGCGTTTGAGACCACGCTGCAAGCGACGCGTTCTCTCTTTCACTCTAGCTCTGCGTGCTGCTCGTACCCGCTTCTGCATTCTTTTCATCCAACGGGGATAAACAAAAATAATAACCCCGGAGATCGAAAGAAGCAACATAATAACCCCCAAAGCATCCACAAAAAGACGCCCCAATAGGAGGAATAGCTCCCCCGAATGAAGTGCCCAAAGCGTGCGAAAGAGAGTAGCACGATGAGGAGAGGCCCCGGGGGATTCGGGGAGAGTGAGGGTGCTAAACTGCTGATAAGGGAGCTGTAAAACAAAAAGATGAGACCGCCCCATTACCACAAGGGAGTCTCCCTGCAACGCGAGATCGGTGAGACGCTCCTTCAGCGGAAGAGGAATCTCCAGCCACTCCTTCCCCTGCCAGCGGTAGAGAGCATCTTGAGAAAGTGCAAAAGTGCCATTGCGGCGCGAATGCAAAATGCGGCGCATCTGATAGCGGTCTGCCCCACTAGGCAATCCCTCCATCAAGCGAGAGAAGTTTTGTCCACCATCTTTCGTAAGCCAAACGCCCTCCCCTCCATAGAGCAGAATTGAGTCTCCGGAGAGAGCTGTAGAGCCCACTGCAGCTCCTTGCGTCCAACCATCTACATGATAAGACGAGGGTAACAAAGAACGCGAAAGATCGAGCGATGCAATCGGCTCCCTATGGTTAAGAAGAATGCCCGAAAGGCTAAATGCAATGAGAAAGAAGCAGAGAACTAATCCTCCCCAACGGTGGAATTGTTTCTCTATGGAGCCTTTTTTCTTCATATAGTATAGGAGCAGTTATGGGTATTACAAAAGCTGAAACAACTCCTTAAGATGCCCAATAATATGGCGTGGGGCATACCCTTCCATCGAACACTCTAGCCCCTTGGGATTAAACCAAATAGATGGCATACCCACATTTTTAGCCCCTACAATATCCGCCGGCCAACTATCCCCAATCATCAAAGACTCTGCACAGCGACTATTGGTAGCCGAGCAAGCATAACGGAATATGGTAGCGTTGGGTTTGTTTACACCTGCGTCCTCACTCAATATCATGCGATGGATGTAAGGGAGAAGACCACTGCGCTCTACTTTGGCATGCTGTACCTCCCGAAACCCATTCGATAAAATGTAAATACGGTAGTAGCGATGCAGATACTCCATCACCTCCAAAGCTCCTTCCACAAGGCGAGTTTTGGTTGCCGTGACCGCTAAAAACCGACGATTGAGTGCGAGAATCTCTTCATCCGACAGGGAGGCAAGCCAAGGCATTGGCTCTCTCATTCGGCGTAGAGTGAGGGTATACTTATCTATTTTATCGTGCCGATACAACTCCCACAAACCCTCGTTATGGATCCAGTACTTCTCCCAAAAGGCATCGTAGTCAGGAGCAAATTGCTGCCAACCCTCCTCTAGGTATAGCTCTCGCAGGCTCTCCTTATTATTGTGGTAGGTGTCCCAGAGCGTATCATCAAGATCGATAAATAGGTTTTTAATCATGCGGATTGAGAGTTTGTGACATAGGAAATAACAAACGAAAGGGTGACAAGGTTCGAAACAAAGAGAACTCCGCACCCCCTTCTCCAGAGGGTGTAGGGTCCCTTATTTCTAACGAAACACAGCCACCCACGCAATATGGTGAGGGCTGTGCTTAGGCTCTAAGAGCCGTATTTTACTCCTGTAAAAAAGGTAGTATCAATAGGTACGTACTACAAGTACCTTAGAGAGACTCCAGAAGTTCTGAGGATCGATAATCTCAAGAGTGAGCTGCTTATCATCCCCTGGCGAGAGTCTATAGCTGCTTGAGGGGTGGTTGGTAAGAAGCTCTGCTTTCTTGCAATAGAGAGGGATACGTGCCAGCTTACGGAGGTCCACTTGACGGAAGTAATCGGAGGTATAATTCTCTGTAGCAACCTTGCCATTTACAAGAATACCCATTTCCTTGAGGTCATTTTTGGTACCAACGCAGTAGCGTACGGTATTAAGAGATGCGTCTTGAGATGCAATTGTTTCGGACTGCTTTTCGGTAGTAGTAGCCAGAGCTTCTACATTCTGATTGAGGTCATTGACCATATCATCAAGGTCCTTTATGGCAATATTCTTGCGCTGCAACTCTTCGGTAAGGCGGCGAATCTCTTTCGTTTTAGACTCCAATTCGCTTTGCAAAGCCTTAATTGTCTTTGTCATTACAGCGTTCTTCGAGCCGAGGGCTTGGAGTTTCGCATTAAGACGATCGATGTCTTCTTTGTTTGCTTTGAGCTTCTCAGTAATCATCTGCATGCTGCTCTCAACACGCTCCTTCTGACTTGTATTCATCTCGCCATTGGCAGGAACATTGATCACCCCCTCCATGGCACTAATTTCCTGGAAGTTGGCAAGTACACTACTGATGAGTTCGTCCATTTCCTCTACTTGCGTCTCGAGGCTTTTGTTTGCCTCAGCAATAGAGTCTAGCTCGCTCTTTCCGCCCTTGTTTCCCTTGCAAGAAGTCATAGAGAAGCAAGCAGCCATAAGGAAAGCAAAAGCCGTTACTAAGATTGTTCTCTTCATTGTCTTTACGATTTAGTTACTATTCAGATTGTCATTCTCTTCGCGAAGCTTATCGCGATAGCTTTTATGTATTTTCTTTTCGTGAGGTGCCCCTGCAATCAGGAGAACGAACTCACCACGAGGGCTCACCTCCGTGAAGTGGTCAATGAGTTCTTGGAGCGTTCCTCGGCATACCTCTTCGTACACCTTTGTCAGCTCTCGCACTGCTACGGCCTTGCGCTCACCTCCGCACACCTCGGCAAATGCTTGTAAAGTTTTGAGCACTCGGAAAGGAGACTCGTACAAAATAACAGTTCTCTCTTCCTCCGCCAATGCCTGAATGCGTGAGTGGCGACCCTTTTTCTGGGGCAGAAAGCCCTCAAAAACAAAACGACTTGCATCTAATCCGGAGACAACCAAGGCTGGGACAAATGCCGTAGCTCCGGGGAGGCACTCCACCGGCACCTCAGCTTCTATGCAAGCCTGCGCCAAAATGATACCCGGATCGCTAACTCCGGGAGTACCGGCATCGCTAATCAATGCCACATTAAGCCCCTCTTGGATACGTGCCACAAGAGCCGAAGAAGTCTTAAACTCATTGAATTTATGGTGACTCTCCAGGGGCTTTTTGACGTCGTAATGCTTGAGGAGAACGGATGACGTACGCGTATCCTCAGCAAGTATAAGATCGGCACTCCGCAACACTTCCAAGGCTCGAAGTGTAATGTCTCCGAGGTTACCTACAGGGGTAGGTACTATGGTCAGTTTGCCTTGTGCTCCGGCTGTACTCATCTCATTCTCTCCTATCCACAGCCCCTCGCAGCATCTACTCCGCAAAGGACTTTCGCCCGCAAATGTACAAAAAGCAGGTGTATTCCGCTACTTCTCGCACACAAACTCTCCCAGAGCGAGAGGAGAAGACCCGCAATAAAGAACGAAAGAGGGGCTGTAGCCGCAGGTAGGAACTACAACCCCTCATGGGGGAAGATCGCCCCAAAGAAGGGGTATCTTCTATCTAAACAGCTCTAAATCAAAGTTGATCGAGAGCCTGTTTGAGGTCAGCAATAATGTCTTCTGCATCTTCGAGACCGACGGAGAGACGAACCATACCTTCGGAGATATCGGATGCGGCACGCTCCTCAGGAGTATAGGGAGAGTGCGTCATAGAAGCAGGATGCTCAATAAGAGTTTCGGTATCACCAAGGCTTACCGCAAGGGCAGCCAAGTGTACAGAGTTCATCAGCTTACGACCAGCCTCTAAGCCACCCTTTATCTCAAAGGCAATCATAGAGCCGGGCTTCTTCATATACTTATCGGCAAGTGCTTTTTGAGGGAAGCTAGCCAAACCGGGATAAGCGATGCTCTCTACCTTGGGGTGCTTCTCTAGGAATTCTGCCACCTTTTGAGCGTTTTCGCAGTGGCGATCCATACGTACATGGAGCGTTTTGATACCGCGATTGATGAGGAAAGCCTCGAACGGACCGAGTACGGAACCCGTTAAGTCTTTTACCCCGAGAAGGCGTACTTGATCGATATACTCTTGAGAACCGCAAACGAATCCGGCAATAACATCGCCGTGACCGTTGAGGAATTTGGTTGCTGAATGTACCACGATATCAGCTCCAAACTCGAGGGGGCGACAGAGATAAGGTGTGCAGAAAGTATTATCGACCATCACACGCACTCCCTCTTGGGCGTGGGCTATCTTGGCAATGGCTTCGATGTCCGAAATGTACATATTGGGGTTGGCGGGCGTCTCCACATATACCAATTTGGTATTGGGGCGCATAGCCTTGCGTACATTCTCAGGGTCGCGCGTATCTACAAATGTAACGTCTACACCATAACGCTTGAGACCATGCTCAAGGAAAGCATAGGTACAGCCGTAGAGAGTTTTGCCAGCTACAATGTGATCGCCCTGCTCTACACATACCCATATTGCTGAGGTAATAGCTCCCATACCCGAGGAGGCACTCATACAAGCCTCTGCGCCCTCTAGAGAAGCCACTTTCTGCTCTACGGCGGTGAGAGTGGGGTTCCCCAATCGAGTATAAATATAACCACCTTCTTCGAGGGCAAAGCGGCGACCGCCCTGCTCTGCATTATCAAAAACGAAGGTAGAAGTTTGGTAGATGGGAGATGCCAATGTGCCATATTGATTTTTTTCGGCACCTACGTGCACGGCGCGTGTTGCGAATCCGGTTTTCCGGAGTTCTTCGGGGTTCATCATAACAATACGATTGATCTATGATAGTTTATACATTTATGGCGAATACCGGAGGAACTTATCTTCGCGAAAGATACTCCCCAGATTCAAGGGCGAATTTAGCAAATAAATCTCAAACCGCAGCCTTAGCAGCTGATATATCCCCTCTGTGAAACGCTCAAAAAAGCCTGCCCTAGAGATTTTTCTCTCCAGGGCAGAAAAAGTTTTTTTCACAGCCTATATGCCACTACACTTTTGGGCAAAAAGGAAACAAATCCTAGGCTGCAACTTATTTTTCTCTCCTCAGTCTTCTCTTGAGCAATAGACTATTGGTCACCACAGAGAGGGAACTAAATGCCATAGCTGCCCCCGAGATGGCAGGCGAAAGCAGGATGCCCCACGTGGAGTAGAGCGCACCGGCGGCAAGGGGGATGGCAATAAAATTGTAGAGCAATGCCCAAAAGAAATTGGCATGAATGGTACGAAGACTGCGCTTGGCAATCTCTATCGCTTGGGGCAATAGGCGCAAATCGTTTTGAGCGAGAGTGATATCTGCCACAGATACGGCAATGTCGCTTCCCGAAGCAAAGGCAAGACTCACATCCGCTTCGCCCAGAGCTTCGCTATCGTTTATACCATCCCCGACCATAGCCACCACAGCACCCTTTGCACGAGCCTTGGCTACGATCTCTAGTTTTTCGTGAGGTAGGAGGGCTGCGTGCCACTCCTCTATCCCCGCCGCTTGGGCGGCCGTCTGAGCCGCTCCGTGGTTATCTCCTGTAAGTAACACGACCTCAATGCCTCGCTTTCGTAGGTCAGCAACAGCCGCTCTACTCTCCTCCGTTACCCGATCTGCCACCAAAAGGCGAGCCACTATTTGCCCCTCTCGGGAGAAAAAGACCTCGCTCCCCTCCGCCTCGGGATGGGGAGTAGCCCCCACAAAACCGGCATTGCCAATCCGATAACAGACCCCTTCGGAATAAGCCTCTACGCCCTTACCGACAAAAGTCTCTACGCTATCTAGAGAGGGCAAAACGAGGTCTTCGGGAAGAGCGGCATGCGCCACAATAGCGGCCGCTAGAGGGTGGGTACTCTGTTGCTCCATGGCAACGAACAAAGGCATTAACCTCTCGGGAGAGACGCCGTCTGCCCACGTCTCCTCCACCACCTCAGGACGCCCTGAGGTAATGGTACCTGTCTTATCCAAAAAAACGTGTGTTACTCGGGGCAATACCTCCATGGCAGCTGCCTTCCGTATCAGGATATGCCTCCGTGCGGTCTCGCCTACCATCACCGTAAGGGCAGTAGGAGTAGCCAAACCCAATGCGCAAGGGCAGGCAATCACTAGCACAGAAATAGCACAACGCATCCCCCAACGCCACGCATCAAGCGGGTCTCCCAAGAGAAGCCAAAGGAGCAACGTCAAGAGGGATAGCCCCATAACAACAGGAACAAAAATAGCCGCTATACGATCGGCAATGCGGCGAATAGGCGGCTTATCAGTCTGCGTATGACGCACTGTTTCTATAATCGTTCCCAAGATGGTATCACGCCCCACAGAGGTAGCTTCCATCGTAAAAGCTCCCTCACGATTGAGGGTACCTGCAAAGACGGAGCTACCCACCACCTTCTCCACGGGGAGGGGTTCTCCACTGATCAATTGCTCATCGACGGAGGTTGTGCCCTTGAGCAGTACGCCATCCACAGGGATAGCTTCTCCGGCTCGCACACGGATACGATCTCCCACTTTTAGGGTCTCCACCGGCACTTCGGTAGCCACTCCATCGCGCATTTGCAACGCCCATCGCGGTCGACTCTCCACGAGGGCAGCCACAGCGTCCCCCGTCCGTTGCGTGGCTCGCTGCTCTAGCCATTTCCCCAACAAGACGAAAGCGGGAATCATTACAGTGGCATCAAAATAGATATGTGCGTCGGTAAAAATCCCCCATCCCCCCAAAAGGGCAAGCACTCCGGAGACAAACGAAACCGTAGTACTGAGCGAAACCAAAGTATCCATAGAGAAAACCCCATGCACAATCTGCCGAAGGGCAGCTCTGTGATAGTCCGCAGCAAAAAAGAAATAGACAGAAGCCGCAGCAAGAGCCATGCCCAACTGATGCACAAGATGGGGAAAGGGTAGCAACATCAAAAGCATCATAAGGAGGGTAGCTACCCAGGCTCCTATGAGATTGCGCCGCATGCGCTTTGCATCCTCAAGGAGAGCCTTGCGGTGCTGCTCGGCCAGTTCGTACTCCGTATCAGCCAAAATAAGTTCGAAACCTACCCCCTCCACCACTTTGGCAAGAGCTTCGGGCGAGGTCTCCGTAGGGCGGTAGCGTACGTGTAATATCCTCTCGGTATAAAGAACGGCTGCGCTCTCTACACCTACAGCATGTGCCACAGCCTGCTCTACTTTCTCAGCACAGGCGGCACAGCGCATCCCCACTACAGGGAAATATCGTTCATTGGGTTGCATCGTCAAAAGAGGTCAAGAAAAAGGGAAGATTCGCCCCCTTTTTGAGGCAAGTCTTCCCATATAAAATCAGATGGAGGTGGAGGCAATACGCTCTAATAGGGCATGATACATCTTCCGATAGAGCGGCGTGGGAACCCCTAGGCGTTGCCCCTCTCGCACGACGTAGCCCACAAGGCTTTCCAACTCCGAGCGATGCCCTGCCAAAATATCGGAGTGCATTGAGGTGGTTGCCTCTCGTGGCATTTTCTCCACAGCCCGATAGCCTTTTTCTTCGAGAAAGAGATCTTGCTCCCAGCCTGCCACACGGTAAAGCGAAGCCAGCTCACTCATTAGACCCCGGAACTCCTCATTATGTTCATCTTGTACCCTACCGATGGGCATATCGAAGTAGGCAGTTGCAGCAGCAGAAGGGCTAAGCATCAAAAACTTCTCTCGCAAATAAGGCGCCATCTCACGATAGAGGCGACACTTGATACCTGCCGCCTGCATCAGGGTGTAGAGCCACTCGGCAGTAGCCCATTCGGCCATCGAGATACGACTATTGAGAGCCTCACTAGCCCCAAACTTCAACACGTTACTATCCGAACGTACCACAATCTCACCCGGATCCGTGCGCCGCCCCGTGATGTGACATACCCCGGGAAGAATCAGATTATCGGGCAGGGCTTGATGTATGGCAGGAGGCACATCCAAACCATTATGGAGAGGAACGATTGCGGTAGAGGGTGTGATAATCGGGCGAAGCTGCTCTATATTCTCTAGGGCATCGTAGCTCTTTGTTGCTAAGAAAAGTACGTCTGCCGTGGGCAATTCTGACGCAACAGAAGAGACCCTATATGGGTGAACCGTGGAGTCTATCGTAGGGGAGGAAATATGGAGACCTTGGCTCTTTACCTGCTCAAGATGCTCCCCGGGTCGCATAAAGAAAGAGGTATGTAGGGCTTGCATCTGCTCTGTATAAGCAGCAAGCATTCCGCCATAATAGCCCCCTATAGCCCCTAAACCTGAGACGACAATATGCATAGGTTGAGACATAACAGTGCCGTATTAAAGAAGATTGGAAGCTATTTCGCTCAATTCGCTACGCTCCCCACGGATAAGATTGACGTGGGCAAAAAGTTGCTGCCCCGTCATCTTGTCGATCATATACGCCAAGCCGTTGCTCTCAGCATCGAGGTAAGGGGAGTCTATTTGCTCCACATCCCCCGTAAGCACCACCTTGGTATTCTCTCCGGCTCGGGTTATGATGGTCTTGACTTCGTGGGGAGTAAGGTTTTGCGCTTCGTCTACAATCAACAAAGAATCCGACAAACTACGCCCACGAATATAAGCCAGAGCCTCAATGATAAGTCGGTTGTCGTGTTGCATTTCTTCAATGGCACGCACCTCGGCACTCCCGGCTCGGAGTTGATTTTTTATGAAGTTGAGATTATCAAAAAGAGGCTGCATGTAGGGGGTTATCTTCTGCTTCTCATCCCCGGGGAGGTAACCTAAGTCTTTATTGGCAAGGGCTACGATAGGGCGAGCAAGCAGTATCTGCTGGTAGCTCTCTCGCATGCTAAGGGCAGCGGCTAGAGCAAGAAGTGTCTTACCAGTACCGGCCTTCCCCGTAAGCCCCACCAACTTGACATTGGGGTCTGTAATTACATCAAAAGCGAAAGCCTGCTCCGCATTACGAGGGGTAATCCCGGAGCGAGTAACCTTGTCTACTTTGGTGACGCGCCCCGAAAAAGGATTGTAACGCACCATCACACTATTGCGGTCGCTCTTGAGGATAAAGCACTGATTGGGTTGCAGTTTGGAGTAGAAATCCAATTCCTCCACAGCGATACCCTCAGTACGAGAGTAGATCGTATCGATCAGCTCGGCAGGTATATCGGTGTACTCTTCGTGCGCAGCGTCGAACAGCGAGCGAGTGGGTACCTTATCGTTGATATAGTCTTCTGCCTGCATCCCTAGGGCGCGCGCCTTTACCCTCAGATTGACATCTTTTGTTACGAGGATGGTGGGTTCGTCCTTCTGCTCTGTATTCAAAGTAAGGGCACAAGAGAGTATCCGATGATCCGCAATACGCTCAGAAAAAGCCTTTCTCACGACCGGATGCTCCAAGCCATCTATCTTGATATAGAGACGTCCTCGTCCCTCGCCTAGAGGAGCTCCCTCTGTAAAAAAGCTCTCACTCTCCAGCGAATCTAAAAAACGTGCAAAGGCTCGGGCATTATGGTTGATCTGCTCCGAACCCTTCTTAAACTTATCCAGCTCTTCGAGAACTGTAATGGGGATGTAAATATCGTTTTCCTCAAACTTCTCGAGACATTCGTAGTCGTGGAGGATTACGTTCGTATCAAGAACGAAATTCTTCTTGGTCGATTTTTTCTGTTTTACAGCCATAGTCTTAGTTTGCTTTTAGCATCCTGATTCCGTTTTGGCAAGGCGAGAAGTCTGCAACACCTCTGCCTTACGTCCCCCTAAAGGTACGTAATTATTCCTAACAAAAAGCCCCTCCCAGCAACAAAATGCAGCCATGGAAGAGGCAAAAACACCCCACAACAAAAGGAGAGGAGCACAACTCACCTCTCTGCAATGGATAATTAGTAAAAAATCTCAGAGGGTAGCCCCTACGATTGAGAACTCATCCGCATCGAGATAAACAGGGAATTTCTTCCGAAGTTTATCCAAGGGAGCTCGCTCTAGGGTGGCTATTTTCAGTTCGATACGACGCTCTTCTAGGGCTGCCAGTTCCCTGCCTTTGGGGTCGATAAGAGCAGAATCTCCCGTGTAGACTAACCCCTCGGCATCGCGTCCCACACGATTAACGCCACACACGTAGGCCAAGTTTTCCATAGCTCGGGCGCGCAACAAAGTACTCCACACAAGCCTACGTGGCTCGGGCCAATTGGCTACATCTATCAAGAGGTCGTACTCATTGGCTCTATTGCGGCACCAGACGGGGAAGCGCATATCGTAGCAAGCGATCAGAAGAATGTTCCAACCCCGATACGAAAAAACATGCCGAACCCCTGCCGGAGAGACCTGTTTAGCCTCCCCTCCCATACGGAAGAGGTGTCGTTTATCTTGGAAAAACTCCTCTCCCTCGGGGGTGATAAAAAAGATCCTATTAAAGTATTTATCCCCCTCCTTTACAAGCAAAGAAGAGACCACAGCCACGCCATACTGCTGCACCATTGCACGGATGCTCTGCAAAGAGGGTGAACTCTCAAAAGGCTCGGCAATAGCCTCTAGGTGCATCGAAAAACCCGTGGTCACCACCTCCGGGAAGACGACAATCTCGGCACCTCCTTGGGCTGCTTGAGCGAAAGTCTCACGCATCACTTGGAGATTTTCAGTGGGATTTTCCCAGACTATATCACACTGCGCGAGAGCTAGAGTTAGGGTCTCTTGGGCCATATTGAAGGGTAAAAGAGAGATGTTATTGCTCTACAAATTTCTTGGGATAACGAGCCTGCTCTGAGTGATAACGACTCCGGATATAACGAATATCAGCCTCTTCGTCTCCCGTAGGGTAGAAGGTTTCGAAGATCCCCAACTCCCGTTTCTTATAATCAATCACCGCCAACTGAATGGGGATGTTTGCAGCATAGGCAATCCGATAAAAGCCTGTCTTCCAACGCTCAGTAGCGCTGCGTGTCCCCTCCGGAGTTATAGCAATGGATAGTTTGGAGCTCTCTTTAATCCGATCCGCCAGCTGCTCGACCATAGAACCGGAGCGCGAACGATCCACGGGAATACCTCCCATCGATTTCATAATCCCACCCAATGGAAAAAAGAACCAATCCTTTTTCATCAGGAACCCCGCATGCCTACCAATGGCAGAGTAGTAGAGTTTGCCCAATATAAAATCCCAATTACTCGTATGGGGAGCCACACAAATGATACTCTTAGGAGGATTATCCGGAGGGGTGATCACCCTCCAGTCAAATACTCCCAAAAGCCACGAAGCAAAGTTTTTCAATGTATCGCAGCCCCTATCTTACTTATCGAGACTGATATACTTCTCCAACTCAGACTCTACAGCCTCTATTTCTTCGTTATATTTAGTCTTGAGGTCTGCGTAAAACTTCCTTACCAACTGAGGATTTTTTGCCCCATCGGGAGCTCCTATCTTAGCGATTGTCTCGTCGTGCAAGTCTACTACACGATTGAGCAATAGCTCTAGAGCAGCAAGTTCCTCTTCCTTTGCATCAAGAGAAATAAAAAGAATATCGTCAATTAGGAAGTCTGTAATTTCTTTGATTCCCTTCTTAAGTTTGCGACGTGATGCCATAGTGTTATTTGTCTATATCATTATTATTGTATGACCCTCCTCCTTATTTATAAGGTGAAGGCTCCCCTACAAAGGTAGTGCTAATTAGCCAATAATAGCCCATACATTCCACGGACTTTCCCAAAAGCCGCCCTTTGTCCCCCTTAGCTCACCAAGCGACCCAAACATACCCCGACCCCGAGTAAATAAACTAGCTCAGCCCTACTTCCATTCATTCCCTAAAGGGGTCGCTAAATATTTCCACCTATTTTGCTCTCCGAAATCAGCCTAAAATGGAGTGGACTTCTGCCAAAAAAAATTTTCATTTCCACCTGATTCTCCAGACCATTTTCAGCCTAAAACTTTTCAGAAATCAGCGAAAGAAGTCGATGCGTGAGGGTGTAAGGCGAAATTTCAGTCACAAATAGCCCAGGAACCGCCACTCTCTTCTTTCTATCAAATGAACTAAGCCCCATTTCGAATAATATTCTTTTTCATCAGAACATATAGACTATACACTATAAATCAATACATTATCAACACAAAAACCTATTCACACAAAATCTAAGAGAAGAGAGAGTATCTATATCTCAATTTTTTTCCTACCTTTGCATCGTGTTTTTCATGGTATTAGATTTTAAGGTTAATACGAGTGAGTTTGTCGGGAGACAAGCTCACTTTCTTTTTATACCCACTTTTCTAGTCTCCCGAAAGCAGCTCTCCAAACCCTGATACCCCTCTATCTCCTCAAAAACGAACTATTATAGCGAGGGATCTTGCGTATTCAAAAAGAAATAGTACCTTTGCAACGTCAAAAAAGGGTGTGCCCCTTGGTTGATGGAAGGAAGTGTGGGTGAGTGGCTGAAACCACCAGTTTGCTAAACTGACGTACGGGCAACCGTACCGGGGGTTCGAATCCCCCCGCTTCCGCTTCAAGGCTCCGAGAGCGTTCCAAACCTCTCTATCAAAGCAGCTTTAGAAAGTAGTAGAAAGTAGAAAATCGTTGTAAAACTAGGTTTTACAACGATTTTTCTTTATGTATAGCCAACGATATGAAGGTATAGACCTATGCTTTCATAGTCATCAATCGGTCATTTTGTGACACAGAAACTGCGACAGAAAACATCAGCAGTCAAAAACATAGCAGTGAAGGCAAAACTAAAACCAATGCGATATTAGGCTCTATCTCTGCTACTTTGCACGAAATCTATCAACTCCTCTCAATAGACGATTACCTACCGTTGGATAAGATTGAAGTTCTTTACTGTGGAGGAGAGTACTTCAAATCCGTTATTTATAGCACCCGCTTAAAACGAAAGATCAATACCAACATCAAGAGTATTATAATCTTTGCGCACGGGTACAATGGGGGCAGTATCGTAGATGAGTCGATAGGCTCCGCGTATTCCTATCGTAGGGGTAATGCGGTATTTGAGGTCGACAGCTCCTCCAAAACGAGCCTCCTTTAAGTAGCTGTCAGGCTTCCCCTGGTGAATGGCCGTCGTTATCAATTCCCAACGTTCACCCAACTGATGTTTGAAACTGAGAGACAAGTGGCTTTTAATACTACGGCTGTATGCATCCGTTCCTGCAAGGGGGCTAGTGGCTGGTTGTTCCCACTTTTCGAACTCGTAGAATAGCCCCACGGTTGCAAACAAGAGACAGTTAGCACTATTTACCAGCCGACAACGCGACTGCAACCCCGTAGAGACCTTAAATTTCATTCCCCTACTTTCTGCCCATTGCGACTCGGCGTAAGGATAAATCTCAAAAGCACGATTCAATAAATAGCGGTATTCGGCATGTACATATCCTCCGCTTACGGTTACTTTATCGCCGTAGGTAGAGAGCTCAATCTTATTAATTAGATTGATTACTTGACCATGCCTTACCAACAAATTGAGATTGGCAGTATTTTTGAAGGTGAACACATTCTCCTTTTCTGTCTTGAATTCCAGTACGGGTAATAGTGTTCCTTGTATTCTTTTGGTGCTGTCTATCCTCATTGTGAGATTCTCAGAGAAGAGCATTTGCGAATACATAGAGGGTAGACTCGACAAGACCAATAGAAAACAAAGCAATAGCTTCATTGTTGATCTATAAAATGGTTTCATTGTGATCTATAAATTATTTGGGAGTTAAAGTAAAAAAGACCATGAAAGCGACTAGGTACACAGAAGAAAGGGAATCTGAGCTTTGCAAGCAACAACACAGGCAGCGTTCCTAATTATATAAAACAACCCTAGGGATGCCTTTAGCACACCCCTGAGGGCTCTTTAAATAACTTGTTCCATCACCGGATCGTCTATTGTCCGGTCATCCGTTCTTCGTTGAATCAGTAAAATCTTTTACATGGCTGTGAAAGAGGCCAAGAAGCCACAGACAATCCCCGGAAGGTTGGCTATAACGATGGGCCAATCCTTCTTCTTGCGAACAAAGCCATATGCCACCCATAGTGTGCAGTTGATACCCGCCACCATTGGCTGCAGCCAGTCGCCTTTATGTCCGGCGAGGTTAGAGCCAATCTGTGGTATATAAGAGATGTACATTGCCATGGCCGTTGCAGTAGCTACCCACCCGAGGATAGATAAAAACTTTTCTTGATTCATATTACTACTATATTAGTTCTTGTGCGTAGCAAAAGTAGTATTTCCAGCCTAATCAAAGCATATATCCAACGAAAAAACATATGAGGGAAATATCTCACATAAGTAGTTTCCCCTTGTGCCGACAAAACAAAACATATTCCACGACATCTTACCCAGATCTCCATATTTCATAAAGCGAAGCCACCCGACCAAGTGCAGGTAGCATGCAGTCAAGTGGCTTAGCTATGGAGGCTTGACACGTATCATACGACGTATCTCGCCACTATCAATACACCCTAAAGGGGATACCTATACTTACTGCAAGAGTATCTTGTGTACTAGCCCAGACTCCTTGATTTTATCGTAGTAGTCAGGGAATAGCTTTTCGATTTTATTGAGAAGGGCTGTGCAGAGGAGAGTATTCTGGCTATCATGCGCACGAGCGATACTTTTACCGCCCCAGATATGAGTAAAGATCGTATTCTCCCGCTGGTAAGGATCCTCTAGGAAGTGATGGATGGGAAACATCTGTTTCTTAGCACACATGGCTAACATACGCTGCTCGGCAAAAACCATCTGAGTAACTAGCTCCTTGGGGAGCTCATGATTGCCCGTCATGAAGTCTATCGCACAGCTTGTATAGTACTCTTTGAAGTCCTGATCTGCTAGATACACGAAAGCTGTATTGCAGGGATACTCCTCCCAATCCCATTCGGGATCAAACTGATACCCCTCTCGTATTTTGAGGAATTGTGGTGCTATATAAGTACCAGGATATAGCTGCTCGCGATGTAAGATGGAGATCTCGACTGTCTGAAGGATATCGATTATCGGCTCCCATACGATCAAATCAGTGTCAAGCAATGCTATCGGAGCCGGTTCCTTCCTTAATGCAAGTAGTTTAGAAGAAGCCCAAAATATGTGAGGGTTAATGTCCTCTACCACATGATCTAATGTCTCTGTATCAATCCCTGCATCCCATAAGTCCAAGAGCTTAAATGTATCGTAGACCTCTAGAGCTACCGAATCTGTGTAAAGCTTGATGCTACCATTATATCTCCTCCAGGTTAGTGCTGAGAGTATCGTGGTGAGAATCTCAAAGTTATCTATCTCGTACTTCCTCCCTTTATGCCTAGTCCGAAAGGGAAGGGTACTATTTACATGCAAAGCGGTTATCATCATTTTAGCTCTTCAAATTGGATAGGTTTGTCATCTTCTCGTCTAATCAATTCATCAAACATCAATCCGCTATTTGCTTGATAGCTACTAATCCTTCTGGAGAATCCCGTCCATAGGAAACTCTTACCAAAGAACCAACGCGTACGCTGTGCTCGCAAAGATACGGTTGTCCCATAACCGAGAATTTCTTCTTCATTGATAATGAACGGGACAACTCTTTCGGACTGCAAGCCATTGGTATTCTTCGAATACTTACATGCAAGTAGTTCTGTCGATGGACGAACTGGCTGATATTTCCCATTGAAAAATATAGGCATCTTTGCTCTTCTAAGTTGGATGTCGCGCAATTCGCCTGGTATCTTCATGGGAAGAAAAGGTATCCAATTGATAGGTACCCTATTTTGGAGCAAATAGTAATATTCAGCCTCTTGCTCTGTTCCAACCCCAATGTCAGAGTCCTTTTTGGCATCAACAACAGAGAGTATGGTCTCAGATAGTCCTCTTCCATCCATCGTTCCACCACATCCATCATTTATTTTTGTCTCGACACCCCAAACCATATTGGCCATTTCATCTCGTAAGAACTCGACCTCCTCCAAAGGATCGCTCATATCACCGCGCAAAATAGTAGGAGGGAAGAGAAGCCCTTTGCAGGAAGAAAAATCGTCTGTATCATAAGCGTGTTGCTTAGTAGTACGAAATACTCCCCACCTATCAGAGAACTCTACTTCAGGAGTGCGATTATCAGATTCTTCTGGAGTAGTATTAATGAAAATTCTATCGCCAAACGTATCTATTACTATTATCCCTTTTACATCAAGAATTGTACCTGTCTCTGACTCAAGCGGTGTAATCATCCAATCATTGCTATACATAGAAGTATACTGCATGATTACAGAGTTGGCCAACATAGCATGATCTTTACCACTATTTTCACCAAATCTTACTTTTCCATATTCAAATTCCCAAAGCCGCCTCTTAGGAGCACCTGGTATCTCTGCAGGTGAAGGCAAATAAGAAAGCATTTTTTCTATCTTCACACTGCCCCTCTCTCTATTGTCTTCTTCTCCGTCAAACGAATACCAAGACAACGTATTTGAATCGTAACTCTCCGCCTTGTAATTGATCCCATTTGCATTCACTTCAACATCATAGCCCAATGATCTCTCATTCCAACACGAGGTCTCCGAATCATTTGGAAGATACATCTTCCTAAACCATGTGGAATACCTTTCCAATAATACACTCAACTCTGGATACCGTTTGGAAAATAAATCTACATTTCTGTAGAGTGAAAAGCCATCAAAAATACGCCTCTCGAAGCAAGCGCTGAATTTTTGCAAAGTCTTATTCTCTTCCTTTTTCAAGATTTCAATATCCCTATCTGCATCCTCAATAGGGGGTACAAATGAGACAAATGGATAATCTGAAAGAAGTACTTCCAAATAAAAACCAATTTTCGGGCTATCTGTTCTGAAGTGATTCTCAAGCATCTTTTTAAAACGAGTGGCAGATGACACCCGAATATATGGAGTTATTGCTCGATCTAACTTCTCGACTTCATATTCCAAAGGGGTATCTGTAGAATACGGAAAGGTCCTACCTCCTCTGACGACACTGGACAATGGAGTCCTTGTGGTTGAAACTTTGGCCGTGACTATCGAACCACTATCATTGGCTTTAAAGCGCCCAAACTGCCATTGACGAGTCAACGTCCACAAGGGATCAAAAACTTCAAAAGAAAGAGCATCGGCAAAATCTTCCTTACGAGTTCGGGGTTCGATTCTGGAAGAAACTGTAGCTTTTCTCGGGAGGGTATCATTAACCCTATCCATGTATCCAAACAAACCAGGAAGACGCTTCCACCAACTTTCTTCACTGTTCCTACCTTGAGACATATATTTATTTCAATTTCAAATTCGACATCAGTTTCTAAGAAGATTTCCTCCAGGGAATTGATCAAAAATATCAAATCTTCTCCCTCCGACAAGACTCTTTTTGGGTCTAAATGCACAACTCGTTATGGGAAAATAGGGCGGTAAATTCTCCAACTCGAAATTACTTAAGAGAGGTAAGAATTGTGATAGGTAAGGATCCGAATAAATCATATCTGGATCTACAGCCCTATTCATAAGCATAAAACGAGTTGTATCAAGAAGCCCGAGTACATCTTTCAGTTTCCAATGTTCTGAAGTGCCACTTTTACTAAATTCGGGGTGAATCGCTAGTAATAAAGTCTGTGGTGCTTCATTATCCGGCTGATCGCAATGAAACGCAAGTCCAGCCGTCTGCTTCTTGTAGGGGATGTATTCGATCCAAGAATCAATAACAAAACCGACATTGTATTGTCGCTCTCCTTTCCTAGAATACAACTTAGAAGCGGTATCGGCTCCATACAACACAATAGAATCAACATTCTGAAGATCACCTTCATCTTCGACAGAACAGCCAAGCCATTCGTCTCCAACAATCTCCCGCCCCTCCTTAACTTGTAGAATAGAAACACTCGGCGTGGTCATTCCCAAAGCAGAGCGAATCATATCCACATCATGCCACAGATTCATTCCACCATATACTTCGGAAACTTCCGTCTGCCAATCTTCAAATGAATCAAAATCCAAATTGGAATATTGCCCAATCCCGTTTTGGAGAAGAGCATCACAAGCCATACGATCTTTGACATCGGGAAGCATAAGATTCATTGTAAACTTGGGGAAAATCTTGAAAGAATCCAACGTCAAAACTCTCAATGCCTTGATATACTCAGCCGAAGAAGAGGCCCTTTGTGCAGTGATCTTGACTATATTTTCAGCCTGTTGGATTCGATTTTCCACAGACTTAGCAGCAACAACAAAGGTCGAAAGAAAGTCTAATTGCTTCTGTACCACCTTATCAAATTCAATTCGCTGTAATACGGGGTCGATTTTGAAGATTAATACCCCCTCGACTTCACTGACCAAAGAGAGCTCCGGATTATAAGTAGGCAGACTATTTACAAGTCCATAACTAACACATTTCACCAGAGAATCCCACATTTTAATAAGATCTGCGTCTGCTATATATCGAACAGACTTCAGGCTCAAGATTTGGTGAGACATACTCAGATGCAAAGACTTATAGAGATCCAAAACATATTTGTAGCGGAGCTTTAGATCTTCGATATCAATAGATTGTTCATCATCTGGATCGTTCTTGAGCTCATTTTTCCCAGCACTATTATTAGGAGGCATTGGAATCCAATCCTTTGCTTTCATTGCACTGCTACGGAGTATCAGACTCCTCAGCTTACTGATTAAGAATTCTGTATCGGCCAAGCTAATACCGGTTTTATCCGAAATAGGCTCTGGAAAGTTCCAAAAGACTTTCACCTTCTCTCTGAAACAATGATTTTTTAGTCTCCATGCCGCCTCAATAAAACGGGTGAAAGTAGTTTCATACTCCGATAGATAGAGGTATTCTACGGGATGCATACCTATCTCTGCAAGACTACATTTATGCCAAGACAATACTCCATCCTCATGGCATCGTTGCACGCAAAAAAAGATCGTAGATAGAGAGCCTACCATTTCCTCAATCCACCCATCTACAGAAGGTTCTGCAGCACAAAAGGCCGTAGCAATATAGTTTTCAGAATGTTGCATCAAAACACCCACCTTATGGGACACCACCACATGTTCCATTGGAGTATCAAGAATCGATGCAGGAGGAAGACTCCCATTCCCATCCACCATAAATTTTGTTATCGCAGAAAAGGAGTCCATATCCCCTTGTATAAAACGGTGTACTCCCTCAGAAAGAAGCAAATCATTCAGAGCATCGTAGGAATCGACAAGTCGTTCGATACCCTTGAACAGGCTTACTCGGTGGGCGTGTATCGTATCTATTCCTGTTTCCGCATGCAGAGCTACATACCAATCCAGAGTATTTCTATTTTTCTCCAGCCAGGAAGAGACAGATTCCTGATAAGCCCACTTATCTAAAATGGAGGAGATAACTGCTTCTCCACTAATCAGCTGCATACTGTAGCTATCCGCTCTCCGATCTTCCGTTTCGAGCTCCACTTTTAGAGGGAAGAGCTTCCGCAGAGGATAGATATATCGATCCATCTCAGCCTCCATATACCTTCCATTTCGATAGGCTTCATGAAGATAACGCTCCAAATCAGCCCCCAAAAGAGCAGAAGTCGAAATGCCTGAACGTACCCCTTGTAGGATTCGAAGAGCCTGCCGAGCACGCATAGAAGAAAGATTCACGCACATATGCGAGTCTAGATCACTATTCTTCGTTCGGAGATAAGCACTCCGGAGTGCACAAGCAGAGAGAGCATGTTGAATAGAAGGTGCAAGAATGAATTCAGCCTTATCCTTGCCCGACATTCGATAGATATTACCAGATTCATTGCTATCCCTAGCCGGGATCCTCATCTTGGAAATTATTTCCGAGCTATCATTTAAGATAGTTCGCTTATTCTCTTCAAGATTAAAGACCCAACCAAAAGCCCCAATTTTGGGAACAGGTCTCTCTTGTCGACCAAACTGTTCATTCAGGATATAATCAAGCTCTCCAGAAAACCAAGCATCAAGTCTGTGTGTAAAAAGATCAAGAAACTCCCTCACCAATAATACTGCATCTTCATCGGATATCTTATCCAAAACCTTTTTTACAACCCCAATAAGATCCGTCAGTTCCTCTTTCTCTGTCAAATTGGAAATTCCCCAAGGATAAAAATGCCCCACCTCTTCAAGACGCCTTAGATAAGGAGGCAACTCCAAATTTTCTTTAGGGAGCAAAGGAGAGTCTATTATGGCACGTTTCAGGTGAGAAATAGAATATGGAGCTTGCCCTGCCATCTCAAGATATTTTCTATCAGCATCATTTCCCTTAAGCTCCTCTGAACTGACAACTCTCTTTTTGCGCAGTCTCTTCCATTCATCTGCCATAGCGACAAGAAAGCCATTTAAGCCCCTGAGTAAAGGATCGGCATTACGCAAATCGTCGTCAAGCTTTAGGAAATCTGTTACTGGGAGTATTCCATAGGGCAGATTATCAATTCGGAATGAAGCGATATTACCTTTAGCCCGAACGTGATTTACCATAAAATCCCCAACAAAATCCAAAAGTCTATCAAGCTGACGATCCTTGATTTTAACTTTGTCTCGAAAGTAATTCCATAGAGCTTTGTAAGCCACCCTTGTATTTTCATCCTCGCAACGCTCTGCTTTTAAAACACGTCCCCAGGAATTTCGGTAATCATCATCCGAAAATCCAAGTATAGAAGCAATTTTTCTAGCATCAGAACGATTATGAGTTGGAGATTGATAACAATCTTCTACCTCAGCATCATAGCGTTGTCGCATTTCATCTTCATATCCAACAGGCATATACTTTCTCCCATTCTCAACATGATTAGTGGGAGTACCTGCCTTAAGTATCTCAATTCGAGAATATGCATAGTTATGGCTATTAAAGAGATCTATCAAATGTCTTAAATCTCCCAAATCAGTCTGTTTAAATCCAAGTACATAGATATAATTAAACCTCTGAATCCTATGATCTATGGGAATAGTAACCGCCATACCTACCCGTTCGGCTTCGTCATAGTCGACCATCCACTTACACCTCCCGTTGACTATCAAATTCCCATTTCCATCAATTCTATAGGGAAGTTCAACTGTCTCGTCCGTTGGATTAAATCCGATTTCCAAATTCGAAGGAATCTCATTGCCATACCAAGTGATAATTTTCTTGGACTCAGCCTCCTCCCCGATTACCATAAATCTATTGGGCAAAATGTGAGAAACTGGCATATCGGGAGCCTCCGTTTCCTTCTCTTTGATTCCCGGGAAAATATTATGCTTTGGGTCATGAAGATACTTTTGAATCATCTCATTCAATGAAATTCTTCCCTTACCCATACGACTGATGAAATCGTCTACTTCGGCACTAAAAGAGCGAATCATCGTATAATCCACATCCCACAATTCCATTTGACGTGCATTATCGGCATAATAGGGATATTTCTCATAAAAGGCCAAAAAGGCATCTAGTCGTTCTCGTAAGTATGAGACAGTTCCTTGTACGTTGTCATAGAGATAGTCGACAATATACTTGCAAGTCAGCAGTTCTCGTTCGATAAAGGAGAGTTGATTCTTGATATCATCAATATTTTTTCGTACTTGTCTCTCAAAAATATACTCCCCAGTATAGGGATCTATCCTATGTTTTTCATCAATGTGAATAAAAGACAAATGTCTCTTGATAGACAAACAGGCATCGTCAATCCCTTTTAGGTTTTGATAGGGCCGTCGATAATATAAAATTCCTCCAGGACGGAACTTATCTATCTCCTTAGGCCTCATTGTCCTACAAATCCAAGCTGCCCTATACAAAGGATATTTTCTGCACAGCACTTGCCATGCTTCATACTCTCGTCTAGGGCTCCCGCTGGCAATAAACCATTGTAGCCAAAATAATTTTCCGTCCTCTATTTCCTGCCTTGTCAATGAATCGGTCAGATAATCCAGAAAAATCTCATTCGGGAAAATCCTAACACACAATTCTTTCTGACTATTTCTATTACGGAAGTGTGTTTCTAACCTTACCGGGAAAAGAAGTAATGGAGTACGGGTTAAGACATCACTCAAAACTCGCTCAAAAGCATTTTGCTTTTCGTATTGTGTAGTGAATGTAGTAAGTGCCATGACTATTTCTTGATTCAAGAAGGATTAGGAATAAATAAGGATAGGTGCTTTCCGTACAGCGTTGTATCATTTTTGAGAATCATACCTGCAATGGCGGCATCACTTGCCTTAGTAAACTGTTCTATTTCAGAAGGATTCTTTTCAAAGTTCAGATCTTGTACATCCTCCTCAAAGGTGAGCAAATACCCATAATCACCTTTTATAGGGTTACCAAGTAGTTGACGGAAATTTGCCTTAAATCCTACCACATAAATATCATCTCGCAGGAACGCTTCAGAAACAGGCCGAATGATTCCTCCATCTTCCTCTTGAGCAGACTCAGCAAAGGTCACCATATGTGGCTTGGACTTGTCAGCGATAGCCTTATGTAAATATACCTTCGTCATTGGATATTGCTTCATCAACCTACCTTTGATCACAAAAATCAGTAGATCCATCTTACTAGATGTATGATTATCACCAATCTTCCCACTCCAGGTATGAAGAGGGGAGACGTCAAAAAAGTTATCATTTCGAATATCTTCCACACTGGTCTCTGAGTCCCAGAACTTTCTAAAATACGAGCCTCTCTGGTCTGTTGGATACTCCCTCCAGAGCAATTCTTTTCCCATTTCTGTATTCATGCCACACAAAAAGGCCTCTACAAATGCTTCATTAGCCCGCATTAGTACAACAGAGTCATTTGGGAGGGCATCTATACAAGGGAGGATAAATTTGTCTGATAAAAGTCGCAAATAATGATAGGTTGGCTCTGGGAAAATAGGATACGCCATAACAGGGAACTTGGATCGAAGTAATTCGTCAATGTATTTATCACGAAGTCTCCGTCCAACAGAAGTCTCCGCAAAGAATTCTGACATATATTCTGAAACGACCTCACGGACACGCTCCAAAATTGGATTATCCTTGAAACCATCGTAACTCGGTCGGGGTTGATTGGCCTGTTCCTTCTTTAGTCTCTCTTCTTTTTCTCGCACCTTGCTCTGAACAGCATCTAAGAATAATAATGCAAGCTTTCTCGTCTCAACAACTTTGACACACTGATCTAACTGCTTCCAAGCCTGTAAATAATCGTTTGTTCCATTGTCATTACAATCTCGGAGAAAAATGATGTAATCTTCGATAGTATCGAAATATTGTATATCATTTCTGTCATATTCGTCCACATCTAGAGTGAAGCCAATTGGAGTTTCTTCAAAATAATTGTAGATACGCTCTCGCAAGATATGATAACCCTCTGAAAAGTTACCAGCATTAGGACCCAAAATCAAAGGATCCTTCCATATCCTTTTCATTTGCTCATATTGACGCACAATTGTAGAATGACTAACCGCAGCAGAACCACCACCAGGAGTAAAGCGAAATGCAGCAATTTCTCTCTCTAACTTTTTCATCAATTCGCCGGGCGTAAGAGAGACATCTCCGACAGTATGGGGAAAGCCGTTAATAAGATCAGAATAACTGCAGTAAGAATTAAGGCTTTCCATATAATGTACTTTACCTCTTCTTCTATACTTTACTTCAATTGCTTGACTGTTTTTTAGCGACCTACGAGAAAGAAAATACCAACCATTTACGCCGCCTACTCGGGTCAATCCCTTCACTGACCCAAAGGCCTCGGTATACAATTGCTCATCAATGGCAACGACATTGGACAAATTAGGATCCTGAGAAGAATTAGGTCCATAAGCATACTTTCCTCGGTAGTCTTTCGTAACTCCGCGAATCCCATGACGAGAAAAATCTCCGTCTAAGAATTTCCGAATAATCTCCATACAGAGATCTTGTCTTGCTCCACAATACGTCCGCGAAGCCTCATAGTTGAGATAGTGCCACAAATACTCTTCATTATCTATTGGGACTGTTGTAATCCGCAAACCATTCTCAAAGTCTTGGTCATTCCGAATGGGGTCAGTTCTCGCCCCTAAAAGAATAGTCGCCCCTTCATCAGGGAGGTTCTGTCTACCATTTTTCAAACTTGTGTAGTCAAAATATCCAGCGAGATATTGATTAAAAATTTCTTTGGAAAGGATAGAAAAGATACTATCAGTATAAGTACGTAACTCATTGACACTCGGTAATTCTGGGATCTTGTAATCCTCTAATTTGAATATCTGTGCATCAGCAATATGCTCCATGATAGACTTCACGTCTACTGAAGGCTGAATTCTAGACAAGACTTCTGTCATAGACTGAAAAGAGGCACTTGCATAAGCTCTCGGAATATTTCTATCTCGAAGAATTTCTTGAGCTTGGGGCATTCCTCGAAAATACTGTAACATAGAGCTCATATAGTCGGGACACTTTTCTTCATTCTTTATGACAACTGAAACCTTATTCTGGAGAGAAGTGGTCACATTGGCACTCGCCAAACGACGATAAAGTTCAACATTCAGTGTTTGAATATCTTCGACCTGCTTCCACGCTCTATCAACAAACTCCTCCTGAAACTTTCGAATAATTTTTTTCCCTAAACCAGCAATCGCTCGGTAGTGGATGTCCAAGTTAAGTTGGGATAGCCAAGGAGTGCCATTTTTCTGATTGTCGTTCTCATCTATAGAAGTGGCAAGGATATGCTTCGCTCCATACAAGGGGGGAACAACCCAAGGATCGTCGTCACTGCAGCTAAATTCCGTCCCCTCTCTTCTTCCTAAGAGAATATCCTTATTCTCAAAGAGAACAGAACTACTGGAAAGAAGCTCTTTCAACCTATGATAGACAGTAGCCTCATGGAACGCTCCATCTGGAGCTGGGAAGCACTGTTCCTCTTTTCTATCCAAGGGACTTACCGCAGCGGGCATCTGAATAGAACAACGCTCTGGTCGCTCGTACTCGTTTAAAGTATCAAAGCTCAGACCTTCGCCCATCCTGGTGACATCAATGTCAATAAAGGTTTTAGCTTCCGTACAGATACTTAAGTCTTCCGCCATCTTATCAAAACTATCCTGCCCAGTATCGAAAGACCACGAATAATACACAGGAAAATCAAAAGGTCGAAGATGACTAGTCTTTTGTTCCTCAAAACTGGACTCCCATGCATGTGCTTGGGCAGTGATATGTTTCACTTTTTCCTCATCAAAGCCCAATCCAGCAAGCCTTCCCGTCTCGAAAGCGGGAACCAAAAAGGCAACATACTCCGTGAGTGGTTTCAAATCTCCCCCTGCACGCAATGCCAGCAATCGTGAGAAAAGAGGAGTTTCTTTCGAAAATCCTTGGGCGTGCGCAGTCTTCCAAAAGTCTTCTTGAGAAGGGAAGATACTTTTGTATATCTCTTCTCCAGCAACACTAAATGAGACATAGTTCAAATCGCTCAGTTTTTTCTCGGCACAAAGATTTTTCTCACACACAAGCAAGGCCAACCATGGTCGAATTCGATTACAAGCATCTGGTTTAACGGGAGAAAAGCGCCAAGGAAAATCTGGTTCCCAAAATTCTATATAGGGCAAATACTGAGGAGCCATTGATACACTCAGAGGCTTAGGAACCACTTTGGAGATAGCCTGCTCGAACACTTGCGTGATATCGCTCGGACCTACGAAATGAATTTCCTTAGCCTTGATAATTGTAGATTTTTCCTCATCTCCTTCTTCCAAAGCAGCATTTGTATTTTGAAAGTGGGTTTCGAGAAAGAGTGTAGCTCGATGCTTAGCTAACCAAAGATCCTTCTGAATCTCAGATGTTGTAAGCTTATCCTCCTCGGAAATCCAATTTCCCAAACCTTTCTTAACCCAAGGGAAATAGTATGTGGTTGCATATTTCTCCATTTTCATACAAGGACTGTGCTTTATACGTTTTCAAGTTGGTCAATAAAACTGCGAGCCTTACGCCTTAATATGCAGTCTGATTGCAGAATATATCGGCGAATGCCTTCCTCATTCCTCCTTTGGGAAGAAGCGTACTTTCTGTTCATTGTTGTTTCTCTAAAAAAATTATGAGTTAGAGGCTTAGAAAAAGAGTTTATCTTCTTCAGAAGAGATGCCTCCATCTTACGAATAGCCCTCCTTTCTGTTGTAGAAGTCTCCAGGGAATATTTTTCCCAGCGCCCCCACACACCATCGTTCAAAGACTGACAAATATACTCTTGATAGGGTTTAACCTCTTGTCCCTCTCCCTTCTCTTCCTGCAAGCCATGAGTCAGAGTGAAACCAGACTTCATCTTTTGGTAAGAAGGTGCTACCAGTTTTTCTTCATCGCTCAAATCTTTGATTAGTGCAGGAGCAAAAGATGAAGACAGGAATTCATAATCATTTCCTTTTGTAAGCTCTACTCCAGATATGTAGATCTTTTCTATGTCAATTTGGCAAATGTCTCCAGGTTCTGCCTCCCCATACTTCTCCATTCGTTCTCCGATTGGTACACCACTCTGGCTAAAAGCAATCGTATCGGATGGTTTCACAACTAATTCATCGGATTTTATTTCGGAGAAAGAAACCAATCTTTCGACCACATCGTTTGATATGACTTGCCAATTAGTACTGTCAATAAAACCAGCTTCAAAGATGGGGAATACAGAGATGTATTTTTTTTCGCTGTCCTCCAGAGCCTTACCCCAAGTCTCACTGAAATGTATATGCTTCTCGAAGATTAAGACACGGAAAGTAGCTTCCCCAGAGGCAGACCATCTTGCAGGACCTCTCAGTTCCAATGCAATAGCTACCGAAAGTAATGTGATTCCACAGCATTTCACCTTCATTCCAGCAGATCCATCAACCATAAAGTGGAAAGGATTGAACTGAAACAAGGCATTGAATTCATAGAAACCAGAAATGAAACAAACATACAGGTTAATACTCATTTCTGTCCTTGCTCCAAACTGAACAGTATTGGATGTAACAGCAAAATAAGACTCAAGGGAGATTTTTAGTAGGGAATAATTCAACTTCATTCCGATTCTCCGCATATTACTAACATTGAATCCAGCTTCCGGCTTGTATTTAGGGTGAAATCCTCCTGCAGAGAAAAGGAACCCTTTGATATCACCAGCCCAATATAGTCGGAAAGCTACATCCCCATAAAGATCAATGCCCACAATGTGAGAATCAACCATCGAAGCATCAAAGGAGAGGCCTCTGCTAAAATCAATCATCCCAAGGAAATAGACATTGATTGACAAGACCCAGTCCAAAGACTTCGAAAGGCCAATATGCATCCCTCCAGCGATAATCACCACAACTGGGTCGGGCGCTTGGATGAAAAGCCCAGCATCTATCTTCATGATTTCCGAGAAGGCAATCTGAGTCATAAAACCAAAAAAGACTTGCTCCTCTTTAGCTGGGAAATAGGTTGTAATATTACCCAGTACTGTATCTAAATGATGGGCAATATCGTCTACGAATAATACGGCTCCTAGAGTTCCATCCCGTGTAGCACTAATAAGCCTATCTTGGTCAATCCGTCTATTGATGCCAAGCGAGCCTCCTATCTTCGTTAACTGAAAGCCCATTCCGAGCTGAATCCCTGGTTTGAAAGTCGTGCTCAGTGCAGCCATAAAAGAAAATCCCTTGCTACCATCAGGCATGCACATACTGAAAAGAAGGAGGGCATCCACACTACAGAGATTTAGGACTCCGATACTAATTGCTCCTAAAAACTCCTCTTTTTCTTTATTCCATTTGATAATTCCAGCACCTGTTACAGCCTTGGTATCAATAGTGATTCCGATCCCATCTGGAAACTTAAAATGCGGTTTAATGTCAAGATCTCCAAATTTACCATTGTCATTAAAGACATTGACATTCATACCTATTCCAAGATCTGCAAATGAAATAGCTATTCCGTAGAAATCAGCAGCAAAAGAGAAGTTAAGATCTGCAAGCAGGTTATTACTAGGATCTCCTCCCAACTCTATCATCAAGTTGTTGAATTTCACAAAATTCAAATCCACATTCTTGTCTAAAGGAATTTGGATTAAATAATCACCATTGATTCGGAATCCATTTCTAATACTATACCCAAGATCCAATGACTCCAACCCCACCTTTATCGGCTTCTTGAATATCTTCGCAAAGAACCCATTCTCCTCAGTCAAGAACAAATTCAGTTCTAGCTTCCGAAGGCCTCCGAGATATCCTGCATCAAACCCTCCATCGTATCCGACATAAATCTTCTGAGGGTAATCCTCAACGGAAAGAGAGGCAAGACTATTGTCTTTATGGGGCATCTTATCGGGGTCAGGGCCAAAAATCATCAGTTTGTTCTTTTCCGTACGGGAAAACAATAGCTCAAGGTAAGCCTTAAACGCCCCTGAAATGTCGTCCAAAGGGATAAGAGAAGGTAAACGATCTCCAGGCTTTGTAGTAAGAAACAGTCCTAACTTTTCCAAATCTTGGAGTTTTTTCTTGACATTCTCATCAACTCTATCAGAATCAAGACCTTCATTCATACTTTCAGATGCACCAAGCTTGAGCTTATGATTAGCACCGATACTAATTTCCGCTCCAAAATCTCCTGAGATTACAGGCAAAAAGTACAAACCAGGCTTCTCTTTTTCTCCGAACTTTCTAAATCCAACAAATGCAATAATCTTGATAGATACATTACCCGATAGAGAAGTAGAAGAGGATTTCTGAGAAGCAGAAGAGTCGTAAAGAGTCGTACAAAGGAACTTATTCTTGACATCTAATGAATATGCCGGAAGCTTAATTGGACTAACATCAAAGTCGGGTAAGCTGACCAACTCTTTGAAGGACTTCTTCACTCTTAAAGGCAGAACCTTGTACAGTTTGATTACAAACTGAAGGCCATCCTGCCAAGAGTCTATCTCTGCAGCCTCTTGAGGTATGGCAATCAACTGTTCAACAAACTCGAGATTTTTGGGATCAAACAAATCTTTATAGTCTCCCAAGTCTGGGGCTTTGGGTAAATTCTTCTTGATGTTAGAGGCGGCCTCAGGTAACAATATTTCCCTAAGCCAAATCTTCATAGCCTTCTCTATCGCATTCTTGTATGGTTTTAGGACATAGTTATAAAGAGATTCGAGGAGGTCGTTGAAATAACTACGGAACACATCTACAGAAAAAGACTTGAGTTTATCTGAATAGTCTTCAATTGTATTTTTGATTGATTCTAATGAAGATTTTATTTGAGAAGACTCAGCCAAGGCTATTATAGTAGATTCTACGGCGATCAAAAAGCAATCATAATAGAGGGGCCTAAAGTCGGGCAACATCCCTCCTATTGCTTCTTTAAAAACATTGAAGTATCTATAGGTGTTAAACCCTGTAAAGGGATTATTGGGCAGAGATCCTTTGATCAAATTATCAATTGTATTCTTCCCATATTTCTCAACATCTGCGACGGAAGAAGGAACGTTCTCTGTCTGCTTTTCAAATTCTTTTCTAAGGTCGTCAATTACTCCTTTGAATCTATTTCTCCAAACGTCCTCTTCAAAAGGAGTCCTTGCCATTTCGTCCATAGATTGGAGCAATGGACGGAAATTGTTAAGAAGTAGATTAGCATCCCCAGCTCCTGAAGCAACGATAGCTTCTCCCCAAGCCTCAGGATTAACACTCTTGAATAGGTCGTGCTCTGCCGCTTTTTCCTTTATGATGCGAATAAAAGGAGCTGCAAAAGCACGCTCAAAGAACTTATTGTCAATGTCGAAGGTTGAATCAAATAAGGACCTTTCTATATCGGAGCCAACATCTTTAGTTAGAAGATTTATTTCTTTTCGGACTCCAGAAGACAAAGAGTCGAAGACAGTCTCTGTTTCATTTTTTATATTCTTATAGGCCTCTGCTAATTCCTGCCTAATAGCCGTTCCAAACTCTGCAACAACCTTTAGGATATCAAAAACAAAATCTCTAAACTTCTTCAGGTTCCCGACAGCTTCAGTATCGAAGACTTGTGTACCGAAATCATTAATTTTCTCGCTAATACGTATTAGGAGTTCGTGCAAGAACTGCTGAATGTCTTCAATATCTGGAGTCTGTGGATTAAATGCATGCATCACCCTCAGGGCCTTCTCCATCAAGTTGACAGCATCGTCATAGTCTTCAATGGGATAGATTTCCTTCAGATAATCAATAGGATTGGTAAATAAACGTTTTAAGCGAGACCATCTAATCACTTGGATCTCCACGGTCGGGGCTGCAGCTTTCATTTCCACAACCACCTTAGTAAGAATATCGCTTACCTCCCTAGCAGATTTTTCCGTATCAGCTAGATATGTCTGAAAGTCCTTCGGGAGATTTTTTGCCGCCTTCAAAACAGTCGGATTAGGCGCTTTAGGACTATTGGGTACGTATTTAGAAATCTCGATTCTCTCCTTATCTATGACCTTGAGAAATTCCAGAACAACATAAATCTTGTTCAGGATATTGGCGAACTGATTGTAGTTGACAAACAGTTCGTTGCCCAATTCCTCTAGTCTAGCCTTAGCCATCTTGAGCCTTGCAGACAAATCGGAACTTACTTCCCTAATAGCTTGCAGTCCTTTCTCTTTTGCAGCTCTGGCAAGTTCTTCCGCTCTATCCCTCAGTTGACTTTCAAGTTCTCTTATTTCTTCCTCAAGGGCTTTGATTTCATTAATAACCTCGCTAATAGGACGAGCTAAGCTCTCCTTAACACCCTCCTTTATATGTCCAGAGATGTCCGAGACACTGCAAACAAGAGTATAGATATCATCTGCGAAAACTTCCTTAGCATTGCTCAGAATTGCTATGAGGATATGATCCAACATTCGATCTGCAAACTCTTTATTGAAAAAGCTATCATCGAGAAAATTCAAGAAACCATCGCATTCAGCAACCAATTTCTCGCTCTCCAGATCTCTGAATTTGCGAACTATGTCAAAAAGCTCAACAACTACCTTCAGAAGATTATAGATATTACCAAGAAGTCCTTCGTCCGTTGGTACGTCGGAGTCTCCCAAGCCCCCTTCGTCATACAATTTCTTGGCTGCTGCTAAGAAACAGGTTGCTTTCTTTCCTGCTGCAGAAGGGTTTGCTATGACTGCATCAACCTCTTTCTTCCAGTCGTCCGTTATAGAAAGACTTTGTACTACATTCCCGAGTTTAACGAGGGCGGCCATACAAGATTTGACCAGGGAAAACAATTCTTCATTCTTCTCGAACTGCGAGAAGTCGTAACCAAGTCTACGGAAGAGTCCATTGATATAATCCTCAAATTTGAACTTACCAGACTCCACTTCAGCAAGGAACTCTTGAGAAGAATAATTCTTAAACTCTGATTCGTCAGGCACATATTCAGAAATATTCTGAATCAAATCTTTCAAAAGAGCCTCTTTACTCTTAGACAGCACAAGGCCTATCTTTGAGAGAATTCTCTCAACACCTTGCGGGGAGATTTCGGGAGATGAAACGGCACTCATAGATCTATGTTTTTTGTCAACGGCATCATCTGAGATGTCTTGTGCAGTATATTTCCTATGTAAGCACAGACATATCACATTGTGTGTGTGACACCACAAAGATATATTTTTTTCGTTACTAGCAAACAAATAATGTCCGAGAGAAGTGTATGCAGATTCCAGTATCAAGTGCAAGGGTGTGACAAAAGTAATGCTAGGACTTCATTCGGAGATTTAAAGTCCAAACTTTTCCTAGGTGCAGATTCCAGTATCAAGCGCAAAAGTATGGCAAAAGAAATGATGATAGAGGAGTACGGTGGAGTTATGCTTTTTCAGATGTCTCTTGCTGGGCAAGAGCCTGATGTGCCAGATTTGTTTCTTCTCAACATCTTTCTTTGTAAGGAGTTCTTTAAAGACATTTTATCGAAATCGTCTATTGAGTAAATTAATATTAGAATCATTCAATCAACAGAAATTGGTAAAAGGATAGTTTCCATGAAAAACTTGTTTTAAAAATCAAAAAAAATCCAACTTGCTACCAGCGATTGTAGAATTCAATAACCCCATCCCTTAAATGAGCCCAAGTTCCTATTTACGATACGTCCTAATAACTTGGTATCGTTCCATTGACGAACTTTCCGCAGCCGTTGCACCATACAATCACGACGTCACCCTTGAGATTTAGGATTTGTCACCTGCACCGGCACACTCCCCTCCGTCACTTGCGTTTAGCTTCTTGTGCTCCATCTTTTCTGCCACAGTCGCAGTACAGAGGTGTTCGGCAGGTATTTAAGTCGTTTGGGTCAATATCTGATTGGTATGGGGTTTTATTCTTCCTACCTTTGCGATGTAGTTGATTCACCTATTGCGATCGGATAGGTCATACAACAGAATAAAGATGAGTAATAAATACAACGAAAGTAAAAAGAAGAAAGTATGAGACGTAATATTATTGCTATCGCAGCAAGTGTAATCATGGGGATGGCAGCTACTTCAGCCATGGCTCAGGCTCCTGTGTCTACAGATTATGGTGTAAAAGCGGGCGTAAACTTCTCGGGTCTTGCCTTAAGCAACGACTTTCATGTTCTTAAAAGCCAAATGAAACCAGGAGCCGACTTTGGTGGTTTCATGAGAATCAACCTACACTCCAACTTCGCTATCCAACCCGAGCTTGAGTTCTTCTACAGAGGGATAGGTCTAAAGGCAGAGGCCGGCCCTGTATCTTTGGAAAACAAGATCAATCAATGGGGGATGCAGATCCCTGTATATGCCCTGGGCAAATTGCAATTGGGTAATGGGCTTCTGTATGGAGGCGTTGGGCCTTATGTTGGGGTAGGATTCTCCGCTAAGACAGATGAAATTAAGAAATTCAATAACCTCGTGAAAATTGACCCGATTGATCTGTACGAGAAGCACAACGATAAGTCGGCTCTCCAAAGGTGGGATGTAGGTATTGCTTGCCAATTGGGTTATGAGTTTGCCAACGGCATCCAGATCAATGCCGGTTATAAGTATGGTTTTATCAACCAGATTGATGACATTAAGACCTCTATAAACAATGTCACATCTAAGCTTGGTTTCCCTCTACAGAACGCTGCCTATAAGGCTCATGCAAGTGTGGTTACTGTAGGCTTAGGCTATCGCTTCTGATTTTAGAAGCCCTAAAAACAGCGAGTCTTATCCCTTCACCCTAAATACGAAAAACGAAGGGTGTGAGATAGGCTCGTTGCTTTTTCTTTCTTGTACGAGAAGACCGGGAAAGCTCAACATACAAACATAAACGCAACTTTTTGGGATACAAAGTATCCATAAAGACAGAAGACATATGACGACACCGCGCATAAAACGCCGTTTAAGACAGCGACGAAGTAACGGATTTATATTTTTAAGAGATGAAAAGAAGAGTGTATTACTAGCTACACTTATCATCAGTTTCTTGCTTGCGTTTGTGATGCTGTCGTCTTCTATCTATTACTACAGCTTGCTTGATGCCGGCCGAGAGTTTGACCTCAGAACCATCTTATCGGTGAATTCCATTGCCTCACTACTCATCAATATGGTCTTCTTTTATCTATTGTTGAGCATCCAATCCTGGGCAATCAATAGGTATGATATACGACAGTATCAGCTCTGGCTGATATTATTCGGACTATTGATGGGAGTGGTATTACTATCGCCCTATTTGTCGCGATTGCAGTGGTGGTGGTTTAGAGATATTCTTAATTATCATACTTATGCTACGGTGCAGTATGCTAAGGATCTCGTCATATTGGTAGTAACCTTCCTTTTTACTATGACCATTTATTTGATGAAACAAAATCACTTGGCAGTAGTAGGAATGCAGAAGTTGGACTTTGAGAATCTGCAAAACAGGTACACGGCTCTAAAGAATCAGACAGATCCGCACTTCCTTTTTAATTGTCTCAATACGCTCAATGGTCTAATCGGCAGGGATGATAGGCGGGCTCAGGAGTATGTGCAGGAGTTGGCAATGGTATTTAGACATACGATGCGCGATAAAGTGGTGGTACGGCTGTCAGAAGAGTTAGAGTTTGTCAAGTCGTATCTCTACTTGATGTGCATCCGCTATTTCGATGGTCTTAAGGTAGTGTGGCATATTGACGATAAATATTTGGATTACTATGTGATACCCTCCGGTTTGCAGATTTTGGTGGAGAACGCGATCAAACACAATATCGCAAGTGCCAAAATACCATTAACCATATCCATCAGCACGAAAGAAGACAAGATCGTAGTAGAGAATAAGCTGCAACTAAGAGAGCAAAGTACATCAGGCAGCAGTACGGGAGTAGGACTGGATAATCTGATGGAGCAATATCGTTTGGTATTTGGCAAGGATATTGATATTGTCTCAAAAGATGGACAGTTCTCCGTTTCACTACCATTGATAAAGAGTTTAGACCAATTAGAACCCAAAGCCAAATCTCTAATATGAAAGTAATAATCGTAGAAGATGAGTATTTTACCGCCAAAGGGTTGCAAACACTGCTCACCGAAACTGACCCTGACATAGAGGTATTGACCATACTCCAGAGTGTATCTGAGTGTGTAGAGTGGTTCGAAAGCCACCCGGAGCCCGACTTGGCTTTTATGGATATACATTTGGCGGATGGTCAGGTATTCTCGCTCTTCAAGCGCATCAATGTATCCTGCCCCATCATCTTTACCACGGCTTATGAGGAATATGCGCTCAAAGCGTTTGAAGTCAATAGTATTGATTACCTACTCAAACCAATCAAACAAGGCGACCTCCAAAGAGCCCTAGACAAGATCAAAAGATTTGGTCAGAGTGGAAAGAAGGTGTATAACCAAGACCTGATGGACAAGATGATTGAAGCACTCAATAAGTCGCAATTGAGTTATAAGAGCCATTTTTTGATTCCCTTTAGAGATAAACTTTTCCCGATATCGGTAGAAAAGATCGCCTACATACGCTCGGAAAGCAAAGCTTCTGTATTGGTGACCATCGATAAGAAGGAACACTTTATAGACCTCTCTTTGGAAAAGATAGCACAAGATTTAAATCCTAAACTATTCTTTAGAGCCAATAGACAATACATCGTAGCACATAGTGCAATACAGAGTATGTCTGTATGGTTTGGGGGCAAGTTAATGGTAACACTCTCCGTAGAAACCCCTGAGAAGGTCATAGTAAGTAAAGCGAAAAATAGAGAATTTAAGGAGTGGTATCAGGGAGCTTATGGATCCTCTACCAAGCTATAATAAGACAACTAATACGCGCAAATCATGATTCGAACAGTCAACAAAAGAATGGTCTTCTTTCTGATCACGACTGTTGTTCTCTCCATAGGATTGAAGACAGAGGCACAATCACAAGCTCTAATGTCTTTGGAGCAGTGCAGAGAGTTAGCCTTAGAGCACAACAAACAGATACAAATGGCTCAAGCTGATGCTGTAGCCTCTGACTATTTAGTGCAGTCGGCTAAAACAAAATATCTACCTCGCATCAACTTCGCCGGGGGGTGGATCAATCCGGGAGATAGACCTCTCCGCCCTTTTGCGATCAACTTCAATATCCCGGGGGTGACACCTCAAGGACTTTCGATCCCTCTTGACTTTATAAGTGTCGCTCCTAAGGAGGTGTATATGGGAGGCTTTATACTACGCCAGCCTATCTTTATGGGATTTAAAATTGTAGAGGCAAACAAGATAGCCCGCTATACATCTGAGCTTCTGCATGAGAAAGTAAAAATGGAGGAAGCAGATGTCTTGGCATCTGTGGATGAAGCTTACTGGAGAGTAATCTCTGTACAAGAGAAGGTGACTTTGGCTAAGACCTACAAATCCCTCCTAGATCATCTCGGACAAGACTTAGAAAATCTCTACGCCGAAGGCATGACAACTAGGAACGAAGTATTGAAGGTTCAAGTCAAGAAAAATGAAGTGGAGCTCTCTTTGGTCAAAGCTGAGAATGGCCTTGAGCTCTCCAAGATGTTGCTCGGACAAATCATAGGAGTAGATGCTAATCAAATAGAATTAGACACCGGCATTATAAGTGAGGAGCAACTGAGTAGCCGTCTCTTGGCGCTTACAAATAACGATACCATTGAGCGTGCCGAAATAGTGATGCTTCGCAATAAACTCGCGATTACAGAGTCGGCAAGAAAGATGGTGAAGTCGCAATTCCTGCCCAACATCTTCCTCACAGCAGGATACAACTGGACACAACCTAATCTCTACAAAGGATCTCAAAACAACTTCGGCGGAGACTGGATGATAGGCGTGGGAGTACAGATCCCGGTGCTAACCTGGGGCGATAGATTACACCAAGTACACATGGCAGACCAACAAGTGGCCAAGGCAAAGTTAGAACTGCAAGACTCCCAAGAGAAAATCAACTTGCAGATACAACAAAATAGATTTAAGCATGCTGAGGCTCTTAAAAGGATGGAACTAACCAAGCTCTCTAAGGAGCAAGCTGAGGAAAACCTGCGAATTACAAAAAACAGCCTCTTAGAGGGGATGAACAGTGTAAGGGATATTTTAGAAGCTCAGGCTATGTGGGAAAAAGCCAGCTCTGCCGATATTGATGCAAGAGTAGAAGCTGCCGTAACATTGTCTCAATTGGAGAAGTCTACCGGCGCTCTCTATAAGTATGCCGAGGAACATAGTCTTGTTCACAAACAAAATAGATAGATAAAAAACAATATGCATATCAAAGGAATTAAGAGCTTCTTGCTCCCAGCGGTGTTGCTCCTACTTATCGGCACAACTACCTCCTGCAGCAAAAAGAAAGATAAAGATCAGGAGTCCGATGCGGACAAAGTTGTGCCCGTGACCATTATCCAAGCCAAACAAATGACATTTACCCCAAAAATTCGTTTTTCGGGTACTGCCGAGGCATCTAAAAGTGCGAACCTCGGCACCGCCCTACCAGGAAGGATAGAGCGGATACACTACGGCAAAGGGAGTTTTGTTCCAAAGGGAGCCCTCATCGTGGAGATGTCCGACGAGATGCTATTACAGGCACAGATCGAAAACGACGCCATCAAACGCGACTTCGAGCGTATTACCCGTTTGTTAGAAAAGAAGAGCATCAGCCAAATGGATTACGACCACGTCAAGGCTAAGTACGAGGCCTCCGTGGCCAAAGTGGCTATGCTCAAAAAGAATACTTCTATTACCGCCCCATTTAGTGGCATCATCACTGATATTTTGGTCAATGAAGGGGAGACGTATACATTCACACCAAGCCTCAGCAATGAGCTTAAGTTGGAAAGTGGCATCATAGAGCTTCGCCAAATCAATCCTCTCAAAATAACCATTGAGGTCAATGAAAAGGAACTCAATTACATAGAAAAAGGGCAGAGTGCTACCATAATTTTTGACGCTTATCCGGATAAACCGACTGAGGGCAAAATATCTTACCTCTCTCCCGCTCTTTCGCCAATGACACGTACGGCAGCTGTTGAAGTCAATATCCCTAACAAAGACAACCGCCTAAAACCCGGTATGTATTGCAATGTCTCTATTACTCTACCGGAGAGAGAAGGTCTATTCGTACCACTCAATGCCATATACCGCTTAGCCGGGACGGCCGAAGAATTCGTATTCAAAGTCAATACCGAAGGCACCGAAGTTAGTCGCATCCCCGTGACTCGAGGGGAGATTAACGACGGTTGGGTATACATCGAAAGCGATGCAATCAAGAGTGGAGATTCAATTGTAGTAGATGGCAAAAACAAGCTCAACGACGGCTCCAAAGTGAGTGTTGTAAAAAAGAAGTAAGTCTATGAAGCTTCCTGAATTTGGCGTAAAAAGACCTATCGCGACCGCAATGCTTTTTGTGGCCATACTGGTGATAGGTGTATTCTCTCTGACAAAGTTGCCATTAGACCTGATGCCTAACATGGAGTTCCCCTCCCTTACAGTCATCACGGTCTATCCCGGAGCTTCGGCAATGGAGGTGGAGGAACAGGTTTCTAAGCCCCTAGAGGCAGTACTCTCTTCTGCCGAGAATTTGGTCGAGATCAAATCCATCTCTAAAGAGAATGTATCGTTTATACAGTTGAGGTATGAGTGGGAAGAAGATATCACGGCGGCGGCAAATAATGCTCGAGATCTATTGGAGCTAGTCAAGTCTCGAATGCCGGCTCAAGCCTATACTCCAATCATCTATAAGATCAATGCATCGATGATGCCGGTGATCGGTTATGCCATCAATGCAGACGAAAACTACAACGGTCTAGAAGAGATTGTAGAGGACCAGATCGCTTCTACGCTGAGAAAGGTAGATGGTGTAGGTACGGTAATCTACCTAGGGCAGCCTGAACGTGAGATCCGAGTTGAGATAGACCCTATCAGGATGCAGGGCTACGGTATGTCTGTGACTCAGCTCTCCATGATGCTCAAAGCCAATAACATCAACGTGCCTTCTGGCTTCGTAACGGAGAGTGCTTACGACTTCTCTGTACGCATGCCCAGTAAATACGAGAGTGTACAAGAGCTTGAGAATACTGTTATCAAGGCATTCAAAGGTAAGGTGGTACGTCTCAAAGATGTTGCTACCGTCAAGGATACCTTTAAGGAAACTAATGCGTCAGCCTTCAATCACAGGGGTAGAGGTATCGCCCTATTGATACAGAAACAATCAGGAGCCAATACCGTAGAGGTCGCCAACGCCGTACGTGCAAAGATAAGCGACATACAAAATGAGTTACCCTCGGACGTGCAAATCTCTGAAGTGATAGGTTCGGACGAATTGGTAATCTCATCTATTAACAACCTGAGTTCATCTATTTGGTATGCCCTAATCTTCGTCACCTTGGTGGTATTGCTCTTCTTGAGGGAGTGGAAATCTAGCCTCATAGTATTCCTAACGATGCCAGTATCATTGATCTCGGCTTTTATCGTCATGAACATACTCGGCTATACTATCAACATATTCTCCTTGGTGGCGTTGGTAATCGCGATTGGTATGGTAGTCGACAACGCCATCGTAGTACTCGAAAACATCACACAACACATAGAGCGAGGGGCTATGCCTAAGCAAGCCGCAATGTTTGGTGCTTCCGAGATGGGATTAGCTATTGCCGCATCTACCCTAACCACCATTGTGGTATTCCTGCCATTAGTATTTATGGGAGGTATCGTTGGCGTAATGTTTAAGCAATTAGCCGTCCTTACAGTTACCTGTCTGATCACCTCTCTCTTCACAGCATTAGCTCTGACCCCAATGCTCTCAAGCGTATTGCTCAAACCGCCCCTACGTAGCAAAGAGATCAAAAAGCATGGCAAGCTCTATAATTGGAGCGAACGTATGTTCCAAAGGATTGAGAGAATATATCGCAACTTTCTTGGCTGGGCTGTATTCCATAAGGGCATCACCCTCGGCTCTACTTTGGTTATCTTCGTCTTGGTATTGTTATTAGGAAAGGCTGTCGGTACCGACTACATCCCCGATATCGATGCCGGCTCTATCTCTATCCAGTTTGAGACAGAGCAAGGCACATCACACTCCTTTACTGAGCAGGTAGGTAATGAGATCATACAACTGTTGCACGACAATGTGCCAGAGGTTGCCGAAGGGGGACTCGCAAGTATTACCGGGCAGACCCAAGAGGGAGTCCTCACGGCAGTAGGATTTAAGGAGGGTAAAAATATTGGTACGATCTTCTGCCACCTCAAGCCCGTCAGTGAGCGTAATCGTAGTAGCCAACAGATTGCCAATGATATTCGTCCTCTGATTGAGGCGATACCGGAAATCGAAAAAGTAACCGTCTCAGGAGGCAGTGCTATGGCTACTGTTCTAACGGGAAATAAAGCTCCTATAGAGTTTATCATCTTTGGGAAAAACATGGATCAACTGAATAAGGTGGCTTTTGACCTTGAAAAGAAAGTCAAGGAGCATTCGGAGTTTACTAATGTTGAAGCATTAGTATCAGCAGGCAATCGCGAGGTTCATATCATGGTTGACAAGGATAAAGCCTCTCAGATGGCTCTCAATCCCGGGGTGATCGGTATACAAGTGAGAGAAAACCTCTATGGTACCAATGCAGGCACCTATACCGAGGATGGTAGCAACTATGATATCAGGATACAATATGCTTCTGACTATCGCAATTCCATCAAGAAGCTCAATGAAATGCAGGTAACGAACCTACTGGGACAGCAGATACCATTGATTGCTGTTGCAGATCTTCAAGAAAAGGAGGGACCAATACAGATTGAGCGTCTTACCCAACAAAGATATGTCAAAGTTACTGCCGACCTTAATGGAATTTCACTCGGAGACGGAGCCCAAAAGGCAAAAGAGATCATCGCCAATACGCAGATCCCTCAAGGTGTAAGCATCTCATTAGGTGGTCAGATAGAGGATCAGAGCGATACCTTCTCTTCGCTTACGATTATCTTTGTCATAGGTTTGATGTTGGTATTTATGGTGATGGCTGCACAGTTTGAGTCTCTTTTGGATCCATTTATCATCCTCTTTGCCATACCATTTACATTGGTCGGTATCATTTTAGCATTCCTCATTACCGGGACAACTCTGAGCGTGGTAACGTTTATTGGGCTGATCATGCTAGTTGGTATTGTAGTGAATAATGGTATCGTGCTGGTGGACTACAGTAATATGCTTGTACGGCGTGGGTATAGTATCCGAGATGCCGTAATGGAGTCCGGTCGCTCTCGCTTGCGTCCCGTATTGATGACCTCAATGACTACAATACTCGGGATGTTGCCAATGGCATTAAGTACCGGCATGGGAAAGGAGATGTACGCTCCTCTCGGTATCACAATCATCGGAGGTTTACTAATCTCTATGCTTGTAACACTGATTTTGGTACCTACTGCTTATGCATTTATGCACCAACGTAGGCTATACAGGGAGCGCAGACTATTTAGAATGAGACGAAAACCTATAGATAACAACTAATATGACACTTATATACATCACATGTAACATCAGTATGCTGGAGCAGATGGAGTCGCTCCTTCGCGAGCTAGAAATTGGCGTATACCAAATCATTCCGAAAGCATTGGTTGAGAGCAACTTTGACATCCCTCACAAAGACACTGCCGTATGGCCTGGTTTTAATGCTTGCCTATTAGTGCAGGAGGCGGAATCCTCTAAGTCCGACACACTCTTAGAGCGCATTACGAAAATGAACGAGCAGGCATACAACAACAGCGAACTCGTCAGTGCCTACCTCTGGCCCGTCGAATCTTTCGTCGCACCGAAACCCATAGAATCAATGTAGGAGGACTCGCCTTTGATGGCAACCGTAATTAATTCCGGCAGCCTCTAGAAGACACTTAAGGGTAACGAAAAGTAGGGCTGACTTCTTCTTTTGGAGTCAGCCTTTGAATTTTCTCTCCAACTACTTTTATCGGACAGCAATAGTTCCGATACTCCTTTATTAGAATGGCAACACCCAAGTGTCTCTACGACCTATTGTCTTCGGAGACAAGAGGTATTATACGGACTCATCTTTATGGCTCCATAAGCCCCTCCCTAATATATTGCGTAATAAGTATTGCTATTTACAAGACATTTATTACCTTTGGGCAGTCTCTTTTAGACAAGACGAAACCTCTAATGAGCAATGGAGAGTTACTTTTTTGAGAATGACCCGTATAATAATAAAGGACAGAATAAAATAGACAGTATAATGTTTAACCCTTATAACCATTAATTACTCAAATGAAACTAACGAAATTAGCCGTAGCACTATCGCTCGTCGCGCTATCGCTCCTAACTTCCTGTGGACCCAATACAATAAACACCCCTGTAGAAGTTACCAACCTTACGCTCACTCCCGCAACTGCAACACTATTAGAAGGAGAGACTCTACAGCTCACAGCAACGACAACGCCGGCAGGTGCCAAGGTAACCTATACAATTGATAATTCCTCTGTAGCTACAGTCTCAGAGACAGGCCTCGTCAAGGCAATCGCTCCAGGCGTCGCAATTGTCACCGCTCAAGCAGGAGATAAAAAGTCCACTTGTACGATCACTGTTGCCAAAGCTTCTGAGGTGATGTTAATAAACAAAATAGATAATAAGAAGTATATTGCCGGTAGCACGATAGATTACAAAGTCTCTGCATCAACGGAAAAAGCAGAGTCTTATGACCTACAATTGGACTTTAGTGTGCGAAAGACTGCTAATTACAACTTCTCCCTCTCTTTTGCCAAAGAGACTTCTGGAACTGTATGCTTAGGCTCCTGCGAAGCTTTTGAAAATCAGACCTCGTTTAAGAAAGACATCAAACTGACTGCCGACGAAGAAGAGGTTCCTTATGAGAAAGAGAAAGGAGCAACAACCCCTATATCTACTCATATAGATATCCCCAATCCTATAGTGGGACAAACCTATACAAATACTATTACGATCACCCTCACTCCTAAGACTGGTGGAGAACCCCTTGTTTGGACAGTGAATCTAACCGTAACAATTATCTAGTCAATTCCATAAAACTATGAAACATCTATTATCGCTCCTTCTTTTCTTTCTAATTGTGCCCGTAGCACATGCGCAACTTCCTAAAGTCGAGCTCAAAGATCTACAAGGGAAATCAATCAATACAAGCGAACTGAATAATGAGGGCAAGCCTTTTATTGTTTCATTCTTTGCGACTTGGTGCAAACCTTGTCTTCGTGAGCTCAAAGCTATCAACGAGGTATATGAAGATTGGCAAGAAGAGACCGGTGTCAAGCTTGTTGCTGTATCTATTGACGAGGGACAAAATACCGATCGTGTCAAGCCTCTTATGGATGCGCTGGGTCTTGAGTATGAAGTATTACTAGACCCTAATGGAGACTTCAAGCGGGCTATGAATGTCAATATGATTCCCCACGTTTTTGTAATTGACGGGAAGGGAAATGTTGCATACGCTCATACCGGTTATACCGAAGGAGGAGAGCAAGAGCTTATCGCTAAGGTACGGGAACTCCTAAAATCGGAGGAATAATCAAGGCCTTCCTTATAGAGTTTTCCTCTGACCTCTTTACAACTAGCAATAGACTATTTTATCTTCTTATAGCACACAATACGTATGCGAAAGATACTATACCATACTCGGTACCTCGTCACCATCTTTTCGATGAGTATGGGGTTCCTCTCTACGCTCTCTGCTCAAGATAAAAAAGAGTGGGCGCCATGGGAAAAGTTCAAACCCTCTTTTAGTGTACAGAGCGACATGCTCTTTTCTCTCGACGACAAAGCGGCCGGGAATAAATCGTGGATGGGCAATAGCTACGTAACCGGTACCCTGCGAAACAACTACCTCGAGTTAGGGCTCCGTTATGAAGATCTACTCCGTCCAATGCCGGGGCACGAGCCGGAGCAGGGGCGTGGTATTCCTCACCTACACCTCAAAGGATATATCGGCAAGTATGCAGAAGTCACTCTGGGAGACTTTTACGATCAATTCGGTTCCGGCATCCTTTTCCGTAGCTATGAAGAGCGGACGCTAGGTATTGACAATGCTGTCAGAGGAGCCCATGTATTGCTCACCCCCTATGATGGGATACGCATCAAGGGTTTTGTAGGACAACAACGCAACTACTTCGATCGCACTGCTCGTCTATTTACCAACGAGCGCGGATACATCCGTGGGGGAGATGGAGAGCTAGCACTCCAGCAGTGGGTTCCGTCCATGAGAGATAAGCGAATGACCTTGAACGTGGGAGGCTCCTATATAAATAAAGTGGAGGGAGATGAGATTATCCCTGTTGCAACTCCACCGGGCATGACAGGACCAATGCGTCTCAACCTTCCTAGACAAGTACATGCCTTTGGGGGGCGCACCAAGTTTTCTGTAGGAAACTGGGTTTTCAACGGAGAGTATGCCTATAAGAGTAGTGACCCTACAGCGAGTAACCACTATATCTACTCTCCGGGATCTGTTGCGATGCTCTCTACTTCGTACTCAAGAAAAGGTCTAAGCTTTTTACTACAGGCCAAACGAAGCGAAAACTTCAACTTCCTCTCAGCACGATCTTCAGTAGGAACACCTCTTCACATCAATCACCTCCCAGCCTTTACGGCAAACCACACCTATACACTTGCGGCTCTTTATCCCTATGCGACCCAACCCGATGGAGAATGGGCTTTTCAGGGGGACTTCCGCTACACAATCCCTAGAGGGTCTCTACTAGGGGGCAAGTATGGTACCGGGATACGCATTAACTATGCCCATGTACGAGGTCTAAAGAATGTGGGAACGGATCGATTACCTTTAGATGCTCCCGAGAAAGACCTATACGGAACAGATGGTTATTCACATCCCTTCTTTGGCATGGGGCAACTTTACTACTCTGATCTGAATGTCGAGCTGAGTAAGAAATTTTCTCGGACAGTCTCAATAACTTTCAACTATTATAACCAGATATACAACCAACAGGTAGTTGAGGGGCATGCGATCAATAATCCGCTCGTCTATAGTAATATATTTGTTCTGGATGGGAAGTTCAAACTAGCACCAAACTACACGCTACGCACCGAGCTACAGTACCTCAACAGTCGTCAAGCGGAAGGTAGCTGGCTCTTCGGTCTTGCGGAACTCTCCATAGCTCCCAAATGGATGTTCTCTCTCTCGGATCAATACAATATGACCGTGACCAAGCAGCACTACTATATGGCTACTGTGGCTTATTCCGCCGGCAACCATAGACTACAACTAGGCTATGGCCGCACGAGAGCCGGTATTAACTGCTCAGGAGGGGTGTGTCGTTATATGCCCGAGACAAAAGGGATATACCTAACCTACAACGGTACTTTCTAGCCCCAAAGCTCTTTTGATCATTCAACATTTGCCAAGATTATAAGATGAAACTCCATAGATTTTCCCTCACACTAGCTACACTCCTTACGGCGCTGGTTGTGGCGTGCAGGCCTATGCCGGAAAAAGACAGATTGATCCCCAATGAGGTTGAACTCTCCAAGGGTCGCTCCGTCCTTATTGAGGATTATAGTGGCGTTGGCTGTGTCAATTGTCCCACAGCGGCAAAAGCGATAGCCGAAGCAGCCTCAGCCCACGGTGATAAGGTTGTCATCGTGGCTCTACATGGTAGCAACACACAAATAGGGACACGCCCCAAAGAAGACCCAAAAGGACTGTATCATGCCGATGCTGCAACTTATCTAGAGCGACTACAAGCCGGAGGCTCACTACCCATAGCCACCTTCAATCGGAGACCGCTAGCAAGCAATGGGGGAAAGACCTTTAGCCCTATGGCAACCAAATGGGCAGCAGAAATGCAGGCTATACGTGAGTTGCCCCAACTCTACAAACTTGAGCTTCAAGTCTCAAATCAAGATCGCAAGATCTCGGTGCAGTGCAGTGCATCTGCTCTAGAGCTATCGGAAGAGCTCTCTGCTTCTCTCAAAGAGCATCAACTTTACATCCAACTATGGCTCATAGAAGATCATATTGTAGCACCACAACATCTCAAGAAAGGGTTGGATAATGAGTACGAGCATAACCATATATTCCGTCAAGCACTTAATGGAATTGATGGGGAGCCCTACGATTTAGGGAAGACGTACAACCATACCGGTACCATAGATCGAGAAGTTATACAGCCCAAGAGCTGTGCTGTGGTAGCCATCCTCTACGACCATAAGACCGGGGAAGTCTACGAAGTGCTCAAGAAAGCTCTCTGAAAAAATGCAAGAGACATACATAATAAAGATCAAATAACAAACACTAATTCGGTTTCATATGAAAAAAGTTATTACACAGTTGGCCGTAGGCATTACTATGCTTACCGGCATGCTGGTAGCTACGACTGATGTTGTGGCACAGCAATCTTTCTTAACGTCTGGTGTGCAGCTCCGTAGTGCGACACAACTTCGCGCAGGGGAACCCCAACCCTTAAAGAGCTCAAAGTATGTTGCTAAGGACATTAATGACAAAGAACACGACATTGATGCTATCCTCAAGTCGGGAAAATCCATCATGATTGACATCTCTGCCGTATGGTGCGGTCCTTGCTGGGGACTACACCAGAGTGGAGCCTTGGAGAGACTCTACAAGAAATTTGGTCCTGAGGGGAGCAAGCAGATAGAGGTCTTTTGGGTCGGAGGAGACTCTCGCTCTACCGTTGATAGAATCCATGGTAAGGGTAGTGCTACACAGGGAGACTGGACCAAAGATAGCAATGGGAACCCCGTGCCTTATCCCCTATTTGCAGATCCCCAGATGGCTTCGGCATTGGGTATACCTGTTGAGGGATTCCCGACGCTCGTACTCATAGGGCCAGGCAACAAATGGGTAGAGTGTCGTGGTGAAGTTCAAACGAATGATCCGGATTTCAAGGAATTTAAGAAACTACTCGCTCTCTTTATGACAGAGAAAGATAAGCCCGAAGCACTTAGAATCTCGGGGGTAACCGATCTCTATCAAGGTGAGACGCAGGTAATGAAGCTCGCTTATAGTACAGTTGCTCCTATTACTTCGGTTAAGTGGGAGGCTCCTGCAGGAATCAAACTAACGAAGGTGAGCGACACAGAGTATAAGGTAACAGCCGAGACGTTAGGCTCCTATGAGATTTCTGCTACAGTAACCAATAAGAATGGTGATGCAAAGGAATCTATCACAGTTACAGTCTCTGCTCCTATCTCGACTTTCCCCTTCTCCTGTCCTATGGATACTAAAGACAAGCTCGACAAGGGATGGAGATCGTTAGACCTGGATGGAGATGGACTCGGATTTGATTCGTACATGGGTAAAGGCCTCATGGCTCGTCTTGGACTTTCTTTCAAAGATCCTAATACCAAAGTAGGTGCGGAGAATAGCGAAGACTGCCTGATCTCTTTCGGTAAATTCTATCCTACAAAGTTCAACAATGGTAACTTCTCCGGCGATAATATTAATGCGAAGAACGAACTCCTTTCTGCACCGCTCGTCATCCCTGCAGATGCTAAGGCTCCTACATTCTCTTGCTATATCACGACGCTCTTCACCGCCAATAATCCGGATAAACTCAAGGTTATGGTTGCAGAGCTTAATGGAACCGCTGTAGAACTTTTGGCACCACAGTCGGCAGAAGGCAGTGGCTGGACTCTAATCTCAGCAGATCTCTCTGCATATAAGGGTAAGACCATCCTCCTCTCCCTCGTACCCGTAGTCAATGGGGTTAGTGCTATCCAAGTAGACCAACTAAGGGTAACAATGGATGGATCGACCGCTGTAGATACACCTACACTCAATGTAGAGACTGTCCTCTATCCCAATCCTGCAAAGGAATTCATTACAGTACAAACTCGCGAAGGTAGCACGATAGAGCTCTTCACTCTTGATGGTGCGCGTGTAGCTGTCTCCAAAGCTATAAGCGGTACAACATCAATCGCTGTAAGTCAATTGCCCGCAGGCACCTACATGGCTCGCATTACAGACAAAGATGGCAATAGCGTATCGCGTCCTGTACTCGTACAATAGGTAGCTATTCGCGCGAAAGCACTTTCGTACAATGAGGTATGCCATAGCAGCGTATAATCAGAGAGGAAAAGCCTTTATGATAGAATAAAGTGTAAATAACTGCTGTAGTATCCTCCCCGAATAATGGTAGCACACCCTAGGGTGTGCTACTTTTTTTCTGAAAGGGTCGTCTCTTTGACCGAAAAGGTCGACCCTATTTAGAGAAACCAAAGTCTAATGAAAAAGGACGACAGACAGCAAGGGCAATTGCTCTGCATTTGATTGGGTAGTGGTGTGCAAGGCATGTATTCCATGTTAGCCCAACACTTTTGCTATCAGACAATTTGTTGATGATGGCATAGCCCCTCTTTCTCTCAGTCAGGGTAAGGATGGCTTCTTGTTGATGAGCTCCAATAGTAGGGGCCTTCTCGAATTTCCCAAAAGCTCTTTGCGGTCAATGTAGACAGGCCTCTCGTTAATACTTTTGCCATATCATCACACTTGACACTAGAATCTGTACAAAAAGCTTGACAAATCAAAATAAAGTAGTACCTTAGGGCGGAAAAATAATTTTTCTCACAAATACAAGCCATATGAAAGCAAAACAATCTACCCTACTACTGCTCATCGCGCTTACGATGACCCTGTGGACAGCCTGCGACAGGTCTACTCCTAAACCTCAACAAAAAACCACCATCACGGTATCTCCCACCAAAGTATCTCTACATGTCGGAGAGACTCAGCAACTATCCGTGCAAATCTCTCCACAAGAAAGCCAGTTGAAGCCCGTCTTCCAGAGCCAGTCCCCTGCCATAGCAACTGTCAGTGAACAGGGGCTCGTGACCGGGGTCGCCGTCGGAGAGGCCACCATACGGGTTCAAGTAGGAGATACAACAGCTCTTATCCCCGTACAGGTGAAGGAAGCTCCTATCCAAGTAGCCCAAGAGATGCCGATGCTCAAGTTTGCCATACCACGCAACGACAGTGAGCAGATCGAAGATCAAGAGGTAATAGCCTATGAGGCAAAACTGGGACGCACACAGCAAGAGGTGGACTATCGACCATCCGGCTTCTTGGGTAAGGGACTGACGACTATCCCTGCTGTTGTCTATGGCATTCCTGTAGATGGCGATGCCGACCTCATCCTCGCCTATGGCAAAGAATCAGTAGCAGACTGTGAGCGTACCCGAGCAATGCTAAACCAACTAGGCTTCTCTCACATAGAGAAAGCGAAGGTAAGCAACTACCTAGGCGATGAATTCATGGGGCTACGTGCTATCCACGACTCCAATCCCAACATTACGGTCGCCCTAATGGATATGCCGAATGAGAAGCTGGGTACCACCATGTTCATAGAGTTCGCAAAGAGACAACCGGAGAATACAATCATAGACACAAAGCATGCTATCCTACCCAATGTCAAAGACTTCCCCTCTCTAGAAAAACTAGCAACGAAAGATCCCTCCCAAATCAATGCCTTTGAAGAGGGGCTCGGGCTACGCACCTTCCGCTCCGGAGAGTCTCCACTCCCTACACACCTCTTCTACCGCACAACAGAGAATAAGGTACAAGAGACCAATCTAGAGTTCGTCTTCTACATCGCACCTACAAAAGTTGGATCCCTAGGCTTCATTATCACCGAGTTGCTCTGCGTATCGAGCGAGCGAGACCTACGCTCTAAGGCACTACAGGACTACCTCAAGGCAAATGGCTTTGATCAGAACTACAAGGTATCAGAAGACGCCATCCTAACGGTCAATAATAAGGAGGGAGCACTCTGTAGGATTTCCTTAGTTCGCCTCGGACAGGATAAGTATGTCTACCAAATGTTTTTATTCCCCCCTACTCGCTAACAATCCTCCAAACTCAACCTTATAATGGGATCCGGCTAGATGTATCGCTTCTTAGCTGAGGCGGTACATCTAACCGACCCTACAACCAACCATCAATCTATAACTAACTCATTATGAAACGATTTACTACTCACGTCACACTCGCCGCGGCACTACTCTTGTCTATGACAAGCACAGCTCTGAAAGCACAAATATCTGACGCTCCCACAACGGGCGAATGCGTCACGATAGAGCTCTCTCAAACCAAAGACAAGGTACTCTACGCAGGGGTCTTCTCTCCCGACAATGACGTTTGGATCGACCTCAACGGAGATGGTGAGTGCCAACCGAAAGAGCGTATCGGAAGAGATAACGAACGGCCGGAAGACTATACAGATGTCTTCTACGACGGACCTAAGACAGAAATTTTCGAATTAGTGGAGGGCGTACAGACGCTACGCATCTATGGCAAGATCGAAGCCCTACGGTTTAGTGACTCAGAGACCCATACATCTCCTAAATCTGTAGACCTATCTAAATGCACCGCTTTACGGTACTTCAAATTATATGAATGTATGGATCTAGAGAAGATAATCCCTCCTCTCGAAGAGAATGACTGCTGCGAGGTGCTATCCATACAATACACTCCCCTCCAGAGCTTAGACCTCTCCAGCTTTAAAAAGCTACTCGTGCTGGTAGCCTCTTTCAACAAGCAACTAGAGAGTGTTAAGCTAAGCGAATGCCCCAAGATGTTTGATCTAGACTGCTCCTTTACCAAAGTCTCTCAGATAGATCTCAGCAAGGTACCGGCTCTCACAGGCCTCTACCTATGCATGACTCAGCATCAAAACATAGACCTCTCCCTCACTCCCAATCTAACGCTCCTTTCTATTGGTGGTAATTATCTGAAGAACATAGACCTCAGTAAGACCCCTAAACTCACCAATCTGAGCCTTTTCGACAACGAACTTACAACGGTAGATGTCAGCATGCTCCCCAAACTAGAGATTCTAGAATTGGAGCAAAATAACCTCAAGACTGTTGATGTTAGCAAGAATAAGGAACTCAAAGAGCTGACCATGCACATCAACAATATCTCTGATCTAGATCTATCCATGCTCCCCAATCTGCACCTAATCACGCTCTCCGACAACAACATATCGGAAGAAGCAATGGGTAAGATCGTCTCCAAGATTCCTCAATGCAAGGAGTTCAACGAAGACGGAGAAGAAGAAAAGGCAGACCTCTGGGGGCACTGCTATATCGTAAACACTCCCTCTCCTACGAGCAATGTCTGCAATACCCTGCAAGTTGCAGAGCTAAAGAAAAAGGGATGGACACCATATGATGTCAATGGAGCAGAAGATCCCCAAGGCTTTATGACCAATGCCGTAGAATATGCAGGATCTACCCCTACAGGGATCTGCTCCCCTATCAATGAGCATGGAGTAAAAATCTCCCAAACAGCTACAGGAGTACAGATACAGGGGCTTAACGCAAACACCCATGTATACCTCTTCAATACGAGCGGAGAGATGCTACAGAGATACAACTCCCTCAGATCTAACGAAGTCAATATCCCCACCGAAGGATATCCTGCAGGCACTTACTTCGTAGCCATAGGCAATAAGAGCTACAAAGTAATCTTCCACTAAGATCTAGAAGGACTAGACTATAACCAGCAGAGGCTGTTTGCAAGGGCAAAAGCCTTTACTATGTGGTCAGAGAGAAGATACGTCAGAGTTTTTACTTTGGCGTATCTTCTCATTTTTGGAATAGGACTGAAAACCCCTCTACCTCCTCCCCCTTTCTCACAGTAAGAACGAATGAGCCCTGTCCGAAACTTTTACTCAAAAAATCATATATTAGTTGCCTAAACACTAAAAATACAGTATCTTCGCCCTACAAAGATGGGAATAAAGTGCTTTCTCTCCGGAACGAGGAAGAGGCTTTAGTTCCCAATCAGAAACTAAATGATAAAATAGTTGTACGATGAAACAAATTCTCCTTACAGCTGCCATCCTCGCGATGGGCATTGCTCCGGCTTTTGGACAAAAACATGTTCAGAACGGAAAGAAACACTCTGTCACACACAACGAAAGACGCTTCACTGTTGAGAACCGAAGAAATCGCCCTACACGCGTACACTTGTATGCCGGTCTGGGGTCTTCTAATGTAAACCTCCTCACACAGGGACTCAAGGTAGAGTCTGAAAGAGCCCTCCTAAGCCCCACGGTGGGTGTAGACGTCCGTATCCCTATCGGTAGACTATTAGACCTCACCCCCGGGTTTAGCTACAACCAGCGTGGTATACGCATTGTATCTCAAAACCCCATTGTAGGAGTAACAACGGTACGTACTCCCATACACACGCTCTCCGGGAGCCTTCTTTTGGGCACGAGTTTGGGCGATAATGATTTTAGGCTTCGATTCAATTATGGACTCTATGCCGGCTATGCTATCGGAGGCTCTGCCATCAAGAAAGTAAGCAAAGGAGGCGGAAATGTAGAAGTCTACGAGGTGGATCTTTTCAAAGGGGATGAGACTCTTCCTTCGGGAGGCATCTCTTTCGAAGGGTTCAACAATGGCAAAGTACTCCCCGCTCTTAAGCGTTTCGACCTTGGGACACGCGTTTCTTGGAACTTTGAGTTTGGCAGTCACTACAACCTCTCCTTCACCTTCGACCATAGCATTCTCAACCAAAGCAACGACGAAACAGTCAAGCTCTACCACAGAAGTGCCTTCACCACCATCGGCTATACATTCTAAGCAAAAGACTAACAGAGAGGTATCCACTCTCTAGTTCTCTACCCGATACAGAATGCTCTCAACCTCTAGGTTGGGGGCATTTCTTTTTATATGCATATCAACATAAAAAAGCGACCTAAGCCCTCCTCAAAAGAGGAAAGACTTTAGGTCGCTTCTCATCCTTTCTCAATGGTATAGAGAGCTAAACAACGGCAAATATCAAGCTCTCTTAGGTGCTGCTACCCTCCTACTTAAGGAAAGGATAGGTATAGTCCGTAGGCGGTGTATAGGTCTCTTTGATACAACGAGGGCTGCACCACTTTAGAAGATTGATAGGACCTCCGGCCTTGTCGTTGGTACCCGACGCTCTCGAACCACCAAAAGGCTGCTGCCCAACAACGGCTCCGGTAGGTTTGTCATTGATGTAGAAGTTGCCGGCAGCATGCTCCAATGTTTGTAGTGCTAGCTCCGTGGCGTACCGATCGTAGGAGAAGATAGAGCCGGTAAGGCCGTACTTAGCCGTGCGATCTACCAGCTGCAACGTCTCGGCGTACTCGCCATCGGGATAAACATAGATGGTAAGAAGAGGGCCAAAAAGCTCGTCACACATAGTTTCGTAATTGGGCGTTTTGGCGAGTATTACAGTGGGTTGCACATAGTAACCCACGCTCTTATCACACGCTCCTCCGAACACGATCTCTGCATCGTTGCTCTGCTTTGCTCTATGGATATAGGCAGCTAGGTTATCGAAAGAGGCTTCATCAGTCACCGCATTGACAAAGTTGTCAAACTCGCGCACATCACCCATTTTTACCGTCGCAAGC
>CAUTMR010000003.1:0-173565 GCA_963539975.1 uncultured Porphyromonas sp. | reverse complement strand
GGGAGAGTAGGTAGCCGCCGTTTTCGAAGGGAGAACCCTTGAGCAAGTATGCTTGGGGGTTCTCTTTTTTTGTTTGAAGGAGAGCCTTTCAGAACTTAGAGGGAGAGGCGTAGAGAGGGGATGTTCGAGCGAAGAGCTTGGAGATCCCCTTCTTTGTTTTTGTGCCCTTCGTCGCGCCTCCCTCAGCCCCTTTGGAACAGGAAGTTATCCCTAGCCTTGGGACCTCTCCATCCAACGTGGAGCCCGGTATCATCTGCTTCGTATCGCAAAGGGGGAGCTCATCTCTATTGTAAAAGAAAAGACCGAGGATTCTTTTGTTACGTTGTCGTCTCAAGAGGAATAGATCATAATGATGGCATTCATTTGCTTGGATCGGAATAAATCCCGATACTGAACCTTGTTTACTCTGGAGGCTTCTCCATCGCCTCGCTAAGGGGAACTCTTCCGTTTTCCAGAAATTCTCGTCTATATTAGCTGCTGACCAAGGCCCTCTCGTAGGATCTCTGTTCAGGGCCTTTTTGTTCTACTCGAAATGAATTTCATTCGATCGTGCTATTGAGAAGGAGTGTTGATAGATAGAACCATCAGTGTCGTGTACTTCGTGTCGGTAAGTGCTCTCTCCCCGAAAAAGATAAAATGCAAGGACTCGAACTGTAAAAGCAATCCGAGTCCAACGAAGTAAGGGCAGCTTGACTTTACTCGCGCCCATCGCCGACATACTTCTGAGACGAAGGTAGTAATAAATTGAGAATAAGGATACTATAAGACTAAATCCCGAGGATAGAGAAGGCATTACTTGAGGACTTACTTTCTTGATGGTGTAGGGGGCTGCTCATGCTTTCTCATTCGTTTTTCGAGTCGATATTGGGGGGCCTTGGGGAATCGTAGGGCGGCCCTGTGGAGTAGGGCTGCGAGTAATACAGCGAAAAAGAAGGGCTGACTTCAGCGGATGGAGTCAGCTCTTTTTGCTTATCCCGAAAAGACTTCAAGTGTTGAATCCGAATCCAAAGATAACGTCGAAAACATTCGGATATAAGAGGGCGGTACAGAATCGGAGAGGTTATCTAAAAAGCAGAAGACCAACTCCTTCTGGAGAAAGTATCGGCCTCTGTGTCGAAGAATAGCGGCATTACCCGGGTAATCCTCACTACAAAAGTAGCAAAACTATTCGAGATGAGGATTGGATAAGTATGATCAGAAGGAGGCTCTAGAGTAAGGACTTTTCTCTTAAGGGGAGTCTTGGATACTTTTGCTTCCACAGCTAACTACGAGAGGAACATATATAGAGGGGATACCCCCTTGTCCCCTTGCTCTTTCCTAGCTTCGCAGCGACTTCTTCGTTTGGCGTCAGTCAATTAGGCGGGGAGAGCAGGCTGAAAACGCCCTTGAATACTGCGTGATTTCTCGAAGATTCTTGCCCTACTTCCTCGGAGTTTTAGGTCTATTCCGAAACTGATTTCACCCTCTTTGATAGAACAATAGTGTCAGGCGTTTTTAGAGGAATCCGTTCTGTTTTTATCGTTTACTTTGGGTTCTTATATTGAGCTTCGTTTGTGAAGAAAGGTGTATTTTTGCCCTCAGTAGCATTCTAACAAATAAAAATCGTAGGAGAAAATTATGGCACGAGCAACAACCAAGGCGGATTTGATAGCATCTGCCAATGGACAATTCGATAAAATGTGGAAACTTATTGATGGAATGGATGAGGGACTACAAGAAGCAACATTTGCAGAGGAAATGGCAACAATGGGCAAGGAAGCGCATTGGAGCAGGGATAAAAATTTGCGAGACATCCTTATCCATTTATACGAATGGCATCAGTTGTTATTGAATTGGATAAAATCTAATCAAGGCGGTGAGCGCAAACCTTTTCTGCCAGAGCCGTATAATTGGAAGACATATCCGGAGATGAATGTCGGTTTTTGGAAGAAGCACCAAAGCACACCACTTGTAGAGGCGAAGAAAATGGTGAGAGAAAGTCATCAAGATGTGATGACCATAATTGAGACGCTCTCCAACGATGAACTCTTTGCTAAAGGAGCCCTTGAGTGGACGGGAACCTCTCCTCTCGGTTCCTACTGTGTCTCGGCAACTGCAAGCCATTACGACTGGGCTATGAAGAAGATAAAAGTGCATATCAAGACAATCCTAATGTGAATTTTTAACGCAAGGTGTGAGATGGGAGATTTAGATCAAGGAATAGCAACTTTGGTAGCAGCTATAATTGCGGCTATAATTTCGATTGTTATTGGAGGATTTAATATTCGGATGACTTTATATCAGTCAAAAAAGAAGGATTTTGTCAGTACAATAACAAATGCTCGGAAAGAATATATGGCGGAACTCCGTAAAGCTGTTGCTGATTTTTGTGCGGCTGCAGTTGCTGAAAGTAATGATAGCCTAAATCTGATAAGATTGTCATTTCATTTGAAAATGCTTATGAATCCTATTGACTATCCTGAGACTTGGGATGGAGAGGCTATTCAGATGATTGATAAAATCATTCTAGAGGAAGATAAAAGGGATAATATTTCTCAATTCGTAGTATTTGCAGGCATGGCTTGCTCTTGAATGGAAAGGAATGACTATTGAGGGAGAAAAAGGGATTCTAACCGAAGAAGAAAAAGAAGACCTAAGGGAAGAGGCTTATTGGAATCTCGAGAATTATAGAAAGCTCAAGGTGGATAAAAAGTAATAAATTGACATGTAGAAATCTGACATTGTACGTATCCCAGCAGCACTACCTATTGCGATTCCCCCATTGACTTGCACTGGCTTGATGGCATATGAGTGGATGATACACTTTGGGGATGAAAGCATTTTGAAAGACATTTTACAATCAATGGTCAGGCTTCTCAATAGGAAAGGGAAGCCTGATTCTTTTGTAGAGAAGGGACTGTGGAGTGGTGGCGCTTTGGGTATTTGGCGGAATGGCAGTACCTTTGCAGACAAATAAGAGTGCGATTAATACAATAACGAATGTCACTACAATGCGGAATCGTTGGGCTGCCCAACGTCGGTAAGTCTACCCTTTTCAATTGTCTTTCTAATGCCAAGGCACAATCTGCCAACTTTCCATTCTGTACAATAGAGCCCAATGTGGGCGTTATCACAGTGCCCGATGAGCGGCTCAACGCCCTCGCCGAGATCGATCATCCCAAGCGTTTGATCCCAGCCACGGTGGAGATTGTGGATATTGCCGGTCTCGTAAAAGGAGCAAGCAAAGGCGAAGGTCTGGGGAATAAGTTCTTAGGGAATATCCGAGAGACAGATGCTATCCTGCATGTGTTGCGTTGTTTTGACGACGATAATATTACCCACGTAGATGGCTCGGTAAACCCCCTGCGGGATAAGGAGATTATTGATACCGAGTTGCAGCTCAAGGATTTGGAGACGGTGGAGAGCCGTTTGGCCAAGCTTGAGAAGCAGGCGAAGACCGGGGGCGATAAGCAAGCGGCGCTGGTCGTTTCAGTACTCCAAGCCTACAAGGAGGCTCTAGGGAAGGGATTAAACGCTCGCACGGTACACTTCGAGAAGAAAGAGGAGCAAGAGGCAGCTCATGATCTCTTCCTCCTAACGGCAAAACCTGTGCTCTATGTTTGTAATGTAGACGAAGCCTCTGCCGTAAATGGGAATGCTTATGTAGAGCAGGTGCGTGAGGCTGTTGCCAGTGAGGGTGCCGGTATTCTTATCGTGGCAGCCAAGATCGAAAGCGAGATCGCCGAACTGGAGACTTACGAAGAAAGACAAATGTTTTTGGAAGAAATAGGCTTGGAAGAGAGCGGTGTGAATCGTCTTATCCGAGCTGCTTACGCCCTTCTGAACCTAGAGACCTATTTCACTTCCGGTGCCGACGAAACACGAGCTTGGACCTTCGTAAAGGGGAGCAAAGCTCCTCAATGTGCCGGCATTATTCATACCGACTTTGAGAAAGGATTTATCCGAGCCGAGGTAATTAAGTATGACGATTATATTGCCTTGGGTAGCGAAGCTGCCGTAAAAGAGGCCGGCAAGATGAGTGTGGAAGGGAAGGAATATGTCGTGCAAGATGGGGATATAATGCACTTCCGCTTCAATGTCTGAGAGGAGAGACCTTTATCACCAATTCGGTATCGCTCAGAGCGAAGCCGAGCAGCGAGCTTTGGATGGGCAGCTCTTTTCTGCCTCCCAAGATCCCTGGCTTCGGGATGTTTACTATCGGGCACGTGCTTTGTGCCGCAGATACAATCAATTGCCCCTCACTCCCGAGAATGAGCGGGAGCACACGGAGATTGCGCAGGAGCTTTTCGCTCATATTGGTAGGGGAAGTCGGCTTATTGCCCCTATTTTTGTGGATTATGGCATTCACGTTTCTATCGGAGAGGATACGTTTATCAACACCGATGTAATCTTTTTAGACTCTGCTACCATCACGATTGGCAGCCGAGTACTCATTGCTCCTCGTGTGGGTTTTTATACTCCGCAGCATCCCATAGAGCCGGAAGAGCGAGCTAAAGGAGGGGAATATGCTTACCCCATTGTGGTAGAAGATGATGTGTGGATCGGTGCAGGAGCTTCTATCCTTTCAGGAGTAACCATCAGTAGAGGAAGCATTGTGGCTGCAGGTAGCGTAGTGGTACGTAGCGTGCCTCCCCGTACGATAGTTGCAGGATGCCCCGCGCAGATTATTCGGAGAATAGGGGAGGAGTAGCACGATTTTGCATTACCTTTGCAAACGTTATACTTGTACACAATACTATCTGATGGAAAAAGTCGCACCTACTGCTACCACTCCTCGCGTCTTACTCATATATACGGGAGGCACCATTGGCATGATCGAAGACCCTGCTACGGGGGCACTTCGCGCATTTAACTTTACATATCTACAAGACCATATCCCTGAGCTACAGCGGCTGGGGTTCGAGATCTCTTCCATTCAATTCGATCCTCCCATTGATTCTGCTGCGATTACGGTGGATCTGTGGATTCGCCTAGCTCGTACCATCGGGGAGAATTACGATAAATACGATGGATTTGTGGTGCTACACGGCACTGATACCATGGCGTATACCGCTTCGGCGTTGAGTTTTTTGCTTAGAGGAATTGCCAAGCCGGTGGTGTTTACCGGAAGTCAATTGCCTGTGGGGCGTCTGCGTACCGATGGTAAGGAAAATTTAATAACAGCCTTACAAATTGCTGCAGAACGTCAGGCTGATGGGCGAGCCATGGTACCCGAAGTGTCTATTTTCTTTGACAAGTATCTCCTCAGAGCCAATCGAACGATCAAATGTAGCGCCGATCAGTTTGAAGCTTTTGCTAGTAACAATTATCCCCACTTGGCGTATGCGGGTATTCATATTCGCTATAATGAGAAACATATCTATCGCACACCCGAGGGCGAAAAGGCTGATTTAGAGGTTTCTACCCGTGTAGACCCCCATGTGTGCGTACTGAAGATATTCCCCGGTATTACTCCGGAAGTGGTGCAGGCTGTGCTCTCCATTCCTACGTTGCGGGGCGTAGTACTTGAAACCTATGGTAGCGGTAATGCCCCCACAGACGATTGGTTTATTGAGGCGTTGGCTGATGCCGTAAAGCGAGGAATTGTAATTGTAAATGTTACGCAATGTGAGTCCGGGAAGGTAGAAATGGGTCGCTATGATACGGGGATTCGCCTTGGGCAAGTAGGGGTTGTTTCGGGCTTTGATATGACCACGGAGAGTGCCATTACAAAGTTGATGTACCTCTTGGGTAAGGGGCTTTCTCCTCAAGAGGTGGGGGTAGAGATGCAGATCTCAATCTGTGGCGAACTTACTCAAAACTAAGACTTAAACTGACTCTAGGGATTCTCGCGGATGGTGCAGTTTATGTGTCTTGCCAGTGGTAGCAGTGGCAACTGTTACTATCTCTCCTCGGGGGAGGGGGGCTTGCTCATAGATGCCGGTATTCCGACTCGCACCATCGCTCGGGCATTGGCCTTTCAGGGGATTCCTATAGAGGGGCATATCATGGGGGTTTTGGTCACCCACGAGCATGCCGATCATATTAAGGGGCTTAGTGCCTTGGCCTTGCAGTATCATCTCCCTGTTTATACGACGAGGACGATTCAGCAGGCAATAGATTCCCTTCGTTACTACAAAAAGATGGAGGGTTTGCCTCGTCCGACTGTGGAAGTAGGCGAGGCTTTTTGCTTGGCAGGATTTGAAATAGTACCTTTTAATGTACCGCACGATAGTACAGAAAATGTGGGTTATTACTTCCGGCGAGGTGATTTCTCCCTCACACTGGCTACCGATGTGGGGCATGTTACCGCAGAAGTGCACCGCTATGCGGCATTGGCTCGGCACCTGATACTTGAGGCGAACTATGACCCCGAAATGCTTTGGAAAGGGCGTTACCCTCAATACCTCAAAGAGCGTGTGTCCGGAGGCAATGGGCACCTCAGTAACCTGGAAAGTGCAGAGTTTTTGTGCGATGTTTACCATCCTGAGCTAGAGCGTGTTTGGCTTTGTCATTTGAGTCGGGAGAACAATCATCCTGAGCTTTGTCGTAAGACTTTTGAGGAGGTGTTGTATCGTCGTGGTATCATTCCCCCTTCTCATTTTGTTTTAGAGCCGCTCAAGCGTTCTACCCCAAGTTCTTTATATACTCTTGCCGACTGAGGCAAAAGGGGCTTCTCTTTCTCCCTTTTCTTCTCTCCCCTCTGAGAGAGTTTTCCATGTTTCTATGTGCTGAGTTTGGTGTCGTAGGGGTGTCTATTTGGCGTTTTGTTTTCACTTTTTGTGAACCGACGTTTTGTTTCTCTTCTTAGAGTGCGCTTTGTGGTTGTTGAGACTCCCCTTGGTGCGTTGTTGAAAAACGATTCGGATTGATTTTTCTCCTATTCCTGAGTTGCTTTGTGTGGATAATATGCCTATCTTTGTCGGCAGAAACTTCATTATTATTTTGTTTGCTATGAAGACAAATGAGATTCTCGCCCAATTGGAGGCTAAGCACCCGGGCGAAAAAGAATTCCTCCAAGCAGTTAAAGAGGTTCTCCTCTCTATCGAGGATGTGTACAATCAACATCCCGAATTCGAAAAGTATGGTATCATCGAACGTATCGTTGAGCCAGACCGTATTTTCACGTTCCGTGTGCCCTGGACAGACGACGCCGGTAAGGTACATGTAAACATCGGTTACCGCGTACAATTCAACAACGCAATTGGCCCGTACAAGGGTGGTATCCGTTTCCATCACACCGTGAACCTCTCAATCTTGAAGTTCCTCGGTTTTGAGCAGACATTCAAAAACGCTCTTACTACACTTCCTATGGGTGGTGGTAAGGGAGGTTCTGACTTCTCTCCCAAGGGTCGTACCGACGCTGAAATCATGCGTTTCTGTCAAAGCTTCATGACCGAATTGTGGCGCAATATTGGCCCCGATACCGACATCCCCGCTGGTGACATCGGTGTAGGTGGTCGCGAAGTTGGTTACATGTTTGGTATGTACAAGAAACTCGCTCGTGAGCACACGGGTACGATGACCGGTAAGGGCTTCGAATTCGGTGGTTCACGTCTTCGTCCTGAGTCTACGGGCTTTGGTGCTGTTTACTTTGTACAAAATATGTGCAAGGAAAATGGTATCGACTATAAGGGCAAGACTCTTGCTATCTCTGGGTTCGGTAACGTATCTTGGGGTGTAGCTCGTAAGGCTACTGAACTTGGTATCAAGGTTGTTACTATCTCTGGTCCTGACGGTTATGTTTACGACCCCGATGGTATCAATACGGAAGAAAAGTTCCAATGCATGCTCGACCTTCGTGCTAGCGGTAACGACGTTGTTGCTGACTATGTGAAGAAGTTCCCCAATGCACAGTTCTTCGCTGGCAAGAAGCCTTGGACCCAAAAGGTAGACTTCGCAATGCCTTGTGCTACACAAAACGAAATGAACGAAGAAGATGCAAAGGCACTTGTTGCTAACGGCGTAACGCTCGTTGCTGAAACTTCTAACATGGGTTGTACCGCAGAAGCTAGCGAATACTATGTTGCTAAGAAGGTAATCTTCGCTCCCGGTAAGGCTGTAAACGCCGGTGGTGTATCTTGCTCTGGTCTCGAAATGACTCAGAATGCAGCTCACCTCTCTTGGAGCAACGAAGAAGTTGATAAGTGGCTCCACCAGATCATGCAAGACATCCACACACAATGTGTTGAGTATGGTCGCGAAGGTAACTACATCAACTACGTTAAGGGCGCAAACATTGCCGGCTTTATGAAGGTGGCTAAGGCAATGGTTGGTCAAGGCGTTTGCTAATAAGTAGACCTCTGCCTACCTACTATTTGCACCGGAAGAGACTAGTCGCTCTTAACGTGCAGATGTAAAAGAATAGCTTCCCTCTCGTCTCCTCTTATTCTCTCGTAAAGAGTGCGTATAAGAGGTAGATGAGGGGGGAGTTCTCTTTTTATTATAGATTGTTTTTCCCTTCTTTTCTCCCTATGGCTGAACTAGACCCCCATCAGATAATCGCTCATTATTACCGCCCCGGAACGATGGCTCATCGTATTCTGGTGGAGCATAGCGAATGCGTTGCCCGCCTAGCTCTGGCGTTGGCAGACCGTTATTCGGATGCAAAGATTGATCGGGAGCTGCTTTATCAAGCGGCGATGTTGCATGATATCGGTATTATTTATACGGATGCAACGTCAATATCTTGCTATGGACGGGAGCCTTACATCCGCCATGGTTATTTGGGAGCGTGTCTATTGAGAAGGGATTGGGGGTTAGAAACGCATGCTCGAGTTTGTGAGCGTCATACAGGATCCGGAGTAAGCGAAGAGGAGCGCATTGCCCTCCGGTTGCCTTTGCCTGCCGGGCGAAGTTACCTCCCCGAGACCCTAGAGGAGAAGTTGGTTTGCTATGCGGATTGCTTTTACTCAAAGACGCACCTCGATCGTCGGAAGAGCTACGAAGAGGTGCGTACAAAGATGGAGGCTTTTTGGCAAAAAAGAGAGCCCCGACTTGTGGCCGGGGCTATTGCACGCCTTGAGGCTATGCATCAGATGTTTGGAGATCCCGCCTAATCACTATCGGGGGAGGCGAGCATACCACTTGAGTAATGCTACTATGGTACGATGTTTTAGGCTTTGGGTGGGAGAGGCGCCAAGGTCCTCTTTGATTTTATCTACTAAGAGGTAGTCGTAGTCCATAGGCAATTTCCTTTCTTATAGAGCTTGTAATCTGTATCCTAAGTCCTCTCTCCAAGTCTTTTAGCGAGGGAGGGCCTTTCAGTTCTAAAACGAGAAGGGACTCCTGTTTATTGTCCCTTCTTTTTTTGCTTCTCAGTCTAAAGAGAGGGGGCTTTCAAAAATAAAAATTATGCTCTTGAGGGGCAAAAGTACGTGTGGATAGAAAAATCTTCGTATTTTTGTCGGGCAAGCAACAGAGTATCGCAATTAGTAATACGATTATAGTATGGAAGTAAAGAAATCGCCAAAGGCAAACTTGGAGAAAGGGAAGAGCCTTTCTTTCTTGATGGGTTTGGTATTGGCCCTCTCTGTAGTGTTCGTCGCTCTTGAGTGGCACTCTCTAGATGCTATGGGCGATGATGGTACCGATAAGGTCGATATTGCCGACATGGAGGATGTTATGTTCATCCCGGATCAACAGCAGGAGCCTGAGACTCCTCCCGAAGAAACTCCTGTGGAAACCGTTGAGGTTGCCCTACCAGAGGAATTTAAGGTTGTAGATAATAATACAGAGGTCGTTAAGATTGCTCTCGTATCGGTGGACGAAAAGAAACCTCTTCCTCCCGCACCTGTTATTACGCAGGCTCCCCCCCAAGAAGCAGAACAGGAAGAGCAAATCTTCGAGTTTGTGGAAAGCAACCCTATCCCTCCCGGTGGTAGCCAAGAAGCTCTCCTTAAGTGGATTGCTCGTACTCTCCAATATCCGGAGATTGCCGCAGAGAACGGCGTACAGGGTAAGGTAATTGTCCAATTCGTTGTAGAGAAAGATGGTTCGATCTCGAAGGCCACTGTAGTACGTGGGGTAGACGCCTCTCTTGATAAGGAAGCCCTTCGCGTTATCAACAAAATGGATAAGTGGCAGCCCGGTAAGCAGGGGGGTAAGCCCGTACGTGTGAAGTACACGCTTCCTATCCAGTTCAAGCTCCAGTAATTTGAGTGTAGAGGGGGGATAGGATAACTTGTTGCCAATTGTTGTGGCACAGCAAAGTCCCCTCTCTTAGAAATTTAGTCACATAGTTGTCCCCCGCAAGTTTCCCGTGATCGGGGAGTTTGCAGGGGGCTTTTTTTGTTCCACCCCAATATGACCACAATTCAAGACAACCTTAGTTATATAGAGACCGAGCTACAGGCTTTGGTCGCACAATGCCGCACGCAAATCTCAGAGCCTCTCTATACTCCCATGGCTTATGCTTTTGAGGGGGGAGGTAAGCGAGTGCGCCCCCTTCTTGTGCTGATGGTGGCAGATATGTATGGCAAAGATCGTGCGGATTTTATCAAGGCTGCATTGGCTCTTGAGATCTATCATAACTTCACGCTCTTGCACGATGATGTGATGGATCACTCGGAGATGCGTCGCAACCGCCCCTCCGTGCCGGCTCAATTCGGTATTGCTCAAGCTATCCTAACGGGGGATGCCATGCTCTCTCTTGCCTACAAGCTCATCCAAGAGTATCCTCTCGCTCTTCAGCCCTCGATTATGGGAGTATTCAATCGCATGTCGCAGGATATAATGGTGGGGCAGCAAATGGATATGGACTTTGAGACGCGTTCGGATGTTACACTTGCGGAGTATGAGCGAATGATTCGCAAGAAAACAGCCATATTACTCTCGGCGGCTCTAGAGATCGGAGCGTATATTGCCGATACAGGTATGCGTGATCGTTCCTATTTGATTCGTGCCGGGATCAATGCCGGTATGGCGTTCCAATTAAGAGACGATTACCTCGATGTCTATGGAGATGAAACGACATTTGGCAAGCCGATAGGAGGGGACATTGCTGAGAATAAGCAGACTTGGCTACTGATAAAGGCGCAAGAAATCGCTCGTGAGAGGGGTGAGTGGGAGCAACTGAAGGCAGCTCTTGCCATCCCCAAAGAGCAGCGAGAGGAAAAATACTGTGCTGTGCGGGCTTTCTACGACGCGTATGGGATCCCCGAACTTATCCGAAAGGAGATCCAGGAGCAGTCCGATTGGGCGTTGGATCTCTTGTCAAGAATGAGTAATTCTTATCCGGAGGCTTCGCAGCGCTTGGTTGATCTTATTCAGAAGATGGCGATGCGCGACCTATGATTGATTCGCATACTCATATCTTTGAGCCGGAGTTTGACGAAGATCGTCGGGAGGTGTTGGAGCGTGCCTGTAGGGCAGGAGTGGAGCATCTTATTCTCCCCAACATTGATGTAGAGTCCCTGCCTCGTCTCCTCAAAACCCACGAGGATTTTCCCCACAATACCTCTATTGCCATTGGGTTGCACCCTACCTCTGTGGGGGAGGACTTCCCCTCTCAGTTGGAGGTGATACACGAGGCTGTACGCAAGTATCGCTCGAAGGTGGTGGCTATTGGGGAGGTTGGACTCGATTTCTACTGGGATCGGAGTTTCGTTCGAGAGCAGGAAGAGGCGCTTCGTACCCAAGTGGAGTGGGCCATTGAGGAGGATCTCCCTCTTATTTTGCACACGCGTAGTGCCCACCGAGAGATGCTGGATTTGTTGTCCGCCTACCGTGGGGAGGTGCGTCTCCGAGGAGTCTTCCATAGTTTTACGGGGAGTGAGGAGGAGTTGGAGGAGCTGATCGCTTTCTCTCCCTCCTTTATGATCGGAATCAACGGCGTAGTCACCTTCAAGAAGTCCATGCTGCGAGAGTATATCGCTCGCATCCCACTTGATCGGCTCCTTTTGGAGACGGATGCTCCCTATCTCGCTCCGGTGCCTCATCGGGGTAAACGCAACGAGCCCTCTTTCTTGCCAGAGACCCTCGCAGAAGTGGCACGTGCTTTTGGATTATTTTCTGCCCAGTTAGAGGAGGTTATTTCAGCTAATTCTCGCCAACTTTTTGCCCTAGAAAAAATCTAAAATCACCCAATTTTCTTTTTTATATCAGTCTGCCTTTGGAGAGTCTTATAAGTTATTCTCTCCTAGAGGCTTGCTGATGGAAGAGAGAAAATGTACCGCGAAAAAGATTGTCGGGCTATTTTTTTATCCGGTTGAAATAGCTACTTTTGCTTTTGCAAGGCTTAAGACAAAGATGCTTCTCTTGTTGATTCTGAGGTGATTAGTTCCTTATTGGCTAAGCCCGTGAGCGTGGGCATTGTCAAGAGGATGGGGAGGAGTTTTGTTGGAGACCGCTTTGTGTTAGAATCGTCTCAGAGAGCATACAATAAGCATAGAGACGGAACAGAAAAAGGGAACAAGAAAACTAAGTATTATGGAACAGGAAGAACTCTACATCTTGAAGCGCGACGGCAGTCGTCAGTTGTTTGAAGCAGAAAAGATTCGCTCGGCGATCTACAAGGCTTATCGGGCAGGTGGGGTTCGTCCCGATCCTTCGAGTGTAGACGTAATTGTAGCGCGTATAGAGAGCGTGGCGCGTGCTCACAAAGAGGGTGCTCTAGCCGTAGAAGATATACAGGATATGGTGGAGCAGGCCCTTATGGCAGCCGACCCCTTTATCGCCAAGAAGTATATTATCTATCGTGAGTGGCGCACGGTGGAGCGTGATAAGCGTACGCGCTTGAAACACACCATGGACGGGATTGTCAAGATCGAGAAGAACGATACCAACTTGAGCAATGCCAATATGAGTGCATATACCCCCTCCGGGCAGATGATGACCTTTGCCTCCGAGGTGACCAAAGACTATGCACGCAAATATCTTGTTTCCAATATCTACTCTCGCGCTCATGAGGTTGGCGATATCCATATCCACGACCTTGACTATTATCCTACCAAGACAACAACTTGCGTACAGTACGACCTCGAGGATCTCTACGAGCGTGGTTTCTTTACCAAGAACGGGAGTGTTCGTACTCCACAGAGCATACAGAGCTACGCTACATTGGCTACGATTGTATTCCAAACCAACCAAAATGAGCAACATGGAGGGCAGGCCATCCCGGCTTTCGACTTCTTTATGGCTCCGGGGGTACGCAAGACCTTTATCAAACGCCTTGTAGCTACTCTTGCTCTCTCCATCCGACTTAAGTCGGGAGATGAAACTACCGAGGTAGACGAGAAGGCTATTGCCGATCGTATCCGTGAGATTCATCCGAGTCTCTCTGACGATAAGGCCGAGGCAGAACGTCTCTATGAGGGACTGAAAGACTTGATTCCGGGGGTTGATCTTCCCTTTGTGGTAGTGGCTCTTGCTGAGTCGTATCGGCAAACGCGTAAGGATACACATCAGGCTATGGAAGGCTTTATCCATAACCTAAATACGATGCATTCTCGTGGAGGTAACCAAGTGGTTTTCAGTTCGATTAACTATGGTACCGATACGAGTGATGAGGGGCGTATGGTAATTCATGAGTTGCTTCAGGCAACGATGGAAGGGTTAGGGCATGGCGAAGTGCCTATCTTCCCCATCCAAATCTTTAAGGTAAAGGATGGAATTAATTACTCGGAAGAGGATTTTGAGAAGGCGAGTGCCGATTTCGATGCTGCTCTAGCCGGTAAAATTCAGTTCTCTACGCCCAACTTCGACCTCCTCTTAGAGAGTTGCTATACCACGGCAAAAGCTCTTTTCCCCAACTTCGTTTTCCTCGATACACCCTTCAATAAGAATGACCTCTGGAAGGCCGACGACCCCAAACGCTACCTCTATGAACTTGCAACCATGGGGTGCCGTACCCGTGTGTTTGAGAATGTTCGTGGAGTAAAAAGCTCCGTAGGTCGTGGTAACCTCTCGTTCACCTCGATCAATATGCCTCGTCTTGCCATCGAAGCGCGTCGCGAAGCCGAAGAGCGCTATCCGGATGGAGATAAGAAAACGGTACGTAGAGAGGCTCGTCGTCGCTTCCTAGATAGAGTGCGCGACATGTCCGAATTGGTTGCCGATCAGCTCTACGAGCGATATTCTTACCAGCGTACCGCCTTGGCGCGTCAGTTCCCCTTTATGATGGGTAATGATGTGTGGAAGGGTGGAAAAACGCTCGAAAGCAACGATGAAGTAGGGGATGTAATTGCAACCGGTACCTTAGGGATTGGCTTTATCGGAGGGCACAATGCCATGGTTGCTATCTATGGAGAGGGGCATGCACACAATCAGGAGGCATGGCAAACTCTGTATGATGCTATAGAAGTGATGAACGATGTCGTTAGAGAGTACAAGCGTAAGTATGAGCTTAATTACTCTGTACTGGCAACACCGGCTGAGGGGCTTTCCGGACGATTTACGCGCCTCGACCGTAAACGCTATGGCATTATTCCGGGGGTGAATGACCTAGATTACTATGTCAATTCGTTCCATGTAGATGTGCGCGAAGAGGTTACGATTGCAGAGAAAATCCACCTCGAAGCTCCTTTCCACGCCATCACAGGAGGCGGTCATATTACCTATGTAGAGCTGGATGGGGAGGCAAAGAAGAATCCTGCGGTCCTCCTAAAGATTGTCAAGCTAATGCACGATGAGGGTATAGGCTACGGCTCTATCAATCACCCCGTGGATACTTGTCGCCGCTGTGGATATAAGGGTGTGATTTTTGATAAGTGCCCCGTCTGCAGTAGCGATCAAATCGCTCGTCTTCGCCGCATTACAGGGTACCTGACCGGTAGCTTGGAGTGCTGGAATAGTGCTAAACAAGCTGAGGAGCACGACCGCGTGAAGCATTGTTAAGAATTGCACCGCCTCGCTCTAATTGATCTCCGCGCTACCTTCGCTCTAGCCTCTCACCCCTTGGAGGGAACAGCTATGGCCGAGGTAGCGCTCTTTATTTGCGGCTTTCAATCTTATAGACAAAGGGATGTTGCACTTGTTAAATAGATACAAGGAGACGATCACCGACGGCCCCGGTCTGCGCTATGCCATCTATTTGGCAGGGTGCAGTCACCATTGCCCCGGGTGTCATAATCCCGAGAGTCATAACCCTTTGGGGGGGATTGAATTGAGCGAGGAGGTGCTACGAGGGATTATCGATGAGATCAATAGCAATCCCCTTCTTGACGGTATAACTCTCTCTGGAGGAGACCCATTCTTTTACCCCGAAGAACTACTTAAATTGGTACAACGCCTCTCCGAAGAGTGCTCCTTACCTATACTTTGTTACACCGGATATACCTACGAAGAGTTGCTTGCTGACGAAAGGAGAGCGCCCATTCTAAAGTATCTTACCACCTTGATAGATGGGAGGTTCGTTCGAGAGCTGCGGGATCCCTCTCTTCCCTTCAGGGGGAGTAGTAATCAGCGGATTATAGATCTTCGTAGTCGTTAGATACCTATTAATTGTCAGAAAGGAGCTATCTTTGTGCGCAGAATAAGAGACGGAAGATAAAAAGTAGAGAGAATATAGGCTCCTCCTTGTGGTGGAGCAGTGATATAATACAATACTCAAACCACTCTAAGTTTAAACTAAATCAATCATGAAGGAATCCAAAGATGTAAGACGTCTTGAGGAAGTTGTGATCCGCTTCTCAGGTGACTCTGGGGATGGTATGCAGCTTACCGGGACCATCTTTTCGGACCTCTCGGCTGTCTATGGCAACTCGATTGCTACATTTCCCGACTATCCAGCCGAAATCAGAGCGCCCCAAGGTACGCTTGGGGGTGTGTCGGGCTTCCAAGTTCACATTGGTACCAATCCGGTGTACACTCCGGGTGATTTTGCCGATGTACTCGTTGCAATGAATCCTGCAGCCCTTAAGGTAAATCTAGGGCACATTCGTAAGGATTCTCTTATCATTATTGATACAGATTCGTTCGGCGAGAAAGACCTTGAGAAGGCTGAATTCAAGACTATGGATCCTATCAAGGAACTTGGTCTTAATCCCGATCGTGTGGTGGCTGCCTCTATCTCGTCTATGGTGAAAGAGTCTCTCAAAGAGCTTCAACTAGACAACAAGAGCGCTCTCCGCTGTAAAAACATGTTTGCCCTCGGGCTGGTTTGCTGGCTATTCGACCGCACTCTCGAGCACGCCGTAGACTTTATCAATAAGAAGTTTGGTAAAAAAGAACTCATACGTCAGGCCAACATCAAGGCCCTCAACGATGGGTATAACTACGGTGCCAATACCCACGCTTCTGCAGGTACTCCCTTCCATGTCGAGGGGCAAAAGCAAGAACCGGGTCTCTATATGGATATGAGTGGGAACAAGGCTACGGCTTATGGTCTTATGGCTGCTGCCGAACGCTCCGGTCTCCAACTCTTCCTCGGTAGCTACCCTATCACTCCTGCTACTGATATCCTTCATGAGCTTTCTAAGCACAAGGCTCTCGGTGTAGTAACCGTACAGGCAGAAGACGAAATTGCCGGTATCTGTACTTCTATCGGGGCTTCTTTTGGTGGTAGCCTTGCCGTTACTACAACGTCCGGTCCCGGTCTTGCCCTCAAGAGCGAGGCTTTGGGTCTCGCTGTAATGGCCGAGCTCCCTCTCGTTGTTGTAGATGTTCAGCGCGGTGGTCCCTCTACCGGTTTGCCTACCAAGAGTGAACAAACCGACCTCTTGCAGGCTCTCTACGGTCGTAATGGGGAGTCTCCTCTCGTAGTTGTTTCGGCAACTTCGTCTGGGGATTGCTTCAATCAAGCTTACTGGGCATCGAAGATTGCTCTTGAGCACATGACCCCCGTAGTGCTTCTTACCGACGCGTATGTAGCCAACGGTTCACAAGCTTGGCGCATCCCCGAATACGAAAAGTTCCCCGAGATCAAACCCAATTACATCTGTAATTACAAGGGTGAAGAGCCTTGGAAACCCTATCGTCGCGATCTCGAAACGTTGGTTCGCTATTGGGCAGTACCTGGTCAAGAAGGCTATCAACACCGTTTGGGAGGTCTCGAAAAGGACAATAAGACAGGTGCCATCAGTACCAATCCTGACAACCACCAACTCATGGTGAATAACCGTCAGGCTAAGATCGATAATATCGCCAAGGTAATTCCTCCCCTCAAAGTAGAGGGTGATGTAGATGATGCAGACTTCCTAATCGTTGGTTGGGGAGGTACTTATGGTCACCTACACGAGGCTATGGAAAAGATGCGCAAGGAAGGCAAGAAGGTGGCTCATGCTCACTTTACCTTCATTAGCCCTCTACCTGCCAATACAAGAGAAGTGCTTCTCAAGTACAAGAAGGCAGTGGTAGCAGAGCAAAACAATGGGCAGCTTGCCATGTATCTAAAGGGCAAGATTGCAGACTTTGCTCCCTTGCAACTCAATCGTGTTAAGGGGCAACCTTTCAATGTGGGTCGCTTGGTAGAAGAATTTTCTAAAATGATGGAGGCATAAGAGATGGCACAAGATCAGAATACTCCAGTTATGTATACTGCACAAGATTTTAAGAGCGATCAGTATGTTCGTTGGTGCCCTGGTTGTGGAGACCATGGTGTCGTTCTTGCCCTTCAAAAGGCAATGGCTGAGCTTGGTATTGCTCCGCACCAAACGGCTGTAATCTCGGGGATTGGTTGTTCTTCTCGTCTCCCCTACTACATGAATACATATGGTTTCCACACCATTCATGGTCGTGGTGCCGCTATCGCTACAGGTCTCAAGACAGCTCGTCCCGACCTCAGCGTTTGGCTCGCATCAGGCGATGGCGATAGCTTGGCTATCGGGGGTAACCACTTTATTCATGCAATGCGTCGTAATATCGACCTTAATGTAGTACTCTTCAATAACCGCATCTATGGTTTGACTAAGGGACAATACTCTCCTACGTCTCCCCGTGGTTTCGTTTCTAAGAGTTCACCTTATGGTACGGTAGAAGATCCCTTTATCCCTGCTGAATTGGTGATGGGGGCTCGTGGTCGCTTCTTCGCTCGTAGTTTGGATGTAGACCAAAAGACTTTGGTAGACTGCCTCACCGCTTCTGCTCGTCACAAGGGCGCTGCTGTTACAGAAGTGCTTGTGAATTGTGTTATCTTCAATGACGGTGCGCACAAATATCTCTCATCTAAGGAAGTGCGTGCAGAAAAGACAATCGTACTTGAGCACGGCAAAAAGATGATCTTTGGGCAGAATCTTGATAAAGGTCTCGTACTCGATGGATTCAAACTCAAGGTTGTAAAGATCGGCGAAGGTGGTTACTCTATCAACGATATCCTAACCCACGATGCTCATGAGCAAGATTCTACCCTTCATACCATGTTGGCTATGATGGATGGTGAAAACTTGCCTATGGCTATGGGTGTTATCCGCGATGTAGAGGCTCCTACTTACGACGAAGCTGTACACGCTCAGATTGCAGAAGTGCAAGCTAAGAACCCAACTCGCAAACTTCGCGAGCTCTTCTTGCAACAAGATGTTTGGGAGGTAAAGTAAGCAACCTTACCTTCTGCTGACACCCTTAGCGGGTGTTGGGATAGAATAAACACTCTGTTTCTTCCCCGAGGGGAGGAGGCAGGGTGTTTCTGATTATGGGGGGAAGGAGACGTTTGTTTGCCAAAGGGTAAATCTTTGATCCGTGAAGAGGTGGGGGAGGTGCCTTGGAGTTGTTCGCCTACCTCTTACCGGAGAGACGAGAAAATATCTCTTCTTATTTTGAAAAAGAGAGGGGTTAGGGGTGGTTTTGGAAGATGGAGAAATTGACCGCGCTATACCTCTTGTGTTTTACAAAGAAAGGAGTTTTGGAAAAATCGTAGGTCTCAGGGTGCTCCAAAATAAAGAGCCCCTCTGGAGCCAACAGCCCCGAAGAGAAAACGAGTTGGGGCAGCTTTACGAGGGCTTCTAGGGCATAGGGAGGATCTGCAAAGATAAGGTCGTAGGGCGTAGAGGCTGAGTCCGTTTGAGGGGTAAGCCATTTGAAAACGTTGCCCACGTGTACGGCAGCCTCATCCTCTGCATGTAGAGCCTTAATTACAGATTGGATAAAAGCAACCTGTTTGGGTTGTTTCTCTACCATATCAACCCATTTAGCTCCTCGAGAAGCAAACTCTAATCCAATACTTCCGGTACCGGTAAAGAGATCGAGTATGCGTGCCCCTTCGTAGGAAAACATGGAGGTGATTGTGCTAAATAGAGCCTCTTTGGCGAGATCGGTCGTAGGGCGAAGTTTGAACCCTTTGGGGACGTCAAAACGTCTATGCCCATATTTCCCACTAATGATACGCATAGAATAAGATATCAGAATCTCTCCTCTAATTAAGGGATAGGGGAGAACATTGGATGCTTTGGAGGGAGAAACCGAGAGGGGAGAGATGGGAAGAAAGAGCATTGCCCAGCTCTTGTGCCATCTCTAGGGAGGTGGTGTGAAAGAGATGAATAGCATCGTCGGCTGCCCTATCTCTGCCTATTTGCTGCCATACAGCCCCTAGGTAGTAGAGTATCTCTCCGGCAATGCTAGAAGGGGTGCCGGTGGCAATGAGCGCGAATCTATTGGCAAACTTGATGCTCCCTCGCTCGAATACAAGGATGTTGAGCGTGAGGGGGGAGACCAAGAGGTAGATAAGTCGGCCGTTCTCCGTGCTGCGGCTTGCTATGAGCCCATCGCGGAGAGTGGGTACAACATAGGGGAGGATTTCGGCGTAAGGATAGGTACGACGTAAGAACGTAAAGGTAGAACGTTCCCAAGCGGCAAGCAGCGTTGGAGCCTCTGTCCCCAAATGATAAGATGCTGTATAGCCTACTTCGTTGTGTAAGATAGGTACAGCAATGGATAGCCACGCCTCTTCGTCTTCGCGTACAGGGATGCCTGGGGGTACTAAAACGAAAGCGGAAGCATCAAAAGCTATCTGAATGTGATGATAAGGGAGAGGGAGAAAACTATAGGCATAGATAAGATCGCTCAAACGATCTGTGTACTCTACCCCCTCGGCTGTAGGAACAAAAAAAACTCTATCACTGCCCAATACCTTGGTAGGATCTTGAGCGAGTGATAGAGTATAAGTTATGCCGTCAGGGTGAAGACGTAGAGAGAGGTTATAACGTTCGGCAGTGGTTTCGTCTAGTAGAGGTAACCCTTCTATCGTAGATGGAGCCATGCTTCCTTCCCTCTATCCTTATTAGGAGTCTTACCCACCTCTCCTTCTTATGAGGGATGCTGATTCCCCAAGGAGAACGAAGAGAATATCTTATTCCCAGTTACCTGTTGTCTTAACTTCTTTGAGAGACCCAATACGCAAACCTGGATAGCCGGCTCCATTGTTGCGAGCCTTTGCATCAGAGATCTTTGTTGAAAGGATGTGCTTATCCATTCCTGCGAGGTATACCTCCATGGGTACTTGGGCTTGGAATACGGAAATATTGATCGTATCGTTACCTACCTCTTGTTGTATTGTTGCAGTTTCGATCTCAATACGATGGTCAGGGAATCCGGGCACCATAATGAGTTCGCGAGGGTCTTCTCCATTTTTAAGCAGGGAGTCGCGTGCGCTCATGTAAGTAGTGTCGCGCTTGATGAGCCCTTGTGCTGCGGCTTGTTTTTCTGTAATTCCCTTTTCGCGCATTTCGTCGGTGTAGTCTCCTTCAGCGTTGATGTAGAAGATTTTACCATTGGTGAGGAACTCTACCAACTCGTCAGCTGTGGCGAATTTGCCAAAGTTCTCTTTGTAGGCAATCTCGTAGGTTGCAATGTCTTTGAGTCGCTTCTCAATTACAGCTTCTCTCTGAGCTTGTTCCTTTTTGAAGTTTTCGGGAGTTACGATACTCATCACGCAAAGGTAGCCCATTACAATTACTGCTAGGGCAATCAGTACAATCCTTACAATCTTCATCCTGTATAGTCGTTTATTATTATTCGTCTCTGTAGCTGTCTATCCTCCTATGTGCTGAGGGTAGGATACATTCGCTCTGCAAATATACAACTACCCTGCAAATTGCAGTGCTTTTTGGAGTAGAAAAGTGTTTTTTGTTCCCTTTTTCTTCGAGAAAATCTAGAGGAGAGGTGAAAAAAGTCGCATTATCGATTCACAGAATCTCCGCCAGCGTTTTCGGTTCCTCCAGCGGGCAGGGATTACCGGCTCGCTATTGTCGAGGTCTTGAGCAAATATCTCTTCTAGTTGTTGGGTAAAGCCTGCTTCGTAGATGATGCTTGCGCATTCAAAATTGTGTTCGAAACTTCTAAAGTCCATATTGGCAGAGCCCACAAGAGCTACTTCTCCATCTATCGTGAGGAATTTGGAGTGCAGAAAACCGGCCTTGTAGAAGTAAACATGCACTCCGGCCTCCATCAGTCCATCCAGATAGGAGAGTGAGGCAAGATGGGAGGCTAGTACATCGCCTTTGCGAGGGATGAGTAGATTGACCTCAACGCCACCTAAGGCCGCCATAGAGAGAGCCTCGTTTAGTGTTTGTGTGGGGAGGAAGTAGGGCGTCTCAATGCAGATGCGACGAGTTGCTCGTAGGATGAGGTAATTGATGGCTTGTTCGATGCTACGCCAAGCCCCCATAGGCGATCCCAAGAAAAATTGCATGGGGATAAGGGGTGTATCGCCCAAGGAGAGTCTTTTGGGAAAGTAGTCCCTAAGGTGTACGACCCTCCGTGTGATGAGGTACCAATCGATGAGGAATGCCGTCTGTAGTTCCGCAACAATTCCTCCTGTGAGGCGGAAGTGCGTATCTCTCCAAGGGCCCATTTCATTGCCGTAGTAGTAGCGATCGGCTATGTTCATCCCTCCCATGTAGCCGATTTCTCCGTCTATTATGGCAAGTTTGCGGTGATTGCGATAGTTCACACGCGAGGAAAGGTAGGGGAGCACCACCTTCATAAAGGGATAGACCTGGACACCAGCCTTTCGCATTCGCTTCCAAAAAGAGCGACGAGACCCCCAAGAGCCAACATCATCGTACAGGATGCGTACAATTACCCCCTCGCTAACCTTTTGTATCAGCAGATCGGCAAGTTGATTGCCGAGTCGGTCGCTCTCAATGGCATAATACTGAAGATGAATGTGCTGCTTAGCTGCTCTGATATCGGCAAAGAGAGCCTCAAACTTGTCGTGTCCTGTGGTGAATATTTTGATTTCCTGCGCTGCAAGTACGGGGCTGTCCCCTAGTCGCTCACAAAGTTGCTCTACGGGGCGATATTGAGGCTTTTGCAGAATGGGCTTACTTACGATGGCATAGTCTTCGAAGCTATAGGGCACACTTGAGAGCCTTCGGTATATTTTGCGGTGGATGGTGTGGGTGTGACGGAGGTCCTGTCCGAAGAAATAGTAGAGAATGATACCTACGGCGGGAATCAAAAGTACCACCATTACCCACGATAGTGCCTTTATCGGATTCCTGTTTTCGCTGATCACCACAAGGGCAATACCCAACGCAACTACTAGATAGATAGCTGAGAATATGATGCTGGTAACTTCGCTCCACATAGCTTAGGGCTTACTTACGTTGGGGTATAGGGGGGGATTTATGGCATGCTATTCGCTGTCGAGATCAAAATCGTCGGAGAAAAAGTCTTCGTTGTCGATGAAGAAGTTGTCGTTCATTCCCTGCCATTCGTCTAGAGAACGTCGGTCTTTTTTGGTGGGTCGCCCCTCGCCCTTGGCTCTATCAATGAATCCCGATATGCGCTGTAGCTCTAGCACTTCAAGCTCCTCACGCGGTGTTATGTTGAGGATGTAGTCGGGGACGAGCTTGGCTCCCATTCGGTTGCGTGCCGTTTGCAGTACTCTGAAGCTGTAGGTTACGGGGGCTTTGCGCACCCCAATAACGTCGCCGGCCACAACGAGTCGCGAGGGCTTTACACTTTGAGAGTTGATGGTAACACGTCCCTTTTTGCAGGCATCGCTAGCCAAAGAGCGGCTCTTGAAGATGCGTACTGCCCACAAAAAACTATCGATTCGTACTTCTCCGGCCATTTCTCTCGTGATGCTAGTAGTTGGGTAGGGGTGTAGGAGTGTCGGGTTTTTGCTCTTCGGGAGGGGGTAGTAGAGACTTCTTGTTATGCCAATTCATGGCTCTGTCTACGCCCGAGAGGCAGAAATCGCGAACAATGGCAACCGCCTCCTTGGTGAGAAGTGGCATATATTGCTCCTCTTCCGGCGTAAAGTGCCCGAGAACAAACTCTATCTGACGTCCCCTCGAAAAGCGACTTCCTAAACCAAAGCGTAGGCGTGCATACTCCGCAGTGCCGAGTAGCTGCACAATGTTTTTAAGTCCATTGTGCCCTGCATCGCTGCCTTTTGACTTAAGTCTGAGGGTACCAAAATCGAGAGCAAGGTCATCCACTAAGATGAGGAGTTGCTCCGTGGGAAGATTCTCTTTTTGGAGCCAGTAACGTACCGCCTCTCCGCTCAGATTCATATAGGTGGAGGGCTTGAGCAAAACGAGTTCTGCATTTTTGATGCGCCCTCGTGCAACGGCTCCATAACGTTGCTCAGTAAAGGTCGCACCGATCTCTTCCGCTATTGCGTTTGCCATACGAAAGCCAACATTGTGCCGTGTGCCCCAATACTCTTCGCCTATATTGCCTAGTCCTACTATAAGGTATTTCATATTCTTGGGCTCAAAGTTAGCCATTCCCCTCGAATTATCTTCTTCCCTTGATAAAGAGAAGAGGTTGTAAGGTTTATCAATCGGAGCGGTTGCAGATCGGGGGAAGGGCTTATAAGAGGTGTCCTTTCCCCAACATCCGAAAACAAAAATCCCCCACCTCTCTTTGGTGTCGAGAGGTGAGGGGTTGGTTGTCTGAGCTTTTCTTGGGGAGGATCCCCGTCAAAAAGCCCCTTGCTTTCTAGCCTAATTATTTCTTGGCAGCAGCACCACGAGCAGCACGAGTGAGGCGAACAGCACACACAACGGCGTTCTTCGCGTTCATGATCTCAAGCCCTTCGAAGCTGAGAGCACCTACCTGCATAGACTTGCCAAGCTCTAGGTTTTCTACATTGATGTGAAGTCTCTCGGGGATCTGATCGTAGATGGCTTTAACGCGAAGTTTGCGCATTTCGAGCACGAGTTTACCCCCGGCGCGTACCCCGGCAGCGTGGCCTTCGAGTACAACAGGGACTTCCATTTCGATAGCCTTGTCTTTGTTAACTTCGAGGAAGTCGATGTGGAGGATTTCGTCTGTTACGGGGTGGAATTGAATATCCTTGAGTACAGCCTTGCAAGTTTTACCTGCTACTGAGAGATCGATGTCGAAGATCTCGGGAGTGTAGATAAGGTTGCGCACTGCATCTTGTGTTACGGTGAGGTGATGAGTTGCTTCTCCACCATAGATTACTGCGGGGATGATACCCTGCTTGCGGAGGCTCTTAGTAGCCTTCTTGCCAAGACCTTCGCGGAGGTCGGCGTTGAGTTGGAATGTCTTCATTCTCTTCTTCTTTTTTTTGTGTTACTCAAAATTAGTTGCTCAAAATAGAGCTGTCCCTAATTTCCCATCACACCCAAGAGGCTAACGGGGGAGAGGCTTGGCTTTTCTTGCCTAGGCTAACCGATGTTTGGAGCCTTGGGATGAAGCGCCTTGCTTCGCCGGTTGTTGTCTCTAGCGGTTCTGCGATAGAATACCAAAAACAGGATGGTGAGTACGTGATCACTTGACTACAAAAAAAAGCCACTGCCCTCCCTTGATCATTAGGAAAGATAGAGGCTTCCTCTTCGTTGTGGTCAGATGCCTTGTTTTCAAATTCAAGACTATACCACCATTCTCTCTATGCGTGGGCCCAATAGGATTCGAACCTATGACCCTCTGTTTGTAAGACAGATGCTCTAAACCAGCTGAGCTATGAGCCCTCACGCGTTCTCACTACAAGATTTCTCAAAATCTCTTGTATCTGCTCTCAAGGTAATCCGAGACTAAGATAAAGTGGGCCCAATAGGATTCGAACCTATGACCCTCTGTTTGTAAGACAGATGCTCTAAACCAGCTGAGCTATGAGCCCTCTTTTCTTTTTACCGGTACTACTCTTGCGAGTTTTTAGCAGCACTCTCTAGCACTGCTCTGCTAACAGCGATGCAAAGGTAATACTTTTATCGAAATCTGCAATACCCTCACATGTTTTTCTCGGTAAGAAACTTTTCTCCTATCTCTCCTCGTGAAACGGAAGAAAAACCTTGCCCTGCACTTTTCTCGGAATAGGGTAGAATAAAAAAGTTTCATGGGCAGGAGCAAAATTTTTTTAGGCCTAGAACTCGAGAAAATTTAGGCAAGAAGGAAACGAAAACTACTTGAGGTCCTTTAGAAAAAAGAGTGTTGGGGATACTTCTGAAGGTAAGTGCTTGGAAATGAGAAGAGATTGAAGTGTAACTCTCTAGATTTCCCTTAATTGGGAAATCTTCTTTACGGATGAGGAGGGGCATTATGGAGAATTCGGGGTTGCCGCCGAGCATCTCTTTTGTGAGACGGCTCTGCCGTATAGAGCAAGCAAAAAAAAGACACCCCTAGTTGAACTAAGGGTGCCCCATTCTATTACTAGGCTGTTTTAGAATCGGATTGTTTCGATTTCGCCTTTCATGTCGGAAAAGACAGCGGATGCTTCTTTCCTATTTTTATGTTCAAATGTCTTTTGCTTATTTGGCCTCAAGGGCTTTCTTGACAAGCTCTGCTACTTTACCCATATCCTTAGTGGGCTCGAAACGTGCAATGACGTTGCCATTACGGTCGATCAAGAATTTGGTAAAATTCCATTTTATATCGCTCTTCGAACGCCAATTGGGATCGGCTTTATCAAGCATTCTCTCAAGTTTTGGGCTCAGGCTGTTTTCTTTGTCGAAACCCTCAAATCCCTTTTGGCTCTTAAGCCAAGTGTAGAGAGGGAGTTCGTTCTCGCCGTTAACATCGCTCTTTTTGAATTGTGGAAATTCGGTGCCGAAATTCATGCGACAAAATTGGGTAATCTCCTCGTCGGAGCCTGGGGCCTGATTCTTAAACTGGTTGCAAGGGATGTCGATAATCTCGAACCCTTCAGCTCTCATGTTGCGGTACATCTCTTCAAGCTTCTCGTATTGTGGTGTAAAACCACATTTGGTAGCGGTATTGACAATAAGCAATACCTTGCCCTTGTATTCCGAGAGACTTACATCGTTGCCTTGGGCATCGGTAAGGCTGAAGTCATAGATTGTTGTCATTTTTCTTTCCTTCGTCCCCTTATTTGGGTTGGTGTGGGTTGTCTGACCATAAATAGGCATAGCGAGACAAGCCGCTAGTAGCATTAAAAACGTAGTTCTCATTCTATTTTTCTTCGTTTATCAGTTTGTAAATCAGTCTTTTTAGAGTCTCTATCTCTTCGTTCGTTAAGGAGGTCTTATTCTTGGATGTAAAGGTAGTGATTAAGTTGTACATAATCTCTTTTAGGGCAATTTGCTTTGCAAAACATTTTGCTCCACTTCGGATTCCCCCCCCCTGTAGAGACGTGCGCTGTCTCTTGGCTCGAGGTAAACGAAAATAGTCGCACTCTAGAGAACCTAGACAGAAAGGAAACAAACCCGAGTCCGGATTCGTTTCTCTCATGTTGCTGTCCTATGAAACTAATCGTTGATATTGACTTCTCTAACAAAGCGAGCTGGAACTCCTGCCCAAACTTGATTGTCAGGAATATCCTTTGTGACTACAGACCCAGCTCCTACAATCGAATTCTCTCCAATTGTAATCGGATGACAAATAATTGTACGAGCACCAACAAGAGCATTCCGTTTTATTCTTACCTCTCCAACAATGTAGTTAGACTTATTCTGCCCCTTGCGGAAATGTGCCAATATAACACATCCAAGAGTTATTCTTGCCCCTGATTCAATAGTTATTTTTTCTGGGAAATTCGTGTCAAAAAACACTCCTTCGCCAATGAAAACTGTAGATGGAGCCTCTATATTTACCCCCCCCCATTTACAAAATCTCGCTCTTACACCTTGGCTTTTCATTGGAAGCTTCTGGAGATGCAAGAAAACGAAATTAAAAAGTCTCCTTATTTTCATCGTATCGTGATTGAAATTTGGGATTCTATCTCTTTAATCGCCTGCGAACATTGCTCTAAGGAGTCTGCTCCTACAATGATCTGTCCAATAGCATCGTTAGAAGACGAAATCTGCCGAAGTTCATCGCCTGGCTTTACGAAAAAATCAATCGCAATAGTTTCAGAATGAGGGAATTCGAGAGATCTTAGTGTGCCTGCCATTGGTGCATAAAGCATTTTAGAGATGCAAGTTTTCCTGTTCTTTGAGTTAAGTTGCTCTATGATGCTATCAATTTCTTTTCCCAAAGAATTGAGCAACATTAATTTGTAATAATCGAATCCGAGATGAATGCTCGTTAATTCAGCAAGACAATTTGCCCCACTACGCCCCGAAAGCTCTATCACAAAGATGTTGCCATCACAATCTATCAAATCCACATTAACAGCACAATTGTCTAACCCCAAGGCCTCAATTGCTCTCTCTACTTGAAGTGTAACCTTACTTAAGAAATCAGAATCACTAGTTGCTAATGGCATAGAATGACCTATGGGAATTTTTGTATGTCCTGTGTCAAAAACTTCATCTCCATGAGGAAGAACGAATTTTACTTTGCCATTAGAAATAAAAGCTTGAGCTCCAAATTCAATTCCCTCAATAAACTCTTCGACAACACAATATGAGCGATGGGTTAATGAAAAGACTTTCGCCAAGGCATCTCTAGCTTCATCTTGTGTGTAAACTTTGTATATTCCTCGACTTCCCTGAAGATCAGTTGCTTTTATCATAAGAGGATAGGAGAGATGGGATGACCTGAGAACAAAATCATCAAAAGAAGAGACCGTAACAAATTTAGCTGTTTGAACACCATGCTCCACTAGAGCTTTCTTCATGAGGAACTTATCTTGAGAGAGAGCTGCAGACTCATAAGATAGTCCGTGAAGACCTAGTTTATCACTGATTAAACCGATAGACATTAGACCTGTATCAGAAGCACATATAATGGCTCCATCCACTTGTTCTTTCATGGCCACTGCCAATACCTCTTCAGGCTTAGAAATATCAGCGATACAAAACTTGTCAGCTAAGGGAATACATGGATAATTCCCAGGGAGGCCAACTACAACAGTATACAACCCCATCTCTTTTGCTGTCTTTATAAGCCCTAAATGGCCACGCCCTGCTCCTAAAATCAATATCTTCCTATTCATTTTCTATTTCTGTGTTTGTATTGTATATGAAATACTAGCTAAAGCGTTTTCACAGGCATTGATCGCAACGCTAGCATTGTCGGCACATGATATTACAAATCCGATCCGATCGTTACTGCTTTTAATCTCGCCAATAGGTTCTCCTAGAGACTTGTTGATAACTACAGTTTCAATAAATGGCATCTTTAATGCCTGTTCAACACCTCGAATATCCTGAAGAAACCCCTCTTGATCATGAGGAATATACCTAATTGCAGATCCTTTATGTGTCTTAATCTTGAGGTCTGGAGTACAGCCTAATGCTAAGTCGATTGTTGCTCTTACCATAGAGACCCCAGTAGATAGAGGAACTAGATGAGTCGTAATGCAATCGCCACCAAGTCTTGCACCTATCTCAACCATCTTAAATCCCTTGGAAGTGTTTTTCATTTCGATGTGTGATGGCCCATTGACAATACCAACGGCACGAATAGCCTCTGTGGCAATTTGGCAAATTTCGTCTCTATGAGTCAAAGAATATTTGCTAGGCTGACTATGTCCCATTTCAACAAAGTATGGCTGACCTGTAACTACTTTGTCCGTAATGGCAATAATATGTGTTTCCCCTTTTACTGTTATGGCTTCAATACTTATTTCATCTCCATCCAAATACTCTTCAATAATTGCTTTGCCATCACGAGATTGGGTTAAGCTATACCTCACAGCAGAAATGAGAGCCTTAGGACTTTCGATATAGCTCACCCCTCTGCTTCCTGAGGCGTCTATAGGCTTGGAAATGCATGGATACGAAAAACTATTGGGGATTAAGCTATTTAGTTCTTCTCTATTCACTATTTTGTACCACGGTGCAGGAACATTGTGAGCATGGAATGCTTTTATCATTTCGAACTTATCGGTACACCTTATGGCGGTTTCGTAATCTATCCCGACCATCCATGGAAATCTCTCGCATACTTGAGCAATAGTGCGCATGGGCATATCAGTAGCAAGGGTCATAATGCCGTCAGCTTCAAAAGACTCTACCGACGATATTATTCCATCAATATCTGTTGTACTAACCGGGAAAAAAACATCAGCATAGGGGACCCCTACTGCCTCAGGATTCATATCTGCGACTCCAACTTCAAATCCCATTTTCTTCGCTTCTAATATTGCAGGAAGTTGAAGAACAGATGCTCCAAGAATGAATAATCTCTTCGTCATCTCTGTCGCGCTTATTTGTTGTAAATGTTTTTAGAGCGGAAGACGGATATAAATGTCTTACACAAAATCTTCAAGTCCAAAAAGAAACTCATATGATCAACATAGTAGCAGTCGTACTTAAACTTCTCTTCTTGTTCAATCGAATTGCGAAAATAAGCTTGGCTATAGCCTGTAATACCAGGTCTCACAGAAACACGTTTTTTGCGTATCTCATCATATTGGTTATAAGGAGTATTGGTGAGAGACGGGCGAGGCCCAACAAAACTCATATTGCCAATTAAAACATTAAATATCTGAGGTAACTCGTCAATACTCGTTTTCCTAATGAAGCATCCAATACGTGTTACTCTAGGGTCTTTGGGAGAGTTCATAGTGGACCCATCATCATTTCTAAGATCTGGACTGTTATTGTACATCGACCTGAGTTTTAGCATTTTAAATGGGACTCCATTTTTCCCCATTCGCCATGAATTGTAAAAGATAGGAAATCCATCTTCAATGAGTATCAGCACTTCGAATGGTAGTATTATTAGAAAAATAGGGACACTCAATAGTAGGGAGATAAAAATGTCCAACAACCTTTTGATGAATAAATACATAGCTTGCAGTTTGGGATAATCAAAGCATGGATAATTGATGTACAAATCTATAATAGTTATTTCTAGCAGAGAATCCTAACTCCCAATCTTCTCGAGCATTTTTTCGAAGTTGATCGTAGAAAGAGGGTTCTGCAGAAGTGCATAGGGTTAGTATTTTCGCCAACTCAGATGGTGAAAAGTCGCTTCTCAAGAGGAAGCCATTTCTTCTATCTGTCACGATCTCGCATGTCCCACCCACATCAGTTGCTATGCAGGGAATTCCAAAAGACATTGCTTCCATAATAGAAACAGGAAGCCCTTCAGAAGAGCTTACATTCACAAAAAAATGATATGGCGTCTTTTGGTAGATTTGCATAAGATCGTAGTTCGCAAAATGGCCTCTAAAAGCATACGATACATTTTCCGGTAGAACAGAATCGGCTAAGTCCTTTAGGTCGGAAGCTAGCTCTCCGGTTCCATAATGATCCCAATGGATATCAATATCGATCTTTGATAATGCTTGGATAATCAGATGTACTCTTTTGACTTCCGAAAGGGTAGAACAAGAGACAATTCTTAGAGGAGTACGTGTAACAGGGATTTTCCCTAAACCATAGTCTTTGGTTCCAAGTCGGGCCACTTCAACCTTCTTGTTCGGAGCAGAAAAAGTGTCAAGCAGATATTCTCGTCCTTGATTTGATACTGGGAAAATCCGAGTTAAACTATTTAATAGGCAAGTCCTCAGGGGGATGTAGTTTTCTGGTCTACGGAATTCATAGAGGTCAAAGCCATGCCCCCTAGAAATAACAGTACTACTGGGAAATTTCCTTGACAAAAGTAATCCAACATAAGGCTGATAATCGAAACGATAGGAATAGAAAACAATAGAATCATCTACATTTATTACTTTGGGTTTACGTATTCTCTCCCTTACAATATTCGCCTCATAATGTGCTCTTACAAGGTAAAAAGTCAATCTTTTTAGGCGTCCAAAAGTAAAACGTTTTTGACGTATAAGACGCATGATTTCCCTGTAATAGTTGATGTCGAGAATAGAATAAAACAGACGAATAAAATAGCCCCAAAATGAAAGTTTACATACTGGGATGACAGAAAATTCTTCTGGCAAGCCCCTAGGCCTAGAATTAATATGATTCTGTCTAAGTTGCAGAGAACAAATAATTACGCGATCGAAGAGCCCTTGGTAAAATGGGACTTCTGTCTCTAGATATGGTTCTTCCTGTCCATATGGAAAAAAGTTAGTCAAAAGAACAAGTACCTTCATAGTCAAAAAGCAATACTCAAAGAGTGTGATCAATCAACTTTTCTTCCAATACGTCCAAATATCCATGACCGTATCTAATGTCAGGTTCAACATAATTCCCTTCTCCCCATTCATTCCAAGACTGAAGAAAAAGGATTTTATGCTCATCTTCCTTATTCTGTATCAAACTTAGTGCAATGTCAATCTGCTCCCCAAAACGCTCTGGAGTACTATCTACATAGATTCGAGCCCTCTTTCCACTTCTCGGAGAGTGGTCCCAATTGGGAAATAATGTTGGGAATACGAATTCCTTTCTATCGTCTTCATTGAAAAGATATTTGTTGATGTCTTTTTGATGACAAATAGATAATGTTTCCTTTCTGAATACCTTCCTATTGATAAATCTCATGAAATACTTCAGTCTACTTTGGACAAGGAATTCTGCTCTACGTGCTCCCTTTAAATTGATTGCATCAAAACCCAAGTCCAAAATTCTATTGTAGTCTGGGCTCGGAGGAACTTCTTTTCGGAAAACGCTACTAATAGACAATTGCTTAACATCCATGGCAAAACAATTTGCAACGAAGTAAATGCCTTTTAAACCATTACTCACCGCTAAGTCTTGCCAAAGAGAAATGAACTCTTTGACATTAGGAACATCTTCATAATGCCAGATTACGAAAATGGGTTTCCCATCACATGTGATATATCTTTTGTCCCGAAATGCAGGCAGAAGATGATGGAAATGAGCAATATAATCGTCGTGATTGTATTCTTGCTTTATCAGAAGTTTTTGTTCTACCACTATTCCGCCATCTGACCAGGTCTTATTATACCAATCATGATTTGCCCAGCACAAACAAAAGGGAAAATCTGGTTCTCCTGAATGTAAAACATCCTCAAAAGGACGTTGTAACAATTGTTTGCCTGAAGAAAACCAATAGTGATAGTAACAAAACCCCTCAATCCCAGCCTTTCTAGCAAGCTCTGCTTGTGCTATTCTCACTTCAGGAATCCTAAGGTCATAAAACCCTAGATCAGCAGGAATCTTTGGTTGAAAGTGCCCTGGGAATAGAGGCTTGGCTTTTGCTACATTGGTCCATTCGGTAAAACCCTTTCCCCACCATTTGTCATTTTCGGGAATCGGGTGATATTGAGGGAGGTAAAAGGCGATAACACGAGCACGCATACCGCCTCTATTTCTTTCGTAAAATATTTCCATAAGACTTCTATTAAACACATGCGCTGCAGTAGCGCCTTTTTTGAGATTGCCTTATCACAAAGCATGTAATGCCAACAAATGCATAAAGCAATAATCTTAGGTTCCCAGCCTTTTCTGCAAAAGGAAAAAGCGTAACGCCATAAGTACACAATTGGAAAATAATGAACATGGATAAAAGATGAGCAACTGTCCAATGCTTGTTCTTACGAAGGATGGCGAAAAAAAATAGCCACAACAATAACAAGATCACGATAGCTCCTCCAGGTCCAAAGTCGAGCATAAATTCTCCAACAAAAGTAATAAAATAAGAGTCATCAACTAGCATGCTATGGAATTGATCTCGGCGTTCGTAGTAGTTTGTAGATACCTTTAACCCTAGCGATTTCCTAACTAAGGGCACAGTACGATCTCCATACCTAATACCATTGGCATTAAAAGCATACTCGTTAAATACCAACATTGATTGAGATGTATAGCTTTGTGTCTTGTAAGAAAGCATTTGATTTTGTACACTGTCCTTATCAGAAAATCTAGACAGGGTTATTAGGACGAAGAGGGAACAGACAAAGGCAAGTAGTATACTGCCACCCACCTTCGCAACCTTTTTAGTCTTTTCACTCAACAACGGAGAGAATAAAAAATAGAAGAAGTAGAAGGAAATGACTTGTGTCGTTAAGTAGGATCGAGCACCACGAGAGAGGGCTACTAGATTGTTTAAGATAATCGCAATAAACAGTAAGGTAAACAGCCATTTTTTTTGTCGAAACAAAGAAATGGCAAGCAAGAAGACTGCAAGGTCTGTAACAACATAATTCGCGAGGTTTAAATAGTTCGTTCCTGTACTATAACTTTCTGACAGGGTTTCTTGAGAGTGGATGTAGTTATTTATGATTCCTTCACTTGAGAATAAGTCCGAAAGTCCAATGCTACTAAGAGATATAGTGGAATTAGCTATAATAATTGCAGCAGTAAGCCATCCACAGAAATAAAGAAAGTCATATTCTTTTTCCTGAATATCAACTCCCCTTTTTGTTTTTACAACTCTCTTTAAAAGGGAGGCAAATATGACAAGGAAAAACCAGAGAAAAATAAAAGGGAAATACTTTAGGTCAAAATCAAATGGAGAAATGGGGTTGATGTATAAAAAAATAGCGACAATAGAGACAAAAAAGTACAGGCCGAAAGTCACTCTATGAGGCGACCAAAGGGTATAAAATCCGCCAGCTTTTTCAGAGGCTGTTTTTCGAAAGGACACTAAAAAAGCAACCAAATACAAGAAAGAGTTAAAATAAAGGATGTCTAGGTTGTTGTCCATTAGAGATGTTGGTTAATGAGAAAAGAGTTTATTGGCAGAAAGGAGATTCAAAATAGTTCTCCTTTCGGATTTTTTTAGTAGCAATCGAAATCCCAGTAACGGAGTGAAAGTCAAAGAAAAAAGAGCAACTAAGACTATAGATATGTAGGGAGTCGTTTGAGACATCCAATGGGAGATGAAATAACAGGTAACAAAAGACAATATGAAATAGAAGGTGCCAGGCATTAGGAATGTAAGTAAAAAGTCTGATACCTTAATTTCAGGGTAAATGCGTGCGACATACCAAAGGCGAATGAAGTTGGCGACCATCATAATAAAGACGACGCAAATTAAAGGTATTTCGGCTGGAGCCCCATTTCTGAGGAGGATGTAACTAATAGGTAGGGACAAAAGGGCGAATCCATCAACAATCAAATGGTATTTCTTCACCTCATTGCATGCTTGTGTGATGATGGTAAATGGGTTAGATAGGGCGAGGAGGATTGAATATACGATAAATAGTCTGGAAAAAGAAATCATATATTCTTCGACTGATCCCACCCAAATTTTAAGTACACTAGGTACTTCAAGCCAAAGAGGTATGCAAATAGTCAAGAGCAGAATTAAACACACCTTATTGCTAAGATAAAATAGTCGTCTAGTAAAACAGTGATCTTCTCGTGCATAACTCTTGATTATAGCAGGACGCAATGCTAAGAACAAATTGTTGGATATCAATTGGATCGCTACATTAATCTGAATACTTACTGCATAGGCAGCATTGGCAATTGTGCCAAAAAACATGTTAAGAAGGAGATTAACGCCTTGAGTATTTGCAGTGCCTGCAATACCCCCAATAAAAGTCCAAGAAGAAAAAGAGAATATACTTTTGAGCTTGTTAATGTGGAGTCTTGGACGCTCTGAGAAGGCTAATATCTGAGAATATCTTCTTTTGCAAACCACGAAATAGATAATATAGACTATTGTGGATACCAGTAGTAATAAAAACGAATATAAAACAAGATTGTCATACGATGTCACTGTTTTTATCACAAAGGCCACCAAAAGCTTTAGTCCCGCTTCAAGTAAGCTGGTGTAAGCATAAAATGACACATCTTCGTGAGAAATTAGCAGCGAAAGGAATGGTGTGGTCATAAAATGCACCAAGGAGCTTAATAGGGTAATCTGGAATACTATCAATACTGAATTATGTTTATCTGGAGGTATTGTCAATTTATTTGCAATGAACCAAAGCCCTAAAGTCTCAGCTAGAATCAGGATAAAACACGAAAATAGGATAAAAATAAACAAGACAGACCAATAGTCTTCTCGTATATCATTCTTGCTATTAAGAGCAATAGAATACGAAAGGAAACGCTGAGATGCCGTGGATAACGACAAAGACAATGATTGAATAAGGATTATGAGACCGCTAACTGCAGAGTACAATCCAAAACTCTGAATTCCCAGAGCATCTATTACCACTCTTGTAGTGTACAATGAAACAATGGTAATCAAAAATGTCCTCATATACATATAAAGAGCATTTTTTCCTACCGTCTTCACTCTACCTGTATTACTGTCATCCGTAGGCATATATTCAAGCACAAATACTACTATAAAAGCTCAAGAAAGTCAGTTTGAAGAGAACATCTCTTCATAATACTTTTGGTAATCTCCATTTATGATATTGTCAGACCATTCTTGGTGCTCTAAGTACCAACGAACAGTCCGCTCTATCCCCTCTTCAAATTGAAGGCTAGGTTCCCATTCAAGCTCTCTTTGGAGCTTTCTGCTATCGATGGCATAGCGCAAATCATGGCCTGCTCGATCTGTAACGTAAGTGATAAGAGCTAGGCTATCTCCTTCTGGTCGACCTAACATCTTGTCAACAACCTTAATAAGCACCTTGATAATGTCAATGTTCTTCCACTCGTTAAAACCTCCTATATTGTAAGTCTCAGCCACTTTCCCCTTATGAAAAATAAGATCAATAGCTCGAGCGTGATCCTCTACGTATAGCCAATCTCGGACATTCTCTCCTTTCCCATATACAGGTAGATGTTTTCTTTGGCGAATGTTGTTAATAAAAAGAGGAATCAACTTTTCAGGAAATTGATAAGGGCCATAGTTGTTCGAACAATTGGTTACTATGGTAGGCATCCCATAGGTATCATGAAATGATCGAACAAAGTGATCACTGCTTGCTTTGCTTGCTGAATATGGGGAGTGGGGCTGATATTTATTACTCTCTAAGAAGAATGTTTCACCATAAGCCTTGTGATCCCCCGCAGAAGAGAGTTTTGTGCTGAAAGGAGGCTTGATACCTTTAGTATGAGTAATCTCCAAGTCTCCATACACTTCATCTGTAGATATATGATAGAAAAGTTTTCCTTCATACCTATTGGGTTTCGCTTCCCAATAAACCTTGGCGGCCTGTAGGAGGGTTAGCGTCCCCATAACATTTGTTCGAGCAAAGACAAAAGGATCTTTGATACTCCTATCTACGTGACTCTCCGCAGCAAGGTGTATAATGCCATCTACATCGTATGTCTTCAATAAGGAGGTAATCTTTTCATAATCACAAATGTCAGCCTTGACAAAATGATAATTGATTTTCTTTTCTATATCCTTAAGATTTGCCAAATTGCCTGCATAAGTAAGTTTGTCTACATTGATAATCCTATATTCAGGATACTTATTGACAAAGAGCCTTACTACATGGGAGCCTATAAAACCAGCTCCACCTGTTATCATGATTGTTTTCATATAATAATCAAAGATTCATTTGTTCTTTATTAAGCTCATTGATGCATACTTTAAGAGACTCCTTCCAGTGGGGTATGCTAAGACAGAAAGTCTCCTTTATCTTGGATTTGTCCAATACGGAGAAATGAGGTCTTTTTACTTTACTAGGGAATTCTTCGGAGTGGCATGGTTGTATGTCGCATACATTCCCAAATAAATTCGATATTTCTAGTGCAAAATCATACCAAGATGCAACCCCCTCATTTGAGAAGTGGTAGACTCCCGGCTTGTCTAACTGATCTGTTGAAATGATATAGTATATAGTATCGGCCAAGTCTCCTGCATAGGTGGGAGATCCAATTTGATCAAAAACAACTTTTATGGAATCTTTTGTAGCAGTTACAGCTTGCATCGTCTTTACAAAGTTTTTTCCATACTTTGAGTATAACCAAGAAGTTCGAAATATCAAGTATTTGCATCCAACGGACATGAGCGATCTTTCTCCATCAGCTTTAGTCTTTCCATATACTCCTATAGGATTGGGAGTCTCAGTCTCACGATATGGGATGTGATTATTCCCATTGAAGACATAGTCTGTGGAGATGTGAATTAGATTAATGTTTAAAGATTTGGTTACTGTTGCCAAATTCCTTACTGCGATATTATTAAGAGCGTTGGCTCTGTCTATATCCTCCTCTGCGGCATCAACATTTGTATATGCGGCACAATTGATTATGATAGAAATGCCATATTGAATTGCTATTGCTTCAATAGCTTTCACATCTAATATGTCGAGATGGACGGTTTCGACACTCTGTGCGGCAATAACGTCAGTAAAAATAAAATCACAATTAGACGATGTAGAGGCAATCCTACGGAATTCATTCCCGAGTTGTCCATTTGCCCCTGTTACCAAAATCTTTTTCTTCATTTATCCGAAAGCAAACGATAAGTCAAAACTACGAAATCTCTATAGCGATGGTCTTTTTCTAGCATCTTCATGTCTATGCTTAAAATGCTTGAATCAATACAGAGTTCATGGACATCCTACCTTATTTGTATTGGGAAAGAATATTCTCAGAAAAATTACAAAACCATAAAAGTCCCTAGGGGTAAGAAATTGCGAGTGATTCTTTCTTGTCAAAACTCCCATTCTAATAAGTTCCCTACGAAACTTATCCATTCTTTCTGAGTAGGTTTAGCAAATACTGTCCATATTGATTTTTAATCATAGGTTGAGCAATAGCTGAAAGTCGATCAGCGTTAATCCATCCTTTTTCATAAGCGATAGCCTCTAAACAGGCGACCTTAAGACCTTGTCTTTTCTCCAATACTTCGATATATGTTGAAGCCTCAGAGAGAGAGTCGTGAGTCCCTGTATCCAACCATGCGAATCCCCTTCCTAAGGTTTGAATCTTGAGCTCTCCTCTTTCTAAAAAATGTTGATTGACTGATGTAATCTCCAATTCTCCACGTGCAGAGGGCTTTATCTCCTTAGCTACCTCTACAACGCTATTGGGATAAAAATAGAGTCCTACCACTGCATAGTTGGATTTGGGATTCGTTGGTTTCTCTTCAATAGTGAGACAGTTCCCATTACTATCAAACTCAGCAACACCATACCTTTCGGGATCTGACACCCAGTAGCCAAAAGTTGTTGCTTTTTGTTCTTGCTCTACTACTTTTACAGCATCGGCCAACATGCGGCTAAAACCTGCACCATGAAAAATATTATCCCCGAGTACGAGACAAACAGAGTTGTCCCCAATAAATTCTTTCCCAATGATGAAAGATTGAGCCAGTCCTCCTGGGAATGGTTGTTCGGCATACTCAAATTTTACTCCAAAATCAGATCCATCACCGAGCAGTCTCCTGAAATTTGGGAGATCGTAGGGAGTAGAAATGATCAGAATGTCTTTAATTCCTGCCAACATCAACACGGATATCGGGTAATAAACCATGGGTTTGTCATAAATAGGAAGTAATTGCTTGCATACCCCTTTGGTAATAGGATATAGCCTTGTGCCACTACCTCCTGCTAATACGATTCCTTTCATAGTAAACAAATTTATTTCTATAGGTAAAATGAATTTATCATAATTCTCTAGTGTCGAAGTTGCCTAGTTTATACGAAAAGAACCATTGTCAAATAATAAGCTTTCTGTAAGGAAAGAATCGATAAGCCATGCCCCTTTTGTGGTTTAGAGAAGATTGAATAGACTCGTTGGATATCAAAGACAATTGCCCAGAAGCATATCCCCTAGTATACTCAAAGGCGGAAGAACCTTGAAATATCAATACTCTATTTTGTTTCGTAGAAATAATTATGGGGAGTATAAGTTGCTCTACCAGTTTCTTAGAATCACAATATTGACGTGCTTTTTGAATAGCAAGAAGAATACACTCAATCCTTTGGTTCTTGTGTTGTTCTGCTACTTTCAGACCATTGTGCTGCTTAGTGCAAGGTTGCATCATCATCTCTTTTCTTCCTTTCATACATATCAGAAACACTTCCTCAGCTACCTATCATAGTGCAAACGGAAATACTACGAGAGCATGAGCCGCAAAATTTCCGTACCATACACGGCAAAGGTACTCTTTTTATTCCATTCCCATAAGGCCTTACTTTATTAGGGGCAATCCCATTGTGTAATCGCCTGAATCGTGGGGGGAGAGCGGTCGGGTGATGGTGTAGACTTTTATATAAGAAAATGCATTAACTTCCACAGACACAATTATAAGCCTCTACAACAGTATGTGCTACATACGATACTTGGTCATCCGTAAGTTGAGGATAAATAGGGAGTGAAATCTCTTGAGAAAATAGGGTGTAAGCGTTGGGATAGTCTTCAATTTTATACCCTAAGTTCTTGAAGAACGAAAGCAATGGCATAGGGATGAAATGAACATTTACCGCAACTTCTCGTTTTGTGATCTCCTCAATTATACGATCTCGTTGTTCCTCAGTTATACCTTTAATCCGCAAAGCAAAGATATGATATGAAGACTCTTTTTCACCCTGTATGGCAGGAGGTAATATGGCCCAATTATAAACGCCTAACAATTGAGAGTAGAGCGAAAAAACGCGCTTTCTCTGAGACAAAAGATATGGATATTGACGTATTTGTGCTAGTCCTATAGAGGCATTAACATCCGCTAAATTGCACTTCATTCCCAATCCTGTGATATCATAACGCCATCCTCCTGCTTTACTCTTAGAGAAGGCATCTTTTGTTTGACAATTAAGGCTACGCTGCCGCAATTCTATGTATAGGGCTTCGTTATCAAAAGGTTCTGGTAAGTTCAAACAGATGGCTCCTCCTTCTGCCGTTGTGACATTTTTTACGGCATGTAAAGAGAAGATCGTAACATCAGTTTCTGTTCCTGTTTTTACTCCAAAAGAGTACTGAGCTCCCAAAGAATGAGCGGCATCATTCAAGACTAGAATGCGTCCGAGTTTTTTTTGCACTTCAGAAGTTGGCTCAAAAAGACCTTTTATTTCAGGAGATAAAACGAGATCCATGATGTTCTTATAGTTACAAGGAAATCCCGCAATATCTACAGGGATAATCGCTTTTGTCCGAGGGGAGATGGCCTTTCGTATTGCCTCTACAGAGATATTAAAGTCTTCATTTACATCAACCATCACAGGAGTCGCCCCCGCATGAAGGACAGAAAGCGCCGTCGCAGAATAGGTATAAGCAGGGACGATCACTTCATCACCAGGTTTAACGCCAAGCCATGATAGCATAAGGATAGCTCCAGAGGTCCACGAATTTACGGTTAGGACTTGTTGGGCTCCCGTATAACTTCTCAATTCTTTTTCTAACAGCTTGCACTTTGGTCCTGTAGTGATCCAACCTGATTGCAACGAATCCACCACTTCGTTTATGACAGATTGATCTATATATGGTGGAGAAAATGGGATTTTCATCTATCAATAGGTGTTTATATCTTTCTTCTAAATTGGAGGGGAACTTTTGGAGAAATGCTCAAATACAGGCTCCTTTTTACAGAGGGAATATTGGTTTGTAGTACACTAAGTTATTACAAGCTATCCAATGTGTAGGTAGGTGAATCCGGTGAGGTCGGATGGGTCAAAAACATTGCGACCATCAATTAAGAGGGGGGTACGCATGGACTTTCGTATCATCTCCCATTTGGGCATACGGTACTCTTTCCACTCCGTAACGTGTAGGATAGCATCGGCATCAACTGCGGTTTCATAGACATCTTGGGCGTACGAAATTTTATTGCCGAGGAGTCTACGTGCTTCGTCCATAGCGATGGGATCGTATGCTACTACTTCGCATCCGGCGCCGAGGAGAGACTCTATGAGCACCAGAGAAGGGGCCTCGCGCATATCGTCTGTGCCGGGTTTGAAGGCAAGCCCCCACAGGGCGATTTTTCGCCCTTTTAGTTCGCCTTGGTAGTAGGAGTAGAGCTTCTCGAAGAGGATGTTTTTCTGCTTTTCGTTAACTCGCTCTACGGCTTCTAGTACCTGCATCTCGTAGCCATTCTGGTGCGCTGTGGCAATCAGTGCCTTTACATCCTTGGGGAAACAAGAGCCTCCGTAGCCACATCCCGGGTAGAGGAATTTGTTGCCGATGCGTGTATCGGAGCCGATTCCGTGGCGCACCATTGATACATCCGCCCCTACTTTTTCGCAGAGATTGGCAATGTCATTCATAAAGCTAATACGCGTGGCAAGCATGGCATTGGCAGCGTATTTGGTCATCTCTGCCGAGGGGATGTCCATGAAGAGTACGCGGAAGTTATTGAGCAACATAGGTCTGTAGAGCTGAGTCATTAGCTCTTTGGCACGCTCGGAGTCAACCCCTACTACCACGCGATCGGGCTTCATAAAGTCGTCTATCGCATTGCCCTCCTTGAGGAATTCGGGGTTAGAGGCTACGTCAAAGCCTATGGATACTCCTCTAGCCTCTAGCTCTTGGGCAATAATGGCACGTACCTTCTCTGCCGTGCCAACGGGTACAGTACTCTTTGTTACAATAAGCTTATAGTCCTGCATGTTGCGCCCAATGGTGCGAGCCACCTCTAGCACGTAGCTGAGATCGGCAGACCCATCTTCGTCGGGGGGAGTGCCAACGGCGGTAAAGATGATATTGACTTCGTTGAGGACTTCTCGCAGATCGGTAGAGAAGCGGAGGCGTCCTGCCTCTATATTGCGGAGGACCAAATGGTCTAGATTGGGCTCGTAGATAGGGATAACCCCGCTCTTGAGAGCCTCTATTTTTTGAACATTCGTATCAACGCAATAGACGGAGATCCCCATCTCTGCAAAGCAGGCGCCACTAACCAAGCCCACATATCCGGTTCCTACAATGGCTATATCCATGATGCTCTATATTTCTTTTTTTATGACAAATGCTCGCACTTGTCGCAAAGTTGATAGAGAGAGTCTCACTTCTATTATATAGAAAGGACGTTGGAAGGAACGTTGTCTTAAAAAAGAGTTTCTCTTGGAGACCTTTGAGGGGGAGTACTCTCTTGTTTGGTCTCTGTTCAAGGCCGGTTGTTGTATATCATGGATACTCTCTCGGTTGGGCATCAGCATCATGAGGATCATGACCACCAAGAGAAAGATATAATAGCCTTGTTCTAGCATGGGACGATACTACTCTAGTTGTTGCTATTTTCAGAGATTTTGCCTCTGAGGGGTATAAAAACGGTGATAATCATTTAACTCCAAGAAAGGGGCGTGAGCAACGGCAAGGAATACTACGTCATACTCCTCAAAGGAGGAGGGAATCGTATTTGCTATCTCTATGCCATACATGCTGTAGGCTTCTTCGGGAGAAACGAATGGATCGCATACCGCAATTTGTGCAACTCCGTAGGAGAGTAGTGTGTTGTATATATCCACGACCTTAGTATTGCGGATGTCTGCACAATTGGGTTTGAAGGCAAATCCTAAGATCAAAATCTTGGCATCTTTTACAGGAAGTCCTGCTAAGATCATTTGCCGGATTAGCTCTGTTGCGTAGTACACGCCCATGGAGTTGTTTACGGCGCGTGCCTCCATCAGGAGGCGGGGTTGGTAGCCGTGTCGCAACGACTTCTCTATGAGGTAGTAGCTATCTACCCCAATGCAGTGCCCCCCTACCAGCCCAGGATGAAACGGCAAGAAGTTCCATTTGGTAGATGCCGCCTCTAGTACTTGGTGGGTATCAATGCCCATCGTATCGAACATTTTTGCAACTTCGTTCATGAAGGCTATGTTGACATCCCGTTGTGCATTCTCCACAATCTTAGAGGCCTCTGCCACTCGGATGCTGGGTGCTTTATAGGTGCCATTTACTAGCACACTACGATAGAGAGTATCAATATACTCCGCAATTTCGGGGGTGGAACCGGAGGTCACTTTTTTTATCTTTTCTACAGTATGCTCTCGGTCCCCGGGGTTGATGCGCTCGGGAGAATAGCCTGCGTAGAAATCTTTATTAAACTGAAGCCTCGATACCCTCTCTATGACGGGGATACAATCTTCTTCGGTAGCTCCCGGATAGACGGTGGATTCGTATACCACAACATCTCCAGTAGTAATGACTTTGCCAATGGTGAAGCTCGCTTCGATGAGGGGAGTAAGATCGGGATGATTGTCCTTGTCAACGGGAGTAGGAACTGTTACAACATAGAAGTTGCAATCTCTAATATCCTCTATATTATCTGTGTATTGTAGTTGCCGAGGTGCTGCATCTTTAGCAGGTTGTGTTCCCGCAACAGCCTCCGTCGTATCAATGCTTTTTTGTAGAGCTTCCACCCGAGCAGCGTCGCGGTCAAAGCCTATCGTCGGATATTTTGAGGCAAATAAACGAGCGAGCGGAAGCCCCACATATCCTAGTCCTATAATGGCAATTTTTGCTTCGCTAATCTCCATTGAGAATCAATCTCTAAGCCGAGGCTCTAAATATTCCCTCCTCTCCTCGAAGGAAAGGAAAGAGTTCTACTTTATTTGGTGTTAATATCTATTTCCCTAGATTCTACTCAGCTGCAAAGTTACTTCTTTTTTGCAAAAGGAGCTAGTTCCCTCTGAGTTTCTGATTTTGTGGAGAGGTTGTTCTGTCAAAGGGGGAGTCTCCAAAATGGATGGGGTGTTCTTGTCGATGGGTTTCAGCTGGAGGGGAGGGCGGGGATTTTACTAGGCTGGTTTTGTTTCCCTTTTCAGCCAAAAACTAACTCCAAAATCAGTCTAAAAGTTTTTATTTCTAGGCCTGTTTCGAAAAAATTCTTGGGCAGATAATTTTCTTGTTTTCAGGGGAAGTTTTTCTCGAGTAGAGCAAAGTCCATGAGAGGCGCCCTTGAGAGGGAGATGGGCTAGAGACGATAAAGGGAACGGACAAAAGAGGGTAAGGAGGGTTGCCGCGGAGGAGTAAATTCGCAAACGAAGGGGGAGGTCTTCCGCAGGATTAGGTGGAAATAAAAAGTCCGTCACCTCTCTATGAAGTAACGGACTCTCTGTAAGGAGGAAACTCTCCTTCTGTGGAGCGGAAAACGAGACTCGAACTCGCGACCCTAACCTTGGCAAGGTTATGCTCTACCAACTGAGCTATTTCCGCCTATTGTTTTAGCGACTACAAAGGTAATACAATATTTCTATTGTGCAATACTTTTGGGGTAAAACTTCGATGAAAAAGTAGATTCTTCTTAGAATGAAGTAGGCTCTGTAGTTGTAACATCCCCGTTATTTCCTCGCTTCTTTTCAGAGATGTGTGGATATATTTCTCCTGTACGAAAAGTGGCGGAATCATTGCTCATATATTACTCTGCAACCGCAAACTATTTACTACCTTTGTATTGTATGTCCACAGCAGTAAGACAATATAGGATCCTTTGGGTCGATGATGAGATTGACCTTCTCAAGCCCCACATTCTTTTCCTTGAGAAAAAGGGGTATAGTGTAGCGGCTGCGCTCAGTGGTAGCGACGCTTTGGAGATGTTGGCTCAGGAGCCTTACGACCTCGTTTTCTTAGATGAAAATATGCCGGGTCTTTCGGGGCTCGAGACACTTGATGCGTTGCGTTCGCAGTATCCTTCGCTCCCTGTGGTAATGGTTACAAAGAGCGAAGAGGAGCAACTGATGAACCAGGCGATTGCCGGTAATACGGTCGACTTTTTGATTAAACCGGTGAATCCGAATCAGCTTCTGCTCACGCTCAAAAAAACGCTTCAGCGTAATGACATTATAGGAGAGGCTACAATTGCTGACTACCAAAGGGCGTTCCGCGAAACCTCTATGCAGCTTATGCAGCGCATGGAGTTGGAGGATTGGAAGACGCTCTATCGCCAGCTTGCCGAGCGTAGTCTGCTTGTGGAGGAGCACCCCGAGCTTGCCGAGATGCACGTTTTGCAGTGCCGTGAGGCCCAGCTCCAGTTCGGTCGCTTTGTGCGCGATCACTATAAGGGGTGGATAACGCCCTCTGCTGGGTCTCCTCTGATGAGCCATAATCTCTTCTCTAAGCGTGTCTTCCCTCTCCTTGATGCCGGGGAAAAACTCTTTTTCGTACTCATTGATAACTTCCGTTACGACCAGTGGTTGGCGGTAAAAGATCTGCTGAGCGATCTTTTCTATTTTGAAGAAGATCTCTACGTGTCTATCCTCCCCACCGCCACGCAATACGCTCGCAATGCCATCTTCTCGGGCTTGATGCCGGCTGATATTGCCCGCCTTTTCCCCGATTTGTGGGTGGACGAAGAGAGCGAAGAGGGGAAAAATGTAAACGAAGCACCCTTGATTAGGAGTCTGATCGAGCGTTATCGTAAGCCCTACACCTTCTCATACAACAAGGTGCACGAGACCAAATATGGAGAGAAACTGCTTTCCTCGATGGATAATCTCACGCGCCACCCCCTAAACGTTGTGGTGCTAAACTTTGTAGACATGCTCTCCCATGCTCGTACCGAGAGCAAGATGATCCGAGAGCTAGCAGGCAACGAAGCCGCCTATCGCTCCCTGACGCGTAGTTGGTTCCGTCACTCTACTACCTATCGACTTTTCCAAAAGATGAAAGAGATGGGATACAAGGTTTTGCTTACGACCGACCATGGTACCATACGCGTGCAGAATCCTGTAAAGGTAGTAGGAGACCGTAATACGAGTACCAATCTCCGCTACAAGTTGGGGCGGCATCTCTCTTACAATCCCAAGGAGGTTTTTGCCATGACTCGCCCCCGAGACTACGGTCTGCCCGAGGGGTCAATTACCGATAACTTTATTTTTTGCTACGAAGATAAGTTCTTCGCCTACCCCAATAACTACAATTACTACGTGAATTACTATCGCGATACCTTCCAGCACGGGGGGATCTCGATGGAAGAAATGCTTATCCCTTTTATCTCTCTACAGCCTAAATGATTACCCTTACAATACCGTCACTAGAGGACTTGCGCTCCACGGCTCGTACTCTGCTTGATCTCACCGAGGGGAGGCGAGTTTTTGCGTTTTATGCTCCGATGGGTACGGGTAAAACCACCTTTATCACTGCTCTTTGTGAGGAGCTGGGGGTAGAGGATGTGATGAATAGCCCTACGTTTGCCATTGTCAACGAATATGCCATCCCCTCCCGAGATGAGGTGGCTTTCCATATGGATTGTTACCGCTTAGAGACCTTGGAAGATGCGCTCAATGTGGGCTTTTCGGACTATCTGACAAGTGGAGCCTATTGCTTTGTAGAGTGGCCCGAGATAATAGAAGGTCTATTGCCCGAGGATACAGTGCGCCTAGAGATGTACGAGCGTGCCGATGGTGCGCGAGTTGTCTCTTGTGAATTATAATCTCTAAAACCCCTTATAGCATGGACGCTATTGATATAGAACGATTGAACGCAGCCCCTCACCTTCGCCACGGATCCATAGAGGTGATTTGTGGTTCTATGTTTAGTGGAAAAACGGAGGAGCTGATGCGTCGTTTGCGTCGTGCGGCTATTGCCAAGATGAAAGTAGAGGTCTACAAACCTGCTACTGATATACGTTATGACCAAGAGAAGGTGGTGTCTCATGATGCCAATGCGGTGGAGTCTACCCCCCTGGAGAATGCCCAAATGATCCTTCTCTACGCTTCGGATGCTGATGTGGTGGGCATAGACGAGGCTCAGTTTTTTGACGAAGCGTTGGTATATGTGGTGAGTGAACTTGCCGATAGCGGCAAACGTGTGATTATTGCAGGGCTGGATATGGACTTCCGTCGCAATCCGTTTGGCCCCATGCCGCAGCTGATGGCTCTTGCCGACTCGGTGACCAAAGTACATGCTGTTTGTATGGATTGCGGTCTCCCGGCCAATTATTCTTACCGCTTGTCTAGCGACGACAGAACCGTGCTCTTGGGTGAGTTGGACGAGTACCGCCCCCTATGCCGTGAGTGCTATCACCGGAGGCATCACAAGAGATAGCACTCCTTTTTCTCAATTGATAGAGCAATATAGATACAATGAACGATAGAAGAATCAGTAAAATAGCTCGCCTTGTGCAGAAGGCTCTTGGTGAGATTTTCCAGAGACAGACACAGGCAATGCCCGGGGTGATCGTTAGTGTGACGCGTGTAGCCCCTAGCCCCGATCTCTCTTTTTGCAAGGTTTATCTCAGCATATTCCCCTCGGAGCGTGCGGAGGAGATCATCACAGCAACCCAACGCAATGCGGCGCAAGTGCGTTATGCGCTGGGTGTTGAGCTCAAGTCGCAGCTTCGTGTAATACCCGAACTTGTCTTTATCGTAGACGATACGCTCGACTACTTAGATAATATAGATCGCCTTTTGGCGAAGTAGCCTCGTTCGCCTCTCTAGTATGTCTCCCAAGTCGCTTGCTTTCTCTATTGCCAGGCGTTACTTTGCACAACGGAAGCGGTTTCATGCCGTGCAGGTAGTCTCTGCTATTAGTTCGGTAGCGGTGGGAGTCGTTGTAATGGCGGTGGTGGCTATCCTCTCGATTTACAACGGATACGAAGAGGTGCTGCTTACGTCGGTAAGTCATCTCGATGCCCCCCTCAAGGTAGAGCGGGCTGATAAGGCTCCCTTCGATGCCCAAGAAAGTAGAATTGCTAGGCTCAGGAATTTGCCGGAGATAGCTGCGTCTTCGCTCCTTATTGTGGGAGAGGGTATCGTTCGTAGCTCTTCTGTTTATGCTGCGGCGCACCTCTTGGGGCTGGAGCCTGCTTATGCGCGTTCGTTGGCATTGGATAGTCTGATGCTGGAGGGGAGTCTATCTGCTCTCCCCTGTGAGTACACGCTCGGAGGCGATCTCTACCAGACCCTTTTCTCTTTTGGGCAGACTTCTAGCTTTATGCGCACGGTTTCTCTATACGTACCCAAGCGAAGAGGCTATATCAATCCCTTACTCCCCCAGACGGCTTTCCGCACGACGCAGGGCAAAGCCCCCTCTGTGCTTTCTGCCAAGGAAGAGAAATACGATCGTACGCTCTTCTTGTCCGTAGAAGAATTAGGCTCTCTGCTCGATCTCCCCAAGGGCTATGTACATGCTCTTGCCCTCTTTCCTGCGGAGGGAGTTTCTTCTAAAACCCTCAAAGAATCCCTGCAAAAAGAGTTGGGAGCTGAGTGGCGCGTTCTAGATAGGCGAGACCAACAACCCCATCTTTTGAAGCTCGTTGCCATAGAAAAGTGGATGACTTTCCTCATCCTCTTTTTCGTCCTTCTTCTTGCCGCCTTCAATGTGATTTGCTCCTCTTCGATGTTGATTATTGAGAAGCGTCACGATGTGGAGATTTATGCCGCCTTGGGAGCTCGCCCTCAGTTGATACGCTCCATTTTCCTTTGGCAGGGCCTATTGGTTACCCTGGTAGGGGCTTTGGGCGGATTTTTGCTAGGGATGCTGCTTGTGTGGTTGCAGGCGCAATTTGGTTGGCTTACCTTTGGCGAGGGGGTGTATCGCCAGCCTTATCCCGTGGCTGTTCGGTGGCTTGACCTGTTGGCTCTTGCCGCGACGATTACTTTGGTGGGCTACCTTTCGGCTTTCTATCCCGTGCGCCGTCTGTTGCGTAGCCCTCAGCCTCATTGATTCATTCTCGTATCTCTTTACCTCTATGTCCCAAACAATTCCTTTGTCGCAAATGCGTGAGCAGAATCCCGCTGAATACCTCATTTATATGTGGTATTTGGAGTCTTTGGTGCGGGCTATGCCTCGGCAAGAAGATTTTGATAGCTTTCTCTCGAGGTCGCCGGAGCAGTTGCCCGTAATTGGCTCCCTCCGAGAAGTTTTACCTCCCCTTCGTAAAGAGATGCTCGTAGAGGATATCATGGAGAATCCTAATAGGCACACGGCTACGCTTACCGCTCTACTTCAGGAGTTGGAGCAGCTACATAAGCAGTTGCTAGCCGATGCAGGAGAGGAGATTTACGAAGAGCTATACACAGCGGTATTGACCGCTATTGTGGAAATCCGCAGGCGTAGTGGCGGCGTTGCCCTAGGGGAAGTGGAGGCTGCTCTTGTGGCTTTGTATGGATACACTTTTCTCAAGCAAACCCACCAAGAGACCACAAAGGCTACTCGGGAGATCATGATGCGTATCTCCGTTTGGCTCAAAGTGTTGGGAGAAAAGTACACCCTACAGAAGTCCGAAAAAGCCCCTCTCGATGGGGACGTAGCACCTTAATTTTGAAATGCGAGAGGCACAACCCAAACTAGAGAAAGGGATCATACTCCTAACCGGAGCGCAAGGGCAGCTTGGTTTGACCCTTCTTTTGAGAAGACTACAGACTGAAGTCTCGCACGATATATACGCTCTCTCACGAGAGCAATTCGATCTCGCACACCCCGAAACACTCCCTCCTGTTTTGGAGCGTTTGGCGCTCCGCTTTGAGCATTACAGGGAGATTATTCTTCTCAATGCCGCGGCGTACACACAGGTTGATTTGGCAGAAACACACCCCAAAGAAGCTGAGGTGATCAATACTATCGCCGTGGATACCATGGCGCGTACCTGCGCTCGATTGCAGATCCGTTTTATCCAGATTAGTACCGATTACGTATTCGATGGGGCGTACGATCAACCCTATCCCGTGGACTATCCTCCCCATCCCATCTCGGTCTATGGGACTACAAAATGGCACGCTGAGGAGGCCGTTGCTCAAGCTTTGCCCTTGGGCGAATATGCTATCGTGCGTACTTCGTGGCTCTATAGTCCCTACCGTCAGAATTTCTATCGCACCATGTGGCGCCTAGCGCATGAGCGGAGCGAATTGCGGGTTGTAGCCGATCAGATAGGGGCTCCGAGTAGCACGGAGTCTGTGGCAGAGCAATTGTTTCTTCTTTGCTCACGTAGAGAGGCTCTGCCTCCCGTCTTGCATTTTGTTAATAGGGGTGAGACCTCTTGGTATGGCTTTGCCCAAGCGATTGTGGAAAAAGCGGGTCGCTCCCACTTTTGTAAGGTCGTCCCCATTACGACAGAGGAGTATCCAACGGCAGCCCATCGCCCTCGCAATTCGCGTCTTGAGGTGAGTTGTCTCGACCCGAATACTCCTCTTTGTAGTTGGCAAGAGGCTCTTCGGCTTTGTCCTCCGCCCTCAGATTCCCCCTCTATCCCTAGTCTTAAAGAAAAGAAGTGAAGGCACTCTCCCTAGCTCGTACCATGCGGCGACGGATTGTACTTCTCGCCCTCCCCAATATTCTCTCCAATATCACAGTACCCCTTTTGTCGCTGGTGGATGTGGGGTTGGCAGGGCATACGCCGGAGGGTAAAACGGCCATCGGAGCCGTGGCGGTGGCGTCCGGAGTGGTGAGTACGTTGTACTGGTTGTTCGGCTTTTTGAGGATGGGAACCACCGGATTTGTGGCTCAATGTTTTGGAGCTAGGGATCTAAAGCAAATCAATCAGCACCTAGCGCAGGGGCTTTCGCTAGCCCTTCTCTCGGGGCTTTTGCTCTTCTTGGCAACGCCCTTGGTCTCTCTTTTTGTTCGCTTGATGGCTCAAGATCAACTTGCCATTGCGGCATCGGCTCGGCTATATGTCTCAATCGCGCTCTGCGGAGCACCTGCCGCCATGCTGCTCTATGTGCTTAACGGCTGGTTTATCGGGATGCAAAATACCCGTATCCCCATGATTGGAGCCATCTCTATTAACTTGATAAATATCGTCCTCAGTGCTCTTTTTGTGCAGATCCCGGGCTGGGGCGTTGAGGGGCTGGCGTTGGGTACCATTATCGCACAGTATGTAGGCGTGCTACTCTTAGGGCTCTTGGCGGTGTGGCGTTATGGGCGAGTGTTGCGGCACTTTTGCTGGCGCGACTTATTCCGCCTAAGGAGAAGAAAAGGTTATTTCTCCACACAGCGAGATCTCTTTATACGCTCGGCACTCCTTAGTGCTGTAACCCTTTTCTTTACCTACGCCTCTACGAGTTATGGAGAAGAGGTGGTAGCGGCTAATACCCTTTTGCTGCAATTTTTCCATCTTTTTTCCTACTTCATGGACGGGTTTGCCTATGCCGGAGAGGCGCTTACGGGGCGTTATGTGGGTATGCAGCGGAGAGATTTGGTGCAAATGCTCGTGCGGCAACTCTTCTCCTTCGGTTGGCCGTTGGCTCTTCTGACCAGTCTTCTCTACCTTTTGGTGCCCTCTCCTCTCCTACATCTCCTCAGTGATAGCCCCGAGGTGGTAGCCGTTGCATTGCATTGGGTGCCCTACATCGCTTTTGTTCCCCTACTGGGGTTTGCTGCCTTTTTGTGGGATGGCGTATTTGTAGGAGCTACCTATGCACGAGGGTTGCGTACCAGTATGCTGGTGGCTTCTGCTCTTTTCTTTGGGTTTTACTACCTCACGCGAGCCTCTTGGGGCGTTGCCGCTTTGTGGATTTCTTTCGACCTCTATTTGGCCGCTCGCGGACTGGTTCAATGGCGCTTGTGGCGGAGGTATTCTCCTAAACTCGCAAGCCGCTAACGCTCCGGAGGCGAGGTCTCGTCCCTTTCCTTAGAAAGAAACGAACATCCCGAGCTTGATCGTCCAGTCGGGAGCCCCGGGGATGCTGCTTTTTGTAAAGCGGCGGAAGTATTGTAAGGAGAAGATATTGAGAATGTTTTCTATCCCTGCACTTCCCTCAAGATAGAGGTGATTGTTCATAGGAGTGACTATTTCGGGATAGACTAACTCCCCTACGCGTCGGTCTTTGCGGCTGTGAGATACATCGCCCCAGTAGCCCCGAATAGAGAATACCTCGCGCCAGCCCGTAAGCCTAAGTAGGGGAAGACGATTGAAGATTAGACCTTTCATGTGGTAGTTGAGGGCGAAGTGGAGGTACTTGTCGGATACATATTCGAGAGGGCGCATTAGCTCAAAAGTAGTCTGTCTTGCCACAAAACTATTGTTGATGGAGGGGGTGAAGAAGTTCACTTCGTCTAGCTTACCAAGCCCAATCCCCCCTTGTACATAAGAATCGATAAAGCCAAAGAGGGAGAGGTAGAGGCGAGCGCTAACTCCGGCCGTGAGCTGCGCACTCGTGTGTTCGTTGCCGGGGAGTCCTTTGGGTTGGAGCGATAGGCCGAAGTTAAGTACAGGGTAGCGACGGCTCTCTTTCTCCATACTTACGGGGCGACGCCCATTGCGAGGTATTCTCCCCGGGACGAATGTGAGACCGGCATAGAGGCTCGTTGTGGAGAAAGAGGGAGCAGCGATGAGAGACCCGTCTTCTGCAACGCGATAGTAACGTAGGTCACCTGCAGGGGTTTTGTGGTTGTAGCTGACGGAGAAGTCTGTGTGTAGAGCTTGGCTCCAGTCTGCTTTGAATCCGGCACTAAGGTTGGTACCATAGAAGCGATTGCGCAGTTTCATCGTGCCGACGAGGGTACTTAATCCATCTTTGTACATGGCATCTTCTGTGTAACCGGGGACAAAGAGATCGTGATGAGCCGAGAGGTAAAAATTACGCTGGGGGTATTCCTCTTCGTGTCCCTCCTTGGCGAGAGGTGAATAGGTGATCTTTCCGTAGTATTTCCAACGCTTATCGCCCAATCCGTATGCCACATAGCCCTGCCCAAAGAGGTGCTGACTTAGTTTGGCATTGGTTACTCCCCCGAGGCGGAACCGCGCTCCCTCTACAACATTCCAAGCAAAAAGAGTCTCGACAGGCCCTACTTCGGCAAGATATTCCTCTCGCTTGAGCTTGCTTAGAGGCAGTCCAATGAATCCTCGTCCCACTACTTGCGTTGCTTTGGCTAGGAAGATATAGGATGGACGCCGGTGCAGATAGTCGAGGATGGCAATAGTGCCTTCACCCAATTTGGGTAGAGGCTCGGGGCGTTCTACAATACCAAAGTTGCTAAGAGTTGGCTTGTCTATCTGGGCGCGCATGGGGGCACTCAAGGCAAGCCGAGGGTCTAGAGCTAGAGAGTCTTTCGCCTCTTCTCCTACCCGGTATTGCTTGTAAATGTAGGCGAGATCCACCTCACAGCTATAGGGAATTAGCTCGGTAGGCGTGAGAAAGGTATGTATTTCTTGCTTGCGAGGAAGCCAAACGGTATCTCCATCGAGCAGGGTTGGCGCATAGTGAAAGTCGGCAGACCAATGGGATACCCAGTCTACATTAGCTTGCTTTGGGACCTGGAGGTGGGCCTTAGCGAGGGAGTAGGAAACTGTATCTATCCATACTGTACCCGATAGCCCTATGCTATATTTGGAGAAGGGTACAAGCCCGATCTCGTAGGCAGGACGTCCCTCTATGGCCACCGTATCGAGTAGATAGTATTTATAGAAAGAGGTGGAGAAGAGCTTGCTCATAGGTCCCGGGAACTGATTGCGTAGGATCTCCAAATCATTGGCATAGAGGTCAATTTCAGGATAGAGCTCCTCCAAATTTGTGTCAGTCCCGGAGGATTCGATAGCCTCTTCCAGACCGGAGAAGCGTCGTCCGATGATCAGTTCTTCGCGTTCCTTTCCCCCCAGAGACGAGCGTACCGATTCGCGTTCTCGGAGGGAGAATGGGCGCACCATCATACCCTCTAGAGCAGAGCTATCGCTCCACATACGCCACTTCTGCTCAGGAATGCCAAAGTACCAGCCTCCGGCACTATCGGCAGGAGTTGCCAGCCCCATCATCTGGCGGCGGTAGAGCCGATAGCTGAAGTCCGAGTAACGTGTAATACGATTCTTCTCTTTGTTTGCGATGGCTTTGTCTATAATTGCGACAGCCGGATTTCCCTTTTTGGTGTACTTCTTCTTGGGTGTTACTACCACGGTGCCAAGTTCTTGGCTATTGAGCGTAGCGTGCCAGTAGTAACCGGTCTCTACATGGGTCTTAGCGATGGTCGTATTTTGGGTATTGTACCCCACCATACTTGCCGATAACATAAGGTTGCGACGAGAGGCAATATCTCGCGGGAGGGTGAGGGTGAACTTGCCATCGAGGTCTGCACGGGTGCCTATAGAGCGATGCTTGGTAACGTAAATCGCGGCACCAACGAGGGGCTCGCCGGTAATGGAGTCTGTCACTACCCCCCTAAGGGTAATTTGAGCCGTGAGGGGAGTGAAGGAGACAATAAGTAGGAATAGCAGTGCAATACAGCTTAGGTGTCTTGCGCTTTTTCGAGAGTGGATCGGTTTCATTGTAAGTGTATATTGTTGGTGTGTGTATGATGAATGGGGAAGGGGAGCGTTACAGCTCGCGGCGGAGGCGCGCTATGGGGATGCCCAATTGTTCGCGATACTTTGCCACTGTTCTGCGTGCTATGGGTATTCCCTCTTGGCTTAGAAGAGCTCCCAATTCCGTGTCGGAGAGAGGGGTTCGTTTGTCCTCTTTTTCGATCAATTGCCGCAGGAGATCCTTGGTGCTTCGGGACGAAATGGCTTCTCCATCGCAGCCCGTTGTACCTTCGCTGAAGAAGAATTTGAGAGGGTAAATACCGTAGTCGCTTTGTATGTATTTGCGCTGGGTGATGCGGCTGATCGAGCTAATGTCGAGGGACACAGTCTCCGCAATTTGCCTCAGAACAAGGGGGCGAAGTTGCTGTATGTCCCCTGTGCGGAAGAAATCCTCTTGGGCTTGTACAATGGCCCCTACAACGTGTAGGAGGGTTTTACGTCTGCGCTTTAGAGCGTCGATAAATTGCCGGGCTTCTGCAATGCGAGAGGAGGCAAAGGCACGGGAGGTTTTCTCGGCTTCGCTCCTAATCGGAGCCTTTGTAATGGCAAGATATGCCGGTGATATACCTAGTTGAGGGAGGTTGGGAGCATCGTTGATCCAGAGCTGTAGCTCTCCATTATGGAGGTGTACGGTAAAGTCGGGAACGATGCGCGATACAGCCACCTCTAGGTTTGAGCCATATCCACTTGCGGGGCGAGGGTTGAGTTGTCGGATCACACGTTGGGCTTCGGAAAAGCGGTCCGGAGTGATAGCAAGTCCCCGTATAATTCGGTCGTATCGGTGGGCAGCAAGATCTTCGAAATACCCCTCTATGATAGAGAGAGCCAAGCTGTGAACTTCGTCTTTCGGGAGCCGCCGGAGTTGCAATAGTAGGGATTCGCGTAAATCACGTGCCGCAATGCCGGGAGGGTCAAGCTGCTGTATCCTATGGATCATTTCCTCTATTTCAGCATCAGAAGCATCAAGATTTTCGTTAAACAGGAGAGCATCGCTGATCTCGTGTAGAGAGGCGGAGAGATAGCCGTCGTCACTCAGGTTGCCAATGATGTATTCGGCAATCATTCTTTCCCGATCGGAGAGCGTAAGTGAGATTAATTGCTCGTGGAGCTCGTCCAAAAGAGAGGGCGCCTCGTTGGGTTGCACATAAGAAGGGCCATCATCGTCACTAGTGGAAGGGCGAGGGAGCTCGCGCAGAGCATCTTCGCGCTCATCGTCTGCCGTGTAATCCTCAGGGGAGAAATCGTCTTGTATCCCCTCTTGCTCGTTTTCGGGGGTGCTTAGTGGCTCTTCGTCTAGGAAGTTGTCTTCGGGCATTGTCTCCTCACTCTCCTCTACCACTTCTAGGGCGGGGTTGGTGGCAAGCTCCTCACGAATGCGATCTGCAAGCTCTTCTCCGGAAACTTCTAGGAGCTTGATTTGCTGTATCTGCTGTACATCAATCGCTAGCTTCTGCCGCTGCTCTTGCTGTTGTTTTAGCATAGCTCTACCAGGGACTCAAAGTGCATACCACGGGAGGCCTTCACGAGAATGAAAGCGTGCTCGATGGGAGCAAGACGGAGTTGCTCTGCCAAAATCTCTGTAGAGGGGAAGTAGTGGAGGTGGGGGGCTTTAGCTTCGCTTTCGAGAGTGGCGAACTCTTTTCCTACGAGGAAGCAGGTGATGCCTGTAGTCTCTCGGGCTAAGCGTTGTGCGAGGGCTAGATGCTCTTCGCGGGAGGCACTGCCGAGCTCAAACATATCCCCTAGTATGAGGTATTTGGCTTGTGCGCCGGAGGTGGAGAGAAAATTTTCTATCGCGGTATGCATACTCGAGGGATTGGCATTGTAAGCATCCACTACGAGGTTGTTGTGATGGGGTGTATTGGCAATGTATTGCGAGCGGCTATTCGATGGAGTATAGTGCTCCAGTGCCATTACGATATCGGGAGGCGCCACTCCCAGTCTAAGCCCTACGGCTACGGCAGCGAGGGCATTGGGGAGGTTGTATTTGCCTACGAGTTGTGTATGTACTCGGTAGGTCTCTCCCTGCCAGTAGAAGGCAAAGGCGAGGAAATAGCCCAAGGGATGATCAAGCAGCGAAGCACGGAAAAAAGCCTGTTGCCCTGTGCCGTAGGTCGTTCGTACAAGATGGGCGGAATGCTGTATCAGTAGGGGATCATCCGCATTGACCCAAGCCTCCCCATTATGCTGCCCTAGCCAATCGTAGAGCTCGCACTTGGCTTTTGTCACCCCTTCGAAGGAGCCGAATCCCTCTAGATGCGCTCTGCCTATGTTGGTAATAAGCCCAAAGTCCGGTTCTGCAATGGCGGTTAATTCCGCAATATCCCCTATATGAGAGGCTCCCATCTCCACAACGCCGTATTGCATCTCCGGTGTGAAAGAGAGTAGGGTAAGGGGCACTCCTATTTGGTTATTTAGGTTGCCAATCGTAGCTCCAATGGTATAGGTGCTCCTTAGTACGGCCGAGATGAGTTCTTTGGTCGTAGTCTTGCCATTGGTTCCCGTGATGCCAATGATGGGGAAGCCGAGCTGGCGGCGGTGCATGCGAGCCAACTCCGTGAGGGCGACAAAACTATCCTCCACATAAAGACAACGAGCCTCTTTTTGCGCCAATTCTGCACGATCTACCACGGCATAGGCACACCCTTTTGCAAGGGCATCAAGGGCAAAGTCGTTACCATCAAACCGCTCTCCTTTGAGGGCTATAAATAGCGAATCTCTCTTGGGGGCGCGGCTATCTGTAGTTACTCCACTACAGTGTTTGAAGTACGTATAAAGCTCAAGAATATCCATCCTATTGGGGAGTAGGGAAGAGTCTTTTTTGGGGGCTAGGTGTCTAGAGGTAAGGAAGAGCACATGCTCTATCCCTCTCGGGACGAAGTTTGTGCTCTTCTATTGCGATTAAACTTATTCGCGGAGAGGAGAACTACCCTCTAATTAGTAGGCTGAGTCTAATACGGCAGAAAAGAACACTATAACACCCCATAAGAGGACAAGTGCTACCGCTACTGCCATACTAGCAATAGACCACGAACGAGCCGCTTTGCTGAATCGTTCGGCTCCGGCGAAGTCGCCCTGATTGTAGGCTTTCTTCACGCGAGTTGCATTTATAATGGCGGGGATACCCAAAGGCCATGTGCAGAAAATTGTGACGATGATAGCAAAAGCCAAATAGGTAGGTGGGCACTTGGGGGGAATGCCTCCGTTAGCGTAGATGTTATAGGGAGTATTATTTTGAGGGGCGAATGGTTGCTGCCTAGGAGGTGCTTGGAAGGGCGGAACACCACTTGCCCCGTTATTTGCATTATTCTGCCAGAGGAAGTCAAGCTCCGGAAGGAGGCGAGCCTCTTTCCAATCTTCCATTCCTTGCCTCCAGACCATGGTCTGAGGGGTGATGTTTTCGCGGGCGAGTTGTTCTGCCTCAATGGGGCCAATTTGTTGTCCGTTGCGGATGAAATAAAATTTTTCAGTAGTCATATAGAGATCTCTCTAGATTGCTATTTTTCAGTTGCGAAAGTAGTGATTTTCTATCACATAGAGCCTTTCCCGAGACGTGCCGCTTGCCAAATCTTCCAATTTTCGTGCGCTTGCAAGAAGAGCATATCAATCCCATTTTTGACCGAGGCTCCCTGCGCTTGGGCAAGTTGTAGGAAGCGGGTTCGATCGGGGGAGTAGATAAGATCGTAGCAAAGGTGCTCGGGGGTGATCTCCTGATAGGGGATAGGGGGAGCCTCTTGTACGTTGGGAGTCATACCTAGGGGGGTACAATTCACAATAATCTTGTACTCTCGAATAACTTCCGGAGTGATGTCGGAATAGGAGATGGCATAGGGAGATTGGGGTGCACGGCTTACGACAAGAGTTGCTACTCCCAGCTTCTTAAAAGCGCGTTGTACAGCACATGAGGCCCCTCCGGAACCTAGGATGAGCGCACGACGGCGCCCCTCAAGTACGGGGGCTATGGATTGTCTAAAGCCCTCGAGGTCGGTGTTGTATCCGATGAGCTTACGCTTGCCCCTCCGTGAGTTTTGCACTACTACGGTATTGACAGCCCCGAGCAGTGACGCCTCGCTTTCCACCTCATCCAAATAGGGAAGTATGGCTTGTTTGTAGGGGCTTGTTACGTTGAAGCCATGTAGATTGGGGTGTACCGAAAGGAAGGCTTTTAGCTCTTTGATGCTTGCGAGATCTGCTGTGATATAGTGAGCATCAATCCCCTCGGCGAGGAATTTTGCGTTAAAGAACTCTTGAGATTTGGAGTGCTCTACGGGGTGACCAATCAGCGCGTATTCTCTCATTTTATAGCGTAATATAGGGTGGCAATCCCACCCGAGAAAGCTTTGTACTCTGCCTTGCCATAACCCGCCTCTAGGAGCATCTTGGTAAATGCTTCGTATTGGGGCACTTGGCGGACAGACTTGGGAAGGTAATCGTAGGCTCCACGGTTGCGAGCGAAAAGGCAGCCTACAAGAGGGATAAAAGTGTGCGTCCAAAGGGTGTATCCGCAACGCAAGATGAGATTACGGGGCACGCTAAGCTCTAGAATGGCAATGACACCACCCGGGCGCGTTACTCGGTACATCTCCTCTAGCCCCCGAGCCAAGTGCTCAAAGTTGCGTACCCCGAAGCTACTCACCACGGCATCAAACGAGCCCTCTTTGTAGGGGAGAGCTTCGCAATTGGCAAGCTCTAATTGAATGTTTGCTTGGGGGGCTTTTTGGGCAATTTTCTCTCGCCCTTTTTCGAGCATCCCCTCAGAGATATCTACGCCTGTGATCTGCTCTAGTGCGGGGCATTGCCTTGTAAGCTCCATGCTTAGGTCTGCGGTGCCCACGGCCACGTCGAGGATCTTGTGGGGGGAATGGCTTGCTACCCAACGAGCGGTGCGCCTGCGCCATAGGCGATCAATGCCTAGGGTCATCAGTTTGTTGGCAAAGTCGTAGCGATCGGCAATGCCATCGAACATCCGACGGATGCGTTCCGTTTTACCTGTCGTTGGGGTAGCTTGATCCATACCGGAGAGGGGAAATTACTTCTTCTTTAGGAAGTCTGTGATGTTCTTCTCAATCCGTTGTGCGAGGTGATCTTGCTCTGCACGAACGAACTTCTCGCCCGTCACGTGTTCATAGAGCTCAATGTATCGCTCGGACACACTTAGGCAGTATTCGTCGGTCATCTCGGGTACCTTCTGTCCTTCTTTGCCCATAAAGCCCTGCTCGGTGAGCCATTTGCGTACGAATTCTTTGGAGAGCTGGCGTTGGGGGTCTCCCTTGGCGAAGCGTTCTTCGAAGCCTTCGGCATAGAAGTAGCGAGAGCTATCGGGGGTGTGAATCTCGTCTATGAGGTAGATCTTACCATCCTTTTTACCGAACTCGTACTTGGTGTCTACGAGGATGAGTCCCATCTCTTCTGCAATCTTGCTGCCGCGTGCAAAGAGATCTTGTGTGTACTGCTCGAGGAGGGTGTAGTCCTCTTCGCTTACAAGTCTCGAGCTTATAATCTCCTCACGAGATATGTTTTCGTCGTGTCCCTCATCCGCCTTGGTGGTAGGGGTGATAATAGGGTGCTCGAAGCGTTGATTCTCGCGAAGCCCCTCAGCAAGGGGGATGCCGCAGATAGAACGTGCCCCCTCTTGATAAGCGCGCCATGCGCTACCTGTGATGTAGCCGCGGATTACCATTTCTACTTTGAAGGGCTCGCACTTATGCCCGATGGTGACCATGGGGTCGGGGGTTGCTATCTTCCAGTTGGGTACGATGTCGGCCGTGGCATCGAGTTGTTTGGCTGCAATTTGGTTGAGCACCTGCCCTTTGTAGGGGATGCCCGCGGGCAGTACTACGTCGAAAGCACTGATGCGGTCGGTTGCAATCATCGCTACGAGGTCTCCTTCTAGGAAGTAAACGTCGCGAACTTTACCATGGTAAACGCTCTGCTGACCCGGCAAGTTGTAGTCGGTACGGAGGAGGGTTTCGATCTTCATAAGCTATCTGTATCTCTGTTGATTAAGGGTTCTTTCTTTTCTTCTTCTTGCTCTTCCCGGGCTTTGGCATCGTAGGCCTCTACAATTTGTTGTACGAGGGGGTGCCGCACAATATCTCCCTTTTCGAAGGTAATGCGTCCGATGGCGGGTATGCCCGAGAGCACCTCCAAGGCATGTTTCAGTCCGGACTTTACGCCCCGCGGGAGGTCTATTTGGGTTACGTCGCCCGTTACAATCATTTTGGAGTAGTACCCCATACGGGTGAGAAACATCTTCATCTGATGCGTGGTGGTGTTCTGCGCTTCGTCTAGGATAACGACGGCGTCGTTGAGGGTGCGTCCGCGCATGTAGGCAAGGGGAGCAATCTGTATCGTACCCTGCTCCATGTATTCTTTGAGTCGGGGAGGGGGTATCATTTCCTCCAGAGCATCGTAGAGCGGTTGTAGATAGGGATCGAGTTTGTCTTTCATCTCACCGGGCAAGAATCCCAACTTTTCTCCGGCCTCTACGGCAGGGCGAGAGAGGATGATGCGGCGTATCTTGCGCTCTTTGAGGGCTTTTACGGCTAGAGCAATGGCTACGAACGTCTTGCCTGTACCGGCCGGCCCCACGGCAAAGAGCAGGTCTTTCTCCTCAAAAGTGCGGAGCATCCGTTGCTGATTGGCTCCGCGTGCGGCAATGCTTTTGCCTCTAGCTCCGTAGACGATGTGGTATTGCGGTTCGGGGGTAGAGGCGTCTTCTCCTCGGGCAATGCGGCGGATAGCATCCTCGTTGAGGCTGTTGTACCGTCGGATGTGGGCGGAGAGGTGATCGAGTACCTTTACAAAGTCGTCTATCTGCGAAGCCTCTCCCAAGATCTTGAGCACGTTGTCTCCGGCTACAAGGCGCAACTTAGGGTACAGGGTGCGGAGTAGAATAAGGTTTTCCCTATTAACCCCGAATAAAACCCCCGCATCTACATCGTCGGGAACATAGAGTCGCTCGGTTATCAGCATGATTGTTGTTCTCGGATCCTATCTTTTTCTAGCCACAAAAGTACCAACAAATTTTCGCCTGGAGGGACTGGAACCTGATGAATCAGGGTAAATAACCCCTCCTTTATCAGAACGAAACTTTACCCTTTTCCATTGACTTTTGAGGAAAGGGAAGGGTGAATTTTTCGTCGTTCTTGTGGATTTTGTAATTCTCTGTAATTAAGCGATTTACAATTCGTCCGCTTCCGATTATATTTGTGTGCGCACGCAGATTGTTTTTCTTCCGCACAAAAATAAATTTTCTTGCGCACGAAAATTATTTTTCTTCCGAACGAAAATAAATTTCCTTCCGCATACAAATTTTCCTCCTTCCGCGCAGAGTTTTGAAGGGGTGCGCGCGCAAATTACCTTTCGCGTGCACAGAAATATTTTTTCCTGCACAAGAAAATTTATTTTCTTGTACGCAGAAAATCGGAGGAGTGTACGCACAATTTTGAAGATCCCCCTTTCGTGGCGTTTCTCCTTCCTCTCCTCGTTTAAGAGAACTAGGCAAGGCGGCGATGGAGTGTGCGCTTTAGGTAGGGGAGGAAAGAGACCGCAGCCACCCCCTTTACGGCCATGGAGGTGGCAATGGCCCACCAGATACCTACGAGCCCAAAGCCCATGGCTCCAAAAATAAGGGCTAATGGGATGCGGATGCTATTGCCAATAATGCTAATGAGGGCTGGTTGTAGGCTACGCCCCGTACCGTAGAATAGCCCTTGTATCAAGATCTCTGACATCATAAAGAGCTGAACACATCCGGCAGCACGCAGGTAGCGCCCGCCCTCTAAGTAGGCCTCTTCTTCCGGAATGATGAGGGCGAATAGCTCCGTTCCGAAGAATATGTAGAGGAACATGGCCACAATACCAAATACAGAGGTTATGGAGATACTGATCCGAAAGGCGGAAAAGATGCGCTGCGGCTTTCTTGCTGCATAGTTCTGGGCTACAAAGGCCGCTAGGGCTGTGCCAAAGCCTTGGGAGGTATCCCAGGTAATGGCTTCGAGCTGACCGCCTACATTGATGGTGGCTACGCCGATATGTCCGCCGGCATGGGCTGTGATTGTACCCATGACAAAGGTGATGATGGCAAATAGAGAGTTGAGCGCCACGATAGGGAGCCCAAGCTTGAGTATGGCTAAGGTCTCTGTGCGTTTTAAGGGGCCTACTACACGCCAGCCCCCGAGCAGATGGTCTCGTCCATGCACTTGGTACAAGAAGAGTAGGGCTACTACCCATTGTGCCACTATGGTGGCGAGGGCGGCTCCCGAGATGCCCCAGTCGAAGACGAAAATAAACAAGGGGTCAAGCAGCATGTTCAGAACCAGTCCGATGCTGTTAATCCGAAAGGGGACTCCGCTTCGCCCGGCAGCGATGTACACCCCACTGTAGGATAGCGAGAGAAAGAAGCCCGGGAGCCCCCAGATTATGATGTTGAGGTATTGTTGGGCAAACTCGCTAGTCGTCTCTTCTAACCCATAGAGACCGATGAAAGTAGAGCCGCCGACTCCGTAGACTAGCATCAAACCAAGGGAGATATAGAGGGCGAGCGTAGAGGTGTGCTGAGCGTAACAGCGAGCTGAGTTGCGGTTTTGTGCCCCTAACCCCTGTGCAACAAGTACCTCCGCCCCCGTCTTTACGAGAGCGCCAATAGAGGAGGCGAGCCAGGTTAGCACGCTAATAACGCCCAGGGCTGCTATCTCACGGCTTCCTAGGCGCCCTACCCATGCCATGTCGGTGAATGAGTAGGCCACCTGTATAAAAGAGGTGCCAATGATGGGGGCAGCTAGGGTGACGATTTGCCGAGCAATAGGACCGCGGGTTAGGTCCTTCGTCTCGGAATGCTCTTCTGCCCTCTCGCTCATTTAGAAAATGCTTAGGTTGATATACTTACGGGGGTGTGCCTTAAAGTCTGTTACAAGGGAGTCTGTTCTCGTGAGCAACGAGCGAAGATCTTCGTATAGTTTTTCGTCGTTAATTACCTTACCCAGGGTGCCCTCTTTGCTATTGAGTTGCTGTGAGAGGGCATGTAGCTCGTTGCTTGTGGTCTCTAGGTTGGTCATGATTTGACGCACATTGATGCTATCGAGCTGTTGAGAGAAGTTGTCGATACGAGTCAGGGTGCTGTTGGCTTTACCGAGCATAGGGGCTACATCCTGACGGGTATAACCCTGTAGGGCGGTCATTAAACCATCGAGTTTTTGCATCGAACTACGAGCCGAGGCAAGGGTAGCATGGGCTTCGTGGATAGATTGCTTTAGCTCCGGAGTTGCCAGCAATTGCTGTGTGGAGGAAAGAATGGAGTCTACCTTCGGTATCAATTGTGCAACACGGGGGAGGATCTCGTTGCCTAGGGTACTAAGGGGGTCACCTGCTCCCTCATTCGTCTCTAGGAAATCGCCTTCGGCAAGGATTTGCTGCGAAGTCGCCAGCTGCAGGTCAAGCTGTGCCCCTCCAAAGATGGCGGCTTTGATGCTGGCGCGGGTGCCACGAGGAATTTTGTAGTCTCGGTCGATATTCACTTGCACAAGGGTAGATGCCGTGCCATCGGGTGCAATCTCAAATTCTAGCCCTTGCACCGTACCCACTTTGTAGCCGTTGATCTTGACAGGTGATGCCACAGAAAGCCCTTCTACGTTGGTAAAGCGAGCATAGTAACTATACTCCCGACCGAAGACGGCGAGCCCTTTGAGGTAGTTGAGCCCAAAGTAAAGTAAGGCGATAGCTAGGAGGGTAAAGAAGCCAATCTTGACGAGTTTCGAGGGGTCTTGCATATCGGTTTGGTCTGTTGTTGGTGTGTATTGTTGTTGAGAAGTGCAAACCTCCCTTAGTTAGCGGGTAGGGGGGCTATTAGAGGGATGAACTCTTATTGTAGGCTTCGTAGTAGCTGGCAAATCCGTCTGCAATAGCTTGGGCTAGTCGGTTTTGTCCATCGCTAGATAGAAGGAATTCGGCCTCCTTTTTGTTGGAAATGAACCCGACTTCGATGAGGATGCTGGGCATGGCAGTCTCGCGTATTACCAAAAAACCGGCTTGGCGTACCCCTCGGTCGGAGGTAGGCAACTTCGCTAGTTTGCCTTGTACGGCTTGGGCTAGGCGAATGCTCTTGTCTTGGTGGACATTTTGCATCATCTCAAACATAATATAACTCTCACTAGAGGAGGGGTCGAAGCCTTGGTAGGTGCGTTCGTAATTGTCTTCGAGAAGAATGGACTCATTCTCTTTCATAGCAACGCGCAAGTTGTCTTCGGTGCGCCACAAACCTAGTACGTAGGTCTCGGTACCTGCTGCCGATGAAGACTGAGCCGAATTGGTGTGGACACTCATAAAAAGGTTGGCCTTGTTGCGATTGGCAAAGTTGGCACGCTGCTGTAGCCCGATAAAGGTGTCGTCGCTACGTGTATAGAGCACCTTCACCTCGGGGTATCGCTTCTTAATGATCTCACCGGTGGCGAGGGCAACTTTTAGGTTGATGTCCTTTTCCCGTCCACCATTGCCTACGGCTCCCGTATCTTTCCCTCCATGCCCTGCATCTAAAACAAGTACGAAAGAGTCCTTCTTTGCTCCATTTTTTCCCTTCTTTTGTGCAGAGGCTGTGGAGATGCTAGGGAGTAACATCCCTAAGAAGAGAAGGGCGTAGAAAAGCCTTCGTAGGCCCTTGTGCCCTTTCTTCTGAAGGGCGATATTTTCTGTTTGACTCATATCAGCAGTTACTATAAGCCGGGTAAAATATGGTTTTTCCGCCTGCAAAGTTATTGATTTTATCGAACTATTTCTCTTTTTTGTCCTAGGGGTTGTGATAGGAGTAGCTACTTTTTGGCTCAAAGTCAGGCCTTTTTCCTTTTGGAGATTATCCAAAATCCCTCTACAAATCACCCTTCCCCCCTAATTTTTCTACCTAGAGTGATTGTCTCCTTTTGGAGAGAGAATCACTCGTCTGTGAGTCCCCTTATCTAAGAGAGGAGGGAGAGCCTGTTGGGATTAATTGATGAGAGAAGAAAAATGGAAAGGGAGGCTCCCGATTGATCTTCGGAAGCCTCCCTTCTTGTCTATAGGGTTGTTACCTCCCTCAATCTTTGCACTTTGCTTTGATAAACTCTCGATTGAGTCGTGCAATGTGTGAGATGGAGATGTTTTTGGGGCACTCCATTTCGCAAGCGCGAGTGTTCGTACAGTTCCCGAACCCTAGCTCGTCCATTTTGGCAATCATAGCCTTGGCGCGGCGTGCAGCTTCCGGGTGTCCTTGGGGGAGTAGGGCAAGCTGACTCACCTTTGCACTGAGGAAGAGCATAGCAGATCCGTTTTTGCAGGCAGCGGCACAAGCACCGCAACCGATACAAGCAGCTGCGTCCATGGCTTCGTCTGCCTTGGCTTTGGGGATCGCTATAGCATTAGCATCGGGTACCCCTCCCGTATTGACCGATACAAACCCGCCGGCTTGGATAATCTTGTCGTAGGCGGAGCGATCTACCATAAGGTCGCGGATGATGGGGAATCCGGCAGAACGCCAAGGCTCAATCGTGATGGTATCGCCATCGTTGAAGCGACGCATGTGCAATTGGCAGGTGGTAATGCTATCGTCGGGCCCGTGGGGGTGTCCATTGATATAGAGGGAGCACATCCCACAGATACCTTCGCGGCAATCGTGGTCGTACACAACCGGTTCTTTCCCTTCGGCTACAAGCTGCTCGTTGAGGAGGTCTAGCATCTCGAGGAACGACGCACTCTGCGATACCTCCTTGAGGCTGTAGGTTTCGAAGCGACCCTTCTCACGGGGTCCCTTTTGCCGCCAAACGCGTACGGTAATATTGATATTGTGATCCATTGCTTAACGTCTCAATTAGTTCTTGTAGTTACGTGTTAATCGCTCCGTAAATTCGTACTCGAGAGGCTCTTTGTACATAACGGGCGCTTGGTTTTCACCCTGATACTCCCAGCAAGAAGCATAGGCGAAGGTATCGTCGTGGCGTAAAGCCTCGCCTTCCTCTGTCTGATGCTCCAAACGGAAGTGCCCACCGCAGCTCTCTTCTCTGTCGAGAGCATCGTGTGCCATGAGTTCGCCAATTTCGATAAAGTCGGCAAGGCGGAGTGCCTTTTCGAGCTCAATGTTGAGGTCGTTGCCGCTACCGGGTACGTTTACTTCTTTCCAGAACGTCTTCTTTAGTTCGGCAAGGAGGGCAATCCCTTTTTGTAGTCCCTCTTTGTCGCGTCCCATGCCAACGTACTCCCACATGATGTTCCCGAGTTCTTTGTGTAGGCAGTCTACCGAGCGGCTTCCCTTATTTTCCATAAGGGTTTTGATGCGCTTGTTGATTGCTTCTTCAGCTTCTTTGAACTCCGGAAGATCGGTGCTAAAGCGAGGTACGCGGATCTGATCGGCAAGGTAGTTTTGAAGTGTATAGGGGAGGATGAAGTAACCATCGGCAAGCCCTTGCATCAAGGCAGATGCGCCGAGACGGTTGGCTCCGTGATCGGAGAAGTTGGCTTCCCCAATGGCGAAGAGTCCCGGGATAGTGGTTTGGAGCTCGTAGTCTACCCAAAGGCCGCCCATCGTGTAGTGGATGGCAGGATAGATCATCATGGGCGTTTTGTAGGGGTTGTCGTTGGTAATCTTTTCGTACATCTGGAAAAGATTGCCATACTTCTGTTCCACTACGTCTTTGCCCAAACGGCGGATGGCATCGTCGAAGTCGAGGAAAACGGCGAGCCCCGTGTTGTTCACACCAAAGCCGGCGTCACAGCGTTCTTTGGCTGCGCGGCTTGCCACGTCGCGCGGTACGAGGTTACCAAAGGCGGGGTAGCGACGCTCTAGATAGTAGTCTCTATCTTCTTCGGGTATGTCGTGCCCCTTGAGTGTTCCTGCCTGCAACTTTTTGGCATCTTCGAGCTTTTTGGGTACCCAAATACGGCCATCGTTGCGGAGCGACTCACTCATAAGAGTCAGCTTCGATTGGTAATCGCCATGCTTGGGGATGCAGGTGGGGTGGATCTGTGCCATGCAAGGATTGGCAAAGAATGCGCCCTTTTTGTAGCACTGCCAAGCCGCGGAGCCGTTAGAGGCCATTGCGTTGGTGGAGAGGAAGTAAGCATTCCCATATCCCCCGGTGGCTATTACTACAGCATGAGCTGCGTAACGCTCAATCGCTCCCGTGGAGAGATTGCGAGCAATGATACCTCTTGCACGACCCTCGATAATAACGAGATCAAGCATTTCGTGACGGGTATAGAGCTTAACGCTCCCCTTAGCCACTTGGCGACTAAGTGCCGAGTAAGCCCCGAGCAGGAGCTGCTGCCCCGTTTGACCACGAGCGTAGAAAGTACGGGATACCTGTGCGCCCCCAAATGAGCGGTTATCGAGTAGACCACCATATTCGCGAGCAAAGGGGACGCCCTGAGCTACGCACTGGTCTATAATAGCATTGCTTACCTCTGCGAGGCGATATACATTGGCTTCGCGGGCACGGTAGTCCCCTCCCTTGATCGTATCGTAGAAAAGACGATATACCGAGTCTCCGTCATTTTGGTAGTTCTTTGCTGCGTTGATCCCCCCTTGAGCGGCGATGGAGTGTGCGCGGCGAGGTGAATCTTGGATGCAGAAGTTGAGTACATTGAACCCCATTTCACCGAGAGAAGCGGCTGCAGAAGCCCCTGCCAACCCGGTCCCTACCACGATAACATCAAGACGACGTTTATTGGCAGGATTAACGAGTTTCTGGTGATTCTTGTAGTTGGTCCACTTGCTTTCGAGTGGTCCCTGAGGTATTTTAGCGTCAATTTTAGCCATACTTACAACGATTAATAGAACCAGAGATTACCATCGCATATAGCTCTACCAAAGTAGAGAAGTACTACAGCGGCGAAGCCTAGCATTAGGATAGAAGAGACCCAGGTAGAGAGCACTCGGATGCGTTTCATCCAAACAACATTGTTCCAACCGATGGTCTGGAGGGCACTCCAAAATCCATGGTTAATATGGAACCATATAGCAAGAAGCCATACAAGGTATAGTACCGAGAATATAGGATTGGAGAAGGTGTACGCGATAAGACCGGCACCATCCGTGGGGCCTGTTACCCCTGCTATCCCCAAGTCGTGTGTGTGCATTAGCTCTGCAAGCTGCATCTTCGCCCAGAAGTTGAAGAGGTGAAGACCAATCCCCAGCATTACGATAATCCCTAGTACCAGCATGTTTTGCGAAGACCATTCTACCCCATGGGGGCGTGCTGTTACGGCATAACGGTCGTTGCCTCTCGCTCTATGGTTTTGGACGTTGAGCCAAAAAGCGTAGATGATATGGATGATCATCAGACCCGCTAGCCCTATTGACGCCACCACGGCGTACCAATTGGCCCCTAGGAATGCACAGATCGCATTGTAGCCCTCGGGGCTGAATATGGCCACGAGGTTCATGGACATGTGGAAGAGGAGGAAGAGTATAAGCGCGAGTCCTGTAATACTCATTACAAACTTCCTCCCAACGGAAGAATTACAAAGCCACATAGTGATTCGTTCTTGATTATAGTGTACTAATTAATTGCTATCCAAAGAAAGACTCTTCCCATTTTGTGAGAGGAGCCCTCAAAGGTGTACCATCAGGCGGAAATAATACATATTGAGATATATCCTACCTATGCGAGTATAACGCACCTGCAAAGATAGGGAAAATACCTTATAGTAGGTAATAAGGATTTCCCTTTTGTCCCTGATGGCAAAATCTGCATAACAAAAAGCCTTACTCTCCATCATGGCAGAGAGTAAGGCGAATATGAGGAAGCTAAATTTTAGTCCGCAAGTAGAGGGCGATCTCCTATAAGGCGATGCAGTAATACAATCGCACGATCTTCTGCAAAATGCATGAGACGCTCCTCTTCCGGCGTTTTGTCGTCAATCCCCGAGAGATGTAGCACCCCATGGATGAGTACACGGTGCAATTCCTCTTCGTAGGGTACGCCAAACTTTTCGGCATTGCTCGCCACCGTCTCCAAGCTGATGAGGATGTCGCCCGAGATATATTCAGAGCCTTCTTGGGTGGCATCGAAGGTGAGAATATCGGTGTAGTAGTCGTGATTGAGGAAGAGTTTATTTGCCTCCAGTATGCCGGCATCATTGGTAAACTTGTAGGAAAGTTCACCCAGTGTTTTCCCCATTTCATTTGCCACTTGCCTTATCCAGCGAGCAATGATTTGTCGCCTTAGGTGGGGAACTCTGACGTTTCGTTCGGTGAAGTAGTTGATCTTCATGATCTATGAGATTAGTTGTTTATGCAAAAAATAGATAGCCAATGAGCACCGAAGCGATAATGCCGGCGGCATCAGCAAGTAAGGAGTACCCAATGGTGTAGCGAGTCTGTTTTATCTTAACGGCTCCATAGTAAACCGCTACTATGTAGAGGGTTGTATCGGTGCTCCCTTGTACAATTGAGGCGATGCGCCCTACCAAGCTGTCCGCTCCATAGGTTTGCATGGCATCCACCATAAGAGCCCGGCTGCCACTGCCGCTTAGAGGTTTTACCAGCATTGTGGGGAGGGCTTCTACCCATTCGCTATCTGCTCCTAGGAGCAGAACGAACTGGCGAAGTGCCTCTATGATGTAATCGAGAGCTCCCGAGGCTCGGAAGACGGCCACCCCCACGAGCATAGCCACAAGATAGGGAATAATGTTGACCGCTGTGGTAAATCCTCCTTTAGCTCCTTCCACAAAAGTCTCGAATATCTTGATGCGAGCGCGTACGCCGCTTATGAGGAATAGCACAATGGTTGTGAGGAGCAAAAGACTGGCTGCAAGCGTAGTGCAGGTGCCAAACATCTCGGGAGAGAGTTGTTGCTTGAGTAGAACAATGAGGGCGATAAGTAGGGCAATGCCACCAAAGAAGAGCAGAAGAGGGGCTTGCCATAATTTGATTCTCTGGCGAGCTCCCACAAGAAGAATAGCCACAATGGTAGAGACGAGGGTTGCCAAAAGGATGGGGAAGAAAACATCCGCAGGGTTACTTGCTCCTGCTTGCATCCTAAACGCCATAATACTTGTGGGGATAAGGGTGAGTCCACTTGCATTGATGGCAAGAAACATGATCATGGCATCGGAGGCTCTATCCGGCTCTTTGTTGAGCTCCTGTAGGCGTTTCATGGTCTCCAGCCCTAGGGGCGTTGCAGCATTGTCTAGCCCTAGTAGGTTGGCGGAGATGCTCATAAAGATTTTGCCCATAGCAGGGTCGCCTTGGGGAATTGAGGGGAATAGCGTGCGCAATAGGGGGCTGATCCCCTTGGCCATCCGTGGTATTAATCCGCTCTTTTCGCCCACGCTCATGAGCCCCATCCAAAAGCAAAGTACTCCTGTGAGGGCTAGGGCTATCTCAAATGCGGTCTGTGCGGATTGGAAGGTGGCTTGCAGTATGGTATTGAATATCGTGAGGTCTCCTTGGAAAACACAACGCACGACCCCTGCAAGTAAAGCAGATGCAAAAAAAGCAACAAAAAGGAAATCCAGAGGTCCTATAGCCCTTTTTTGTTTTAGTCGCATACCTTCCCCTTTCCTCGGAGTTGCGTATAGGAGTATTTCTCTCTGTAAGGATGGAATTTAGCTCCTATTCTCTATATCTGTGGATATATAGAGGATGAGCAACCTTGAGTTAATATCTTATTCTTGCACAAATGTACTAAAAAGAATTGAGAATAACTTCGTTTTTGGAAAATTAGAAATCGAGATAATAGATCGCTTTCCTTTGAGTTTAATTCCTTAGTAATCAGGAGGATGTTGCAGTATGAGGGCGGAAATGTTATTTTTGTTGCCTTGCTCGCTTCTCTTTTTTCGCCTCCTCTTCTGCTTGGCGCGCGGCTTTTTCCTCGGCACGCGTGGGCAGGCCTAGTATCCTGCGATCGGCATTGGAGGGGTTCCACTTATCGCCATATCGCTCGCGCATCCGTTTAATATACTCTTCGTTGAGGTTGGCGCGTTGCCTCTTCTGGTTCATTTGATCCGCTCTCTGACTTGTCTCTTCGCTCAACTTTAGTCCGGAAGGTCGTTGCTTAGAGAGGGGTACCTCCGTTGCATTCCAATGAATTTCGTTGGTGAACTTAGGTTGGATGGTCATCGCCTTGGGGTAAAGGTAAGAAGGCTCGGGTTGGCTGGTGGGGTAGTGCCCCGCGTCCCACTTCCCATTGTTGTTTTGGTCTATCCACAGACGGCCGTAGTAGCTACCGGCGGGGAGCATATCAAGTGTGATCGTACTATCGGGTAGGACAGGGCGAGTGATGAGTACCCTATTGTCTTCCGACAAAATCTCTACATAGGCTGTTGCGCCGCGGGTGGCTAAGCTATCAAACGAGAGGGAGATGGCTCCAAATTTATCGGCAGACTCTAGCGCAATGTCGAGGGAGGCGGCGCGGTTGGGAACGCCATAGCAAGAGCGAATGGCTGCGGAGTCTAATTGGAGGCGATACTTTGTATCAAACTGAAGGTCTGCCAGTATTTGCAACTCCAGAGCTTGCTCGGGGTGGAGGCGTAGCTGTACGGGTTGCGGAGTTTCTACCGAGTCTGTCACGCTGTAAAGGTGAACTCCTGCAGTGTCCACGTGGATAGGAGGTTGTGCAAAGGTAATGGCAAGGGTATCGCGTGGGGAGAGGGCAAAGGGCGAGATACTCTTGGCAAGTTGGGGGGTGAGGTGCGGAGTTTTCTCCTCATCGTCTTCCTGTGTGAGTGTAGAGGCCGGATTTTCTCCTGTATTATTGCCGGCGTTTTCCTTTGCCTCAGCCCCTTCTTTTCTTGTCTCTTTGCTTTGAGAGGAAGAGCCGGAGACGCCTTGCTCCGAGGTGCCTTGGCTGAGAGAGGGGGTATTTCCCTTGTCTCGCGATTTCTTTTGTACCTGTCCCTTTTTCTGAGCTCGGTAGATGAGCTTAAGGGTATCCGTCTGTAGTGTGGGGCGCTCTAGCGAGTCGAGAGTGGCGTACTCGGTAAGTAGCTGTAGAGTATCTCTCTTGTAGTAGTTGCTATCTGTAATCCAATAGGTTACCTCTTTTCGCTTTTCGTCGATTTGGGGGAGAAGTAATTCTTTTTTCTCAAGGGGGGCATCCAATATACGGACGAGTGGGAGCTGCTCCAGAGGTTGGCTAAAGGTGAGGGTTAGGCGTGTGGAGTCTTGGCGTGCACTCTTTTGCAAGAATTGTTTTTGCGGTAGGTCAATAGAATAGAGAAGTAGGTGATCCGGCTTTTCGTTTCTGCCCAAAATCGAGTCCGCTTTCTGCCCAGAAAAATCTGAAAAATCAGCTGATTTTGGGGTCGCATTTAGGCTGTCTTTTTTTGCGGAATCAGCTGCGAAAGGGAGCGGGGTCTCCTCTTGGGGAGAAGGAGCTACCGCCTCTACGGCTTCGCTAAGGAAGGCAAAGCCCTCCGAGCGTTGGCTATAACTGAATGAATGGTCAAGGTCGTTCAGCGCAAAAAGACGGTATTTGCCCGGGGCTAAGTGCGTGATAACAAAGGAGCCATCGCTCATGGTACGCCCTGTGCGTAGGAAGGCTTGGGTGCGAAAGAGACTATCCGCTCCCTCTTTGTGTACCCCTACGAATACATTGGGAATGGGATAAAGCCCCCGAGCATCAAGTACTTGCCCACGTATCTCCATGCTATCAATTTTGTCTCCTGTGGAGAATGCAAACACAAAACCCTCTAGCGGATTCCCTTCGTTTAGGTCTACAATGGCATCGGTAAAGTCGATGGTGTAGGTGGTATTGCTGTGTAGGGAGTCCTCAAAAATGATGGTAATGCTCTTACCCGTGCCCGAGAGGATACGAGGATTTGTATTCTGGGGCGGAGCAAAGATGACCTTTTCGTTGCTCTTTTCCACCTTTACATTCTCGTTAAAAGTGAGTTTGATTTTCTTCCCGGAGAAGTGGGTAACACCATTACTCGGGTCACTTTTGATGAGCCTAGGGGGAGTCATATCATAGGGGCCTCCCTCGGGAGAGGCTTGCTTGGCACAGCCTACAATAAAGCTGGTGAGTAGCAGAGATAGGACTACAAAGGGGAGGAGTAGGGACGAAAAGAATTGCTTCATTAGTTCTTTTGAAAAGACTATATGGGGATGCGGCTAGTGGAGGGGTTGAGGAATACCGGCAGGGCGGACGATCTCGGGTTCCCCTTGGGTAAGGGATACAATGGCAGTGTATCCTCCTAGGGCACAGCCCCCATCTAAGATGGTGTATACCTCATGTCCGTATAGTTCGTCGATGAGTTCGGGGTCTGTACGGTACTCAGGGTCCTCTTTTTGGGAGGGGAGAGAGGCTGTGAGTAGAGGCTCGTCGAGTATCTCCAAAAGGAGTGTGGCGAGTGGATGTAGAGGTAGGCGTAGCCCTACTTCGTGCTTGTTGATGAGGAGCTTGGGCAGTTCGGAAGTTGCCGGTAGTAGGTAGGTAATAGGCTCTTTTTCGTGCTCCCGAATGTAGCGAAACGAGGGGTTGTCTACCTTGGCATAGCGTGTAAAGTCTGCCAAATCGCGACACATAATGGTGAGTCTGTGCTTCTTGGGGTCTACCCCTTTGAGCCTACATACCTCCTCAATAGCTCGTGCTTTGTAGGCAGAGCATCCGTAGGAGTAGCCAATGCCTGTAGGGTAGATAATAATAGCTCCATCACGTATTTGTGCGGCTATCTTGTGCAGGAGATCCCAGTTGGGAGTCTCGGGGTATATCTTGGTAATCATAGGCTCTTGTTTCCTCCTTTTGTTTGAGAATTAGAACGTAAAATAGTGCCCTAAGCGGATGCTGTCGTCGCGCGTGAACTCGGGCAAATTGGCGAGTTGTTGCCAACCCTGTAGTTTGCCGTCGCGGTAGAGAATGCGTGCTATGGCATTCCGTTGCCCCCTATTGAGGTAGGGATGCTGAGGCAGACTATCGTAGGGGAGCGTGCCAAGTGCAATGCGTTGGGGGGCGGTGCCTAGGGTAAAGTAGGGGTAGATTTGTTGGAATTTCTCCGTAGTCATACCATAGACTTCTTGCAGTTGCAAGAGGGTGTAAAAGCCTCCGAGTCGCTCTCTATAGCGTACAATCCGCTGTGCAAAGGTAGCTCCGATGCCGGGAACTTGGGTGAGCGTTGCCGAGTCCGCTTGGTTGAGAGGGAGGGTAATCCCTTCGGGGAGCTTGCGGCTACTTGTGTAACTTCGATCGGAGGTGGGTGGCCCTACGTAATCTTTGCTGAGCACAAGACTATCGCGAGCTGCCGGGCTTCTTCTTGCAGCAGAGGGGGTGGCTGTATTGCCATAAAGGGGAGTTCCTTGGGCGTTTGAGGCAATTTGATTCGTTTGGGGGAGGATCTCCGCCTTGTTTTGTGGCTTACCCCAGAGCAGGAGAGTGGCTCCAACGCCGGCAAGGCAGACGAAGAAGAAAAACACAAGAAGGTCGCTCTTGCCAAAACGAAAGAACTTACTCAGATGGGAGTTCATGGTTCTCTTTGGGGGCTGTTTGGGGAGATGATGGTGAAATGCTTTCGTCGGATTCGATTTGCCCATCGTGCAGTGTGATGATGCGATCGGCTCGCTTTGCCATCGTGCGGTCGTGGGTTACGAAGACGATCGTTTGCCCCATTTCTCGGCTAAGGCGAGAGAAAAGCTGATGAAGCTCTTCCTTATTCTTGCTGTCGAGACTACCCGAGGGTTCGTCGGCGAGTAGTACATCCGGATGATTGATGAGGGCACGAGCTACGGCCACGCGCTGTTTCTCCCCTCCGGATAGTTCGCGAGGGGCATGATGGCAACGCTCTGCCAGCCCGAGCATGGTGAGGAGCTCTTCGGCATGCTTTAGCGCTTCGCGTCGGGGTTCGCCTGCGATGAGGGCAGGGAGGGCTGCGTTCTCAAGGGCTGTAAACTCGGGGAGTAGTTCGTGGAATTGGAAGACAAATCCGAGATGCTTATTGCGGAAGTCCGCTTGCTGCCGAGCCGAGAGGGTGTGCGGATTCACCCCTCGAATGCAGACCTGCCCCGAGGTGGGCGTATCGAGGGCTCCCATAATTTGTAGGAGGGTTGTCTTGCCTGCTCCACTCGCTCCCACGATAGCGATGACTTCGCCTTGCGCTACGGAGAAAGAGACGCCGCGTAATACTTCGAGCGAGCCAAAGCTCTTGTGGAGTTGCTCTATGGTGATGAATGGGGTTTGCATCAGTTTGTTGTTGGTAGGTATGGGGTGACGAGTTGCCTTAGTACGTAGCTGGCAAGGAAGCATCCAAAGAGATTGGGCATGTAGGAGATGGTGCCCACGGTGGAGCATTTACCCGGCTCTGCAGTGGTGGATTGTATGGCGTGCGGTAGGGCTTTCTCTGTAGAGAAGACAACCGGTATTCCCTTGTGCACGCCGCGTTCTCGTAGTGCTTTGCGTACGGCTTTGGCAAGAGCGCAAGTGTGACTAGCACTTATATCTTCGATGCGGAGGGCTGTGGGGTCGAGTTTTGCCCCTGCTCCCATAGACGAAACAACGGGGATACTCCGCTTATGCGCCTCTACGAGCAACTCCGTTTTAGGGGTTAATGTATCGATGGCATCCACGACAAAATCGGGTCGGCACTGCTCAATAAGAGGAGCCACCTCCTCCGGTGTGAGGTATTGGGTCACCAACGTGAGGTTTATATCGGGCTGTATGCGCATCAGCTCTTGAGCCAAAGCCTCCGTCTTAAATGCTCCCAACGTATCTTGATAAGCCACCATCTGTCGGTTGAGATTGCTGGGCGAGACTCTATCTCCATCCACCAGGGTAAGTCGCCCAATCCCTGCGCGAACCAGTAGGTGAGCCGTTATTCCCCCCACGCCTCCAAGCCCTACGAGTAGGACGTGGGTAGAGCGGAGATGTTGCAAGGCTTCCTCGCCTATCAGTAGCTCGGTGCGGCAGAATGCTTCGCTAATATCGGTCAAAGCGCTTTACTTAATGGCTCGTTTGTCCAATTCGGCTTGGTAGGCTTTGGCATTGCGTTTGTGCTCCATGTAGTTGGAGGCAAAGGCGTGGTAGCCGGAGAAGTCCGCTCGGGCACACATATATATATAGTCGTGCTTTTTGTAATGGAGTACGCTATCAATGGTCCTCTGCTCGGGGTAACAGATCGGCCCCGGGGGCAATCCCTTTACCTTATAGGTGTTGTAGGGCGAGTCGGCACTCAGCTGTATTTGCCCAATGCGTTTGACCGTGAAGTCGCCATAAGCATAGCGAGCTGTGGGGTCGGCTTGGAGCTTCATCCCCTCGCGAAGGCGATTGATATAAAGCCCTGCGATGGTGCTGTGCTCATCTTTTTTTGCGCTCTCTTCTTGTACGATGGAGGCGATGGTTATTATCTCGGCAGGGGAGAATCCGGCTTCTGTGGCAAGGCGTTTGCGCTCGTCTGTCCAGAACTTTTTATACTCTTCGTGGAAGAGTGCGACAAGAGAGTCGGGCGAAATATCCCAACGTACCTTGTATTCACTTGGCATAAAGAGCGTACGTATGGTAATGGTATCCACGCCTAGAGAGGTGCAGAACTGGAGGTCTTGTAGTCGCTCTCTCAGGCTCTCGGACTTCATCCTAAGCTCCCCGGTTAGCGTCTTTATCAGCTCCTCTTGTGTACGAATCCCTCGTGTGATTTGTAGGGTAACGAGGCTCTCTTCTCCACTTGTGAGGGTAGCAAAAAGGGTGTGAAGGCTCATGGAGGGCTCAATGCGATAACGCCCGGATTGGAGTTGCCCTTTGGTGCGAAGAACCCAAGGAGCTACACGATGTAACACGCCGGGATAGCGTACCAAAATGCGTTTTTCGATCTGCTGGAGCACATCGTCGGCCGTGGTGTTCTCTGTGACATATACATACATCCCCTCTCCCGATTTCCCAATGGGGGCAAAGCGATACAGCCCGATGAGTCCTACAATAGCCAGTACCACGACGATGAGTAAGGTGGTGAGTAGGGTACGGCGCACACGGCGGCGGTGTACTTTGCGTCTATCCATCCCGGGGCGCCACTTAGGGTGATATGATGAGTTTCTTCGTTTCATCGGTTTAGCTAATTTGTGTACGCAAAGATAGAAAAATATACCGCAGAGAGGGCTTCCCTGCCCTAGACCCGAAGAAAAGGTAAGGGAATTTTGTTTTTGCGCCACGCTCCTCTTTTGACACTTTGCCCTGAGGGCTTTTTCTCTGCTCCTCTCTAGTTGGGGAGATGTCGGCTTTAAGTTTGTATTAGAATAGCTGATTGCTAGAAGAAATACTGTATTTCTATCGTTTGTTTCTTGTTTTATTTTACCCTTCTTTCCATTTGTAATGTTGTGTTCAAAATAATGTCGTAACTTTCGGGCAGAGACGAAATAATATTGACAGAATGAGGTTGGAGAAATCCGCCTTTGTGGGGTTTTCGTCGGGCTGTAGAGCTAAGTGTTTTATTAAAATAATAGATTATGAGAAGAACAATAGTTCGTATTCTTGTCTTGATTGTAGCTTGCTTGGGCGGAGCTTGCACTTCTGTGTTGGCTCAGGAGCACTCTATCAAGATGTCTTTTCTCGACAACGTGGGCAGTGACTTTGCCCTGCTCCTAATGGGGAGTGGGGAAGGGGAAGTTTCGTTGGTTTGGGAGGATGGTTCCGTAGAAAAGCATGCCTTGCATACCACGGCCACTGCCATCCGAGGGAAAACGAAGTCTAAAAATTTGGAACTCCGCGGTGATATTGCCGTATTGGAGTGCTCGGGCAATGGCTTAGGCATGCTGGATGTCACAAACATGCCTCCGCTTACCGACCTCATTTCGAGAAAGAATTTCTTCACGAAACTAGACCTTACAAAGAATGCAAATCTGCGTGCTCTTACCCTAGAAAGCATCCCTCTAGAGACGTTGGATCTCTCCAATAATACGTTGCTCGATAGCGTTGTTTGCCAGAATTCGGGGAAGATGACAAGTTTTGTCATGCCTTCGCATTCTCCGATGCAGAAGCTGGTGTTGGAGGGTTGTCCGCGTATTCCTTCGTTGGATCTCTCCGGAGCTCCGGAACTTCGGCATCTAAACGTGGCTCAAGTGTGGCTTAAAGAGTTGGATCTTTCGAACAATAAAAAGCTTTCTTATCTCTTTGCGGGCTTTGGTTATCTTGAGAATCGCCTCAAGAAACTAGTGCTCCCCAAGGAGAATGAGTTCGAGACGATTTTGCTTCCTGCCACGGGACTTACGGAGTTAGACCTCCGAGATTGTAAAAAACTCAAGACGATTGCGACAAATAATAGCGTCAATTTGACAAGCATCAACATCGAAGGGCTAACTGATCTTTCCGTTATCGAATGCCCCTCCTGCGCGATTACTTCGCTTGATCTCTCCCAATGCACCAAGTTGACCAACCTGATTTGTAACAACAATCAGATAAAGACTCTCCGTTTGGATAATTGTCCGCTCGTGTGGAATGTGACTTGCTACGCCAATAAATTAGAGACGTTGGAGTTGAGTAAATGCTCTCTTCTTAAGGTGTTGGACTGCTCAAGAAACCCTATGCTCGAGAAGTATGAACTGCCCATGTCGCTAGAGACGTTGGATATTAGTGCTTGTAATCTATCGGAGATCTCCTCTGTCCAGGGGATGAAAACCCTCAATAGTCTTACTTGCAGTGAGAACAAAATTACAACGTTAGACCTCTCTTCTTTGGAGAATCTGAATACCATCATTTGCTATTCCAACCACATTTCCGATCTTTCTTCCATCGTTAATTTGACTCAGCTAGTGCACGTCAATGTGCATACTAACCCGATTAAAGAGCTGACGCTCCCCAATGCTAAGGGGGTGTATTACGTATCGGTAAAGGGAACGGATATGAACGACTGTGCCCTCAACGACCTCTACAAGTCGTTGCGCCCTAAGGAACCTAAAGATGATAACAACGGAGCCGGCGGATGTATCTTGCTCAACAAAACGCCCTTTGTTGCCACCAGTAATACCGCCCTTGCTATAGCAAAAGGATGGCAGGTGTCTGATCTTGGGGACGGAACCGGCTGTCCCGAGGGTTCGCCTAATGAGAAGATTGATACGAATGCTATCTCCATTGCGAGACTTTCGCACGGCTGGGTGATTGACAATATACCCATGGGAACTCAATCCTTGCTTCTTTACGACCTCTCGGGTAAGCTCCTAAGTCGTATGGAAGTAACCGCTAGCAGTATGTTTGTAGAGGCTCCCGGCAATGGTGTTTATCTCATTCGGTTGGATGATAAAACGACCTTGCGTTGCCCTCCCATGAGTTACTAAAAATCTGATTTCACGAAATTATAGACCAAATAGTATGATGAAAAAACTACTCGTTTTGATGGCTTGGGTGGTGTGCAGTGCAGCCTCCCTCTGGCATGCTAATGCCCAGGAAGAAAATTTTGACGCCGTTGTCAATCTCTCCGATGCCGGTAAGTTGTACGACGAAGCTCCCGATAATATTTGGGAAGAAACGGCTGTGTCGGTCAAGATTATAGGCAAGCTCAATAGTTACGACCTACGAGTTTTGCGTCAATTCTGTGGTTCCGATGAGTATGGCGCTAGGAAGCCTCATGCCTCTGTGAGACGTATAGACCTCTCGGAAGCTACGATTGTGCCCGGTGGTGGAACCTACTACATTCGTGTGGAGGATTTGGGTAACATGCGTGAGTACGTTGTGGATGAGACCAAACCCGATATGCTCCCCGAGAAGTTGTTCTATGGCTGCTCCACGATTGAGAGTCTTACCCTTCCCAAGCATATCCGCTCCATTGGTATTGGGGCCTTCTTTAAGTGCGAAAACCTCAAAGAGGTGATCATTCCCGACGAAGTGACTCATATCTACGCAACCGTGTTTGGCGTGTGTTCTGCGTTGGAAGAGATCAAGCTCCCCAGCAAATTGGAGTTCTTGGGTAACTATGCTTTCACCCACTGTCGTGCTCTAAAGGAGATAACCATCCCGGAAGGGGTAAAGGAGATCCGTCACAATTCTTTTGATCAGACGGATGCTCTTAAGGTGATCAACCTCCCCCAAGAGATGGAAACGTTCGACGAAAGTGCTTTCTTTGGTGCCACCGGTCTAGAGGAACTCGTCGTGCCCAAGGGGATCAAGTCCATCCCAACTTCCTGCTTCGGATACTGCACCGCGCTACAAAAGATCACTTTCCCTACCACGGTCGAGTCTATCGCCAATGAGGCGTTTGAAGGCGATGCGGCTCTCAAGACCGTTGTATTCGCAGAAGGGCTAAAGACAATCGGGGTGGCTGCTTTTAGAAATTGTTCTTCCATAGAGAAACTGAACTTCCCCAATTCGCTCGAGAGCATTGCTACTGACGCATTCCTTTCTTGCGAAAAGGTTAAGGAAATTACCTTTGGCTCCGGATTGAAAGAGATTAAGGAGAAGTCGTTTTGGCACAATCATGCCGTGGAAAAGATCTCTTTCCCCGAGAGTTTGCAGGAGATTGGTTATGCGGCTTTTAGTGAATGTCTAGGTCTTAAGGAGGTCAATTTTGGTCGGTCGGCTGCCTCTTTCTCCGGCAATCCCTTCCTCGGATGTTTTGGTTTGGAGCGTTTCACTGCAGACGAGGGCAATACCGCCTATGCAGCAAAGGAGGGCGTTCTCTACACCAAGAACCTCGCCAAACTGCTCGCCTATCCCAATATGAGCAATAAAGTTTGCAAGATGCCCGATGCCACAACCACTATAGACGACTTCGCTTTTTGGTATTGTACCAATTTGGAAGAGGTAGAGTTCTCTCCCAATTTTGCAAAATTCGGAGAGAGAGCTTTCTGTGGAAGTAAACACATTAAGAAGATAACGGTAAAAACAGAAACCCCGGTAGAAAGCCCCTTTGTAGATGACGTGTTTGAGGGAGTTAACCGCAGTGAATGTATCCTCATGGTGCCTCAGGGTAGCAAGAGTGCCTATTCGGCTTCTCCGCTTTGGAAAGATTTCAAGATAACGGAGATGACGGCTCTCGCGCCGGTTGCTTGGGGTGCTGATGTGGCATTGCGCGCGACTTCTGAAGGCTGGGAAGTAGTGAATCTGCCTCAAGAGAGCAAAGAAGTTCGCTTGCTCGATCTTGAAGGGCGTCTCCTCGCGGTGGCTACTCCTCAAGCCGGTAGGGTGCTATTTACCACCGCAGCAGGCGAAGAGAATCCCTGTATTATCGTGGTAATGGGAGGTGCTACACCTCTTGTTTTCAAGGCTGTACGCTGATATTCCGGAATGGATCCTGTGTAAATCTATATAAGTTCTTCATGAGTAAGGAGGGCTGCCGTCGAGATAGTCCTCCTTCTTTTTTATGAGAATTGCTTAAGTGATTCCCACTTTCTGATTACACGCTTAACCTCTTTCTTTTACCGTATTAGTCTTCCCTGAACAAGTGGGCTTCTGTGCTGTCCAATTGGTAAGACAAAATGATGATGATTGAAAGCGGAAAAACATACGGTATAGACACGTCATATCTTGCCAAGATGAGAAAGAAAATCGACAGTATACACGGATATTTCAAGAAGGAATAATACCGGCTCTACACCCGGCTTACGTGAAGAGACGACTATACGCTAAAAATATGACGTCATATTTCTCTGGAAATGATATCATAATTTTCATACATTTGTCGTTAGGCGACGAAAGCTCCTGTCAAGTCCAACCGTCAATAAGCGTAACTATGGCGAATGAAACCATCAACAAAGAAACACCTGAGATGAAACAAAACTCATCGAAGGTATCAGAGAAGTAAGCAAACGCCTTCGGGAGATTGTCCAAACACACCGTCCACTCTTCGGTGGAGAAATCTACTTCACGGGGCGGGAGGGTTTGCGAACGGCTTTTCGTCAATCCTTGCCCTTGCCTAACTATAGATAAGGGTACTATACCTTACACACCAATCACAAGGAAAATCCTCTATTGGCTCTCCAACATCAACCGACTACTGCAAGAAAACCATAGTAACGAAAATCCTACAAAAGCTAAAACCTACTGTAGGATTTTCGTCATTTTATGGACTGTCTCTATCGGATAATAGCAAGTTTCTGAGAACTTCCATTGATTACGATAAGATAGTTGCCTTCTGGAATGTCTCTCACATCAAGATTTAGTATTCCATCGTTACGACATAAGGATTCAACAAGGAGTTTCCCTGATAGATCTAAAATACGAACCTCCGTACTCGGAGATACTCCTCGAATAGAAACAAAATCTCTAGCAGGGTTCGGCAATATTACAATCTCAGAGTTTGCAATCTGTTGGGTAGATCGCGGACGTCCTGCATATTGAAACTCCTTGCCGTCTTTTGTCTTAGCCATAAATGTCCATTGCTTATCCCATGCCATCTTGATGTCATCTTCGTAGGCAAAGTTTTTCTCGTTTTCATCTGGGTCATCTGGTGAGAATCCATAAGACATCGCATAGCACTTGCCATTCCCAGGATTCTTGGGGTCATTCCAGTCAGGCAGGCTTGCGATCAGTTTCCCCATCTCTGTTCCGTCAATGTTATTGAGGAAGCACTCAAGAAACTGAATCTTTGTATTAGCATTAGCTAAGTCCAGTGAGCTTAATTTATTTTCAGAACACGCAAGACCTTCAAGATTCGGAGCGTTAACAAGTTCGATTTTCTCAAGTCCGCAACGAGAGACTTTTAGCCATTCCAATTCTGGCAAATCAATCTTCAGAACCTTTTCCAATGGATTCTCAGTCAAGCTGAGACTTTTGAGGTGGATCAGCCCACCAAGTTTTGGAGAGCGGATTTTGTTTCCTGTAGCATTGACAGACTCTAGCTTATCAAGATTGTTTAGATCCAATTCTGTTAATTGATTCTGTGAGCATTCTAGTCGTTTGAGTTGCTTTAGGTGCTGCACGTCTAATTCGCTTAGTTTATTCTCTGAGCATAGCAAGGTCTCCAGTTTCTCATTTTTCTCTAAATCTAGGAGAGCTATTTCTTGTTTTGAGCAATTGAGATAGACAAGATTCTCAAGAGATGACAGGTCTAGACCTCGAATACTGCCGCCGTTCAAGCCACAATCCAGATGAGTCAAAGAAGGTGCATGCCTCAAATCTAAGCTTGTGGTAGCAATCTCGTCAAGAGTTAATCCTAAAATACGGGAAGCACTAATCGTTAGTGTAATCTCAGGATCATCTGAGTCAGGTAAGACACAGACGTACCTACCCTGTTCGTCTACTTTTACTGAGTTTGCTCCTTGTATAGAGACTTCTCCCTCTGCACGAATGGATAGAACAATCTCTGCCAACGCTTTTCCTTCGCTCTTTAAGACAATGCTTTCCTTGTTGTCTTGAGCGAATGATAACATACTGCAACACAAGGTCGCGAGTAATATGTAGAGTGTTTTTTTCATATCAAGTGAAGCTTAATAGGTTCATTATTCAGTACGAAATAAGTTAGTTTGTCTGATGAAAAATTTTCCCGTTGCAAATCTCCCCATCTTGTCCTTGGAATACCAATAAGTAAACATCTTGACTAGTCATTCCCAATTCGTAAGAGGGGATGGTTATTCGTTTTGCATCCAGTTTCCTAGCTCCTACTAAAACGCCCATCCTATTATAAACAGACACACTATGGAGTTCCTTATTTGACTCAATACTTAAAATGCCTTGTTCACTACTGACATTTACCGAAAAAGCTGGAGTAGCATTTTCTTCGGATTTATCAACAATTGTTCGTGGATATGGAATATATCGCTGAGGCTTTGTTTTGAGATAAATCACATTGCAAAAACCTGATTGGAAACTTGAAGATGAACCATAATTTTGTATATGAAACCCACACGTAGGCATCAAGTATTTTGCCTTAATTGCAGCATCTCTGGTATGATTGGGAAACATATGGTTTATAACAGTATCCGCATCCACAAAAGGATGCTTATCATCATTGTAAGCAACTATTTTTCCAGGACAACTACCTCCACCCTCCACATAAAGGATCGGATCGTTACCCAAATTATTATCTTGTTTTTGTGTCATCAAGATGTGATGTTGTCCATCTGTTGGCATTGATAGGGATTGATGAGTTGTAAACAATGGCTGATTGTTATAATAGTCATTATCGATGTATACGTTTATACTTCCGAGTTTGTTATTGCTCAAGCTTCTTGCCTTTATTGCGTAATAGCCTTTTTTCGGTACTTTTATCGTCTTTATTGAAATGTAGAAGCTTTGACCGCTATTTGAAGAAAGAAAAGACGGAACTAGCCAACTTAAATGCTGATAGGCTGGATCATAATAGCTTAAAGACCATTTATCTGTGTAGAATACATCTATGACGTGTTGATCAGTACTATTCGTTATAATTCTGATCTCACTCCCTTTCTCATAGTACCTGATTTTCCAGAAAGAGTATTTGATCGGGAGTCTGTAAAAGAAACTTACGTCCCATGCTGAGCCATCAGAAAATGCTCTTATCTTTTTCTTTTTAACTAGAGAAAGGTATTCCTTCTCTTCTTGGGATATAATTTCCTCAGAACTCTTCACTCCTCTTGCAACCAAATCTATCTTATTTAGGTAGTTCTTGTAGGCAATATCCGAAATTCTTGCACATTGTAGAGTTTTTGCGACTCTTACAACTTCTACGGATGCTATATCAGGAAGGGGGCTGGACAGAGAGATAGTATTCTCGCCTTTCTTCAGGTTAATCATCTGCTTTCCATCCAAACCTGCACTTTGCCAATTTTCTTCAGATGGAAGAATTGTCCCGACACTCTTTCCATTCACATATACGTTGAACTTGGAGTATGATTTGTCGGGAAGTTGGGAAGGAAGAAGCCAAAAGCTAACATAATAATCTCCTCCTTCTGGGACTTTAACGCAAAAGTCAGCGTATGAAACTTTTTCATCCACTCTAATTGAGAACTCCCTAGAGGTTATTGCTCCCATTGAGTTTCTATCGCTCTCTTGGATGGATGTTTTTTGGGCATAAACTTCCAACCCATGTAGACTCAGAATAATGCATGTGATGGTAGTAATTATTCGTTTCATGATTTACATTGTTTGCTGTTAGACTGATTTATCTTAAAGGAGTTGCCAATAAGGCTTGATGAGCATCAACGAGCCCATATCCATAGTAGCTATTCCAAGTTCCATTTGGTTTGTTGATATTATAGCTTGTGGAGCCTACCTTTTTAGAGGTTTTTTCGATGATATCTCTAACTTGTTGACCTGTCAACCGTGGATTTCGTTCAAGAATTAGAGCTGCAAGTCCAGCAACGTGAGGAGTTGCCATTGAAGTTCCATCCTTGTAAGCCATTCCTCCATTTGGTACAGTAGAGTATATATCAACTCCAGGAGCAACAACATCTAATGCTGGCCCCGTAGAGGAGAAATTAGCTCGCACTCCTGTTTTTTTAATAGCTCCCACTGTTAAGACTTCTGGTCTATAATCTCCAGGGTAAGATATAGAGCTACCTTCTGGAGATGTCGCAGCATGTCTGTTCCCCGCAGATTTTACAAAAATACAACCTTTGTGATTGCGGCCAAGAAACAAAGCGTTGTCAATAGCATCCTCAATCATCTCTGATTGATTACACCACCAAGAGCAAGAAATAATATCAGCTCCATTGTTCCAAGCCCAATTGATCCCATTTGCAAGATTGCTAACAGAAGCTCCGCTTAGGCTATTGCTTACTGAAATTAATTTAGCATCAGGAGCAACTCCTACTGTAAAAATACCATTGTTTCTCACAGCTGCAGCGATCCCTGCACAATGTGTCCCATGCTCTCCATAGACACGTGAAGGAGAGGAACTTGTTTCTGTATCATAGCTAAGGATATAGCAATTTTCTGATAGATCCGGATGGGTCAACTCAATACCTTGATCCACAATAGCAATTTTAATTCCTTGTCCTGTAGCGTAATTCCATGCAGAGCAAATGGACATATCCGTACCCAAATACTCAGAGTTGTACAATCCCCATAATTCTCCAAAATCTGGATCATAAGAACACTCTAACCCATCGAATATAAAGTCAGGAGAAACTGCATCAAAAAGATGTGTTTCAAACAAGAGGTTTGCGATTTCTATGGTGGTCTTTTCTGTTTCTGGTGTAATAGAGACAGTGTACCAAAGAGACATAAACTGATTCTGCTTCACAATTTTGAGTTGATGCTCTTTTGCTAGACGATTGAGCAGAGAAACATCTTTCTCTTGTTTCAATTTTAGATTAATATCCAATGTTTGGTACAGCTCCATTCCCTCAAAAGAGGTGAAACACGGTAGGACTATAAAGTCCTTATTTCCCGCAAACTTACTCTCAAGAGATTTTCTTAACAGAGGAGTTGATTTCTCCTTGGATTTTACAATCGTAACTTGGTAATCTCCTGTTGCCACAGATTGAACCGCAGTTGCAGATAAAGGAGATAAACTGAATTTTGCGTCTCGTAAAGAGACTACAGCTACCGTCGTCTTGTCTGTTGACAGCCATTCTTGCTTTCCTCTATAGTAATAGAAGGTCTCCTGAGAGAAAGCATTAAACGATACTGAAAGCATTACAATAGATGCCAAGAATAGAAATTTTCTCATAGACAGATAGATTAATGTTAGTATTCCTTATTCATCCTATCCCTCTTCAAGTAATATCCATTCCTTTTGGAAAGATAGGCTAAGTCTCAAAATCGCTTATACTTATATCCATGCAGTTTTTATTTACAAAACTAATTCCAGAGGGTAGGAAAATCAAAAGATTTCCGATCAAAGGGGAGAATCTATACTTCCCTCGCCCCTAATGTACAACAAAAAAATGAATCCGAAAGCATTCTAACGAAAAATTGCGCAAAGTCATAATTAATTGTTACGATTGTCTCCTGTTTTTGTACATAGAGGTGCCTATTTATCACGACTCCCTATCAACCTGTCCATAGCCCTTGCAATCTTTTGCTCAGTGATTTGGGCGTAGATTTGTGTGCTGGTAATGAACGAATGCCCCATCATCTTGGCGATGTTCTTGATAGGGACACCATCCTCTAAGGTTAGCGTGTCAAAACAATGTCGTAGTCTTTATTTCAATACCTACCTTTTGCTCTATCTCTTCGAACATTCGGTCGTATCGTTCCAAAAAGATGATTCGAAGAAGTACTTCACGCTAACCGACGTGACGTACGAACAAACCTCCGTTAGACCTAAGAAGGCATGACCTTCATACCTCAACCTGAACGAAAACGGCGGCGAGGGCTCAGGTTCGGCTACTTAAATTTCATTGGGATATGTTTAGGAGAGCAGGTAGTCTGCGACGTTGCGGAGAGGGTGTTCCTCGGGGAGTTGCGTCCAAGAGCGGAGCGCAGGGCTGATCTGTTTTGCCCATTCCTCGTTGTTGTAGAGCCGCTCTAACCAATCCATTTCGGTTACGGATAGCGTCTCGGGTTGGGCGGAGAGCCTCTCCAGCGTCGTCTCAATCGCTTGAGCTAATCCCGAAGTGGGGAGATTTTGTAGGAGTCGGCGAGAGTGTGCGTTGAGCCACACCCTCTGTACCCTTAGGGATTCTCCTTTGGGAAAGCAGGCAACAACGTTTTCGTTCTTAGCCAAAAGGTGAGTGGAGAATAGGCTGAGAAGTTCCTCCGTTTCGAGTGATTTTGCAAAAGAAATTGCCTGGGAATAGGTTAGGGTCTCGGCTGGAAAGGAGAGAAGCCCAAGGATACGCATCTCGCGCAGTTGGGCAGAGAGGAGTTTCTGGGCAAGGCTTAGTCGTGAGGGGAGTTCGCTTGCTAAGTCGCGCAGCTGGGGGATAGACAATCCGAAGTTGTAGGCATAGTCCACCCCGGAGGCACGCATGGCAGCGGCAGTTGCTCCGTCCATACGAGAGCGCACCCTCGCCCGCAGTGAAGCCATAATCTCTTCATCGGTGAGCGAAGGTGCGTAAGGGGATTTGTCGGGAGTCGCCATTAAGCTTTGGCAATCTCGGTAATGAGTCGCTGGAAAATACGTCCCATCCGTTCGCTGGCTGCGTTGGCAGCATCAATTACTTCCTGAGCATCGTTGGTATAGTCGCCCTCGAAGTGCCAGCCTTCGTTGGTGATGACCGACATCCCAAATACTCGGATCCCGGCGTGCCGTGCCACAAGTACTTCGGGTACTGTGCTCATGCCGATAGCATCCCCACCCACACGTTGGTAGAAAAGATACTCGGCAGGAGTTTCGTAAGAGGGCCCCGTTAGCCCTACATATACGCCTTTTCTTACCTCGATGTTTTCTTCTTTGGCAATGCGTTCTGCACGAGCGATGAGGTCGCGGTCGTAGGCTCTGGTCATATCGGGGAAGCGTACTCCGAACTCTTCCATATTAGGGCCAATCAGCGGATTGGGCAGGTTGTTGATGTGATCTCGTATAATCATCAGATCGCCCACGTGGTAGGTGTTGTTGATACCTCCGGCAGCATTGGAGACAAAGAGCGTCTCTACGCCAATGAGCTTCATCACACGTACCGGGAAGGTTACGCGCTCCATGGGGTAACCCTCGTAGTAATGGAATCGCCCCTGCATAGCCACAACGGGGACGCCCCCGAGCTTACCGCAGATGAAATTGCCCTTATGACCAATAGCCGTAGAGTGGGCAAAGTTGGGGATTTCACTATAAGGGATGATGGTGGGGTCTTCTATCTTATTTCCCAATTCTCCCAAGCCACTGCCTAGGATGATACCTACTTTTGCTTTGAAGGGGAGGCGTTTGAGGAGGAAGTCCGCAGCCTCGTGATACATTTTCATTTCCATAGCATTACCTATTTATTGTTTGATTCCGTAGGATTTGATGAGCTTGTGTGCTCGTTGATTCGCCTTTGCAATTACCTCTTCTTCGCCCGGGATCACTCCTTCGCGCATCAGTATTTTACCATCCACAATGGTGGTGTCTACCACGGATCCATCGGCAGAGTAGACGAGGTTGGAGGTGAGGTTGTGTAGGGGCACCATCGTGGGGCGATCTGTACGTAGGAGGCAAAGATCCGCCAAAGCTCCCTCTTCTATCCTGCCGCCATTAAGCCCTAGGATGTTGTAGCCCTCGCGAGTGGCAGATTGGTATATCGCCTCGGCGGCTGTTGCTGTAGGGTCGAAACGCCATACTTTGCCCAGAAGAGCCGCCATGCGCATGGCGATGAACATATCCAAATTGTTGCTGGAGGAGCATCCGTCTGTACCAATTCCCACTCGGATACCGCGCTTTTTCATCTCCTCAAACTTAAAGGCGTAGCCCGACGCTAGCTTCATATTGGAAGCCGGGTTATGCACGGTAGCGGCTCCATGGCGAGCGATAACGTCTAGTTCGTCATCCTCCATCCAAAGCGAGTGTGCCAAGACGAACTTATCGCTCAGCGCGCCCAGCTTTTCCAAATAGTGCACGGGGCGTAGTCCATACTCCTTGATGGCGTTTTCTATCTCGGTTTGGGTCTCCGAGAGGTGGAGGTGAACCAGCACGCCTGTTTCATCTGCAAAGTCGCGGCAGAAGCGGAGTTGCGGACCGCTTACTGTGTAGATGGCATGGGGACCGATAGAGAAGACTACTCGAGAGGAGAACTGCTCAAATTCTTTGCGGTAGCGGCTACAATTTTCTCTGTCGAGCTTGGCGCGCTCTGCATCCCCTCGGTCAAAGAGCGTGTAGCTCACCACGCCTCGCATCCCCGAGTCCTCTACGGCTTGAGCCGTTGCCATGGGGAAGGCGTACATATCTAGGAACGCCGTTGTGCCCGTGCGTATCATCTCGAGGCAGGCAAGTCGTACACCCCAGTAGACATCCTCCTCCGTCATGTGAGCCTCCACGGGCCAGATGTAGTCTTCGAGCCAGCGCATCAGGGGTAAATCATCTCCGTAACCGCGGAAGAGGGTCATGGCGGCATGGGTATGCGTATTCGCCATCCCCGGTACAACTACGCGACGGCATCCCTCCAGCACATCGTAGTGATCAGCTACAGGGATACTCGGGGCAATACGAGCTATTTGGTTACCCTCAATCAATAGATCTTGTATGGATCCATTGACAAGGGCACCGGTTATCAATATCGGTTTTTCGTTGTTCATCGGTAGAGTTTATAGAATTCTGCAACGGCTTCTATACCAATGCGGAATATATCCAAGGGGAAGTTTTCGTTGGGAGAGTGGATGGCATTACTTTCGAGACCAAAGCCCATGAGTACACTCTTGATGCCAAGAACCTTTTCGAAGGTGGCGATGATGGGGATACTTCCTCCGCGGCGTACTGCTAGAGGACGCTGACCAAAGGCCACGGCACACGCCTCCTCGGCCGCTTTATATGCGGGGAGATCGATGGGGCAGAGGTAAGCCTCGCCTCCGTGCATGGGTGTTACTTTGACGCGTACGTAGGGAGGAGCAATCTGCTTTACGTAGTCGACAAAGAGTTTAGAGATCTTGTCGTGATCCTGATTAGCCACAAGTCGAGTAGATACTTTGGCGTATGCCTTAGAGGGAAGCACCGTTTTGGCACCTTCGCCCGTGTAGCCTCCCCAAATGCCGCATACGTCGAAGCTGGGGCGGCAGCTATTGCGTTCGAGAGTGCTGTAGCCCTCTTCGCCAAACACGGCATCCACATCAATGGCTTTGCAGTAGGCCTCTTGAGAGAAGGGTACTTGAGCAATCATATCTCGCTCCTCCTTCGAGAGGGGTACTACATCGTCGTAGAAGTGGGGTATCGTAATGCGTCCCTTCTCGTCCACCATCCGGGCAATTATTTTTGAGAGTTCGTTGATGGGGTTGGCAACAGCTCCGCCAAAGTGCCCCGAGTGGAGGTCGCGATTGGGACCGGTTACCTCTATTTCCCAGTAGGCGAGTCCGCGTAGTCCCGTAGTGAGTGAGGGGGTGTTGCGGCCAACCATACTTGTATCCGATACCAAGATCACGTCGGCACGAAGCATCTCTTTGTGCTCTTGGCAGAATGCCTCTAGGTGGGTAGAACCAATCTCTTCCTCTCCCTCGAATATGATTTTTACGTTGCAACGCACGAGGTCGAGAGCTAAGGCGGTGCGGAGCCCGGCTACCTGTATCATGGTTTGCCCCTTGTCGTCGTCGGCTCCTCGCCCCCAAATGTGTCCGTCGCGGATGACGGGCTCGAAGGGTTCGCTCTTCCAAAGCTCAAGAGGCTCCACGGGCATTACATCGTAGTGACCGTATATAAGGATGGTTTTTGCGTTGGGGTCTATAATGCGCTCGGCAAAAACAACGGGATTACCGGGGGTGGGATAAACTTCGGCTCGTTGCATCCCCGAGGCTAGGAGGTAGTCTCTCCAGTGCTCAGCCGTGCGTACCATATCGGGTTTGTGCTCGCTCTGCGAACTGATGCTGGGGATGCGGAGTAGCGCGAATAGGTCTTGTAGGAACTCCTCTTCGTGGGCTGCGATATACTCTTTTACTGTCATAGCTCTTGTTTGTTTAGTGGTGTTTCATTTATCTACAACCAAAGGTAGTCTATTTTGCTGTATAAAAAAAGAACGGACACCTCGCTTTTGCTTAGGGTGTCCGCTATGGATAGGAAAAGGAGAAGTGACCTTAGACCCGAGTGACCGACGCGATCGTGTCTTTTTGTTTTAGCCCTTCGATGATACGACGTACATCCTCCACGTCGTGTACCATCACCTTGATTTCTCCACCAAAAACTCCCCCTTGAGCCGAGAGGTTGATGCTTGTAATGGAGCGGTAAAAGTCCTCACTGATGTCTTGGATAATAGCGTTGAGAATGCCGATTGAGTCCATCCCTTTGATGGCGAGAGTTGCCTCGAAAAGAGAATGCGGATGGTCGCCCCAAACAGTCTCGATAAGCTGATTCCCTTTACTGCTTTTGAGTCGCATTGCCTCCGGACAATTACGCTTGTGTACCATGATGGTGCCGTTGTCGGTGACAAAACCTACCGTATCATCGCCCAAGATGGGAGAGCAGCAGGGCGCTATCGTGTAGTTGGGGGTGAGGAGGTGTTGCTCTAGAAGGTAGGGCTTTTTTGTATTGGGCTTATCGGGAGATTGTACCTCCTCGATGGTGGCCGCTGTGAGCTCTCTGTTTTTCTTTGAGGGGCGGAATAGGCGCGAGAAGAAGTTGCCATCAGCCCCTTGGAATACCTTGCGGAAAGACTCCGGTAGCTCTATGGAGCGGTTCCCTACGGCCAAGAAGAAATCCTCTCTCTTGTGGAAGTTGTAGTAATTGGCAATCTTGTCGAGTAGGAGAGGTGTGATGGTTTGTCCATCCGCCTCGAGCAGCTCGGTTACCATTTTTTCTCCTAAAGCGGTTTTCTCTCGGTCTGCTTTGCGTAATGCAGCGTTGATCTTCATCCGAGCTTTCCCAGTCACTACATACTTGAGCCATTCGGGATGAGGCTCTTGGGTCGGGCTTGTGATCACCTCCACTTGATCTCCATTCCTGAGGGTATGGCTCAGGGGGAATAGGTGATGATTGATCTTGATGCCGAGACATTTATTCCCCAGCTCCCCGTGGAGGGCATAGGCAAAGTCCAGCCCGGTAGCTCCCTTGGGGAGAGTGAAAACTTTCCCTTTGGGGGTAAAGACGCTGATCTCGTCGGAGTAGAGATTGAGCTTGATTGTGTCGAGGAAGTCCATCGAGTCCGGAGTGGGATTCTCCAGGATCTCGCGGATCGTTTCTATCCAGCGATCAAGCTCGGAGTCTTCCTCCACGTTTTCGCTTTTGTACTTCCAATGGGCGGCAAATCCACGCTCCGCTATATCGTCCATGCGGCGCGAGCGTATCTGTATTTCTATCCATTCTCCATCGGGACCCATCACGGTAAGGTGGAGCGCTTGGTAGCCATTGGTCTTGGGCGAACTAACCCAGTCGCGGATGCGGTCTGTCTTATTGCGGTATAGGTCTGTGATCTCGGAGTAAATATCCCAACATACCTTTTTGTCGGGGATGCCCTCTTGGCTCTCAAAGATGATGCGCACGGCGTAGAGGTCGTACACCTCTTCGAAGGGGATTTTTTTCTCCTGCATTTTGCGCCAAATCGAGTAGCAACTCTTCACTCTCGCCTTCATCTCGTAGTTGAGTTTTTTGCGAGCAAAGACCTCGCGTAGTGGGGCGGCAAAGTGCTCAAAGAGGAGAGTTCGCTGCTCTTCGCTGGCTTCTATTTTATTCTTAATCTCGTTGTATTCGGCAGGATGCTCTATGTGGAAGCATAGCTCCTCGAGTTCTGTTTTGATGGTAAAGAGCCCTAAGCGATGGGCAATAGGTGCATAGACGTAGAGCGTCTCTCCTGTGATCTTGAGTTGCTTATGCGTAGGCATCGACTCAAGAGTGCGCATGTTGTGCAGGCGGTCTGCTATCTTGATGAGTACGACACGTATATCGTCGTTCATGGTAAGGATTAGCTTCCTAAAATTTTCCGCCTGGGCAGAAACATCCTCCTGATCCTTGAACATCTCCACCGAGATCTTGGTAAGCCCCTGCACGATTTGGGCTATTTTGTCGCCAAACATGTCGCGGATGTTCTCTTCGGTGTACTCCGTGTCCTCTATTACATCGTGCAGGAGCGCCGAGGCTATAGAGGTAGAGCCAAGCCCCATCTCGTGGCTAACGATATAGGCAACCGCTATGGGATGCATGATGTAGGGCTCTCCGCTGCGGCGTCGTACCCCTGCATGTGCTTTATTCGCTAGGTTGAATGCCTTAATGATGATCTCGTCTTTGCGACGATGATTGCTCATTTGATAGTCGTGAAGTAGGGCTTCGAAGGCTGTGCGCACCATCTTCTGCTCTGCTTCGCTTCCGTAATATACTATGTCTTGTAGCCCTTGAGGCTGAGGAGTAGCCGTCTCTTTCATACGCAATATTATTTGTCAGAAGATGAAGAATCCAATGTTTCGTATCCTATCTCCTGCCATAGGGTGGAGGGGAAACAGGAGGCAAGGTAATGCCGTAGGTACGCTATGGTCTCTTGTGCTATGGGGGATTCTTCGGGGGGATAGTGGTTGTAGATAACGCGCTCTACCGGGATCTCCCGATCTTGTAGAGCTTGCAAACTCAGTAGGGTGTGGTTGATGCTCCCCAGTCGCCCTGAGGTAACCAAAGCTACGGGATAGCCCCGCTGAGCAATAAAGTCTAGGGTAAGGAGCTCGTGAGTCAGTGGAACCATAAGCCCTCCGGCACCCTCCATTAGGATGCGATCGTAGCCCTGGGAGAGTAGCTCTTGGGTGTCAGAATCGATCTTTTTGGGGTCTATCGGGCGTTGTTCTAGCTGAGCCGAAAGGTGAGGTGAGGCAGGATACTTATAAAGATAGGTGCAGCGGTAGGGCTCTGCTCGTTGCTCGGGATCAAGATGGGGGGCTAGGGCGTCGTGTACGTCGAGGTCTTCGCTACGCCCCTCGCAGCCTGTTTGCACAGGTTTCTGACTGATGACGCGGAGTCCTTTCTCTTGCATCTCGCGAAGCAAAACGCCCGTAGCATAAGTTTTTCCTACCCCGGTATCTATACCGCTGACAAATAATATTTTATTACTATCCATGGGTATCAATGTCTTTAATATAGTGCAAATGTACAAAGGATTCTCGTTCCTATGTACACTTCTTTAGCTTAATCAAAAAGTCTTTTCTCTCTTTTTACAATCTGAGATATAGTCCATCCCTTTTGGGTAAAAGCATTAGAAAGGACTCCCATGGGCGAGCAGCTAGCAAGGACTATTGACCAAAAAAGCTCCGGGAAACCCCAGAGCCGTACAAACACATAATGATTAATCTAGAGGAGAGTGCGGCCGGAGGGACTCGAACCCTCACGCCTCGCAGCATTAGATCCTAAGTCTAACGTGGCTACCAATTACACCACGGCCGCAATCTTCGCTGCAAAGGTAAGCATTTATTTTTATCTACAGCTATATCACCCTCTTGCGCTTTTACAATTTGGGAAGTACACAATAGGAGAAAATCCTTTCTCTATTGCAGCCCGAGGGGCGGCTGAGGAGTGTTGTGCGCCTCTCCAACGGGGGAGTGCTTCGCAGCCAAGGAACGAAGAAGGGGCTATGCCTGTACGACACAGCCCCCTGCTGTTTCAATGATTTTATCTGCCGAAGCGTTTCCTCCGCACGCCTCTCTACGAAGTGCGTACGGACACTCGCTACTCTTTACTTCTCACGCTTTACCACGTAAACGGAGCGAGCACTGGCATCGGTTTCTCCATTTGTCAACTTTTTAGCTTCCCAAGTGTCGGAGTCTGCTGCCTTCGTCCAAAGCATGGCTATGTTTAATGTCGAATTTTCCTTTTGCTCATACCCCACTACATAGATATGGTTGTCAATTACATAAACAGAGGAGGCTACTGCTTCTTTTGAACCATCAGTTATGTCTTTACTCTCCCAGCTACCGGACTCCCCACGTTTTGTCCAAAGCATGGCTACTTTCTTCGAATTACGCTCTTCGAACCCCACTATATAAATATCGTTACCAGACACGAAGACAGAGATGGCATAGGCAGTGTTCGAGCCATCTGTTAGCTTTTCGGCTACACCATTCTTCCATAGTGTAGCAGTCTTAGAGTCCCTTCCCGCTACATAAACATCATTACCGGACACGAAGACAGAGTGGGCTTCACTGTACGAATCATTCGTATACTTGGAGAGGATCTTATTCTTCCAAAGGGCAACACCATCATGATCTCCCGCCACATAGACATCGTTGCCGGATACAAAGACAGAGTAGGCACGGGCAAACTTCGAGCCATCGCTTAATGTCTCGGCTATGCCGTTCTTCCAAAGCATAGCTACAGGTTCTTCTCCAAACTTGTCTTGCCCCACTAGATAGACATCGTTGCCCGACACAAAGAGATCGTTAACTTCAAGCTCAGCCTTGCCGGCAAGGTCTGTAAACCTTGAGATTACCCCATTCTTCCAAAATACTCCCACATATCTTGGAGGGTCTTCCTGATCCTGGCCGTTATCATATACACACTCTAGGCCCGCCGCATAAACGTCGTTGCCTGATACGAAAACAGCGGTAGCGATAGCATCCGTCCCATTGTGAGACAACTTTGTCGGCTCTCCATTTTTCCAAAGCATAGGCGCATCTTCCTCGTATCCTGCCACATAGACATCATACACGTACTCCTTATTTTTCGGAGAGCGTTTGCATCCTACTGCTACTACAGCCGCAAACAATACGGCAAAACTTACTAAAATTGACTTCTTCATACTGATATCACAATTATGGGTTAATAAAAAATTTCTGGTATCCTTCTACTCAGGTTTTCACGTTCTTTCTTTGGGGGAGGAACGACCATGAGACCCCGAATAGAATAAGGTTGTTACATCGCTTTGTAACCTTCTCTGTGTGCAAATATAGTAATTTATCCGAAAAACACCCTAGTGTTAAGACGGAAAAATACACAGATGGGAAGGGAGATGGTGAAATTGGGGTGAGTTTGAGGGGCAGAAATGTACGCTAGAGGGGCGAACTTAGTGCAGTTGCTCAAGAAAGCGGACGAGAGGCGTGGGGAGGGCGTAATCGCCTAGTTCGGACTCCCTTACCCATTGGTACTTGGTGCTCCCTAGGGTGTCGGACTCGAGTTCGGCGGTGTAGATGGTGATGTGAAGTATTTGGTGGGAGAGCCGATGCTCAAGGCTGAAAGTCGTGGGCGCAAGGCGCAACTCTCCCGAGTAGGAGAGCTCGTGCTCTAGCCAATGGGCTACCGCTTCGGGTGTTTGGGGGCTGTCACTCTCGAATAAAGGGAATTGATACAGCCCTCGCCAGATGTCGTTTCGCCCTCGCTTCTCTAGTAAGACTTGCTGATGGTAGGTGCTATAGATGTAGCTGAAGTAGCGATCTCTAAGGGTTAGCTTTTTCCCCTTTATGGGGAGGAGACGAGCAAGAGGGAGCTCCGCTACACGGCACCACGATGAGGCAGGGCAGGCGGAGCATTGGGGAGATTGAGGGGTGCAGACCAGTGCGCCTAGCTCTATAAGGGCTTGCCCCAATTGGCTTGGGGGGAGCTGGGTGGCGAGTAGTTCCTCCACCGCTTGGGTGCAGAGTCGCTTCCCGCTTAGGGTGTCTATGGGGAGTTCGCTTGCCAGTAGCCGACTGACCACGCGCAGTACGTTGCCATCTACGGCAGGGTAAGGCAGATCGAAGGCAAACGAGGCAATGGCTCCGGCCGTGTAGTCGCCCACCCCGGGTAGAGCACGTATCAAGGCAAAATCTTTGGGGAATATCCCCTGATGCTCCGTGGCTATAACTTGTGCTGCACGATGGAGGTTGTGCGCTCGGCTGTAGTAGCCAAGTCCCTGCCATAGGCTGAGCACCTGATCTTCGGAGGCTTGCGCTAGGTCGCTAACGGAGGGGAAGGCTTCCACAAAGCGAAGGAAGTAGTCGTACCCTTGGTTTACGCGCGTTTGCTGCAATATAACCTCCGATAGCCAAATGTGGTAGGGGTCGCGAGTGGTGCGCCAGGGGAGCTCTCGGGCATTCTCTTCGAACCAATCGACGAGGGCTCGGGCTAGCTGTTGGGGGTGGGTAAAGAGGGTTTCGCTCATTTCGCCGCAAAGGTACAATTCGTGGGGCGAGGGAGAGCGGTCTCTTACTTCTTTTGTGAAACCTTAAAAATTCGCTGCCTGAAAAATTTTCCGCCACAGGGCAAAAAGAAAATATTTCACGGGCAAGATTTTTTCTAAAATCACCCGGAAAGAGGAGGAGAAATCAGCCTACGCCGAATTTGCTTTTGCCTGATAGCGGTTTTGTTTGTGGGGAGGGAGGTACCTACCCGTAGGGTTTTTCTTAGAATTTGGCTGAGATTTAATTTAGTAGTACCTTTGGTGTAAGTGGATCCTCTTGGGAGGAGATACTCTTCCTATTTGAGGTTCTTTTAAAAACAAGGTATGGGTATGGCAAGAAGAAAGAAAGCATATATCGGAGCCGTGGTGGCAGTCGCCTTTGCCTCTTTATCGGCTTTTTTGCTGTCGGGTTGTGCCCTTTTTGGAGGGAAAAGGGGAGGAACGAAAACGGACTCCGATTCAGTTCGAGGACAAAATCCCCTACAGCAAGACTCCATTCGCAGGGAGGAAGAAAAGATAGAGGATATGCCTAGAGTGATGTATGGCGTCCCCTATCAGAGGTACGAGGAGATGGGAAAAGGACCCTCTTCTCCCCAAGGAAAAGAAGAAAGAGACTCACTAATGCAAGAGAACCCCGAGGCCTAGAGTAAAAAAGTATTGTGTCTCCTTCTCACAAGAAAACAACACACACCTAAACAACACACAAGACAATGACGAAATTCTCTCAACTTAAATTCGCCTCCTTGTCAGTAATGCTCTTATTATTGCTGGCAGGGTGCAATGCCAATACCCCTCTATTAGAGGGCTCAAATCGGGATCAGGGTCGCCCCGAGGGCGTATTGGAGATTGTAGTAACCGTGCTAGACTCCCAAAATAAACCTCTCGAAGGCATGATGCTTGAGCTGGTAGATATGCCTCTGGAGCAGGAGGTGAATGCCTCTGCCAAGACCAATGTGCGAGGGGTGGCTAAGCTAAGCAAGGATGTCTATATCTCAGATTTTATGCAGCCTTGCCACGTGCGAGTACGGGATGCTAAGGCTTCCGGTAGGGACTATACTTACCGCCCTTGGTATGGAACCATCTTGCTGAGTAAAAAGGACTTTGTGCGTAAAAAGGCTCGGAAGGAGCTTGTGGTACACCTAGAAAGAATAGGCGTCTCACCCTCTTCGCTCTCTCTAGGGACTGATGCTTGATAAGCGTACTGCCCCGGTGATTTACCTAGTTAAGAGAACACCTATTAGACGACCAACACAATGAAAAAACTAACAAAACACGTCACAAACCTCCTCAGCGTCGGATGCGCTGCCTTTCTGGGGCTATTCCACACCTCTTGTCACTTAATAGGGGGAGTAGAGTATGGTACTCCCTACATGGAGTACGATGTGAAAGTAAAGGTGCAGAGCCCCGATGGAAACCCCATCGAGGGTATAGAGGTAGCTGTAGTTCGGAAATATCATACCCCAGAGGGAGACCGCATAGCAAAATTGGTGACCCCTGTACAAACGAATTCCTCGGGTATTGCACAAATATCACAAGCGAGTTATATCGGTGGATTTGGAAATAAACTTTATGTGCAAGCTGTGGATGTGGACGGAGTTAAGAACGGCAGTTGGGCCACCAAGGTGGAATCGATACCCCTATTTCCATCAGATATACAGAGTAGGAAACCGAAGAAGCGTTGGTGCAGAGGGGTTCTCAAAAAGGGAATCGCTGTGACCATGGATCCGGCTCAAGACGAAACCCCTTCGAAGTAAGCCAATGTTTACGCTCATTCCCCTCTGAGATGTTTGATAAGAAGACCCATCACAATGGATTTAATCTGGTAAAGTGAAACCCTATAAACAACCAACACAATGAAAAAACTAACCAAACGCGTAGCAAGCCTCCTCAGTATCGGGAGTGCAGCTTTCCTAGGACTATTTCACACCTCTTGCGACAGATTAGGAGGCGGAGGTAGAGAAGAGTATGGATGCCCCTATGTGGAGTACGAAGTCAAAGCCAAGGTGCAGACCCCCGAGGGCAAGCCTATCGAGGGCATAGAAGTTACTCTTCTTGAGAAATCAGATTACTCAGATAGAGATCTTGTACCATGGAGTAGAATCGAACGAACCAATGCCGCCGGCGTCGCTCAAATATTTGATAATGCATCGGGCTTTGCTAGAAATATGCTCTACGTGCGAGCTGTGGATGCAGACGGAGCTAAGAACGGCCGTTGGGAAACTAAGGTGGATTCGGTAGCGATAACCTCTGCTGATATCCACAAAGACAAGTCGAAGGGGCATTGGTATGAAGGTACTATTAAAAAGGAGGTAACCCTCACCATGGCTCCGGTCCCTAAAGAAAATACTCCGAAATGAGCGGGAGCAAAATCTCTTTTCGCCAGCGCATTTCGCTAGAGGCATATCGTTCTTACCGCCGCAAGTGCGTGGCAGAGCACAAACTCAATACGCTCTTTTGGGAGTGTACGCTCAAATGCAACTTGGCGTGCAAGCACTGTGGTAGCGATTGTCACGTAGATAGTGATGCAAAAGAGCTCTCCGGAGAGGAGTTCCTCCGCGTGGTCGATAGCATAACGCCTCATGTAGATCCGCATAAGGTACTCGTCATCTTTACGGGAGGCGAGGCCTTGGTGCGTCAGGACCTTGATGCCATTGGGCTTGAGCTCTACCGCCGAGGTTACCCTTGGGGTCTTGTAACCAACGGGATGCTTCTCAACGAAGAGCGTCTCGAGAGTCTATTGCGCAGCGGCTTGCATTCCCTTACGATTAGTCTGGATGGCTTCGAAGAAGCGCACAATTACCTCCGTGGGCATCATTTGAGTTTCGCTCGAGCCTCTCACGCCGTTGAGCTTATGGCAAAGACGGAGCAGGTGCGCTGGGATGTGGTTACCTGCGTCAATCCGATGAACTTTGGCTACCTCGCCGAGTTCCGAGACTACCTGATTGGCTTAGGGCTTAAAGAGTGGCGGCTTTTTACCATTTTCCCCGTGGGGAGAGCAGCTGAGGACCCCAATTTGCAGCTTAGCGATGTGGATTTTTACCGCCTTATGGAGTTTATTCGCGACACCAATGGAGAGGGGCGCATTGCAGCTTCCTATGGTTGCGAGGGCTTTTTGGGTGGTTTTGAAGGCGAGGTACGTCCCCATCCCTATACTTGCTACGCAGGTGTGGAGGTGGCTTCTATCCTCTGCGATGGTACGATCAGTGCTTGCCCGAGTATCCGCTTCGACTATAAGCAGGGCAATGTACGTGAAGATGACTTCTGGACCGTATGGCAAAATCGTTTCCTCCCCTATCGCGATCGGAGTTGGGCTCGCCGAGACCAGTGTGCCGATTGCCTCCAGTGGCGTTATTGCGAGGGGAATGGAATGCACCTGCACGACGACGAGGGCAGGCTCCTCTTCTGCCATCATCAGCGACTTTTGCGCGCCGAAGCATCATTAAAAAAGAAATAATACACAATACTGTATAGACTACCCCTTCTCCCCACCCATAGTTATGAATAGAAAGACCATTAACGAGTATATCCTATCCAATCGCTTCTACGAAGCTATTTCTCTCCTCAAACAAGTCATCGAAGAGCAGGCTCTGCATAGCTTGGGAGAGAGCTTGAGGCGAGAGGAGAGCATCTACGGAATGATGTTGGGTTACCTCGATAAAGGCATTGTAGACCCCGATAGAGCGCATATTATAGAGGAGCTTAAAGTGAAATTGCTGAAGCTAAGCGATAGAGTCTATCGGGCTGTACGAAGTAAAGACTCGGGTTTGCTCTACTTCCGCCGTTGGGCAGTGGTGGAGGCTCGTAAGGGATTGTCGGTAGAGAATTTGCTCGAAGATCTATCACGCCCCGCCTTCAAAGAAGAGGAACGCGATAGCTTCGATACGCTTGTCGATCTTCTGTTTGAGACGCTGTGGGTATCTGAGTCGCTCACAGAGGCGGAGCAAGACCGCCTCTCCTCTTCGAGTGAATATGTGCGCTTGGTGGCCGCTTCGGCTATTACCCTAGGCTTGATGTCGTATTGGGATGAGAGTAAGATGGCGTTCCTCCTGCGCGAGGCTGCTTCCTCCACTACGAGCGAAGCCTATATGGTGCGGCTTGCCATGGGCGTTTTTGTCAGTCTCTACCTCTATCGCGATAGGTTGCCTCTCTTTATGTCGTGGCTAGAGCCTCTCCTAAAAGATGCCCTCCGAAACCCGTTGTTTGTAACGGCTTTTATCCATCTCTGGACACGCTACACGCATGCCACAGAGACGGAGCAACTCTCCCAAAAGATAGGAGAGCTCATGCCCAATATGCTGCAAGAGATGAAGGCGAAATGGAGCTCCATAGAAGAGGATACGGATGAGAATCTAACCGAGGATAAACTGGATCAGCTCTTCGACAAAGTGTCGGGCTCGGAGGAGATGAGTACCTTCTTCCAAGAGTTTGGGACGCTGGAGCAGGAGGGCGAAGACCTCTTATTTAGTAGCTTCAAAGAGAATAAAAGCGACTACTTTTTCAACTCCATTTCTTCGTGGTTCCTTCCTTTTGACGAGGAGCATAGCCGCATTGCGGGAGTATTGAATAGGAACGAAAATCTCCGAAAACTCTACCCCCTCCTCAAAGGAAAGCTCTGTGATTCGGATCTATACTCCCTCTTCATTACTTTCGATAGGATGGGGATGGGAATAAAAGTGATGGGGATAGAGATGCCGGAAGAGCTCAACGGAGCCATGCTGGATGAGCTATCGGCTGAGGCTTTGATGCCTAAGTGTGCGAAAGTATACGTCGAAGATTTCTACAGATTCACCAAACTATTCCCGCTGCATGAGCAGTTTGTGGATATATTCCGGCAAGATATCATGGTGGCAAAGCTCCCTATCCTAAAGGAGGCTCTCCCCATTGAGTCTATGGTGCGTGGGGCGGCTCTATTTTTCTACTCTCGTAGGAATTATGCCAAGGTGAGGATGCAAATCGGCTCCATCCCACACCTCTTTGATACCGATGCCAATACCTTGAGTATTTGGGGTAATAGCTGCTTCTTTATGGGAGATTACCGAGAAGCCATTAGGCACTACCGCCATGCCGACCTCGTGGAGGACGCATCCCCCAAAGTGCTGTCGCGCCTTGCTGTTTGCTATCAGCGCGTAAACTTGCCCGAGAAGGCAATAGAGACGCTTGAGGATCTTCTCAAGAAATATCCCGAAAATCTAACCCCCTTGCTGAAGATTGCAGGGGTCTATATGGAGATGAAAGCCTTCGATGAAGCTCTTTCTTATCTCTATAAATATGAGTTCTCTGCGCCCGATGGCGAGAGACAGGTCGCCCGTTTGGTGGCTTGGTGCCTCCTCTCCAAAGGCGATTACGAGCGTGCAAAAGGGTACTATCGTACTCTTCTCTCCCTCCCTGCCGTAAAGGCTAGCGACTACCTCAATAGTGCCTATGTGCATATTGCCGAGGGCGAGGAGCGAGAGGCTTTGGCGGCTATGCGTATGGCACTGGAGCACTACGAAGAGCCTAGTGAGCTATTTCGCGAGATGCAAGAGGATAGCAGAATACTCGATCGGAGCGCGATAAGTTTTGATCGTCTCCGCTTCTTGGCAGATGGAGCCATTGCCCTCCGGAACCAAGATTTTGTACAGAATCTAAAACCCAATTATACTATTCCAAAGAGAATGAACATCAAGGATTTTAATTTCAAAGGACTGAGAGCCTTTGTGCGAGTGGACTTCAATGTTCCCCTCGACGACAACCTACAAATTACAGACGACACGCGCATGCGCGCCGCTTTGCCCACGCTCAACAAAATTATTGCAGACGGAGGTCGCCTGATCATTGCCTCGCATCTAGGTCGCCCCAAAGGGGTGAGCGACAAACTTTCGCTCCGCCATTTGGTGCCCCATCTTGCCGAATTGCTAGGTCGCCCTGTGACCTTTGTGCCCGATAGCGTGGGAGCCGAGGTAGAGAAGGCTATTGCCGGAATGAAAGATGGAGATGTACTTCTCTTAGAAAATCTTCGCTTCTACGAAGAAGAGGAGGGTAAGCCCAGAGGCCTCGCCGAAGATGCTACGGCCGAAGAAAAGAAAGAGGCTAAGAAAGCCCTCAAACCGCGTCAAGCCGAGTTTGCCAAAAGACTTGCCGCCCTTGCCGATTGCTACGTAAACGATGCCTTTGGTACTGCTCACCGTGCACACGCTTCTACGGCTCTTATCGCCGATAGCTTCCCTGCCGATCGCAAAATGTTTGGCTTCTTGATGGAGCAAGAGGTGAATGCCGTACAGCGAGTTTTGGGTGACATTCATCGTCCATTTGTGGCTATCATGGGAGGTTCTAAGGTCTCTTCTAAGATTGATATTATCGACAACCTACTCGACAAAGTAGATACCCTCATCATAACGGGTGGTATGTGCTTTACCTTTGCCAAGGCCTATGGCGGCAAGGTGGGTAGCTCTTTGTGCGAAGACGATAAGATGGACGTGGCTCGTGCCATCGTAGAGAAAGCAAAGGCAAAAGGGGTACATCTCGTTTTGCCCGTGGATGCAAAGGTGGCCGATGCCTTTAGCAATGATGCCAATACTCAGGTAGCTCCCGTTGACAATATCCCCGATGGTTGGATGGGTCTTGACGTAGGTCCTAAGACAATGGCTCTCTACGACGAAGCAATCCGTGGGGCTAAAACGATCCTCTGGAATGGTCCTGCCGGGGTTTTCGAGATGAGCAACTTCCGCGATGGCTCTAAGGCTTTGGCGCAGTCTATCGTGGCAGCCACAGAGGCTGGAGCTTACTCTCTCGTAGGGGGGGGCGACAGCGTGGCCTGTGTGCATCTCTTCGAGGTGGCCGATAAGGTTTCGTACGTTTCTACCGGTGGAGGTGCCCTGCTCGAAGCTATCGAGGGCAAAGATCTCCCCGGCATTGTAGCTATCAATAAATAATATTTCCCCTCTTATGGGAATTGTTTTAACCCCCTTCCGATGGGCGGATGATGGCGACAAACTCGCCTTCGTTCACCAATTGATGAAGGAGGCTTTCCCTGCTGCCGAGCGGCGATCTAGGCGAGACTTCGAGGCTCTTTTGGCTTCGGAGCCTCGCTTTCTACTGCGTCTGATTTATCGGGATGAGGCTCTTGTGGGTTTCCTCTCTACGTGGCATTTGGAGGACTTTTACTACGGAGAGCATTTTGCGATACTCCCCACCGAGCGTAATCAAGGTATAGGGCGAGAGGTGCTGCACTCGCTAAAGAGAGGCACAGCATCGAGTATCCCCTTTGTTTTTGAGATCGAACCTCCTCTCGATGAGTGGAGTAGGAGACGCCTTGCCTTCTACGAATCCATGGGAATGCAGGTACTCTCTTGCTCCTATATACAGCCCTCTTATGGCGAGGATCGCCCGGCTATCCCTCTCTACCTGATGGGGAATGAATGGGCAGCAAAGGGGCAAGATAGCGAACACTACGCGCAAGAGCTTTACCGGCACGTCTACCGCAAAACTCTAGGAGGGGAGAAAATGCACGAGTCATAGTCCTTTTGTTGTTGATGAAACGACTCTCTCTCTTTATTCTTCTAGTCCTCTTTTGGACCTTTACAGCTCAGGCTGAGACCGATTCGCTCCGCACGGAGGATTCGACACTTCGCCGGCAGCCTTGGGAGTGGGGCGTATCCACCTTGCCTTTTATGGGAGTGGCTGCGGCAGTTGCTCCGTCGCTGGATGGGGCTATTCGGGGGATTCGTATGCAATCTCTCCCCACCTTTCGCTACCACTACGACGATTATTTGCAGTACTCGCCCCTCGCTTTGCAACTCTCGGCAGCGTTATTTGGGCTTAAAGGAAGCCACTCTTCGCCCTACGAACTCCTCACGGCTGATGCCCTTTCGGTAGCGAGTACATTGATTTTGGTGAACACGACAAAATGGCTTACCCATCGCCTCCGTCCTGATGGTTCGAGTGCCAATTCTTTCCCCTCAGGTCATACCGCTACCGCATTTATGGGAGCGGAATTGCTGGATATAGAGTATGGAGCGCGTTATCCGTGGCTATCGGCGTTGGGTTACTCGGCTGCGTACGCCACGGGGGTGGGGCGCATCCTCAACAATCGCCACTGGGCGAGTGATGTATGGGCAGGGGCTGGCGTGGGGATTCTGTCTGCACAGATAGGTTCGATCCTGAGTGACCTCCTTTGGGGTAAGAAGGGAACTTTTCTCTATGAAATCCCCTCAAGCGAAGATCTCCCCCACACACTATCGATCCACTACGGCACCTCGCAGCTTACGCAACACTACTACAAAGCCTCCATCCGCCAAGCTATTCGCAACGAAGTGGCACTTCTCTTCCCTGTCTCCTCTGAGGAGGAATGCCTCCTCGATTGCGGCGTAGTGGGAGGGAACTTACTTCAAATCTCGGGCTATGGTGTCCCCAACAATACGGATTGGTACTTCGGTTTCAAGGGGGATGTTTGCTACTATCCCGCTTCTTGCGTCGCCTTGGGGGCGGCTCCTTTTTACTATATCTATCCTGCTGCTCCCTCTGCTCCCGGGTCTGTATTGCTCGGAGAGTTGGGGTTGCGTGCCCACCTTGATTACGACATCCGACCCCACCGGAGCTTTCGTTTTTTTGTGGGAGCATCGCACTCTACCGCCTATTATCCCAAAGAGGAGGGGGCATCAAGTTCCGAAGATAGCGTCGAAGCCACTCCGCTTCGTCTCTCTTTTGAGGTCGGGGTTGCGCTCCTATTGCATCTCTAGCCGCCTTACCGTAATGCTACTCTAGAGGGGGATACTCGCTTTCTATCCATTGCCCCTAAGAAAGGCTTGCCGGTTCGTGCTTAAACAATAAGAGGAGGATAGGCCTTAGCCTTCCCCCTCTTACCTTGCTAGTATAGAGATGATTTAATGAGGTTTTACCTCCAAGAATTGCTATGCATAACTAGAAGTGGTGTACCGGCATGGAAGAGCATGCGACGCGCCATCCCGGGATTGAAGAAGCGAGCAAAGAGATTGCGGCGGTAGGTGTTAACTACGATAAGACCAATATGCTTGCTGATGACAAATTTCTCCAGCGCGAGGGAGAAGTCGCCCGGATCCAGAGTTGTAAACTCAATGTTGCTATCGGGGTAGTGTTGCTTGTGGTACTCCATCATGGCGCGCAACTCAATTTCACTCCAATCTTCCGTAATTCTGGAGACATTGAAGAGCATGTAATTGGGCTTATTAGGCTTTGTGAGCTGCATCATGCGGTCGAAGAGAACGAGGTCGCGTTGGTCAAATCCGGTGGCCACCCCTACATTTTCTACATCCGCAAGGTCTACCACCTTGGCATCTTCCGGTACGACGAGTACGGGCACCTTAGCACGATCGATTACCTCTGCGGCAACGGATCCGATGAGATCTTCGTTGCGGCGGCTCTTGCCTCGCGTACCCATAATGATAGCCACGGGAGGATGATTGCGTGCGACTGAGAGCACTACATCCTCAGGGATCCCGTCAATGAGCTGGGTTTCGAAAGGAGCCTTCGGAATTTCTCCATTCTCCATTTTCTCTTTGAGTTCTTTCTCTAGAGCGTTCATTTTGCGCTCGGCACGCTCGTGTTCCCGACGGATGTTAAGCTCTTTATTGGCTTGGTAAACGGAGATGTCGGGGGATAGCATGGGGGCAACAGAGTAGAATTGTGAGAAGTAGACATGGAGCAACTTTACGTTGAGGCCTCTGCGTTGCGCAAAGTGGAAGCCTATCTGTAGCACATTGGGCATGAAATCGCTAAAGTCTACAGGTATGAGTACGTAGGGTGTTGCTTCTGTCGACTTGCCCTCTTTGTTGTAACCATCCACCTGATTAAGCTCGGCATATAGCTCGGGACGATTCCAATTATTGTTCTCGATCACGTCTAGTGCGTGGGGTAAGTCGCTCTCTTTGATGCGCACACGCACCCCAGCCGAGACTACGGGAAGTATCTGATTAACATTTTGCAGGGTAGCCTCTATCCCCTCGCTTTGTAGCAGTGTTTGTAGTATCTGTGCCTTTTCAAAGGTATGGATAGCTACGGTAACGAGTTTTTCTTGTTGTTCTGGATTGTTTTTGCTCATGGATTCCTCAGTTTAATACCACTTTCTATTCTATTGCACAAGTAAGAGCAGAGAATGTATCCGAGGTGTGGTAGCACACAACCCCTCCGCCCCTGCTTTTGAGGCCCTTCCCCGAGGGAGAGCCTCTCAAGGTAACCGGCCGAAATTCCTCAAAACTCCAGCCCTATGCTCAAGAGGCACGGAGTGCAACTCACCCTCCCGCGGGAGCGATGCCTGTTTTGCCCCTCCCGTGCCTTCTATATGCTTTGCTCTACTAGAGTTAAGCCTCTTCTTTCTCTGGTTCGGAGGGATCTTCCATCTCTCCAATCAGCGCGAGAGCCTTCTCTAGTATCGTAGTATCGTCAATTTCTACAATACCTCCGTCGGGACCCGGCTCGATGTGAATACCCGCACTTCTTCCATTTTCGTAATTGGCACCACCGAAATAGTTGCGTACTGTTTCTACTTTAAGCCCCAACTCATCAGCGATGCGTTGCGTGGCTCCATCGGGAAGGCTATCTTTGATCCTTCTCAGTTCGTTGAAAGTGATCGTTTTAGTCATGGGTCAATCCGTTTAGTTGTTAGTACTCGTTGTCTTTACTTACGCCACTAAGTTACAACTTTATTTTCTACTTTGCAACCTTTTCGGCAACTTCTTTTGCATAATGCTTTTTACTGTGGAGATTCGATTTCTCGCTTCCCCATGCAGGAGGATTTTACACATTCAAAAAGAAGAACGAAGGAATGCGTAACAGAGGAGCCACCGAAACGACACTGCGTTGCGATGGCTCCCTAATGTGCTACAATCTCTGTTTTACACGTTCTTTTGTCCTATGAGTTTGGACTTCTCTCTCATTGCTTCATCACCTTCTCGCCATTGACGATGTAGATGCCTGCCGGTAGACGGTCGAAGTCGTCGCCCAGACGCATGCCCTCTAGGGTGTAGATGCCCTTGTACGCAGTCTCAACTTTGTTATTGGCTACCGGTGTATCAATGGCGATGGACTTTTTCTTTGTGAAGTAACCCGTTGTGGGGTTTGCCATCATTATATCAATTCTCTCATCGTCGTAGGTAACGGTGCCGTCTGTTCCTCCCTTTATGTTCTTGCAGTTTTTGAACATGTTGATAGACATTTCGGTCGTCCAGGTCTCATCGCAGTAGATGGTGGTGAGGGATTCGCAGTCGTGGAACATATCGCTCACGTCCTCCACAGCTTCGGTGTTGAAGCTCGAGACGTCGAGTGTAGTCAAGCCTTTGCAGTTATAGAACATAAAGCCCATTTTGGTTACCTTTTGGGTGTCGAAGCCCGATACATCAAGTTCGGTCAAGAGTTCGCAGTTGTCGAACATATAGTCCATAAAGGTCACATCTTGAGTTTTGAATGCCGATACGTCGAGTTTTTCCAAGACTTTGCAGCCGGAGAACATACCGCCCATGTTGGTTACTTTGTCGGTATTGAGGTTTTCTATATTGTTGATGGTGGTAAGCTCCTCGAAGCCGTCAAACCACATTCTCGTGGTGGTAGGGTGGCAGTTCGCCATCGAGTTGTCAAATGTTACGGTGGTAATTATCTTTCTGTTATACACCAAACACCATTCGGGGTAGCCGGTGTTGGAGTCGGGGAAATCGTACACGGTACCCTCGGTGTGCGTGGACTTGTTGGCATCGTAATAGAAAGTCATGGATTTGTCTGCGACGTTCATCACTGCGTAGCCTTCTACGGTTTGTGCCTGTGCCATGGCGGGCAACGCGATGCTTGCAAATAGAGCGGCGATGCCCATGAGTGCATTGTGGAGTAATTGTCTCTTCATAACTTTTTAATGATTATATGTTGAATATATGTTTGTTAATTAGAGGATGTGATGCCGTGGAGGGTAACTCCATAATGCTAAAAGACTCTGCCCGAATCTCTTTGACGCAGAGATGCTGGCAGAGCCTTCCGTATATGGTTTTTGTTGGAGAGGTGCGTTCCGTAAATGGCACAGGAACGCCTGAAATGTCCCCTCCCTCGAACGAATGAGAACGACACATGGCGAGCATGTAAAACGCACTAGCGCCAGAGTCTCGCAGAGCTGTGCGTAGGCTTGCTGTATAGTGCTTTACTAATGTCTTCATCGTCGTTCGAACTTTAGGATTTATCGTCGCTGTGACTGTTTGCTTGCAAACTTAAGCATTTGTATTGAGAAATACAAGACTTTACGCAAGAAATACGACAAATCGAAATGGCTTTGCCTGTTTTTGAGTCAAGGGGATGCGGTTCGATGTCCGAATTAGACGGTAGGGTATTTGCGTCCATCAGCCAGGGCTGTATGCATGTCCCATGCACGGCTGTCCATGAGAAGGAGTAACTCGGCTTGGCGAACAAACCGACGATACTCGTTCTCAAAGCTTCTTTTTAGCGGATAATGCGCTGTGTGATGCGCCCCGTCTCGGTCTCTAGTACTACGACATAGGGGGCTGGAGCTATCCCCTCTAGCGATAGGGTGGCGGAGGGGTGAAGCCACGTTTGTACCAATTCCCCTTCAAGAGTATAAAGGCTAAAGCGTATTACACGGCTGGGAGCTGTGAGATGGAGTAGACCATCTTCGCCCACTTGGGAGGGATACACCCCGGGCTGCTCGTCGTTTCGCACCCTTTCTGTGGGGAGCACTTCGCCATTTTCGTACACTACCTCTATCGTGTAGTCGTCGTTTTCACCTCCTTCTTGATCGGTATAGCTGAGGGCATCACCAACGCGTGCTACCTCTTGTCCGTTCCGTTTAACAATGTACTCTTTAATTGTAGGAAAGGGCACGGGTCGTTTCCCTCCGGCATAGATATGGGTATCGTCTTCCGGGGTCGTCTTTTGAGGATTGTCGCTCACATGGAGGCGAATGGCTAGATATCCGTCTGTTGTGCACCTACCAAAGAAATGGTTCCCGAGGTCGCGAGAGAAAAGAGCGTCCACATATTGCTGAATATTGTCACCGGTTCCTTTTACCGAATAGATAGAAGCAATATCTGTCTTTTCGTTGCGAGTTGAGAAGCCAACCCAAAGGGAGCGTTGCGCATCCACCTTAAAGGGCTTCTTGAGATAGACGGTATGCCAAGTTTTTTCTTGCCATCCCTCGGGTACATCGAATAGTTGGGTTACGGTGGTTGAGGCGTTGCACAAATTGCCGTAGCGCAAGAAGGTTTTGTAGTTGCCCATGGCGCTGCGTGTGGGCATGTAGCTAATGGCGTGGATATAGACCTCTTTGTTGTGCGAAGTGAAGTATTCGCTCGGGAATTTGCTCGCAATAGTTTGATATTGAGGGTCTATAGCCTCAGGGGCTATTTTGCTGATGTGGGGCAGATCTAGCTTGCTATACTGAGGGTCTTGGGGGTAGCCAAAGAGTGAAATCTCCTGCATATTGTAGGGACGACGCCATGAGAGGGTAACCCCTTGAGAAGTCTTCTTTTTCTCGGGAGATAGGGTGCGGGTGGCATCGCCTACGTAGATGCCCTCTTCGACGCAATCGGCAAAAGCCTCCCTCTCGTCGCTAGGGTCTATTACCTCTCCATGGTAGGTGTAGTGGGCTTGTACGCCGTAGACGACTGAGCCGTGAGCCCCTTCGAGGGTCGTTGGGTAGGGTTCGGTGAATTCGGTTGCACTTATCCCTTTGGCAATTTCTGCCCCGTTGCGGTACAGATTGTAGTCAAGGCTCCAGCCCGAGGGGATATGCTCGCGAGAGGGGGCTGCCCAAGTAACTTTGAGGAGGTTACCCTCTTTGCGAATGTTGAGATCGTGGATGGGCGTAAGAGGGCGTAGGTAACCCGCCTCATCGCGCCAACGTCCCTTGAGGGTTTCTGCACTGCCACTCCCTTTGGGGTCGAGGTAGGTTGCCATTTGGGTAGTAGGGTCTCCCTCTTTTTTATACTTATCCCAATGATAGGCGAGTTTGCCATAGAGGTTTTCACTTTCTAGAGCGCATCCGGGCGTCCCTCCTGAGAGGGTCCCCACCACGAGGTGGTTTTCGTTCCAAAGAGAAGAGCCGGAAGAACCTCCCTCTGTAGCGCCTTTGGAAAAGCTAAAGCGAATGTGTGCGTCCTTGTCTCCCTTGATGTTTTCGATGATGGATCCGCTGTACCACGTGCCATCCATTACGGGCGATTGCGCGTGGTCGTACACCGAGATTTTCTTGGCATCTCCTCTAGGGTGATGTAAGCTTACCCCTTTGGTGGGCAGTCCTTTGCGCCTATCCCAACCATTGTAGTACACTCGGTAGCTCGCAGGGATGGGTTGGTTGAGTTCGAGTAGTAGTCCGTCGGATTGCCCGGCAATGGGGAGAAATGATAGCAACTTGCATCCCACCATGCTTTTACCGCGGAGTATGGAGAGCCTGCCATTGCTGCATCCCGGTTTTTCGTAGTGGAAGGTGAAAATCCATTGATCGCGATCCGTTGGAGTATTTTGCACCTTGTTAGTCGAACTCTCGCAGTGGGCTGCCGAGAGGATAAGGGGGCGAAAGTCTTCGTTGGTATTGTTGAGAAGGTTGCCGGTACAGAAGCTGGCGCCCTCTTTGCTGATTATGTACATTTGTACTACTCCTGCCTTTTCGGCTTGCCACTCGGCACCCTCTTTACAATTGACATTGATCTGACAAAATTCGTCTGAAGCCTCGTCGCGATGGAGTGCTCCGGGGTCGGGTAGTCCCATTGTAGCGAAGAGATGGATTACACTAGAGAGTAAGAGGCTGGGGAGTTCTCCCGATACAGGAGGGGTATACTCTAAGATAACGCTACTACCCGAGAGGGGCTCGGTGGCGAATCTTCCGTGCGTTGGGTGTGTTTCGTGGGTGTAAGCCCCGAGTAGTTGGCTCCGATCGGGGGTGTAAATGAATAGTTCTCCTCCTTGAGGGATGAAGAAATCGTCGTAGGTTAGCAGTACGCCCTTGGCTCCCTTTAGCTCAATTTGCAAGCGATATACTACGCGTCCATCATTGAGTAGTGTGCGTACGGCATCGCGAGCAAAGTCAATGTTAGAGGGGAGGCTGCGTCCAATAGAGAGGGGTTTCCCTGTTAGATTAGCGCGCGTACGGAGGTGTAGTGCGCGTTCGTCATCGGGGTTGAAGTTGGGGCGGATGGTGACAACCTTGGCAGGGGCACTCGCACGAAGTGTTTCTGCATTATCTTGGAAAGAGGCAGGAGTGCCGCCGAACGAGATTTGCGCCGAGCCTGTAAGCGTAGCAATTGCCACTAAAAAGCTGCCGATGAGGAGCCTAGAGGTCGCAGGTTTTTTCCTTTTCATAAAAGACTTCTTCGATAGGATCTACGTCGCACAAAGGTAGTGAAACATTACTATTGCCCAATAACCTATAGTGCAGATGCAAGTAGCAACTGCAATGGATGGGAACCAATTTGCTGTACGAGAATGTTATAAACTCGAGGAGAGCCTTCCTGTGAAACGGAAGCCCCCCCCTGCCCTATATTTTTTTTGGAATAGGGTAGAATAAAAAAGTTTCATGGGCAGGAGCAAAATATATTTAGGTCTGCAGATCAAAAAATCCTGGGCAGAAAGGAGAGAGGGTACAGGCTGTCCCCTTTCAGCTCCTCTACTAAACAGCTGTAGAAACGTTTGGGGCACTGATTCCCTATTTCCTCCTTGGGTGTTTATAAGATAGTAATAGAGAAATAGGTTAAAAGGCCTTTTGCTACTATTGTAGTAGCCGTATAAAAAGAAGAGAGGGGAGACCCTTTGTTTCGAGCCTCCCCTCTCTCAAGAGAATCTTATGTCAAAAGACTTGCTGATTCTTATCGGATAATGCGTTGCGTTTTGCGTCCACAAGAGCCGTCGAGTACCACGATGTAGTTGCCGGAAGGCACGTCTTCCATAGAAACGGTGCTCGCTGGCTGACGAACCGACTTCACTAGCTGACCATCCATTGTATAGATCGTGAGGCTGGTGAGTGCTTCGCTACCATTTACATGCAAGAGTCCATCTGTACCAATTGTTGTGGGGTATACACCGGGATTTGCCGAGTCTGCAGGAATGTCTTTGCAGCCTGTGTATATACCGTCTTCGTATTTTACTTCTACGGTGTACGTGTCGTTTTCGCTACCACTTGGGTCTACATATTCGCGAACTGCTTCTACAGTGGCGATCTCTGTGCCATTACGTTTTATGGTGAATCCCTTTACTTTTGGGAAAGCAACTATGTTCTTCCCTGTTACGTAGATGCGTTGATCGTCTACGCTGGTAATGGGTTTCTTCACATTACTTACAAGGATGCTGATGGCAGCATAGCCGCTATATTTATTAACAATCCGCAAGTAGGATACAGCATCGTTATAGGAGAAAATATCCTGACCATTCTCCAAAACAACGTTTCCATCGATGTATTCGCGTACAGCATCGCTCGTGTACTTAACAAAGCTGATGGATGGATATGAGGTGGTATTCTTATTAGGAACAGTTACACCGGCATATAAGACTTTCTCTAGGTCAATGGCGATAGGTTTTTGGAATAGTACCGTGACCCATTGTCCCGGAGTCCAATCCGCAGGTACATCAAAGGGTTGATTCACATAGTACTGTGAGTTTACCATTTTGCTAGAGTGTACATAAGCCTTGTACACTCCCGAGACTTTTTGGGTGGGTATTACACGAATCCCATGTACATAGAGAGCAGAACCATTTGCATCAAAAGAGCCGGTAGGGAATTTGCTTGCAAGTGTAATCTCCGAAGGAATAAAACCATTGGGATGGCTGTTTGTGTAAACTGCGCCTACATAGCGGAGAGTAATATCTTCATATTCCGATGTCTCTTTGGGAGCACCAAAGAGGGTAACCTCTTGGAGGTTATGGGGTTGATTCCAGGAGATGCGCACTCCATTAGTCTCTTTCTTTACAGAAACAACAGGTACCGTCTTGCTCTTCTCTCCAATGTAGATACCTTGCTCAACCCAATCGGTAACAGCGTATCGCTCAGGCCTATCCGGATTTTCTGTGGGGATGCCTGTCCCGTACTCGTAGCGAGCTTGTACGCCATAGGTGATGGAGCCATGGTTGTCTTTTTCTGCTTCAGTAATGGGTTCTGTAAACTCAGTAGCTTCCGTTCGCTTGTCCAGATCTTTGCCATTGCGGCTGATGTTGTACTTTACTTTCCACCCATCGGCGAGGTGCGTACGGGGGATGGGATCCCAGGTAACCTTAATGTTATCTCCCTCACGGCTAATCTTGACCCCTGTAACAATGGGGAGAGGACGAAGTGTACCTGCTTCATCTTTCCATCTACCACGTAGCTTTGTTGCTTGCCCATTAGTCTTGGGGTCGAGGAAGGAGGCCATTTGTGTGGTGGCGTCTCCATCCTTTTTGTACTTATCCCAGTGGTATTGTAGTCTTCCGTAGAAGTTTGTGCCGCTTTGGCAACGTCCACCACCACCAGTAAGCGTACCTACCACAAGTTTATCTTCGTTCCAAAGAGAAGAGCCGGAAGAACCTCCCTCTGTCTCCCCCTTGGTGAAGTGGAAGAAGAAGTGAGCATCCGGTCCGCCTACAGCCTCTTGGGTGCGCCAAGTACTGGTCATAACATTGCCATTATAGACGGAGAGTTTTTTAGCATCTCCGGCAGGGTGGTGGATGCTTACACCACTGTTGGGGATGGCGTCTGAGCGATCCCACCCGTTATAGTAGACGCGATAAGAGTCCGGGATCATCTGATCCAGTTTGAGGAGGAGCCCATCCGATTGCCCTTTTATAGGAAGGAAAGCCATAAGATCGCAACCGACCATGGTTTTAGCACGGCCCAAAGCAAAGGAGCCACTACTACAGCCCAACTTTTCGTAGTGGAAGGTGAAAATCCATTGGTTGAGGTCGTCCTCTGATGCCTTCCTATCAGTAGTTACACTCTCACAGTGCGCTGCCGAGATAATGTAGGGGGTAAAATCTTCGTTGGTATTGTTGAGGAGGTCCCCCGAGCATAGCCCCATGTATCTACCATGGAGCATTAGCATCTGTACAACTCCCGCCTTTTGTTCTTGCCACTCGGCACCCTCTTGGCAGTTGATGTTTACAGAGCAATCGTCGCTTCCTTGGTCTTCTCCGGGGTCTACAGTAGCTGCAGCCTTGGAGAATATGTGCCCTACGGAAGAGATCAGAAGAGTGGGCATCTCTTTACTATTGAGAGCCGGTCTATACTCAAGTACGGCCATAGTACCGGGGAGGGGTTCCGTAGCGAAAGCCCCATGAGTGGGATGCGTTTCGTAGGTGTACTTACCGAGTACCTTTTTACGATCGGGGGTGTAGATATAGAGTTCCCCTGCATTCTGGGGAATAAAGAAATCGTCGTAATAGAGAACGTTTGCCTTAGCTCCTTTTACATCAACAGTGAGACGATACACAAGGGTGCCATCATCAAGAGTTACACGCTTGGCGTCGCGAGCAAAATTGATGTCTGTGGCAATGGTACGTCCAATAATCAACGGTTTTACGTGTACTTGTTGAGCATCCCACACTTGCACACTCTGCATGTCATCCGGATTGAAGTCGGGTCGTACTTCTATTACCTTGTTAGCTCCCGTAGAACGTAGAGAGTTCGTTGGCTGACGGAAGCTTGCAGGCTCTCCTCCAAACGATATTTGCGCAGCGGCAAACAGCGTAGAAGAGGCTATTAGCGTAGTGCTTAGCAGAGCTTTCGTTAATAGGTGTTTGTTACATCTCATTATTAATATGATTGTCTGAGTCTTCTAGATTAGTTTTTCTACCTCACGCAAAGATACGATTTTCTTTCTGTGTAATGTGCTATTTGTTGTGGAATTTCTTTCTTTAGTGAGACTATGATAGTTTATACGGCTGTATACTATCTCTTATTTAGGGCACAAGAAAAAGTTTGTAGGCTTGTGATTCCAAAAGAAATACCCTGTCCTCTATAAAAAAGAGGGCAGGGTTTTCTCTGAGATTTTAGCCGGCTTATTTTACCGGTATAACTGGAGTATTATCGGAAGATGCGGTGTACGCTGCGTCCTGCATTACCATCAAGAACAACAATGTAGCTGTTACCACTGGCAAGGTCTTCTACTGAGATACTTGCTGATGGATGCTCTACCTTCTTGAGGAGTACACCATCTACCGTGTAGATAGAGACGGCTATGACGGAAGAGCTATTGGTTAGGTGCAAAAGAGCATCATTGCCAATCTTGGTAGGATATACACCGGGAGCTTCCTTTTCGTAGGGTATCTCTTGGTTGCCTGTGTATACACCCTCTTCGTATGCTACCTCAATATCGTATTTATCGCTTTCCTTTCCGTCCTTATCTAAGTACTCACGAGTGTTTACACGAGCGATCTCTTGTCCATTACGTTTTACGATAAACTCTTTTACAACAGGGAAGGGGGCAAGCGATTTATTCGTTGCAAAGACGCTAAGATTGTCTTCAGATGAGGATTTTTTATTATTGGTACTTAGCAAAAGACCAATGGCATAGTAACCAGCTGGTGACTCAGCGTAGAGAGTGCTTGCCTGAGAAGGAGACATGTAGAAAAGCTCTCCCTCCTTTAGGTCGAAAGCAAAAGATCCGTCAGAGTAATCACGATAAGCATCGCTGGAGTATTCGTAGTAGCTCAAGAGTTTGGCTCCTATGACATTGGGTACACTTACTCCTGCAAAGAGCACCTTCTCATTGTTGATTTGTACGGGTTTGTCGAACATGACGGTAACCCAATCCCCCGACTTCCAGCTAGAGGGTACATCAAAAGATTTGGTTACAATATCATTGGAGCTTTTGGATGTTTGTAAGAATGCTTTATATGAACCTCCGGCCGTGGCGGGCATGAGGCGCAAGCCATGTACATATACCGATTTGCCATCGGAGCGGAGTGCATCCGAGGGGAACTTGCTGAAGAGCGTGATCTCTCTGGGAACAGGGTATCCTTGGAATGCGACTTTAATTCTTGTAGAGGTGGGTTTGTAGGTTGCATCGCTTTTGGGAGCCCCAAAAAGAGTTACTTCTTGGAAGTTGTAAGGCTGATTCCAAGAGATACGCATGCCGCCAGAGTTCTCTTTACTCTTGCCAATTACCGGTACCCACTTGGAGCGTTCGCCCACGAAAATACTTTGTTCGATCCAGTCTGTCTCTGCATAACGCTCGGGTTTAGAAGGGTTGAGGGTTGTCAGGTCGTTACCTGTTCCATATTCGTAGCGAGCTTGTACAGCATAAGTAATGGTTTGGCAGAATCCCTTCTCGTCTTTGCTTGAGTTCTCAGCATCTTTTGCGGGCTCGGAGAAAGAGGTCGCTTCTGTACGCTTGTCTTCTAATACTATTCCGTTGCGTCGGATATTGTACTTCACTTTCCATCCGGGAGCAAGGTGTGTTGTAGGTACAGCATCCCAGCTCACTTTCAGGTTTTCTCCATCTTTTTCTATTTTGAGACCTGTTACATGAGGTAAGGGGCGTAGCTCTACGCCATCTTTGTTTTTTCTCCAAGCTCCTTGAAGAGAAGTAGCAGTTCCATTTGTTTTGGGGTCGAGGAAGGTCGACATCTTCTCGGAGAACTTATCCCAGTGGTACGAGAGTTTGCCGTAATAGTTGGTCCCCGTTGTACAGCGACCGGCCCCACCGGTGAGCGTACCTACTACAAGTTTATTTTCGTTCCAAAGAGAAGAACCCGAAGAACCTCCCTCTGTCTCTCCCTTGGTGAAGTGGAAGAAGAGGTGTGCGTTGTCTGCACCTTTGCTCCCTTCGCCATTGTATCGGTTGTCCCAAGTTTTGCTGACAACTCCTCCGTTGTACACCGAAATTTTCTTTGCGTCACCGGCAGGATGGTGCATCCCTACGCCACTATTGGGGAGTACATCCGATCTATCCCAACCATTGTAATACACTCGGTACGACTCGGGAACTTCTTGTTTTAGCTCTAGAAGAAGACCATCCGACTGACCATCAATGGGTAGGAATGCTTTAATGTCGCACCCCACCATCGACTTTGCTTGGTTCCTTTGGATGGCAATAGAGCCATTGCTGCTATTGGGCTTCTCGTAGTGGAAGGTGAAGATCCATTGGGCGAGATCGCTTGCGCTAGAGGTCTTGTTTTTTGTTGTGCTCTCGCAGTGTGCTGCTGAGAGGATATAGGGTTTGAAGTCTTCGTTGGTGTTGTTGAGGAGGTTACCCGAACATACACTAATCCGCCCCCCATGTATCATCATTATTTGTACAACCCCTGCCTTTTGGTCTTGCCACTCGGCACCTTCGGCTGCATTTACGTTGAAAGCGCAATCATCGTGTGCGCTGTCCTCACCGGGATCCCTAAGTCCGGCTTCGCGCGTGGAGAAGATGTGCCCTACTGAGGAAATCAAGATTGAGGGCATCTCTTGGCTATTGATATAGGGATAGTACTCAAGTATGGCCGTAGCACCGGGGAGCATTTCTGTGGCAAAAGCTCCGTGCGTGGGGTGCGTTTCGTGCGTGTACTTCCCAAGTACCCTCTGACGGTTTGGCGTATAAATATATAGCTCACCCCCATTTTTGGGGATGAAGAAGTCGTCGTAGTAGAGCAGGCTCGCCTTGGCATTTTTTACATCTATGGTAAGGCGGTACATTGTAGTACCATTGTCTAGCGTAACGCGCTCAGCATCACGAGCAAAGTCAATATTGGTATCAATGGTTTTACCTATCGTCAAGGGCTTTACATGCAGTCTGTTTACATCCCATCCGTTCGTGCTCTTTACGTCGTCCGGATTGAAATTGGGAAGTACCTTTATCACCTTAGGAGCCGCAGTGGAGCGGAGTACGCTAGAGCTTGCGGAGTGGTTAAAACTTGCAGGAGTACCTCCATACGATATTTGCGCCGTGGCAAATAGGGTAGACGAGGCTACTACTAGCACAGGAGCCAATAGGGCCTTTACTAATAGGGGGGTGTTACCTTTCATTGTCGTTTTGGTTGTTTGAATTATTTATTTTGCCGATTGCAAAAATACAATTTTCTTGTTCTAGAGAAATAAATGTCGTCGAAAAAATGCGACTTGGCAGCAAAAAGAGAGCCGAGTATCTCGTTTTTCTATTCCTTACTGTGTGGGTTGTACTTGTATCTATTCCCTTTTTGCTAGGTGAATAGACTGAGGGGTTAGCTCTATGAGTCTCTGTTTGTAGAGCACGCCGATTGCCACCTTAAAGGCTTTTTTGGAGAGTTTGGTGAGGGCTGCAATTTCCTCAGCGCTGCTCTTATCCCCAAGGGGGAGGCTTCCCCCTCGCTCTGTTAGTAGTTGGAGGATATGGTCGCTATTGGTTTTAAGTCGTGCCATCCCTATGGGGTTGGGTGCGAGGTCTAGCTTGCCATCCTCTCGTGTGCGTACTATATAGGAAGTCGTGCGAGAGCCTACTGTGAGGGGGACTTCGAGGTCGCTATGGTAGAGCATACCCCAATAGCGATGATCAACTACTGCCCGATAGCCCCTCTCGTGGTTCTCCACAATGAGAGCCTCTACAGCCTGCCCCGGGGTATAGCTGGGAAGCTCGTTGCCAATGTGTTTTCGCAATTCTCCGGAGCCGGTGAGTCTGCCACTAATATGATCTATATAGACAACAATAGGGTAACTGGCGTCTTGGACAAAGCGTGTAGGCTGCTCGGCAAAGGGAACGAAGAGGTCACGATGAATACCCCATGCCATAAAAGCCCCTTCTTTGGTTACCGCCTTTGTTTCTAAAAAAGCGACTTCGCCTAAGAGAGCATAGGGGTGGAGTGTAGTCGCAATGAGCCTTCCCTCATTGTCGTGATAGATGAATACTTCAATCTGATCACCCTCTTGTAGCCCTTCTTCCGGGAAATAACGGCGAGGTAATAGTACCTCCTCGGTATCAACGGCAAGGAAAGCCCCGGGAGGCGTGATACGCAATACCTCTAGAGCCGCCCACTTTCCCAAATAGGGATTTTGGGAGGAAAGAGGGGGCTGAGCAGGGAGGCGAGATGGCGGAGATGCAACTTCATCTTCGTGTAAAAAGGTGATTTTGCGAAGACCTGCACCGAACTGGCGAGCAGGCTCTCGATCTCCCTTTTTTGTATTCTTGGGGTGTGACATCCGCGTCTCTTCCGAGGTTAATCGAGCGTGATATAGCTATTGTCGTGTAGCTCCGGCACCACATTGAGGCGTTGAGTTACTCCCTCGCTTAGTACGTCGAAAGTATAGTAGGGGGTAGAACGCTCTCCAAGGATATAGGGACGGAAGCCAAAGAGGTAGGAGAAGATGGATAGGTATTTCTCCTTTGCGAGCTGTTTTTGGATAGACGAGTAGCTGTCTTTGCGCCAGTAACGGCAGTATTTCACTCCATTACGATTCGTAAACATGGTGCTTTCGTCTCGGTATTGTAGCGTGTTCTCTACGAAGAGACGATAAGCGGCATTGAGCTGATCTACCATGGCCATGGGCTTTTCGTTAATGGCTACTATCACATCGTTTGCGCGTATCCCGGCTTTGGCAGCAGGAGAGTTAGGCACAACATAGGCTACGTCTCCGAGATCAGAGGTGCGTAAGTAGAGCCCCGTGTAGTTGTGTCGATGTGTGGCAATGCGCCATTTGGGGTTGATATTGTAGCGAACGAAGGGGAATTGTCCCATCATCATGGGGATGGAAAGGCGAGCATACTCCTCGATAGAAAATTCTTCGGTGAGGTGCTCTACTGCCTCGCAGCTCCAGAGCAAAATACTGAGGTTGCGCCCATTAAAGATGCGTATCCCCATGGTAAGCACATAGTCGGCAAGCTGTTTGTCTGCCCCTACCGCTAGGAAAGGAACTTGTACAAGGCTCTTTTGGTCGGGGTCTATGCGTATATCCCAGAGTTTATCTGCGTTCTTTGCTTTTTTTGCATCGAAGTAGGGATTGCGTGCCAACGTGTAATAGGTGTCGATAACGATGTCGGGATCGGAAGCATCGTACCGTAGCCCTTTGGCTTCTAATTGCTTACGGATTACTTCGTTTAGAGCAATATCGGTGCTAGAGAGGGCTTTGCTCTCATCTGCAAAAGCAAAGTTGCCAAAGTTTTCGAAGCTCGTTTTTCCCTCACGCCCCGTGTCGAAGGGGTAAACGATGGCGCGTTCGCTTTCGTCTTCGAGACTATAAAAGGCAAAGGCTTGTGCGAGTAGTCGCTCGTCTAGTAGGGAGCGGTCGTGACACTCGGGGTGGAGGGTACGGCTCTTTTTCTTGTAAGAGAAATTGCTAACCTCCAACTGTATGGCAGCGTCTCCACCCTGCAAGATTTCCACAAATTCCTGCTCGGAGAGATCTTTGAGAGACCGACCATTGATACTCTCTACTATATCCCCCACTTTGAGTCCGGCAAGTGCCGCAGGAGAGTTGGGCTCGATAGAGAGGATGATAGGGCGATTGGCTCCCCAATTTTCGTTGTAACTCATTTGATACTCCAGCCCAATGCGGCAGATTTGGCTCTTAGACTTGGAGGTTTGAGCTTGTGCACTACCAAGTCCTAAAAGGAGTGTAGCTAAGGTTAGAGGAAGAAGGTGTTTAAGTTTCATCGTATGCTTCTCTAGAGTTATTTCTTCGTTGTATAGTGATGGATAAAGAGCTGTAGAGCCTCACGGCAGACCTCCTCGATGAGAGCCTCTCGCCCTTTTTGTATTCTGAGTTTGTGTGCATAAAGTTGGCTCCCAAGGGCTATCCCAATCCAAACAGTGCCAATAGGCGACTCGGGAGTGCCTCCCAGAGGTCCGGCAAATCCCGTTGTTGCCAGGGCATGGTTTGCGCCAAAGCGTTTTTGTGCACCGCGCGCCATGGCAAGAGCCACTTCCCGACTTACCACCCCATGCTGAGCAATGAGCGAGGGATCGACCCCCAATAGCTCCACCTTTTGCTCTTCGCTATAGGTGATGGCCCCGCTTGCGTACCATCTGCTTGCCCCTGCTTGGGCGGTAAGGTAAGAGGCAAGTCTCCCCCCGGTGCAGCTCTCGGCTGTCGCTATTGTCTCCTGCCGAGCAAGGAGTAGCCGTGCTATTTGTGCTACGAGGGGTTGGAGCGTTGTCATTCGGATCTCTCTATTTATAGGTTCTCTTTGAGCGTAGTGCGTACAAAGGGAACGAGGTCTCGTGAGGCAAAATCTCCGGCCAGATACGAGAAGTATCCGGCGGCGGCTACCATGGCAGCGTTGTCTGTAGTGTAGGCAAACTTGGGGATAAAGATCTGCCATCCGTAGCGAGAGGCATAATCGGCAAAGGCATCTCTAAGCCCCGTATTGGCAGAAACGCCTCCGGCTACAGCCACCCGATTGATTTGATATTGCTTGGTTGCCTTTAGGAGCTTACCCATAAGAATGTCGATAACCGTCTTCTGGAGGGAGGCGCAAAGGTCCGCTTTGTTCTCTTCTATAAAGTTGGGGTTCTCCTTTAGTTCGTCTCTAAGCGTGTAGAGGAATGAGGTCTTGAGCCCGCTAAAACTATAATCGAGTCCTTTGATCTGGGGCTTGCTAAATTGGAAGCGGAGGGGATTCCCCTCATTGGCTAGCTTATTTACGATAGGGCCTCCCGGGTAACCTAGCCCCATTACTTTGGCGCATTTGTCGAAAGCTTCGCCTGCGGCATCGTCTATCGTTTGCCCTACAACATCCATATCGTAAGGGCTATTTACTTTGATGATTTGCGAGTTGCCTCCCGAGACCAATAGACACAAAAAGGGGAATTCTGGGCTTTGGTGTTCCTCTCCGGGTTCGTAGATAAAGTGCGCCAGCACGTGCGCTCTCAAGTGATTGACTGAGATGAGAGGCGTACCCAGTGCGAGGTGTAAACCCTTGGTAAAGTTGACCCCAACCAACAGAGAACCTAGCAATCCGGGTCCTGCCGTAAAGGCAATGCCATCCAAGTCGTGCACCGATACTCCCGCACGCTTGAGGGCTTCGCTTACCACAGGTACTATGTTTTGTTGATGTGCTCTTGATGCCATCTCGGGGACTACCCCTCCGTAGGCACTGTGCACTGCTTGACTTGCAATTACGTTGCTGAGTAGCTCGCACCCACGCACTACGGCGGCACTGGTATCATCGCAAGAACTCTCAATCCCTAGCAGAAGTGGATACTTCTTTTCTTGTGTCATTTGCTGTTGCACCATTCTGTTTGGGGCAAAGGTAGGGATAAAATGGAGATTAGAGGTAGAAGGAAAGTGGATTGTAAAAGATAAAACGCCGAAGAGGTCAGGAACAACTTTCGTACTGTATTGCCCCCGCTCTTCGGCGTCTTACGTTATTTTAGTGTATTGAGTACTAACGTCTGATATTTAGTAAAACACTTGATGAACCGATCCGTACAAGGTAGTGACCTGTGGGGAGGGTGGCAACAGGGAGGGTTACCTCTCCCTCAGCGTTGGTGGTCGCCTGTTGGAGGAGTAGACCATCCATATTATAGAGAGCTACTTCGCTATTGGGGTTAGCATTGCTGATTTGTACCCTATGGCTGGCAGGGTTGGGATAGATCATCATGCTTGGGGAGTCTATAGCCGAGAGGGCAGTCGTTGCGATAAATTCCGCAGAGATTTCAACCGAAGCTTCCACCACGAATGTACCGGTGTAAACCTGTCCTTCACGAGTCAGTGCTAGTTCTTTATCCCCCAAAAGTACTTTGCCATTTTTCAGCTCATAGCCTTGGTTGGCAGTCGCTACGACGGAGAGTTGAGTTCCCTTTTCTACTGAAGTGCCGGATGCTAGGGTATTCGCTCCCTGCTTTACCACGAGACTTCCGTTTGTTGCCGGCTTGTAGGTAATGGTTACCTTCTCAATCTTTCGCTTGAAGGTAGCGGAGATGGCCGTAGCCTTTTCAGCGGTAAAGGTTGTCTTGTAGGTGCGGAGTGTAGGGTCAAAGGTTGGGTTTACCTTCTTATTGTTGATCATCAACGCCTCGAGTTCGTAGCCTTGGTTGGCAGTCGCCACGATGGCAAGTTGAGTTCCCTTCTCTACCGAGGTGCCGGATGCTAGGGTATTCGCTCCCTGCTTTACCACGAGACTTCCGTTTGTTGCCGGCTTATAGGTAATGGTAACCTTCTCAACCTTTTGTTTGAAGGTGGCGGAGATGGTTGTCGCCTTTTCAGCGGTAAAGGTTGTCTTGTAGGTGCGAAGGGCAGGATCGAATGTGGGGTTCTCTACCTTCTTGTTATTGATCATCAACGCCTCGAGTTCGTAGCCTTGGTTGGCAGTCGCTACGACAGTGAGTTGAGTCCCCTTCTCTACTGAAGCACCGGATGCTAGGGTATTCGCTCCCTGTTTTATAACGAGGTTGCCGTTGGTTGTTGGCTTGTAGGTAATGGTAACCTTCTCGATCTTCCGCTTGAAGGTGGCGGAGATGGTCGTCGCCTTTTCGGCGGTAAAGTTCGTCCTATAAGTGCGGAGGGTGGGGTCGAATGTAGGGTTCTCTACCTTCTTGTTGTTGATCATCAACGCCTCGAGTTCGTAGCCTTGGTTGGCAGTCGCTACGACAGTGAGTTGGGTTCCCTTCTCTACCGAAGTGCCGGATGCTAGGGTGTTTGCCCCCTGCTTTATAACGAGGTTGCCGTTTGTTGCCGGCTTGTAGGTAATGGTTACCTTCTCAATCTTTCGCTTGAAGGTAGCGGAGATGGCCGTAGCCTTTTCAGCGGTAAAGGTTGTCTTGTAGGTGCGGAGTGTAGGGTCAAAGGTTGGGTTTACCTTCTTATTGTTGATCATCAACGCCTCGAGTTCGTAGCCCTGGTTGGCTGTCGCCACGACGGTGAGTTGGGTGCCTATCTCAACAGAAGATTGGGAAGCTATTGAGGTTACACCCTTCTTTACCGTAAGAACTCCATTTGAGGGTTGAGCGTAGGTGATCAAAAACGTAGCAGGGGTGTATTCTGTCCAAGTCTTCGTATCCTTGTTGTACGTGTAGGGAACCCAACCGCGCTCCTTGGCTGCAGCAGTTTGTGCCGATGTGCAGGTATTATGCTCACCACCCTTACTGTTATCATAGATGGCAAGGACTCCACGGTTCCTAGGCTTATTGATTTTGGGAAGAGAGGCGATGAGAGCATCCATGGATGCCCCTTGAATCTGATTTCGTGTGCAGCGTACTTCTATTAGGTCTGTAGCTTGCTTGGATACAATTAAGGAGGAAAGTTGATTATTGTCACAATGGACTTCTTGCAATTTGTTGTGCTTTGAGAGGTCCAAAGATGTGAGCTTATTGTTGGAGCATAGCAATTCGAATAATGCTGTATTCTTCGAGAGATCTAGAGAGGCGATCTCGTTGTCGGAGCAATTGAGCATGTCTAGAATAGTGTTCTTCGAAACGCTCAATGAGGAGAGCTTGTTATTGGAGCAATTAAGCGTTCCAATGTTTGTATTCTTCGACACATCTAGAGATGTGAGACTGTTTTGGGAGCAGTCTAGCACTTTTAGCTGCGAGTTCTTAGAAATGTCTAGAGAGGTTATATTTTCGCTACTGCATTCAAAGAAGAGTACTGGTCCACTTATTGAAATTTTTCCGTCTTCGGAGTCAAGAATATAAACCTGCTTATTTGTTTCTGGGTCTATCCCGTTGGCTTTAACGCCCTCTATTGTGAAGGAGGCCTTAGGATAGATGTTAAAGAGGAGTTTTTCTCCCTTTGTCTTGGAGGTCTTTAGTGTAATGACAGGATTTTGTGCGTTAAGTTGTGGTAGGGCAATGGTTACGAGTGCGAGGGACAAGGCCCAAGCCACTAATCTTTGTAATCGAAGTCCTAATTTCATATCGTTTTATATTTTATGGGTGAATATCCTAGTGGAGCCTCCCTATGTATGGGAGGAGTTAAAGCATACAAGAACAGAGAATAATGAGCTTTTTCTGTCCTCCTGTCCACAAAGATACTACTTTTTTCTATATATTCTTACAGCGAGATGGAATTCGCCGCTCAAGAATTAGCTTTTTGTCTCGTCTGTTTTTTGAGTATTCTTGTCCGCCTTTTGCTTCGCATGGCGTTTGTCGCTGAAGTAGAGGATAGCAATAAATACGAAAAAGGAGACAAGAATGAGAGTCATCTCAAGGGCATACTCCAAGGGGTGTACCCAGATCTCTTTGAAAAGATTCCACCGTCCTAAGATCTCTACCGTATTCCATAGGATAATCACTGTGGGTATAGCATAGCGGATGGCGGCTCCAATGTTTTTGATACGGATGAGGCGAGAGAAGAGATACATAGCCCAAACGAGAGAGCCAAAGGCTATGATGTAGGCAACAGGGTGCCTATCTCCGATAAAGGCATCGTCGTAGACAAAGAGAAGGAGTAGGTAGCAAGTCCAGATGACAGCATTAAACTCCATAAAGGTGGTAACGGCCACGTTGTGTACCGGAGCACGGAATGTTCTCACTTTTTCTTTGGGGAGGAAGTGACGCTGTATCCAATTGAATAGGTTGCAGCCCGTGCGGGAGTTAAGGATGTAGCCGAGCATCATCATAGCCCAAAAGCTAATGCTCGAGGGCATAATTAGGTACTCAGGTTTGGTTATGACCTCTTTGGTTACAGGGTCTAGCAGAGGTTCTATACCATAGCGTCTAGCATAGTAGACGAAGGCAAATTCCACCCAACCAGTCCAGAAAAGTACCCCTCCGAGGAATCCTAATATGGTCTGTTGTGTGGCGTTCCGTGCTATAAAACCCCAGAGAAGGAGTGCTACTCCGATGAATCCCATGACTAGAGCAGCGTGAAATACGTAGGCGTCGCCGGCAAATTTTTCGCTCAAAATCATGAGAGCATGCCCTAGGGGCATACTGAAAAGTACGATAAGAAAGGCCCAAACGCCCTTCATACTAAAACGAGAGAGGCTCTCGCTAGAAGGGGAGCTAGGAGAATTTGTTGTTGTCATTTCGGTCTATCTGCTTATTTACTCGACGGCAAAGATAGTACAATATAGTTGTATTTTGCTAGGGAAAAATCGGAAATGAAACTAAAATGCGGCAGAAATGGAGTCTTAGCCTCGCTTCTAGGAGCTTATAAATTGCGGATAATGGTCCAAGCTATGGTGATAAGAATGAGAATCCCGATAAAGAGAGGGCTATTACAGCGGAGGTAGATACGCTCCGCCCAAGCGTGGCGATGGCGTAGACGCTCCACTACAAGAAGGAAAAAGACAAGGGGCATCCCAAGGAAAAGAATCGGGTTGTAGTGCCAGGCTTGTAGCAGGCGACCATGTAATAATGCGTGGGTGGCTCTAAGGCTCCCGCAACCGGCGCATTGGTAGCCTGTGAGTAGACGTGAGGGACAACGTGGGTAAATGGGCGTTGTCTCGGGGTTGAAAAAGAAAAGGAGTAGGAGGGCAACCACAATTGCCACCCCTACACCTATGCTTAGAATACGAGTGAAGGAGTATTTCATCCTACCTCTTGTTTGGGGATCTCTGTTGGGCTATTTTTGTTTACGTATAGCGTCGAAGCCCTCGCCATATACACCATGTACAATGCCCTCGGACACGAAAGCGTTGGGGTCAATTTCGCGCACAATCTGCATAAGAGGGGTGCGCATATTCTTACGCATAACGACCATCAATACTTTGGTAGGCTGCTGACTGTACCCTCCGGTTGCCTCTAAGATGGTACAACCTCGGTGCAAGCGATGGACAATAGCTTCGTTGATCTCGGAATACTTGAGGCTGCTGATAAAGAATTGTACACTCTGTTTGTTGCTGTTGAGGTAGAAGTCCATAGCCTGGGCTACCACCACGATTTCTACAAACGAGAAGGCTAGCTTACCAAAAGCCACAGTCCAGTCGTATTGGGGCCCCATGTAGTGGCTCACGATACAGCCCGTACCTACGATCACGCTATCGACCATAATCATGGCACGACCAAGCGATACATTTTTGTACTTATTGATGATGGCAACAATTACGTCCGTACCTCCGGTAGATCCATTAACAGAGAACACGAATCCCAATCCCAAACCGCAGAATACCGATCCTAAGAGCAGTGCTACAAAGGGCTCGTCGTTTGCGAGTAAAGGCCCTACGTTGGGAACAATGTTGCGGATAAATGGGGAGATGTTGTTGAGTACCTCTGCTTGCTCCACGGGGTCTGTGAAGAGCGCTTGACCAAAGGGGAGTACAAGCAAAATCATCCCGACCCCGATAAGAGTGTTAAGGGTGAAGCGCCACCCTAAGAAGAGGATTGCGAGCACCAAGAGGAACACATTGATGATGTAGTAGGGGACAGTAGCCGGGATATTAGTGGCGAGCTGGATGATGGTAGTGATACCTGCCAATCCTCCGGAGGTAATGTTCTGAGAGAGAATGAAGGCTGTCCACCCAAAGGCATAGCTCACTACGCCGATAAACATGATCAGAAGATCGTGCGCAATGCGCAATTTTGCCCCTCGTTGCTTGGGGAGCTGCAACTTAGATTCGGTCATCTTGAGAGATATTTTCTTGTTTTTAATTTCGTTCTTTAGAGTACTATATTTACGATGCGTCCGGGTACCACAATCACCTTTTTGGGTTGCTTCCCTTCTAGCCATTTGGCGGCTTCCGGGGCACTGAGGGCAGCAGTCTCTACCTCTTGGGGTGTTGCAGAGGCGGCTATCTCAAGGGTGAAACGCACCTTGCCGTTAAAGCTTACCGGGTACTTAGTGACGCTTTCTACCAAATATTTTTCTTCAAATTGAGGCCACTCTGCATCCACGATAGAGCCTGAGCCCCCAAGAGCTCGGTAGAGATACTCGGTGATGTGCGGCGCAAAGGGACTGAGCACGACGAGTAGAGGCTCGAGGATGGCACGTGAGGTGGTCTTGAGGTGCTGTAGGTCTCCTACACAAATCATAAAGGCAGAGACAGAGGTGTTGAACGAGAATTGTTCGATGTCTTGCCCCACCTTGCGGATGAGTTTGTGCAGAGCTTTGAGTTCTTCGGGGGAAGGTTCCGTATCCGTTACGGCTAGGTTCTCATCTTTATAGAAGAGTCCGAAGAGCTTTTTGAGGAAGCGGTGCACCCCATCAATCCCTTTGGTGTCCCAAGGTTTGCTCTGCTCGAGGGGGCCTAGGAACATCTCGTAGAGACGGAGGGTGTCTGCCCCATAGGATGCGATGATGTCGTCGGGGTTAACCACGTTGTACATCGATTTACTCATCTTCTCTACAGCCCAGCCGCATTGGTAGCTACCATCTTCTTCGGTGATGAACTCGGCGGTGTTGTATTCGGGGCGCCATGTACGGAAGGCCTCTAGGTCTAGTTTGTCGTTGTGTACGATGTTTACATCCACATGTATTTCTGTGGTGTCGTACTCATCTTTCTTGCCCAGAGAGACAAACGTGTTGCTGTTTTTGATGCGATACACGAAGTTGGAACGCCCTTGTATCATCCCCTGATTCACCAGTTTGCGGAAGGGTTCGTCTTCGCATACAACGCCTAGGTCGAAGAGGAATTTGTTCCAGAATCGGCTGTAGATCAAATGCCCTGTGGCGTGCTCGGTACCGCCGATATAGAGATCGACATGCCGCCAATAGCGGTTGGCTTCTTCGCCCACGAGAGCATGATCGTTGTGGGGATCCATATAGCGGAGGTAGTAGGCACTACTTCCTGCAAAGCCCGGCATTGTACTGAGTTCGTAGGGATACCCTTCGGGTGTATGCCAGTTGGCTGCACGTCCAAGAGGGGGCTCGCCTGTTTCGGTGGGGAGGAAGGCATCTACCTCGGGGAGCTTGAGGGGGAGCTGATCGTCGGCAACAAGGGTTGGAATTCCCTCCTTATAATAGATGGGGAAAGGCTCTCCCCAGTAGCGTTGGCGACTAAAGATAGCATCGCGCAGGCGGTAGTTTACTTTTACTTTGCCCAGCCCCTCTTTTTCGATGTGGCTGTTCATTGTCTTGATGGCATCGGCAACAGACAATCCGTTTAGTATGCCACTATTGATAAGAGTGCCCTCTTTGCCGGCCTTGGCATCTTCCCACGAGTCTGTCTCAGATGGCTCTTCTCCATTGGGGAGCACTACCTGAGTGATGGGGAGCCCAAAGTGACGAGCAAACGCGAAGTCGCGCGTATCGTGGGCAGGTACCGCCATAATGGCCCCCGTACCATAGCCGGCGAGTACATAATCGCTGATCCAAATGGGGATAACCGCACCTGTGAGAGGATTGCGGGCATAAGCCCCGGAGAATACCCCCGTTACATGCCGATCGGCAATGCGCTCACGCTCTGTTTTGCGTTTGGTGGCAGCGAGATATTCTTCTACAGCCGCCTTTTGTTCGGGGGTGGTAACCTCCTTTACCAAATCACTCTCGGGTGCAAGTACCATGAACGAAACTCCGTAGATGGTATCAGGGCGTGTGGTGAAAACCGTAAAGCGAGTATGGGTGCCCTCTACCTCGAAATCTACCTCGGCACCTTCTGACCGTCCAATCCAATTTCGTTGCGTTTCCTTGAGGGCATCGGTCCACTCTAGGGTCTCAAGGGAAGAGAGAAGTCGCTCTGCATAGGCCGAAACTCGTAGGCACCATTGTTTCATCTTGCGTTGCTCTACGGGGTGACCGCCTCGGATGCTGACCCCTTCGCTTACCTCGTCGTTGGCAAGCACGGTGCCCAGCTCTGCACACCAGTTTACTACGGACTCGCCTAGGTAGGCAAGGCGGTAGTTCATGAGCACATCGCTTTTCTCTTGGGGGGTATAGGCGAGCCACTCTTCGCGAGAGAAGCTGCAGGGAGTATGGGTATAGGCATGAATCCCTTCGGATCCGTGCTCCTCGAAGTGGGCAACGAGCGACTCAATGGGACGAGCCGAGTTGCTCTTCGTATCGTAGTAACTCTCAAAAAGGCGTGCAAAGACCCATTGCGTCCATTTGTAGTAGGCAGGGTCGCTTGTGCGCACCTCGCGGCTCCAATCGTAACTGAAGCCGATCTTCTCGAGTTGCTCTCGGTAGCGTTTGATATTTATCTCGGTGGTAACTTCGGGATGTTGCCCTGTTTGGATGGCATACTGCTCAGCAGGCAACCCAAAGGCATCGTAGCCCATAGGGTGTAGCACCGAAAAGCCTTTCGATCTCTTATATCGGGAGAATATGTCTGACGCAATATAGCCCAATGGATGCCCCACATGCAGCCCTGCCCCCGAGGGATAGGGGAACATATCGAGGACGTAGAAGGGAGGACGATTGGGGTTTTCGGTTACCTTATAAACATTATGCTCACGCCAAAAGGCTTGTACCTGAGCCTCTATTTCCGAGAAATTATACTCCATAGCTATCTCAATTTGACCGCAAAATTACTATAAACAAATGGATTCTTTGCAATGGAGGCGTGGCTACTCTCTCGGCGAATCATAGCCTTTGAAGCTTGCCAATTTCTCTCCCTTTGTTGGAGGTAATGGCTAGGCGTGTCGTCTGCCTTAGAGGGAGGGCTTACGCTCTCTAGAGGGAGAGTTTGTAGGAGGCTCTGCCTATGCGTAGTAGGTATATCCCGGGAGAGAGCGTGTAACTACCGCTAGAGGTCCATTGCGTAACCAGGTTGCCCTCGTGATCGTAGAGCCGGGCCGTTGTAACCCCTTGAGGTAGGGAGAGCATCAGGGTATTGCCCACAAGTCGGTAGGACTGCTCCTCGCTTTCCACCAACTGCGCTTGCTCTTCTAATGTGTCAATAGACTCAATTTGGCGCACTATTTTCTGCCAAAAGGGAGATTGAGCGTAGAGCGCGATGGACTCTTCGGGGACATAGAGATAGAGAGGATCTCCGCGGTAAGAGGAGGTTGAGCCTGTAATCTCGGGAGGGAATGCACTGCGGATAATGAGGGTGTCGAGGGGGGAGTCAATCCAAGGGATCCCCTCCATTTGGGAGAGCGTAGTCGGGAGATCAAGGGTGGTGAGGGAGGTGCACCTTCGGAACGCCTCTTGCCCGATACTCGTAACCCCCTCGGGTATCTCTAGATGCGTTACGTAGGGGCTCATGGCAAAGGCAAATCGCCCGATGCGAACGATCTCTTCAGGTAGGAGAGGGCGAGCATAGAGGCTGCCCGTGGGGTAGAGTAGGAGCGTGCGATCGGAGAGCCCCACAAGGCATCCCTGTTGTACGGCAAGGTGGGGCGACCCCTCCTCTACCTCTATGGTCTCTAGATAACGCCCCATGATGGCACCCTCTTCGTAGTGCCGGAGTGAGGCCGGTAGGCGAATCTCGGAAAAAGCCCCATCCACAAAAGCCCATTGCTCCATGCTTCTAAGCCCTTTGTTGAGGAGTACTTGCCGTAGATAGGGGCAGTAGAAAGCTTGGGAGGAAATGTGCCGGAGGGGGAAGGGGAGAATTAGCTCTTGCAAAAAGGGTTGCCCCGCAACTTGCCCTAGAGAATCGACGTAGTATGTAGCCTGGGGGGCAATGGTATCAATCCATTTTAGTACGGGATCTATGGCCATATTGAGGTAGGATTCTTGCCCCTTCCAATGTAGCAGGGTGCGTCCGTCCGGGCTTAGGGAGTATTCTTCGGGGGGGATAGAGGGGAGGTTTTGTGCCCTAAGGGGGAGGAGGAATGCGAGTAGGGCGAGGGCGAAAGTAAGAGGGTGTCGTTTCATAGAGGTAGGAATTGTTGGGGCGGTATGTGCGCTAGGTTTTTCTTTTCCAGAGCCTGGAAGAATAGGTCTAGTAGCCGGGCTAGATAGGCATCATGGGGGAGGCTCTTGAGGGCTTCGAGGGCCGGGGATTGCTCCGGGTGACGGAAGTCCCAAGCGGAGAGTAGGAGTCGTTCCTTACCACCAAAGTGTGAGAAAAGCTCGGGAGCTAGGGCTAGGGCCCGTAGCGAGAGGGCGATCACGGCTAAAGCGAAGTCGCTAGCGTGTAGATTAAAGTCGCTCGGGGAGCAGAGAGGATGTGTATAATCGGGATTGCCCTCCTCTCGGGGTAGCTCACCCTGCATGGAGGGCAGATAGATGCCATCGTAGTCGAGAAGCACGATGGAGCCATCGGGGCGAATACGTAGATTGTCGCTCTTGAGGTCGCCGTGTGCAAAGGATTGGCTACGGAGCCAGTAGGCAAAATGCCCAAAGTCTTGGGATAGTTGTAGCAGTCGCTCGGGGTTGTGGAGGTAGTAATCGACCTCACGAACGAGGCTTTTCCCTTCCACCCACGGGAGTAGTACTAGGGGATAGTACGTATTGCCAACTCGCAACTCCTCTTCGCACAATCGCATGGGGAGGAGGTAGGGGGAGGCAATGCTGTTGAGTTGTTGAGAGATGGCTCGGCAGCTGGGGATACGCCGCTCTTGTTCGGCTACGTAGCATTTGATGGCCCACGCTTCGCGTTCGTTCCCCTCGGTATGTGCTTTGAATACCACAGAGTAGCTCCCCTGGGAGTAAATAGGCTCCCCTTTGCCATCGAGCGAGAGCGCAAGGCGCAGGCTTCGGAACGTACCACTCTCTGCGTGGCGCAATGCCGAGGTATATTCTGCGATAGAGGGGAACATCTTTGCCTTTTGTTTTTGGACTCCCTTGGGAGAAGAAAAAAGCTAATGAGCTTTTGCGAAATTACTAATTAGCTTTTCACAAATTCCTCATTAGCTTTTTCTACTAACGTAATAAGTATTCTCCTTCTTAGGGCTGAGTGGTGTGCAGCATATCGATAACCTTCATCAAGTTATCAATGAAGAATTTGATGGAGACGGCAAGTAGGATGACCCCGAAGAACTTACGAAGAACGAAGATCCCGCCCTTGCCGAGCCAGCGTTCTAGCGGATCTACAAACTTGAGCATCAAGAAAATGAGAGCCGAGACAGCCAGCACAGCTACAAATATATTGGAGTAAGCAACCCCCTGAGCTACCAAGGTGAGCAAAGCGGTAAAGGAGGCGGCTCCTGCAAACAAGGGGAATACAAGGGGTACGATGTTGGCATTTCCATTAGGCCCATCGTCTTTGAATACTTGCACACCAAAGAGCATCTCCACGGCTAGCACAAAGAGCACGATAGACCCTGCTACGGCAAAACTCTGTGTATCTACCCCAAAAATATTGAGCATAGGCTCCCCGATAAAGAGGAAAGCGAGCAACATTACCCATGACCAGAGCGTAACGGTGGAGGGGCTTATCTTCTGTCCCTTGTCTTTGAGGCTAAGCACAACAGGGATGGCTCCCACTATGTCTACTGCAATAAAAAGAGTCATAAAGGCACGACCTGCCTCCGCAAAATTGAATGCCGATAAGTCGGCTAAGATTTTATCCCACATACTAATCTACTGTTTTATACTAAGCTCCACCATATGTATTACTCTCTGGCGATCTCCCTACTTATCCCCAATTGGCGAAGCGAATTCCCAAAATCTTTTGCCCTCTAGTGCAGAGGGCATCTTTCTTTTTTAGAGCCGGCGAGTGAGCTCGGGCAGGATCTCGGCTTTCCACTCGGTGAATCGATCCTCTTCGAGAGCCTTGCGCGCTTCGCCCACAAGCCATAGATAGAAGGCTACATTGTGGAGCGATGCGAGGGTTAGCCCTGTTAGCTCCTCAGCCTTGAAGAGGTGGTGCAGGTACGCAAGCGTGTAACGCTCATCCATCGGGTGTGCCCCTCCGTGGTCGATCGGCTCGAAGCAATCGCGCCACTTGGCATTCTTTATATTGATGGTGCCATGCCGTGTAAAGAGCATCCCGTTGCGCCCATTGCGTGTAGGCATAATGCAGTCGAACATATCCACCCCACGCTCAATTCCCTCCAAGAGATTGGCAGGAGTACCCACGCCCATCAGATAGCGAGGCTTGTCGAGGGGTAAAATGGAGTTGGTGAGTTCGATCATCTCGTACATCTTCTCAGTCGATTCGCCCACGGCAAGACCGCCTATTGCATTGCCATCCGCCCCAAGTGCCGCAATGTTTTCGGCTGCTCTACGTCTAAGGTCGGGGTAAACACATCCCTGTACGATGGGGAAAAGGGACTGTTGGTATCCATAGAGTGGCTCAGTCTCGGCGAGTCGCTTGCGGCAACGCTCCAGCCAACGCTCGGTAATGTCGAGCGATTGACGTGCATACTCGTAGGAGGCATCCCCGGGGCAACACTCGTCAAAAGCCATGATAATATCCGCCCCGATGGTGCGCTCTATATCCATTACCCTCTCGGGGGAGAATAGGTGCTTGGAGCCGTCGATATGGGAGGCAAATGTTACCCCTTCTTCTGTGATTTTACGGCGGTGGGCTAGCGAAAAGACTTGGAATCCCCCACTATCTGTGAGGATCGGTTTTTGCCAAGTACCGAACTTATGCAACCCGCCTGCACTACGTAGTACCTCCAACCCCGGGCGGAGGTAGAGGTGATAGGTATTGCCCAAGATAATCTGTGCGCCCGTTGTTTCCATCTGCTCCATGGTGAGGGCTTTGACAGCACCTGCCGTACCTACCGGCATGAAAATGGGGGTTTCGATAACTCCGTGGTCGGTTGTAATCCTCCCCAATCGAGCTGCACTCTTGGGATCGTTGCGTAGTACTTCGTATTTCATTCTGCCGCAAAAGTACAAAAAGATAGGCACTCCTCCCTAGGGCGAGGCTTGTGTATACCGCCTTTTCGCCTACGAGTATAAGAGCTTTTTCCGTAGTCTGGAGGATGGTTTGGATAAACAAAACCCACTCCAAGGGATGCCCCAAGGAGTGGGTGTGCAAAAGAATTGGATGCCTTTTAGAGGGCAAAGGCCGCCTTGATGCGGTCTACATAGTCGAGTTTCTCCCACGTGAAGAGTTCTACCTCTACCTCCTCTGCGGGGCGATGGAAGTATTCAAAACGCTTGGTTACACGCTCGGGGTTGCGGCCAAAGTGCCCATAAGCCGCAGTCTCTTGGTAGATGGGCTTGCGCAAACCGAGGCGTTGCTCTATGGCATAGGGGCGAAGGTCGAAGATCTCCCCAATCTTGCGGGCAATCTCTCCGTCGCTCATAGCTACGTGGCTGGTACCCAACGTCTCTACAAAAATGCTGATGGGTTGAGCTACCCCGATGGCGTAGGCAAGCTGTACCTTCATCTCATCGGCTACGCCGGCAGCCACCATGTTTTTGGCAATGTGTCGTGCAGCATAGGCAGCCGAGCGGTCTACTTTTGAGGGGTCTTTGCCTGAGAAGGCACCCCCACCATGACTACATCTACCGCCATAGGTATCTACAATAATCTTGCGACCGGTCACTCCCGTATCGCCCGAGGGACCGCCTATTACGAACTTGCCCGTGGGGTTTACAAAGAGTTTGTAGTCGTTTTGGAATAGGGCTTGTATCGAGGCATCGTAGCGAGCAATGAGGCGAGGGATCAGCAGCGAGCGTACATCGTCTTCGATTCGTTGGCGCATGGCACTATCCGCATCATCTTGACTTTGTCCTTTCTCTGGAGTGATAAACTCATCGTGCTGAGTCGAAAGTACAATCGCATCAATACGCAAGGGGCAGTGATCGTCGCTATACTCAATGGTGATTTGGCTCTTGGCGTCGGGGCGGAGGTAGGGCATCAATGAGGGTTCGTGCTTACGGATGTGTGCCAACTCGAGCAGCAGACTATGAGCCAAATCGATGGCTAGAGGCATGTAGTTGGGGGTCTCGCGTGTTGCATACCCAAACATAAGTCCCTGGTCTCCTGCGCCTTGTTCTTCGGGAGCTGAGCGTTCTACTCCGCGATTGATGTCGGGGCTTTGGTCATGTATTGCCGAGAGAATACCACAGCTATGGGCATCAAATCCATAGTCCGCTTTGTTGTACCCGATACCTTCTACCACACGGCGCACGGTGGCATCAATGTCTACATAACCTTGGCTGCGCACTTCTCCTGCAAGTACCACTTGGCCACGGGTGGCGAGCACTTCGCAGGCAACTTTGGACTGAGGATCGGCAGCAATAAGACTATCTACTATGGCGTCGGCAATTTGGTCACAGACTTTGTCGGGGTGACCTTCCGATACGGATTCGGATGTAAAGAGGTAACTCATACTTTCTTTTTTGATTAGTCTAATATTGATTGTTTCGCAAGGACAGACACTCGAATTTGTTGGAAATGGGGCACGCAACGCTTTGCTGACCCATGGGTTTTCGGTTGCACAAGGTGGAGGTTCGGCTCTCACGAGGGCAACAAAAAACTCCCTACATCTTACTGTGGAGAGTGAGAAGAGATGTAATAAATTGCCCTCTCAGTATCGGTTTTGCTTGGGAGTTGTCCAAAGATACTGCTCAGTGTAGTCATTCTTTTTCCCTTTTTGGGGAGACCCTAGTCCGCTATTCCCTCTTTTGGGGAGAGGGGCGAAGAGCAGCGTAGCATAGCCTTTGTCACGCGAGGGGTGGAAAGGTTTAGCATTTTTTCTTGTGGTTGCAAGCTCCGCAAATCCGTCCACAGACCAACGTCTTTTCTGATGTTGTCGGTGCAAAGTTAGTGACTAATCTCTTACCCTGCAATACCCATAAAAAGGGACACTGCTTTGAAACCTCGGTACCTCGGTAGTGAGGCTAATATAGGAAGAAAAGATACAGGCTTCTCCGGACTGTGAGGGGGGATACTATGAAGATGCTTTCATATGTTAGTACCTCCATCTATATGGAGTCTAGGAGTAATCCATTTTCTACAATATCATGGCGAAGCCAATAAATCTACAGTGTAAATAAAAAGTTGTTGTGAATCAGTTTGTTATGTTGTGTTGGGATTTGCTCTGCAAATAAGATTACGCGTAAAATGGAATGTATGTCATATATTTTCTTGAAGCAGTTTCTATATCGGCAGCTTTAATTAATCCTGCGTCTACCGTGTCTGAAATTATACGAGATACGACCGATACTTCATTTTTGGAAAGTTCAAATCTTTCTCTTAGAGACTGATTGTTAATCTTTTCATTGTCCTCATATTTTAGACAAGCGTGCTGATAGCATGCTTGTATTTTTTCTTGTTTCGTCATCTCTTTGAGGCTTTTCTGAGGAAACATAAAGACTCTAGTGTGTTGTTCGCCCTTTGTAAATTTGACTGGGGGGAGAAACATCTCTTCTGTTGCAGCTATTGCTCTATCAACTCCACTGCCTCGACGCTCACAAATACCAAGGGTGAACATCATTTGAGCTATTTCTTCATTTCTAGATTGGGGAGGAAGGTCTATTAGGCGATTTATATCATTAAGAGGAGCTCCAGCGTTGGTTATAGATATCCTATTTGAGAATATTTCTATTGTTACAGGCATACCCGTAATCCCAAAGTCTTGGTGTACTAATGCATTAGCAATAAACTCTCGAATAGCAACTCTAGGATAAGTCGGGATCGCTTCCCTTTTCAAGTCTATGGCCTCGGTGCTTGTATGCTTCATTATAAAATCAATCAACCCCTCAAAGCCTACAGCATAACCATAGACACCATGTTGTTCAAATTCTTGCTGCCTGTTATTTGTCCCAGTATACTTGCGTACAATTACTTCATGTCCAGCCATGTTGGGAAAGTCCTCTAGTTTATTGGCAAAAAGGATGGCTCCAAGGTTGGTAATTGCCCAGCCAGTCTTCTCTTGCTTGCACAAGTTGTAGTATGTTAGGCGTTCGAGAATAAAGCCTGAAGATTGAGGGATCTCTTTGTCAATTAGACGATATAAAGTTTGGTAATTTAGAATATTCAAAACCTCTCCTGGTTCTAAGCCTCTTTTGGCGATTTGATTTTCAAAAGTTATGCCCTGAGAGGTTGCAATTAGGGTTTTAACCTGACTTCGAGACATTCTTACTGTCTGGCCGGCCGAGCGATGATAAGCGGAATAGATGTCCTTTCCTCGCAGATGAACAGGCTTGTCTTTTTGTTCAGGTATATAGATAAAAAGCAGAGGGGTTCCCTCAAATTCTAAGACCGCATGTTCTATGGGGATGTGATATGCTAGATTGTTTTGTGCGATATTCCCTAAGGTTTGGATAGTCTTATCTATTGTATCTTTCGGTAGGCTAAAGCGTGTTCCATCATTATTTACTCCATAGACTAGCATGCCACCACCTTTGTTGTTGGCAAAAGCACAAATGTGCTGAGCCAATCGATCTGTCTTGTCTGACAATCCACTCTTCCAGTCTAATTCGTTAGATTCTGTTGGAACTGGATATAGACTATCCCTCAATGCTTGTATCGCTTTTTCCTTCCAACTCATTTTCTTGCTCTTTGATTATAAATGAATTTTCTGCCCTATGGGGAGGCTTTTGTTTGTATTTGTCTATAAAGGTAAGAACTTCTACCGAGGGGGCAAGAGGGAGAGAGAGGCCGCAGAGGGAGGAATCGTTCTAGAGCCTGGGAGTAGGGAGGCTTGAGGGCTGGTTGCTGCTCTCAACTTCCAAAGGGCGATGACGGCTTTTTCGGACTTTGTCAAAAGAAAGAGGCTATTTGTCAATGCTTTTGTTATTCTTTATCTTCTTGAGGCTTTGAGGTTAATTTGCGCAGTGTAGTAGCATTGTCGCTGTTTATCACGCTTTTGCCAATTTGTTTTTCTAATTCCTCGCGAGCCACTTTTGCCACATTTCCCCCTTGCTTGGCTATTGTCTTGCTTTGCTCAAAATCCTTGGGGTCGTTGGCTTGGGAAATATCTTTGGTGGAGGCTTCTGCTAGCATATTGAGGATAAGTTCGGTACTGGTCATGTTGTCACGCAGATTTTGCTTCTTCAATCCTTTATGCGCTTTATACTCCTTTACCGTTTTACCCGACCACGCCTTTGTGAGAATGTTAGTCAATATGGCAAAATCCTTATTATCTTCAATACCGACCCGTAGCCATTCATCGGTCAGTTCCTTGCGAATCTCTATGCTTTTGAGTCGTTGGTTAATCCAATCCTCTGAGTAACCCAAACGACGATAGTCTTGCAGGGCTTGCTGGATGCTAAGCTCAGGGTCTTGTATCTGGTCTAAGCGTTCATTTCCCACCTTTGCCAACCATTGTTTGAAAGGCTCAGCCTTAGGGCTTGGGACAGATTGTATCAAGCGGAGAAGTTGTTCTGTGTCAGCCACATCGGTCAGACGCATCTTGCCGTCAGCCGTCAGCATCTTCAACCGGTTACAATTTGTAACCGTTTCATTTCCTTCTTTTTTTAGTCTGTGTTTCAGTACTTTCCAATAATTCCTTGCTGCTTGATAATCAGTTTGGTCCGTAAGAATAGACACTACATCTACAATAGAGAAGTACCACTTTTCTTGTTCGGCGTCCCAATGAGAACGTACCTGCTTATTCTCAAACTTATGAATATCTTTCATGTCTCCAACTCCTTTGCGATTTCGTCAATATCAGCTCGTAAATCATCTATTCGCTTCACGGACTGCTCTTCCTTTGCGTTTAGTTTTACAATGTCTATCGCCTTGCGTTTGTCCTTGACTTTCGTCAAGTTTTTATTTGCTATAGTGCTGTTTGTATTTGTCTATAAAGGTAAGAACTTCTACCGAGGGGGCAAGAGGGAGAGAGGGTCGAGTTGCAGCAGAGGAGGGTATTGTTGTGGCTTCTTTCTCCCTGATTTGTGTGGGGCGGATGTGGGAGAGAGGTTTTTTGGGAGGGTAGGTGTGGCGTAGGAGGGTGGTTTCTTGGCGGAAGTTGGCTGAGATTTGGAGAGGAGTGGAGCAGAAACGAAAAGGTTTTTGCCCGAAGTGTCCGAGTGTTTTTGGCTGGGGGTGAGGCGAATTTTAGCCAGAGACGAGTGCCTTCTTCCCCGCCTTTCTCTTCCCGCTAAGGGCAGCGGTGTGGTTGGCTAGCTCCCAATGACCAGAGAGGCGCCCCATAAATAGAAGATCGCCACGCCCTAATAGAGAAAGGGCGCAGCGATCGACTTTCCTTTTATCCCGCTAGATGGCTAGGGGATATTTGTTGGGATTCTTATTTTGCAGGAGCAGCTTCTGCAGGTGCTTCAGCGGGAGCTTCAGCAGGAACGAGCATGAAGATGTATTCTTGAGAACCTTCTACATTAGCACGCTTACCTTCTTGATCGAGGATGTAGATCATACCGTTTTCTACTTCGAAAGCCTTGTCAGCAAAAGTGAGCTTGCCTTCAGCGAAAGTATAAGGTACGTCCTTGAGGTCTTCTGTAGAAGTCTTGTAATCGCAGAGGTTGCCTTCTTTGATTACGAGAGTAGCTTCTTCAGCAGTACCCTTGTCTGCCATAGGGAATGTAGCCTTGTACTCACCCATTTGGAGTTCGGGAGCTACTACTTCTTCTACAACAGTTGCAGTTGTGTCTACCGTTTCCTCATTCTTGTTGCCACCGCAGGCAAAAAGCATCATTGAGAGGGCAACGATGCCCATCATCTTCTTCATCATAATTGTTGATTTATTAAAATTGTCTTTTATAATCATAGAGCCCCTTCTTTGTTTACCTCACGATGTTTACGTATGGTGTCTAACGCATATAGACCACTAGCGTTCATCTCGGTTTTTTGGGAATGGACTCCCTTCTTTTTCCTATTGTCAGAATCAGCCCCTCTCTTGCGAGCTGTGGAGATTATCCATGTGGGCCAAATGCCCCTCTCTCCTTCTCCGCTGCAAAAGTACGAAATGTAGATTATATATTGTACACCTTAGGACATAGATTTTTTTCGCTAAAGATTTGGGTATCTATCTTCTCCCTAGAAAAGGGAAACCGCCACCCCTCATAAAGAGGAGTAGCGGTCGCTTAAAGTTTATCTTTTCCCTATCTCTCTCAACGAGGAGAAAGAGAGGTGATCAGAGTCTTTTTTTATTGCGCAGGAGCTTCTTCAGCAGCGGGAGCTTCTACTACAGGAGCAGGAGCTACGAATACCATAGGAGCAGCACCTTCTTCAGCAGCAGCCATTTCGAGACCAGCTTCTGTAAGCTTCAAAACAGAAGGTTCTCCTTCTTTAGGAGTAAGAGTAAGCTCCATTGTTTCTGCGTTGAAAGCATAAGTACCTTCAGCCTTAACATCACCATTTACAGAAGTATAGGTCATGTCTTCGTTAAGTGTAAGAACAGCTTCACCAGCCTTCCATTCACCCATTTGAAGAGTAGGAGTTACAACTTCTTCTACAACAGTAGCAGTTGTGTCAGTTGTTTCTTCGTTTTTGTTGCCACCGCAGGCAAAAAGAGCCATAGAAAGAGCGATGATACCAAATACCTTTTTCATTTTCTTCTTAATTAATAATACTATTTCTTTGTTCTATATTCTCACTCAAATGTGGATACACAAAACTGCCAGACGGTCCCCTTTTGTGGGTAGCTCCAGCAAATACCTTGCAAAGTTACTACAAACTTTTGATATGTAACTATTTTAGATCTGATAGGGCGAAATTATTTTTCTTGCTTATATCCTACTAGTCTGTACTTTAGGGAGTTATTGTATTACTCGCCTAGCCGATTGAGCATGTCTTGCAGGGCGTCGTGCCAGTCTTCAGTGTTTTTTACGAGAAGGGAGTGGATGCCGAGAGCTTGAGCCGCCTCTACGTTCGCTATCCCATCGTCTACAAAAAGAGTCTCTTCGGGCTTCATTTGCCCTTCGGAGAGCATCTTTTGGTATATTTCGGGGCTTGGCTTTAGAAGTCCCATGCGGCAGGAGGCGTAGATGTGATCTACCATTTGGGAAAGCGAGCCTCCATTGGGAAGGAAGCCAGGAGCCTCTACCGTTTCGAGAATGTAGGGGTTGGTGTTGCTTAGGATCCCGAGGTAATACTTTTTGCGCAATTCACGGAGATAGTCATACTTATAGAGAGGAACCTCTTTTATAAACCCTTGCACCGCCCAGCTTACCTGCTGATGTGTGAGGGAGAGATGGTACTGCTCGTTTAGGAGCTCCTCGAAGCGAGAGGCAGAGTAGGTACCCCGCTCAAGCTCTAGAAAAATCCCTCGTTGTAGGTAGGGATCGAGTAGTTCTTCTATATCGTGCACCCCGAGGCTTAAAAAACGTCTGGCGGCTTCGTCTCTGTCGAGGTCGACAAGAACTCCTCCAAAGTCGAAGATGATATTCTTAATCATAGGAATAAAAAACAGGGGCACATACCAAGCAAAAGATCTTGGTACGCCCCATGTTTGTACGTTTATAAAGGATTATTTTTTGAGCCAGCGGTCTAGCCAACGGAAGAATGTGCGCTGCCAAAGTACCGCATTCTGGGGTTGGAGCACCCAGTGATTCTCGTCGGGATAGAGCAACATCTCGGTAGGAACGCCATGCATACGAGCTGCGTCAAAAGCCATCATCCCTTGTGATGCCAAGATGCGGTAGTCGCGCTCTCCGTGAATGATAAGTATGGGCGTATCCCATTTATCGACGAAGAGGTGAGGTGAAGTGGCAAAGGTGCGTTGTGCGGTTGCATTGGATTTTTCCCAAGGAGCACCTCCCATATCCCAATTGGCAAACCATTTTTCCTCCGTTTCGAGGTACTGAGCTTCCAAATTGAAGATGCCGGCATGGGCAATAAAGCAGTTGAAACGCTCTTCGTGATGACCTGCAAGCCAATATACCGAGAAGCCTCCATAGCTGGCACCTACGCAGCCCATCCCGTTGGGATCTATGTAGGGCTCCTTCTTCATTTCATCGGCAGCCGTTAGGTAGTCGCGCATGTTCTGACCGCCGTAGTCGCCACTAATCTGTTCGTTCCAGGCCTTACCGAAGCCGGGTACGCCGTGACGGTTGGGGAGAATTACGATATATCCGTTCTCCGCCATGATGCGAGGATTCCAGCGATAGGACCAGAATTGGCTGATGGTGCTCTGTGGTCCTCCTTGGCAATATAGGATGGAGGGATATTTTTTTGTTGCATCGAAGTTGGCGGGATAGAGTACCCAAACGAGCATCTTTTCGCCATTGGTGGTATCCATCCAACGCTTTTCGCAACGAATGTCTCCCAGCTGAGCGAGGGTCGATTCGTTCTCCTTGGTGATAGCCGTAGCTGTTCCTTTTTTGAGGTCAATGCGGTAGAGGTCGGTTGGGGCTAGCATGGATTGGCGTGCTGCAACGAGCGTCGTGCCTTGTAGGTCGAAGCCTACATAATCCATCTGCCCTTGGGTGATGCGGCGGATTTTCTTGTTCTTGAGCGTGAGTTCGTATAGGTGCGACTCGGCTTCTACACAAGCAATAAAGTAGATGCTCTTGCCGTCTTGGCTCCATGTGGGTTGCTCTACGTTGTACTCAAACCCCTCGGTTAGATAGGTCTTCTCGCCCGTAGTTCTATCGAGGAGGAAAAGGCGGATCAGATCCGACTCGTACCCATCGCGCTCCATGCTACACCATGTCATGTATTTACCATCCGGGGAGAAGGAGGGATGTGTATCGTAGCCCATCATACCCTCGGTTAGGTTGGTAGTAGTACCTGTTGTGAGGTCGTAGTAATAAATATCTGAGTTGGTAGAGATGCTGTATTCCAAGCCTGTTTTTTTACGACTAGCGTAGGCAATCCCTTTACCATCGGGGGTAATGGCGATGTCGCTCTCGTCGCTGTGGGGCTTCATGGGCGCCTCGAATAGTTCGCCCTCTAGTAGATCTTTCCCTTGTGTAATGGGCTGCTGAGAGAGAGAGGCAACGAAGGTATGCGGAGCGGTTTCTACCCATTCATCCCAATGCTTGTACATAAGATCGGTAATGACACGCCCCGAGATTTTGTCGAGATCGGGGTTGCGATCTTTAGCTTCGTTGGGGAGCTTGATATCGGCCGTATATACGAGCTGTTTGCCGTCTTGGCTGTAGAGGTATCCGGTGATCCCCCCGGGGATGCGGGTTACTTGACGCTGGTCGGTGCCATCGGGAAGGATGCTGACAAGTTGCATTTCGCCCTCAATGACCGTAAGATAGGCAATGCGCTTCCCGCCTTCAATCCAGCGAGGAGAGACGGCTGTGCGCGTGCCATCGGTAAGAGCTTTACGCCCCGAACCATCGCTATTGACAAGGAAAAGTTGCGTCTTTGCCTTGTTGTCTTGGATACTTGGTAGGCTCACGCTGTACACAACTTGTTTGCCGTTGGGGGAGAGAGAGAAGCCTCCTATCCGAGCCATGGTAAGGAGCATTTCCGGAGTCATCATAGAGGATTGAGAAGTCTGTTGGGTTGGATTTCCATCGCTATAGCCTGCTGCATACGCGGGTATAGCAAGCGAAACGGCCGCGAGGAGACTGAGGATAGTTCTTTTCATAGGATATGGCATTCTTGATGATTAATAGATAGCCTCACGACGCTCGAGTAGCGAGGTGTCGCTGATATAGTCGTCGTAGTTGATAATCTTGTCAATGCTGCCCTTGGGGCCTAGCTCAATTACACGATTGGCAACGGTGCGAATAAACTCGTGGTCATGGCTGCTGAAGAGGACATTCCCCTTGAATCCGATAAGCGTATTATTGAAGGCTTGGATGGACTCTAGGTCAAGGTGGTTGGTGGGGGTATCCAGCACGAGCACGTTAGCTCCCGGGGGAAGCATCATTTTGGAGATCATGCAGCGCATCTTTTCTCCCCCGGAGAGTACCGAAGCGCTCTTATTAACTTCCTCACCGCTGAAGAGCATACGTCCGAGGAATCCCTTGATATAGACGTCGTTGGTATCCTGAGCGAACTGCCCGAGCCACTCTATCAAGTTCATATCGGTATTGAAGAAGTCGGTGTTATCTAGTGGAAGATAGGCCTTGGTAATGGTCTGTCCCCATTCGAATGTACCCGAATCGGCTTTGCGATTGTCGTTGATAATCTCAAAAAGAGCCGTCATCGCACGAGGGTCGCGGCTGATGAAAACGATTTTATCGCCTTGCTCTACATTGAAGTTGAGGTCTTGGAAAAGGATTTGCCCTTCGATGCTTGCGGTTAGCCCCTTGACCTCTAGAATGCGGTTGCCCGGCTCGCGCTCGGGTTGGAATATAATCCCGGGGTAGCGGCGAGAGGAGGCCACAATCTCATCCACGTTGAGCTTCTCGAGCATCTTTTTACGACTGGTTGTCTGCTTGCTCTTGGCCACGTTGGCACTAAAGCGACGGATGAATTCTTCGAGCTCCTTGCGCTTCTCCTCGTTCTTTTTGTTCTGCTGTTGCTGTTGGCGGAGAGCCAATTGGCTAGACTCGTACCAGAAGGAGTAGTTCCCGGCAAACTGGCGCACCTTGCCAAAGTCAATGTCAATGGTATGGGTGGAAACGGCGTCGAGGAAGTGACGGTCGTGGCTTACAACGAGTACGGTACTCTCTGTTTCTGCAAGATAATCTTCGAGCCATCCTACGGTATCGAGGTCGAGGTCGTTGGTAGGTTCGTCCAGCAAAAGGTTGTCGGGTTTACCAAAGAGGGCACGGGCAAGGAGTACACGCACTTTTTGCTTACCGCTGATGTCCTTCATGAGTTGGTAGTGGAGATCTTCTTTGATTCCAAGCCCGCTGAGAAGAGCTGCTGCATCACTCTCGGCATTCCAGCCGTCTAGGTTAGCGAATTGCTCTTCCAATTCTGCCACGCGATTGCCGTCTTCGTCGGAAAAATCCTCCTTGGCATAGATGGCATTTTTCTCCTCCATCACCTCCCATAGTGTGCTGTGTCCCATCAAAACGGTGTTGAGGACGGTAAACTCATCAAAGGCAAAGTGGTCCTGACTAAGTACGCTGAGACGCTCGCCGGGTCCCAAAGAAATGCTGCCACGAGTGGGGTCTATTTGTCCACTAATAGCGCGAAGTAGAGTAGACTTTCCTGCTCCATTGGCTCCAATGATACCGTAGCAATTGCCGGGTGTGAACTTGAGGTTGACATCCTGAAACAGGATGCGTTTGCCAAATTGGATGCAGAGGTCGTTGATCGTGATCATATATATATGTATTCGTTTTCTGTTATTGTCTTAAAACCATTTGATGCGTTTGAGTAGGAAGAAGGCGCCTACTGAGATAACAACGGCAATAACTACCAACCCCCAAAATGCGATGGGAGAATGCTCCAGCCCGTTGGGCACGTTCATCCCGTATAGGCTGGCAATAAGGGTCGGGAGCATGAGCAGGATGGAAACACTGGTCATACGCTTCATGATCGTGTTCACATTGTTGGAGATAACGCTGGCAAAAGCATCCATCGTACCCGTTAGGATCTCGGCATGGATGGTCACGGTATTGTAGGCCTGCTTGAGCTCAATACTAACGTCTTCTGCAAGGTCTTCGTCGTATCCGATGCTGCGCCGGCTCCCCTGCAACTTGTTGATAACCGCTTCGTTGCCTCGGATGGAGGTGCTAAAGTATACGAGGCACTTTTGGAGCTTCATGAGCTGCAAAAGGTCTTCGTTGCGCACGCTGCTCTCGAGAGCCTCTTCCGCTTCCATGATAAGCGAACTAATCTGCTTGAGGTACTTTAGGAACCATACGGCCGAGCTGTGTACGAGGCGGAAAATGAAATCCGTCTCGCTCGTTACCACAATCTTTTTGCGTCGGTTGTGCCCAATAAAATCGGGCATCAACTGCGTGCGATGGTAGCACACTGTTATCATAATGTGCCGCTCGGGGGAGTAAATGATACCTATAGGGATGGTGGTATAGGGCGTGGCAGAGTCGGCTGCAACGATGGGAATACGCACAATGGTTAGGTTCCAGCCCTCTTCTTCTTCCGTACGCGGACGCTCGTCGGCGTCGGCAATGTCGGCAATGAACGACTCGGGGATGCCTAGGTCGTTGGTCAAGAAGTCGAGGTCTTCTGTTGTGGGGCTTACCACTTTCATCCAGCAACCCTCGTGTAGGGTGTCGGTCTCAACAAAGCCTTTTTCGGGGTAAAAGTATCTACGCATAGTCTTTTTTCGTGAGGAAGGAATGCACGTTTTTTGTCGTAAGGTGCGTAGACGATAAGAATAAATGCCTCTTTTGCCCCTCTTAGAGAGCAGGGCATTAGGCAGGCTCGGAGCCCTAATTATAGATTCATCTTTGGGGAAGAGAGCTTTTATGGGGAGGCTTTCTCTTGGGATAGCCCTCCGTTCTCTTCCTATCTATAATGAGGCGAGCGTAATAGCATGATAGACGCTCTCTCGCCTTGTTGGGTCGCTGCACTTTATGCCTATGGGCGACTTATCGTCTGAAGTCTGCGGCGGTAACGAATCGTCTGTCATTGCTTTTTATTACTTCGAATCTTTTTAATTTATGAGAGGAATACTCCGTCTGCAAAGGTAGCAATTTCTTGCCAAAGAGAGAGACCTCCATGCCTCCTACAAAGGCGAATCTAACTATGCTCCAAATCGATAGGGGTTATGATCACTTTCATCTTGGAGCGATGAGTCACAATGAGCTGTACCAACACGGGGGATAGGCTGCGCATGTACGAGCGGTACCCCTCACGGGCAAGGGCTTCTTGCAGGTCGCGATGTCTTTTGATGTAGTTGCGCATATTGCGCACGGCATTTTGCTTGGGGTTGCTGGTAATGTTCCCTTCGATGCTAAACCATTTGAGGGCAACTTCTTGGGTGGCATAGGGGCGAGCTTCTAAGCTATAGCACAGCTCCTCTTGTGGGGTCGGCTTTCCGATCTTCCAAATCATCATAAATAGATAATAAAATATATACACATACTCTTCTTTCTTTTCCCCCACTTTCTTAGCGTGGGGTGGGGGGAGAAGAGCGATAAATAAACTTCTCGTTACGTTCTCTCCTCTCTAAGATATTTAGGAGGGATGGGGAGAACTTTCGGTGGATGCACGCCTCTCTAGGGAGAGAGAACTACATTCCTTGTATAGAGAATCGGGTTTTACCCCTCCCACGGAGAGACTCCGGCTAGGTTACAGCCTTGCTCGGGGACGTCGAATTTGATCGGCAAATGCCTCCGCTCCTCGGGCTCTCTTTTGGGTAGGTAACCAAGGCAAAGGTAGCAATTTTGGGAGCTTCGTCCCCTCTTTTTCGTAAGTATATTATGCGAAGGAGAGAGGTCGTTTCGAGAGATAGATAGAGACCCTCCTACACCCTATATAGAGGGGCTCGGAGGGTCGTATTGTGTATAAAAGGGGAGGTTTGCTCCGCACTATTTAGGGTCTCGATTGCGCCATTTGTAATCCAACCCCATAAGAGCTCCGGCAAAGGTGCAGATCTCGCCAAAAGCCACCATTACGGTAGGAGAGATCTCCCCCTCGGGAGGTGCATAAAACGAACAGAAGAGCAGTACGACGCCGAGCAGGGTAGTGACGGCGGCATACCAAAGCTGGAAAGAGGGTCGATTCATAGCTGAGCATACGCCTCCTTCGCGTCGAAACAAGGGCATAACTTAGTCCACTCGTTGGGAGAAATCTTGCCGTCTCTATTGAGGTCGGGGCTAAGATCTCGATGTCCCACGATGCGCGCTTTGGGGTAGCATCTGCGCAGCATCCTGAGGAGTAGCACAAGGGCTCCTTTTTGTTCTAGGGTGCGCGTATCCCCGGGGGTGCCGTCGCTGAGCAATCCGCCTTCGTAGCATACCCCAATGCTTTTGCGGTTATAGCCTCGGGCGTGTGCCCCTACTACATTGAGGGGGCGGAGGGGAATGATAATACCATTTCTCGGAATGTAGAAATGATAACCGGCAGAGCGCATCCCTCGGGCTTGGTGATCGCGCTCCAACTGCTCCACCTTATAGGGGCGATTGATGCGCGTGGCAGAGCAATGCACTACAATATATTGTACATTCATATACGTGTTGTCGTTTTTAATGGAGTATAGTGCCCCCTCCTCGTGGAGTTTCCATGTTTTGTTACGAGAGGAGGGGATGAGAATAAAAGGTTGGGGGCAAAAGTGGAGTCCCTTTTCACGGGGAGGAGCCGACCTTTGCCCCCTCTTAGTTAGAGTTGACGAGAGTAAGGTTAGAGTTTATTCGTTCCCATCTCCACCGGCGGATGAACCGGTACCACTACCACTATTGGGAGGGGGCGTAGGCTTCCCTTTGCCCTCTGTGGATTTCCCCTTTTCGTCAACAAGGGTGAAGCGGATACGGCGGCGCGCATCTTTGAGCAGCATACCGGGCAAGAAGTGCAGCGTAGGGGTGAGAATATTGCTGTGCGTAAACTCTTTGACGCTCTTGGCAGCCTTGCTACGCATATTGAAGCGAAGGCGCCCCAATTCTCCTATTTCTACGATATTGCCCTTGGCCAGTTCGTCGGCAATGAGGCGCGTGAGTGTGCTGATAACGCTGAGTACATCGCCTCGAGAGATGGCAGAGATCTGACCGATAAGCGAGATGAGATCTTCGAGACCCGTGGTGGCACGCGGTTCGGTTTGAGCGACAACAACTTCTTTGGGATTCGCTTTGTCGAAGTTAAGGGTTCGACGGACCACACGATAATTTACAGACATAACTTTTGTCGGAATAAATAGTTAATAAAATGTTTTTTGCTCTCCTCGTGGAGGGGGAGTGGGGGATGGAGTGTGGCGTAGTACTAAAGAATGCGTCTTTGATAGGGGTAAGCTGGCATTGTCTTCAAAGCATCTTGCCCTCACCTCTTCTACACAAAATACAATGTAGATTAGGGGGAGAGGCTTCTGTAGTATGGCTTGTTGCTCCTATTCCCACTTGTGCTAGAGAGCGCCCTCTCTCGTGGATTGCATTGCAAAGGTAAAGCGAGATTTTGCGCTGTGCAATAGCCTCGCCCAAAATGTGCCGCGTTGTGCTGCTTTGTGTCGTTTTATGCTGCGTTGTGCTCCTTTCTTGGGGGATAATTTCCTCCTTTATTAAGGTGTCCGCTCGGGGCTCTCTCGGCTTTTCTCTCCCACACGTACCAGGAAGTACGGATACTTGCTACCGGTGCTAGAAAAAGATACCCCCCTCCCAAGACAAAGCCTGAGAGAAGGGAGCTCCAATCGGATCTAATCTCTATTTAATAGCGAGCTGAGCTCAATACTAATCTTAGTTCGCCTCGGCTTCTCCGCCCTGGATGACTGCGCTATCGGTCCAGTCGGATACCGTTACTTCGGTCGTCTCGAGTTTCTCCTTGCCCACGGTGAGGCGGTAGGTGTAGCTCTTGCCGCTATCATACGTAATTTCCGACAGCTTGGCGGTCATCGTTTTGCCGCCTACTTTAAGGGAAATCGTATTGTACGCAGCATCACCGGGAACGAGCACCGTGTAGGTGCTGCCCGTCTTGCCCTCGCCCTTGGCATAGGGTATGTATGTTCTTGGAGGGGCACTTGCGTTGCTTTTGTTATGAAACCTGACCTTCTCCACCTTGGCATCGCCGGGAAATTCGGACTTGAAGCCGGCTATCTCGACAATGAGGCGTGTCGTCAAGCGACGCATCGTAAAGTGCAACGCCTCTTTCGTCTTTGCTTTATTAAGACTCCCCTGCATTACGTCTGCTTTAGCGATTTTTTCTGTACTGCTCTGGTCTGTTGGATGAGGATGAGCATATGACACCCCATCAACCACTGCCAAGCCCCATTCGGCGGGATAGTAGGCATCGAAAGACTCCATATCTCTTTTCCAAAGGAGGTACTCGCCCTCTTTGGGCGTCCAGGCAGAGCCATCGAAACGATAGGTGGCACGCTGGTTGCTTCGAGTGCACACAACAAAGATTTCGTCGCCTACGTTGAACTTGCCCTGCTCCTCCTTCGTGCCCAACGGCATGGAACGGGTGGTGGCAAACGGATTGCCGATGCTGGCTGTAATCCGCACGGCATTTTCGGGCACTTGGTCTGCCCGGGGCTGGTCGAGTTTGTCGCTGCAGGCGGTCAGCCCCCCGAGGAGAGCCACCGCTGCAAGCGTTATCATTACGTTGAGTTTCATTGCATCAAAAAGTTTTTATTCCGTCTCAATGTTGCTCAAGCCGCCGTCGGTCCATGGGGTGGCAGAGAAGCTGCCAACGACCACGACGTCTTTGCCCACGGAGAGGGTGAGGTTGTACTGCGTATCGGGTGCGAGGGTGACTTCGTTCGAAGACTTCCATGTATACGTCTTGCCTCCTATGGCAATCTTTACCGTGAAGCCGTTGGAAGCGATGGACTGCGGCATGAGGATACATTCGTACTTCGCCACGGCACTCTTTGTTTTACCCTCGCCGGCGGCGTAAGCAGCCTCGAAGAGTTTAATGGGTTTCACCACGCTCTGCCCATCCAGCACGTCGGTGATGAGCGTCCAGTCGGCTTCGGTCTTCGTGCCCTCCACGCTCACTGCGGTGATGGGGTTGGTGGCGGTACCGTTCAGGTTGAACTGCGTGCCGAGATTCACCGTGAGGTTGAGCTTAGCGAGGCGGTGCTTGAGCTCTACTTTTATCTTGCCTTGTGGGGTCAGGTCGGTGGCGCTGGTGGGGTCCACCTCGTGGTCCTTCATCACGAGGATGTCGCTTTTGTTCAGACTGTCGACATTGCTCTGGTCTTTTCTTACCTTAATATTCACGGGTATGCCGTCGGTGGTCTTCCAATAATCGTCGATCAGCGTGACGTCGGGGATGTATACGGCGGCTACGTTCACCTTTTGCGTCTTGTTCTGCCAGAGCATCGTCAGCTTTTGGGTGCCGTCGTTGTTGTAGCTCACCCATTCGCTACCCTCTTTCCTCATTAGGGCGTTGTAAGAATAGCCGTCGCTCTCGGGGTTCTTTACACGAAGTTGGAACGTCGTAAGGTTGCCGGTTTCCATCCCGGCACGGGTTTGTGGGCGAGTTACGTCGGTAGCCACGCGGATGACGCCGTCGGCAGGGAAATGGTTGGTGGGTGCGACGAGGTTTTTGTCATGGCTGCATGCAGCAGCGGCAAGTGCGGCAACGGCAAGCATTGCCAGGTTCTTTATTGTCTTCATTATCTAGATTATTTTTTTGTTATTGAATTCGTATTGAGGAATGAAAATGTTTCTTTCGTCGGGGTTTCAATCCAACGGGTTCTCGGGTGTGGGCTCGGCCTCGCCGGGGCGTAGCACGACGCGCTGTATGCTCTTGGTCAGATTGCGCATCTCCATTTTGGGGAGAAACTGTATGCGTGGCACTTTTAGCGTGTCGGCGGTCACCTCTTTCTCCGTGGCCATGCGTTTGCCGGTCGAGACAACTCTGAACGAACCAAGGTCGGCGAAAGCTACCGACCGCCCGGCAAGTATCTCTTCGCGCACGATCTCGGCAAGGGCGGCGATGGCACTGCGTACATCGGCACGCGAGAGTGCCGTGGCCTTGATGATACGGTTTTCCACCTGATGGGAGGTAATCTTGTCTTGTACAATGGGGGATGCGTAGTAAACGGTCTTACCCTTGTTTTTGCCTACATAGACAACTCCTTTTTTTATTTGATGGATCAACATTTGCTGTTTTTTTTGATGGGTTATATACTCATTCTGTTTTACTTATGCTTCGACCGAAGCCGTACTGTGAGTTTGGCAGGTGGGTGCCTTAGTTCGCCTTGGCTTCTCCGCCCGGGATGACTGCGCTATCGGTCCAGTCGGATACCGTTACTTCGGTCGTCTCGAGTTTCTCCTTGCCCACGGTGAGGCGGTAGGTGTAGCTCTTGCCGCTATCATACGTAATTTCCGACAGCTTGGCGGTCATCGTTTTGCCGCCTACTTTAAGGGAAATCGTATTGTACGCAGCATCACCGGGAACGAGCACCGTGTAGGTGCTGCCCGTCTTGCCCTCGCCCTTGGCATAGGGTATGTATGTTCTTGGAGGGGCACTTGCGTTGCTTTTGTTATGAAACCTGACCTTCTCCACCTTGGCATCGCCGGGAAATTCGGACTTGAAGCCGGCTATCTCGACAATGAGGCGTGTCGTTCTGCGTTCCATCGTAAAGTGCAACGCCTCTTTCGTCTTTTTGTGGTTAAGCTCTACCGACATTAGGTCTGCTTTAGCGATTTTTTCTGTACTGCTCTGGTCTGTTGGATGATGATATGGCTCATTGCCATATTCGGCGGGATAGGAGGCATCGAAATGCTCCATATCACTTTTCCAAAGGAGGTACTCGCCCTCTTTGGGTACCCAGACAGTGCCATCGAAACGATAGGTGGCATGCTGACGGCTGGAAGTGCTCACAAAGATTTCGTCGCCTACGTTGAACTTGCCCTGCTCCTCCTCCGTGCCCAACGGCATGGAGCGGGTGGCGGAAAACGGGTTGCCGATACTGGCTGTAATCCGCACGGCATTTTCGGGCACTTGGTCTGCCCTGGGGGCTTCATCAAGTTTGCCGTTGCAGGCGGTCAGCCCTCCGAGGAGAGCCGCCGCTGCAAGCATTGAGATGAAAAAATGGTTCTTCATATTCCTTTTTTCTTTTTTTGAAGTTGGTTTCTTAATCAGTGCTTACTATATTCAATCTACCGCTTCTCCGCCTGTGATGTCTTCGGCGGCTCCCCAGTCGTTGATAACCACTTGATCCAGCTCGATGCGGTTGCGCCCGACAATGAGCTTCACGGTCTGCTTCTTACCTTTGACAAGGGTGAGCGGTGTGGGATGGGTGTAGACGTAGTTCTTGCCATCGATGACTATTGTGAACTTCTGCACCGCCTGCGGCAGGATGACGGAAGCGTATGCCTCGTTGGCCTTCAGCGTCTGTAGGTGGAAGGGAGCGGCATCGCCCTTGAGCGTAATCACGCCCTTGAGGTAATCGATGGTGCCTTCGTTTTTGGCCTCGGTGCCTACCGAAGCTACGGTGGGCGTCCCGTCGAACTCGTTGCGGTAGGAGAGTTCCACCACGAGCTTAGACATCATGTGGTCGAAGCGGAGCGACACGGGGTTGTCGGTGGCTTTGAGCCCGGCTTTGCTCTCGCCCGTATTGACGGCCACGAGTAGGTCGCTCTCCATCTGTTTCCCGACTTCTACCTTCACGGGGTCGGCTTTGAAGTCGGCAATGGTGCGTGCAGGGTAAACGGAGAGGAAGAAGTGGGGCGTGGACATGTTCGCCCATTTCATGAGGGGCGTAGGCAGCCACTTGCCGCCTTTCAGCTCGTTGAGGGAGTTGTTCACCACCAGGTTGGCAGTGGGTACCTCGTCGGCAGTACCTGTCCAGGCATAGACGCTGATTTTGTCGCCTTCGTCGAACCGGGAGGCGTCGCCCGTGGTGGAGACGCGGGTCAGGTTGTCAATAGAGGTACTCACGGTGATGTACTCAGGCTTAGTCTCTGACTGCACCTGCTTGTTGTTGTGGCAGCTTACGAGCACAACGGCTGCCAGCACGGCAGCGAAAAGAGTCTTTTTCTTCATACTTGCTAATTTTATGTGATTGAATGATTGAATAGTTTAGAGAGATGGGGGGAGGGGGGGGCATCTATTTCGTCATTTGCCCCGTTTAGTCATCAGGGTTGAGTATTTCTCCAACTACGGTCCAACCCTCTTCCCAGTCGCTGATACGTGTGGGTTTGATGTGCATAAAGGGTTTGAGCTCGGAGTATTTCATCTTCAACGTATACTTGCCTGCCGGCTTCATGATCGGAGCCTCTGCAGCGCACTCGCGCAGGCTTCCGTCCGCAAGTCGGAACGTAAACCGGAGGTAGGCGTATGCATCATGGCTCACCGTGGGCATCGGGCGAAGGGTCTCGGTCTTGATGAGGCCGTTTTGCTCGATGGCAGTCTTGCCTTGGGCCGGCTGCTTGTTGTTCGAAGCTCTACCCCAAATGCCTTCGGCTCCTTTTTGCGAGGGCACAAGGGCATCGGCGGCATTGAGTACCATTGTTTCGAGCTTCGTACCCCGGGGGGCGCCCTCCACCTCTACCGTAAGCTCCGAGAGGATGCGGCGCAGGCTGAGACCGATACGGCTATTTCTATCCCTCGGTAGGCTGATGTGCCCCACGGCATAGTGGGCGTGCCCGGCCGAGGTGGAAGCCTCCCGAAGTTTGAGCAGCAGGGAGGAAAAGGTCTCGTCCCCCTCCGCCCCGAAAGGCTCGATAAGGTTGGTCGCAGCTACCACGTCGTACTCCCCAACGGGAAGCGGATGAATGTCGAGAGCGATCAGAAACTTACTGCCATACTGACGCTTAGCCACGAGTTTGCCACCGGCTTGGAATATCCATATCCTGACGTTTTTGATTTCACGGCCGGCATCGGCAGGGTCTGCCCAGGAGAGAGCGGCAGAAAGTCCGTAATCATCATGCTCTGTATCCTTGTGGCGGCAAGACGTAAGCGAGAGCGTGCCCAAAGTCAAAAGTGACATGACGGAGAGTGCCAAGAGTCTCCGAAGTGTGTAATAAAAGGGTGTTTGTTTCATTGTTTAATCCTCCTTTGCTGTTTCCGAACGGCGCGCTTTGGCAGCCTCCTTTTCGTTGAAGTCTCGGCCTCTGCCCACGGCCTTGATACGGGTGGCACTGATACCTCGGGTGGTCAGCCATGTTTTGAGAGCTTTGGCACGCTTCTGAGACAGCCGTAGGTTGACGGCGCCGCTGCCCACCGTGTCGCACCAACCTATTATGATGATATTCAGCTTCGGATTGTCTTGTAGTAAGCGCAGTGTCTGTTGCATTTTCACTTCCTCTTCGCTCGAGATCGTTGCACTGTTGAAGGCGAAGTACACGGTGGGGAAGTCGATGGCTACCGCACTCTCTACGGGGGCGATACTTACTTCGGGAGCAGAGTGTTCCGTTGTTGTTGACTGATCCAGCGGTTCGGTCTTCTTTGTTGCTTCCGGTTCGTTGTCCACTTTCCGTGCCGCATGTTCGTAAAGCGCGTCCCCCTCGGGCATGCCGGGCTCGATGGGCTTCAATGCCTCCGTTCTCTTCCTTTGCTTACCGAAAGCATACGTGAGCTTCAGACCGCCTTCGCAGAGCCGGTTGCTTTTGTAGCTCTGCTCGGGGATGCGGTCGAAGCGTTTGCCAAGAAGCTGCGTGAAGCCGCCGTAGATGCCGAGCTCGCAATGTTCGGAAACCCGATATCCGATTTGTGCCTCGCCACCCCATCCGGCATGCCATTGCGCCTCAAGCCCCATAACGCTCTCGTCATTGGCAATCGCCACGAAACGAGCCTTCGTACGCACAAGCGAGACAAGGGGGGAGACCTCCAAGCGCCAGCGGCAATTGCCGGAATGGAAGAATCCCCACAAGTTGATATTGCCCTGCAGACTAAAACTCTGGGCGTCGACGCGACTTTTGAGGTCGTTGTAGTTCCAACCCTCGAAGTCGATGACGGGAGCATGGTAGCGCACGAGGTCTCTGCCTAGCCAATAGTTCGCGTCGACATCGCCCTTGCGGATGCCGAGCGTGACTTCTTCCCACTTCAATACGCCCTCGAGAGAGAGTACAGAATTAAATCGGTAACCGCCGAAAATGCCTGCACTCCACCCGGCTCGAAACTTATCGGCAGCGGCCGAAACAAATGTAGACGTCCCTGCCGACACTCCACCACGAAGTCCGGTGTACCACCCTAGAGCCGTGGTGCGCCCCTCCGGAGCCGGCTGTGCATGGGTGGGGAGAATTATCCCTCCAAGCAGTATCGCCAACAACACAATTCTTTTATAATTCATATCTTAATTTAATTTAGAATATTCGCTTCTCGGTATTTAGATGTAGATAAGAGTTTGTCGCAACGTCGCTTTGTCTCCTCCCGATGGCTTCGCATGAATCTCCTAATCGTCACTGGCGAGAGATCCTCAAGCAGGTGTTTGTGTGCTAGAGCATCGAAAGGAATGGAAAAGGAGCGGAGATAGGAAAGGGTCGCTCCTCGCCTAGAAAGCTCAAAGAGCGTCTTATCCATCTCGGTAGAGAACCCAATGGTTATTCCGCTCTCGCTATCCTCCGTTATGTACACCCAATACATTCCCGTCTTCATCCCTCTTTTTTCGTTTTGATGACGATACAAAACTAAAAAAGAGGGATTGGGGGGATGTGCCATATCTGAAAAAAAGTGTCTCATATTTGCAAGAGACTCTAAATCAGATAGGTATAAATAAGGAAAAAGTTGTCATCTCGGCTCTCCCCCCCCCTTTGAGAGTTACTTCCCTATCTTCTTTTCTTTGGAGATGACCTTGTATTCCGAGGGTGACATGCCGTAGCAGGCTCGGAAGCAGCGGTTGAAGGTGGAGCGAGAGTTGAAGCCCGATTGGTATTCCACCTCGTTGATGTTTAGGGTGGGATTTTCTGTCAGTAGAGAGGCGGCACGGCGCAGACGGTAGCTGTTGATAAACTCATTGATGGTGGCGCCGTCGGCATATTTGTGCACGGCATCGGCGAGGTAAACGGAGTTTGTGCTGAGCCGTTCGACCAAAATATCTCGGTTCAGGGTCGTGTCTTTGTAAAGCTCTTCGGTCTGCATCAGTTCGCACAGTTGGCGGTAGAGCTTGCTTTTGTGGTCGAGTTGTTCTTCGGGAGTGCTTCTCACCGCCTCCTCCGCTTTGTCTTGCGTACGTTGGGCTTGTAGGATAGAGTCGTACAAAGCTCGGTTCTTACGACGCAGCCTGCGCGTATATATAATGTATAGGACAAGAGCAAGCAACAGCAATACCCCGATAACGAGAGAGAGGTAGAAACGTGTGGTAACGACTTCGTTGCGTAGCGTGAGCTTATCTACCTCGAAGATGGTATGCAGCTCGTCGAGCTGATTGGCAAGTTCCGTGGTGCGCACCCTATCCTTGTGGGGGAGGATCTCGTGGTAGAGTTCGGCAGCCTCTTTATACCACCCGGCTTTCAGGAGGAAATCTGCCTGCTGGGTCTCTACGGAGAGTAGACTCACGGAGTCGCCCGAGGCGGCGATAATCTCTATATTCTTATGATTACAGGCTATTGCTTTGTCATATTGTTTCATCGCCGCATAGTAGCGTGCCTGCACTTGTAGGAGCTTGAACTGTGCAACAGCTTTGCGTCCCTCGGCGTATATCTCTGCTTGCTTCAGCAGTTCGCCGGCCTTTGCATAATTTGCTGTCTCTATCTCGGCAACGGCGGCAGCCAGCGTGCAGTAGAGGTAACGCCCATTGAGCGACTGGGTATACCCCTTGCGTAGTGACTCCTTCTGATATTTATCGAGGACGGATTTCCATTCCTCGACTATTCTCCGCAATCTGTCGTACTCTCCCAATTCATCGAGGATTTCGCTTAAAGCATTGTACGCGGAGAGCAGTTGCGAGATGTCTTCTTCCTTAGAGAGCGCGGCAATGCTTTCCGTTAAGGATTTTTCCGCCTCGCGAAAGCGTCCCATCGTTTGGTAGATGCAGCCTATATCGTATGAGGAAACGCCCAGGCCGTAGTTGCTATTCGTAGCGTGCGCATCGGCATACATCTTTCTAGCTTCGAGCAAAGCGGTCTGTAGTTTTTCCTCATAAATATATCTCTCTACCAAGACGCTCCACGCATTGTAGTAATAGTCCCACGTCTTGTTTTCCTTCATAGACTTGAGCGACGCCGGCAGATAGAAGAGGATGCTATCCAGATTGTCGTAATTGTAGTAGCAATAGAGCTGTCTTACACGTGCCATCCCTTCGGCTTCCGCATCCTTTTGTTTCAGAGCCTCCGCAAGAAATTCTCGGATGCAGCGCAACTCATACTGCATGTCGTCTTGGGTGGCTGCTAACTGGCAAAGGTTGCTGTGTGCATGCAAAAGCTCTTTCCCCCGGAGGCGGTCCATCTCCCGACGTATGGAGTCGGCAGGATTAATGGCATATACACTCCCTATCGAAAGCGTAAGGATAAACAGGATGGATGCAATTCTTTTCATCAGTACTTAATGTGAGTTTGATGGGGTGTAATGTGAACTTTACGGGGTGTAACTATTTATAAATCTGCTCTCTTGACCAAGAGCGCTGTGTCTTTATACTGCTCGAATACTAAAATTTACAGACGATAATTACTATGATTACCGAGTACAAAATTACGGAAAATATCTGCCATTGCCATCATCAACGCCAATTGTGCAGAGGAGACTGATCAGACTTCTCTTGGGAACACGACAATGCCCTGTTCCCTATACACGCTCCGAAGAGCGAACCAGAAGACCGAGTCATCATGAGTCGTGTCGTAATCTCTAAACCTAAGTGGAGATAGCAAAAAGGGGTTGTACAGTAAAATGTACAGCTCCATCTTTTCTGTTCTAGAGTTGCTAATGGTGCGTAAAAGCGACCATCGGCACTTTGCTACTTCCAAAGGGTAAAGGTTTCCCATTCAGAAGGGAACCCCATATCTTTTAATGAGACTAATTTTGGTTTAGTATTCAGTAATGATAATAGATTTTCTTTGAATGAACTCTCAGGGCTAATTACTTGTAACAAGTATATGATAATTGAGAGATACCCAAAAAGTTTGTTATTCCTAATCTGGTCTATTTCTGTCCTTGATAAGAATGAATAGGTTGAGGTTGATCTTGGGAATTGTAGTCCTATGGTAAATCTTCGGTTCCAAATGCGACTATGGTGAGCACAAATATTTCTTAGAGAAGATAGACCATGCATCCAATTTTTGAGGATTTCAACTTTCTTAATTCCAAGTCCTCTACTAATAGCAATACTTGATGGATTATTTTTATCTAAGGCAGAGAAGAGCTTACTCAATGTTCCCATAGAGACAACCTCTAATGTCATCCATGCTGGAGGGAATGGAGGATCGCCATATTTCTTTTTGTAATGGGCGATAAAATCTTCATTACTTCGATTTACTTCTTTCATCAAATCTCCAACAATAAGTTTCCCATCTATTTCTTCATTTCGGGTAAGGGTTAGAAACTTATCATGAAGATAGTAAAGCCTATGATTTAAGAACCAAAATCCATCTCCCTCGTTGGTTGAATATATAAGTGCTATTCTTGTACGTAAGGCAACTTCAATTTTCTCAATTGCATTGAACAAAAGAGAGCGTAAACGGCGGTCAAAGCAATATAAATCAATAATATCTTCGAAAAAAATATCATCCCTCAAAAATATATGCTCACAGCCCTCCTCATTATTTTGAAAAGGGTATGTGTAGGCTCTCAAACGGTAATAGCTGATGTTATGAAGGTACTGCTCTGCAAGCTTTTTATCATCTATCAGCAACCCTCTTTGCTCTAACCTATGAACTTGCTCTGCAGTATCAATAGGTTTTTTATCGTACTTCATTATAGTCCATATAAACTCGAAGACCTCCCCGGGTGCGCTGGTCTACGGGAAGCGTGGGAGGTCATATCGCCGGCAAAGATACACAATTCTCTCGTAATCACCAATTTTTCCACAAATTGCAGATTCCAGGAGACTGTCCTCTGCGGATGGGAGAACGGTTTTTGGGGAGAATGTTTTACCTTTGAGAGGAGTATAAATATAAATAGGAAGCCTTATGAAACGCTACACTCTCCTCCTTTCCCTACTCCTTACATTCGCTTTTGCGACAACGCTTTCTGCACAAAGTCTCGCAGGTATCTCTATCGAAGCGAAGAGCGTCCCCATCATTGTGTATATAGATAATACACGGGTTTGCAACCCTACCTATAGTTGCTATGTGGCTCTACCTCGGGGCAACTATCGGGTAAGAGTAGAGGTGTCTCTGGAGCAAGTGCATGCGCGGAAGCGCGTTATATACGACCGCAATTTTTACTTTTCGGGCTATGGTACAGAGTACATTGATGCCGAGAGGTATCTTTCTTTGGATTACGGACGCCCGGGAGATAGAGACGATTATGGTCGCCCCCGTAGAGATTACTCATCTGTGACCAACTCCAAAGGATTCCGATTGCGCCCTCTCCCCCGGCAGACCTACAAGGCGTTGCTAGAGGAGCTGGAGGACTGCTCCTTTAAGTCGGATGTGGAAAAGGTGATGGCGCTCTATCCTGCCGATGCCGGAGTGACGGCTCAGCAATTCAAAGCCCTGTGCTCCGTTCCCAGTTTTGATAGCTCTAAGTTGGTGGTCGCTCGAGCGCTAGCTAGTCAGGTGCTTGATATAGAGAATTGTACCAAGTTGGGCGATCTGTTCTCGTTCTCATCTTCTGAGAACGAAGTGCGAGACCTGCTACGCAAAGAACTTGACCTGCGCTACGGCTACAACAAAGGCTGGTAACCCATAACCGCCTCCCGAGGGAAGATCCCCTGAGGGCTTAGCAAAAGGGCTGACCTCTCCCTGTGAGAGGCCAGCCCTTCTATTATCCTAACCCGATTGAAACTTTTATTATACCACTGTGTCTGATACCAGAATCTGTAAACTAATTTTCTTCTGCAATGTAGAAAAATACCTACTTTTATATCCGTTTGAAATACAGACATATGGAAATCTATAACAAACAACCATTAACATACACTGAGCAGGTGGATCTGTTGAGGTCGAGAGGAATGCTTATTTCCGATAATTTACGAACGGAAAGGCATCTTGCCAATATCAGTTACTATCGTCTCAGTGCGTATATGTTGCCATACAAGCAAAAGGAAAACGGAAAGATACTAGACTCTTTTCGAAAAGGCGTAACTTGGGATATGGTGTATAATTTATATGTGTTTGACCGAAAGCTGCGTCTGTTGGTTTTTGATGCTATAGAACGGTTGGAGGTTGCCATACGTGCACAAATCATATGTCAGCTCAGCCATAAATATGGTGCGCATTGGCAGGATCGTCGAGAAATATTTAAAGAGCCCGAGACTATTACTTTGCGTGACGGAAGGATGGTTACAAAAGATGTATATGACGATATTCAAAAACATATCGCAGAACAGCTACACAACAATAAAGCAGAGGTTTTTATACAGCATTACTGTAACAAATATGGTAATCCCACCAATCCGCCATCTTGGATGAGCGTTGAGGTTATGTATTTCAATCACCTTTCGCGTATCTGTGATGGACTGAAATCCCGTGCTGATGTAAACGGTATCGCCTCCTATTTTGCCCTGCCACCCAAGACGTTTTGTTCATGGCTTCATACAATTAATTATGTACGCAATATATGCGCCCACCACGCAAGGCTTTGGAATAGGGACATGAACATCGTTCCCGAAAAATTGAATTTTTCTAAGAGACTTGATTGGATAGATAGCCCGGACACGGTAAAAAGGAGTAAACTCTATTATTTTCTATGTATGCTGAATTATATGTTACAAACAGCAAATCCAACCTCCGCTTTCAAACAACGGTTAAGAGATCTATTGACAGAATATCAGGAAGTTGCATCCCTTAATGCAATGGGGTTTCAATCGGATTGGATGAATGAAAGAATATGGAATGATGAAAGATAATCGACAAGAGAGTGGTCGGTTGGAGAAAATGTAGTACCTTTGCAGTGCTTCGAGATTGAATAGTATTATAACTCAGAGATAATAAGCCTCCCAGGCGCGTCGTAAGACAGCATACTAGGGGGGCGTTCTTTATTTATGATAGAGCTCAAAAATGGAGGAATAAAAGATACTTCAATTAAAAAGGGAGATATTCAGATTTCTGAATATCTCCCTTTTTAATTGCTATGAGGAGGGGTGGAGTCGAATGCGTATGGGTGTGAGGGGGGCTCCTCTTCGTCTCCCGATAACGTGTAAGTCCAGGTGATTTGTCTGAGGGAGTCGGCTGGTTTCTCCTGCCTTACAGGCTACGTTTCCAAGTTTTTCTCACCAGTAAAATAAAAAGGGATACCCAAAAGATTTTCATCTCTCAGGTATCCCTTTATTGGGATTGTATCTAGTTCGCTAGATTACTTGCGCTCTTCGATAGCAGCTTGTGCAGCAGCTACGCGTGCGATGGGCACACGGAAGGGGGAGCAAGATACGTAGTTGAGCCCTACACGGTGGCAGAACTTAACGGACGAGGGTTCACCACCATGCTCGCCGCAGATACCCACTTTGAGTTCGGGGCGGATGGCACGACCACGCTCGGTTGCCATGCTGATGAGTTGTCCCACTCCCTTCTGGTCGAGTACTTGGAAGGGGTCGACCTTTAGGATCTTCTGCTCAAGGTAGTGAGGCAAGAAGCTGGCGATGTCGTCGCGAGAGTACCCGAAGGTCATCTGCGTAAGGTCGTTCGTACCAAACGAGAAGAACTCTGCGGACGAGGCGATACGGTCTGCAGTGAGAGCCGCACGAGGGATCTCAATCATTGTACCTACCTTAAAGTCGAGGCGTACACCCTCTTCTTCAAATACCTTTTCTGCTGTGGCGCGGATTACTTCCTCTTGTTGCTTGAACTCGTAGAGGATACCAACGAGAGGTACCATGATCTCGGGATGAGTTTCTATACCCTCCTTTTGGAGTTGGCAGCAAGCCCCGAGGATGGCACGCGTCTGCATGCGAGTAATTTCGGGGAAGGTATTACCGAGACGGCAACCACGGTGCCCGAGCATTGGGTTTTGCTCGTTGAGTTTCTCGATGCGAGCTGTGAGCGTTGCGAGATCGATGCCCATAGCTTCTGCCATCTCCTCTTGTTGTTTTACATCGTGGGGTACGAACTCATGGAGAGGGGGGTCGAGAAGGCGTACTGTTACGGGCAAGCCTTGCATCACTTTGAATATCTCATAGAAGTCTTTGCGCTGGTAAGGCAAGATCTTTTCGAGTGCTTTTACACGACCCTCTTCGTTTTCGGAGAGGATCATCTCACGCATGGCTTTGATCTTTTCTGCCTCGAAGAACATATGTTCCGTACGGCAGAGACCGATACCTACGGCACCAAAGTTGCGAGCCGTTGCAGCGTCGCGAGGCGTGTCTGCATTGGTGCGAACTTGGAGGCGTGCGTGCTTATCGGCAAGCGTCATCAAGGTGCGGAAGTCGTCGTCCATTTCGGCAGCAACCGTAGCTACTTCGCCGAGGAATACTTCCCCCGTAGTACCATTGATAGAGATCTTATCGCCTTCGTGGAGAACGGTCTTACCGATAGTAAGTGTGCGCTCTACCATGTTTACCATCATTTCGCCGGCACCGGTGATACAGCACTTACCCATACCACGAGCCACTACGGCGGCGTGAGAGGTCATACCCCCACGTGTGGTGAGGATACCTTGAGAGGCTGTCATACCTTCGAGGTCTTCGGGAGAAGTCTCTTGGCGTACGATGATTACCTTCTTGCCTTCTGCATTCCAAGCGGCAGCGTCGTCGGCAAAGAATACAATTTGCCCCGTTGCAGCACCGGGAGATGCAGGGAGACCCTTCGTTAGAAGTTGGGCTTTCTTTAGCGCTTCCTTGTCGAAGACAGGGTGGAGTAGCTCATCGAGTTTGTTGGGCTCGATGCGCATGATGGCTTGCTCTTCTGTGATCTTACCTTCGTGGAGTAGGTCACAAGCGATCTTAACCATTGCGCTACCGGTGCGCTTACCATTACGTGTTTGGAGGAGCCAGAGTTTGCCTTCTTGTACGGTAAACTCCATATCCTGCATATCGGAGTAGTGGTCTTCTAGCTTTTGTTGGATGGCGTTGAGCTCGGCATAAATCTCGGGCATGCATTCCTCCATAGAGGGGTACTTAGCGGCACGATCTGCTTCGCTAATGCCTCCGCGTTCTGCCCAGCGTTGTGAGCCGATCTTGGTGATCTGCTGAGGAGTGCGGATACCTGCTACCACGTCTTCTCCTTGTGCATTGATAAGGTACTCTCCGTTGAAGAGGTTTTCGCCATTACCGGCATCGCGAGAGAAGCATACCCCTGTAGCTGAGGTATTACCCATGTTCCCGAATACCATAGCTTGTACGGTTACAGCGGTTCCCCACTCTGCAGGGATGCCTTCCATCTTGCGGTAAAGGATAGCGCGCTCGTTCATCCATGAGTTGAATACCGCCATAACGGCACCCCATAGTTGCTCATAGGGATCTGCGGGGAAGTCCTTACCGGTACGCTCGTATACTGCTTTTTTGAAGCGAACTACGAGGTCTTTGAGGTTTTCTACCGAGAGTTCGTTGTCGAGTTTTACTCCGGCTTCTTCTTTTACCTGCTCAATGATAGCTTCGAAAGGATCCTGTTCGGTCTTTTCGGCAGGCTTCATGCCAAGTACCACGTCGCCGTACATTTGTACGAAACGGCGGTAAGAGTCCCAAGCGAAACGCTCGTTGCCGGTTTTTTTGCTGAGGCCGGCTACTACTTCGTCATTGAGACCAAGGTTGAGGATGGTGTCCATCATCCCGGGCATAGATGCACGTGCACCGGAACGAACCGATACGAGCAATGGGTTTGAGGGATCACCAAAGTTATGACTCATAAGGGTTTCGATACCCTTGATTGCAGACTTTACTTCGTCATTGAGGAGGTTGCGTACCTCTTCTCCACCAATTGAGTAGTATTCGCTACATACGTCAGTGGTAATTGTAAAACCTGGAGGAACAGGTACCCCGATTAGGTTCATCTCTGCGAGGTTGGCACCTTTACCACCAAGCAGATTCCTCATGTCAGCACGTCCTTCGGCCTTACCATCACCAAAGGAATAAACTCGTTTTTTTTCCATCTGTGCTTCTTTGTTAGTTTAGCGTATTCTTATAATCTTTTGTCTTCTTAATTTCATCGGGATCAGTTGGAGGGCGGAGATGTTCCCTCTCGCGCTCCACCCTGAGATGTTGTATTGCCGGCTCCTTCATTATCGGGGTCGCCACCTTCGCCATCCCACCAGCCTGCTTCTCCTTCGTTGCCGCCACCGGACGAGCCGCAAGGATTGTAGCCTTGGGGGATGTTGAACTTCTTATCACGAGAGTAGCCTAATGCCCTATCGCTGTACACTTTCTTGATGAATTTGGCAAAGATCGGGAGTGCAGCGGCTGCCCCTTGCCCTATGGACGTGGAGTTGAAGTGGATGGAGCGATCTTCGCCACCTACCCAGCAACCTGCCACAATCTCGGGAGAGAAGCCCATAAACCAGCTATCGCTATTGTTTTGCGTTGTCCCTGTTTTACCACCAAGTGGAAGCTCCAGACCATAGCGGCTTCTTAGGCGCCCCCCGGTACCTCCATTCACTACAGCTTGCAGCATATCCAGCATCTTGAGGGAAGTCTCTTCGTTGAGTACCTCAGACATGCGGGGCGTAAAGCTCTCAATTGTATTGCCAAATTGGTCTTCGATGCGGGTAACGTAGAGCGGACTCACACGTATCCCTTGGGAAACAAATGTGGTATAGGCACTTACCATCTCGGCAAGACAAACGTCGGGAGTACCTGCGGCCAGCGACACTACCGGGTCGATATGTCCTGTAATGCCGTACGATTTGAGTAGGCGTACAAAGGTAACGGGCGAAGTTTGCCCCATAAGATAAGCCGTAACCCAGTTGGAGGAGTTTTGCAAACCCCAACGGATCGAAACCATCTCTCCTTGGCGACGCGCTCCTCCGCTTCGGGGTGTCCACGCACGTCCACTGCCATCATATAGAGTTACGGGGTTGTGGAGCACCATGTCACAGGGGGACATCCCTTCTGACATCAAGAGCGAGTAGAGGAAAGGTTTGATGGTCGAGCCCACCTGTCTGCGCCCCTGATTGACCATGTCGTACTTGAAGGTGCGGAAGTCAATCCCGCCCACGTAGGCAAGTACATGCCCATTAGAGGGGTTCATTGCCATGAAGGCGGAACGCAACAGCCCCTTATAGTAGAGGATAGAGTCGCGGGGAGACATTGTCTTGTCGATCATGCCATCCCAAGACCATACCTGCATTTTCCTTTTCTGGTCGAAGGCTGCGAGTATTTCTTTGTCACTGGCTCCCTCCTGCTTCATTTGGTACCAACGATCCGATTGCTTCATGGCGCGTAGGATCATCGCTTCCCTGTCGGCTGCAGAAACTCGCGAAGAATACGGAGCAGATTTAGAGCCCTTTTTCTCTTGCGCGAAGGCAGGTTGTAAGAAGCCGCCCAGATGCTCGCGTATAGCGTCTTCGGCATAGCGTTGCATGCGGCTATCTATTGTGCAATAGATTTTTAGCCCATCCGCGTAGAGATCGTAGCTCTTGCCGTTGGCTTTTTGGGTCTTTTCGCACCAACCGTAGAGGGGGTCATTTTCCCAAGCGGTGCTGTCGGCAACGTACTGACCTATGGACCATTCGTTATAATTGCTCTTATCCGGCTTTTTGGCCGTGAGTATTAAGCGGATAAATTCGCGGAAGTAGGGAGCGAGACCCTCGTTGTGTTGCGCTTTGTGAAAGCGCGTTACAAGGGGGAGTGCTGCCACCGAATCAGCTTCGGCTTCCGTGAGAAAGCCCGCTTTTGCCATCTGTCTGAGCACTACATTACGACGCTCTAATGCCCAATCCTTATCGTTGTGAAGGATGGGGTTGTAGACTGCCGGGTTTTTGCACATCCCCACCAGCATGGCACTCTCTTGCAGGTTCAGTTCGCTAGGCTTCTTGCTAAAATAGGTCTCTGCCGCCGAGCGGATACCCACCGCATTGTAGAGGAAGTCGAACTGATTGAGATACATGCAGATAATCTCCTCTTTGGTGTAGTAACGCTCTAGTTTGATCGCGATAACCCATTCGATAGGCTTTTGTAAAAGCCGCTCAATCACATTGTCTGCTTTGGGGGAGTAGAGCTGTTTGGCAAGCTGCTGTGTGATAGTACTACCACCTCCGCCACCTTTTTTTCTTAGTATCCCGCGCTTAACAATGGCACGGAGCAAGCCTCTGGCATCAATCCCGGAGTGGTCTTCGAAGCGAATATCTTCCACCGCTATCAAGGCTCGCACGAGGTCGGGCGATAGATCTTGGTACGAAGAATATATGCGGTTATTACCGCTGCGGGCATAAGACCCTAGAGTAACACCATCTGCCGAGATTAGCTGCGATGCATATTTATCTATGGGGTTCTGTAATTGCTCTACAGGGGGCATATAGCCGATGATGCCAAACCATATCAGTAGGAATAGCAGCACGACAAAAGCCCAAAAAGAGCCGAATACAATCCATAAGATCTTTCTTATTTTTCGACGCATCAATAAGAAGTGCTAGTTTGTACTCTGTGTGTTATTTATTTTACTTGGACTCACGTTCCTTGATAATCCCTAACTGGTAAGCCTCAAGGAGTTGCTTGAGATTGTTGACCTGCTCACGTAGCACCTTGCCCATATCTGTATCTGCTACAAGTATTCGGTGCGAAGTTGGCTCCGTTACTACAGTAACACTTCTAATGTCGTCAAGGTTCTCAATGGCCTCACGTTTGCTGCTAAATGGCTCATGCTGTACAAGCTGCAGGCCTCTTGAATTGAAGGTGAGGGTGTATCCTGCAATACCTGTACTCGACTGGTAGGCGCGGCTGAATCCTCCATCGATTACCAAGAGCTTTCCGCCTGCCATAAGGGGCTTTTCTCCCTTAACGGCCTTAACGGGTACGTGCCCATTGATTACGTGACAATCTGGACCTTCCAAGCCAAAGTCTGCAAGAATACGTGTGATAGCTTGAGCATCATCGCGGTACTTATAGTAGTAGCCTTTGTGCTCTTTGTGGGTATCTTTATCCTTGATGAAGTAGCGTTCGAAGGTGGTCATGGCACTCTTATCGAAGAGGGGAGAGTCGGGTCCACACCACAGGTACCACATATAATCCACCGATTTTTGTTTGCGGTCACTGCCCTCGGGGGCTTGGTAGGCATCGCGTACTACTGTGTCAATTTTCTCCAACAGGGCTTTCCCCTTGTAGGTGCCACTGCCCACGTGTACCTCTTTGAGCATACCCTCTTTGTCGAGGGGCATAGAGGCGTGGTAGAGTAGATTGCCATTGCATACGAGGTACATGCTCCCGATTTTGTAGAGGGTGCGAATATGCTCGTGTAGCTTGATACTGTGGGCAAAAGAGAGTCTCAATTGCTCTACTACAGAGGCCTCTTCGGGGGTTAGTTCGAAGGGGTTGTCGTGGTTCACCGTGGGGAAGTTCATATCCAGCATCGGGTGATGACCATAACCTCCGTTGGGTGCTGTATGGGTAAGATCGAGCGTCCCCTCTTCCCAGTTGATCTTATCAAAGAGGTCGCGATCCGCCATTTTATATTCCGGATGCGCTACGATTAGAGCGTGCTCCAGCTTAAACTGAATTACGGCAATAGCCTTGTGCATTTGGCTGATGAGGTAGACGCTCTTCTCGTCGTAGCTTGCGTCGGAATCTCCCATCTTGGGTTTGAAGCAGTCGCAAGGGTCGTCCGCATAAGTGTCCATAGCAAAGCGAGCCAAGGGGAGGAGGTTAATGTTGTAGCCATCTTCAATGGTGTCGAGGTTGGCATACCGTAGGGCAATGCGGATCACATTGGCCATACAAGCCAGGTTGCCTGCCGCAGCTCCCATCCAAAGCATGTCGTGATTCCCCCATTGCACGTCCACATTGTGGTAGTGCATTACGGTATCCATGATATGCTGTGCGCCGGGGCCTCTATCAAAAATATCCCCTACGAGGTGGAGCCTGTCAATGGCAAGGCGCTTGATCGTGGTAGAGATAGCTATGATAAAGTCGTCGGCACAATTTGTTGCTATGATAGTGTCGAAGATACTAGCGATATAGGCACTTTTGTTGGGGTTAATCCCATCTTCGTGCAATAGCTCTTGTATGATGTAGCTATACTTCTGGGGGAGGGACTTACGTACCTTGGAGCGGGTGTATTTCTCTCCCATCTTACGGCACACTTTCACGAGGCGTATCAAGGTAAGGCGGTACCACTCATCGAGGTTGGGTAGCTCCTTCTTGCTAAGCTCAAGTTTCTCCGCAGGATAGTATATAAGGGTCGCCAATTCTGCCATTTCGCGCTCCTGCAGTTGGTGACCAAATAGTTCGCGTACTTTACGTAGGATGCTCCCCGAGGCATTCTTGAGCACATGGTTGAATGCTTCGTATTCTCCGTGTACGTCGGCGAGGAAATGCTCTGTACCTTTGGGTAGATTGAGAATGGCTTCGAGGTTGATAATCTCGGTGGAAGCCTCGGCTGATGTCGGGAAGCTATTGGACAAAAGCTGAAGGTAGCGAAGATCCTTGCGGATGGCTTTTACTTGTTCGTTGGGCTCTCTTGTCATAATGGATACGCAAAGATTAGTTTTCATTATCGCGGAGACAAAGGTACTCTTTTTGTGGGGAGTGGCAATGCTGGCTGGGCTGCGTGGTCGCTTCGCCCTCGTGCAATAAACGGCTCCTTTCTTGCTTAACTCCCAAAGCATTACGCCTTTCATCCCCCCTTCAGATCCCTATAATGGAAACGTCTTGCCTAGTGATGCCTAGGAGAAATGCCCGTGAAATACGCAAAAAACGTTGCCCTATTCTTTTTCAGTTTTAGGGTAGTAACTAAATGTTTCTCGGCTAGAATCATAGGGGGATATTGGGTGATATTTTTCTGAAAACCAGCTGCATTTCTGCCGATAATTAGCCTACCTTTGTGGGGATTATTGGCTTCATTTATTAGAATGTCTTTTGCCGTACGTCATTCGCTGGAGGAGGATCTCCCCCGTATGCTTGCCATTTATGAGCGCGCTCATGCCTATATGGCATCGTTGGGTAATCCCCATCAGTGGGGCGACTCGGGTTATCCGTCCGTCTCTTTGCTGCGAGAGGACATAGCTCGGGGCATTAGTTATGTGGTTACGGATCGAGAGGATGAGGTGGTGGCTACCTTTGTGTTTGTAGAGGGAGAAGACCCTACCTATAGTATAATAGAGGGGGCGTGGCTCAATGAACAGCCCTATGGGGTGATACATCGTTTGGCCTCTTCGGGGCGAGAGAAGGGAATCGCTCGTTTTGTTTTCGATTGGTGCTCACAATGCTCTTGCAATCTACGGGTGGATACACATGCGCAAAACCTCGTGATGCAGCACCTTTTTCTCTCTTTAGGGTTTGTGCCGTGTGGTACTATCTTTCTACCTGACGGCTCTCCTCGCCTTGCCTATCAAAGGGTAATCCCGAAGCCATCAAAGGAGGGATAATCCGCCTCTAAAGAGGGCGAGCGAGAACACTATTCGCCCAAAAAGAACTACTTTTGGATAGTAAACGAACGTGCCTTGAGGTACTATAGAACGATAGATTATGGATTCACTAGACTCGAAAAGAGACTCCCTTGGGGGGCATATGGCAAAGAAAAAGACTCCTACTATCTGGACAGCAGTTGGGGTGGGACTTGCAACTTTGGGCGGAGGCCTTTTGGGCTGGATGCACCGCAGGCGTCAGGTCGCTCTTGAAAAACGGACGATTGACTTATCGGCTCCTATTCAAGCACTCGAGGTTGGTTCGGGCTTTGATGTGGAGTTGAGTTTTGGCTTAGGTGAGGAGCTCGTGATGGAGGGGCAGCCTGCAACTCTTGACGAAGTGAATTATACGATCCACGAGGGATTGCTTCGGGTTTACTTGTCTCCCGATGGCTTGTCTCCCGAGCTCCCACGGCGTGTTACTTTGTACCTTTCGCTTTCTTCCCTTCCCTCTATTACGCTTTTGAGTGATAGTTCGCTTACGGCTCAGGGGGTGAATGAGGTAGATCATTTTACACTCGTGCAGCATTCTTCTCGCCTCAAAGGCTTGCAAGTGGAGGGTGAAGTCGCCTCTGTTCGTCTCTCCGGTGAATTTAAGAGTGCAGGGCATTTCCGCTCAAAATCCCTTTCGGTTCAAACGGTGGGGAATGGCAAGCTAAAGTATGATGCGCTTACCTCAGAGACGAATCTCTCTATGGCGGGCTCCGGCTTGGCTTATCTCTCCGGGTTGGCAGATCGTGTGGATTGCTCTCTTTCGGGACGCACTAAGGTACATGCCGGGAAATTTGTTGCCGAGAGTATTAAAGTGCTGCTAAGCCACGATGCGCAGGCGGAGTGGAAGGTGACCCGGACTTATTCGGTTTCGCTTTCCGAGCGGTCGCACCTAATCCTCAGAGGAGAGGAGGCTAAACCTTCGGAGGTTACCGTTACCCAGCAGGCAAAATTTATCCGTTGTAAATAATCGTACACCTATTATATATAGTACTATAATGATGCAATCATTATCGATCCAAGAATATTATGCCCCCGAGTTTAGCCATTGCTGGGGGTGTGGGCAGGCGCATCCCTCGGGCTTGCATCTGCGTAGTTATATGGCTCCCGATGGCTCTTCTGCTACTTGTACTACTACGCCACCGGATGTCTATACGGGGGGAGTGCCCTCTAATCTATATGGAGGGTTTATTGCCATGCTTTTCGATTGTCATGGCACAGCCTCAGCAGCAGGTTTTTATTTGGCAGCGCATCACATCCCCCTGAATCATGAGACCTTGGAGCGGTTTGTTACGGCGCACTTGGAAGTGGATTATCTACGCCCAACTCCGATGAATTGCGCGCTGAAGGTGGTTGCTCGTCCTCTAGAAGTGACGGATCGTAAGGCTGTTTTGGAGATGGAACTGTGGGCTAGAGAAGTAAAAACCGCAACCGCCAAGATGGTCGCTGTGCGCTTCGTGAAGAAGTAAAACCCCTCAAATTCTGCTTTGCAGCCACTTTGTAGCAAGAAATTTTCCTCTGTAAGTTGCTGAGGTATAGTTGAGCAACTTTTCTTAACACAGAGAGGTGGGAAATAAATTTGGTTAGGAAGAAATAAAAGCGTTACCTTTGCAAACGCAAACGAGGGAAGGGGGCGAGCGAGTTCCC
>CAUTMR010000002.1:0-310011 GCA_963539975.1 uncultured Porphyromonas sp. | reverse complement strand
ATATTTCTTGGATTACAGAGCGACTTACCGATAGAGAGCAACCACTGGCAAAGCGCACACGCCCCTTTTTCATTAGCTCAATTACCGAGTCTTGTATCACTTCTGTATAAACATCAAAAGTAGGAATACCCTCATTATCGCCAAGAGAGCCAAGCACTGCATTTGCCACATTGCCCACACCACTTTGAATTGGGAGGAACTCTTTGGGGATGCGCCCGGCCTCCAACTCTCCCTGTAAAAAGCGGGCAACATTTTCGCCGATAGCCTTGGTCACATCATCGAGAGGGGTAAAGCTCCCCTCATCGTTGGGTTCGCTCGTCTCTACAATGGCCACTATTTTATCAGGATCTACCTTAATAAAAGGTTGCCCTACCCGATCACTGGGCTTGTAGATGGGCAATTCTTTGCGATAGGGAGGATCGAGAGGCTCTGCAATATCATGCATACCACGAATTTCCGCCGGATGTCGATCGTTGAGCTCTACGATAATTTTCTTTGCCAAACGGCATATAGTGGGCAAAATCCCCACACCGGAAGTAGGAACGATTTCGCCCTCGGGAGTAACCTCTGCAGCCTCTATAATAGCCACGTCTATATCCCCATAAAACCCATAACGCAGGTCTTGCGCAAGGGAGGATAAATGCAAATCTGTATAGTCTGTTTCCCCAGAATTGATAAGGGATCTAAGGTCTTTATTAGATTGATAGGGAGCACGAAAACGCACCGCCTTGGCACGTGCAAGCATACCATCTAGGCGGTCACCTGTGGAAGCTCCCGTAAAAACTCCGATTGAAAAGGGACGCCCCGCTTTATGCTCTGCCTCAGCACGTTCGGCAATTGCTGCAGGTACTACCTTGGGGCATCCGGCAGGGGTAAAACCACCAAAGCCCACATTAAAACCATCTTGAACGAATGCTGCCGCTTCTTGGGCAGTCATCTTTTTTTTCTCCATAGTCTGATACTTTCCTAGTATGTCTCCCCACGGGGAAACTTTTTTAGCCACTCTCTTAGTAGCAATATTCTATTTCTATGCGCTCTCTTTCGTACATTTGTAGCCGAATATGAGCACTCAAAGATACATAGTATTCAGCAAAGGCTCTCTATCCAAGGCCAATTATTTTCTCTTTGAGCCCTATCAAAGGGGCAAAATGTGGCATTTTGATTTATTTTCGTGGGGTTTTCTATCTCGAAAAGACATCCAAAGGTTCTTTCATATAGCGATCAAAAGGGCGAACTTCCCAGCTCACCCTTTCGACATAACCAAAACCTTAACTATGAAAAATCTTACTTTTCCACTGCAAAGGTAATAACTTTCTATAAACCAGCAACGGATTTTCTCTAAAAAAGAATCCTTTCGTAAAATAATAATAACACGACCCATAAGCTGTCTTTCAAAATGCAAAAAGACGAATCTCTCCAGACTACAAAGAAGATCCATATAGAGACCTATGGTTGCCAAATGAACGTGGCAGACTCCGAAGTCGTTGCCGCAATCATGGAAACTGCAGGTTATGAAATGAGCGACTCTCCCGATGATGCAGATGCGATTCTCATTAATACTTGTAGCGTAAGAGAGAATGCCGAAAAAAAAGTTCTCAACCGACTTGAGCATTACAATCAACTCCGTCGTAAACATGGCAAACCCTCTATAATAGGAGTGCTGGGCTGCATGGCAGAGCGTGTACGGCAAGAACTGATAGAGAAGCATGGCGCCGACATTGTGGCAGGCCCCGATGCGTACAACGATCTCCCCAACCTCTTCGCAGCTGTAGAAACAGGGGAGAAAGCAATAAATATAGATCTATCTCGCACAGAGACCTACCGAGATGTAATCCCGCTCAAGCTCGCAGGACTACATATTACCGGCTTTGTATCCATCATGCGTGGATGCGACAATTACTGTACCTATTGCATCGTTCCCTATACCCGCGGACACGAGAGAAGCCGTGAGGTGGAGAGCATCTTGCGAGAGATCGATCACATGGTAGAACTGGGCTACCGAGAGGTAACCCTTCTCGGACAGAATGTAAATTCGTACCGAAGAGAGGCTGCAACGCCCGATGCTCCCCCATTTGACTTTGCGGATTTGTTGCAAGCCGTGGCAGAGCGAGCCCCCAAGATGCGTATCCGATTTACAAGCCCTCACCCCAAAGACATGAGCGACAAAACCATTGCTGTGATGGCTCGTTATCCCAATATCTGCAAGCAAATACATCTACCCGTACAGAGTGGTAGCAACCATATCCTCAAGCAAATGAAACGCGGCTATACCCGAGAGTGGTACCTCGACCGCGTGCGAGCCATCCGAGAGGCCATGCCCGAGTGCAGCATCGGCACCGACATGTTTTGCGGATTTTGTGGCGAGAGCGAAGAGGACTTCCAAGAGACGCTACGACTGATGCGGGAGGTTGCTTTCGATAGTGCTTTCATGTTTAAGTACAGCGAACGCCCCGGCACATTTGCCGCCAAACACCTCCAAGATGATGTGCCCGAAGAGAGCAAGATACGCCGCCTTAATGAGATGATTGCGTTGCAAAACGAACTTAGTCTCGCCTCCAACAAACGCGACATCGGGAAGCGTTTTGAGGTACTTGTAGAGGGCACGAGTAAGCGATCCCGAGAAGAGCTTTTCGGGCGTACATCACAGAATAAAGTAGTAGTATTCCCCAAAGAGCAGGCTCGTATTGGGCAATTCGTAGTCGTAGAAATACACGATGCCACCAGTGCCACATTACTGGGGAAAGAGGTACATTTGCCCCAAGAGGAGCTATCTAATACACCCTAAATTCGCCTTTGGTTATGAGCATTTCCATCTCCGAGCATAGTGTTACAGAGTTTGTCCGCTGGGCAGATTACCTCGGCACCTTTGCCTTTGCCATCAGTGGTACACGTCTGGCTGCCGCCCACAGATTCGATTGGTTTGGCGCGTTTGTTATCGGACTTGTAACGGCCGTTGGTGGAGGTACTATCCGCGATGTTATGCTCGACCTCCCCGTCTTTTGGATGATAGAGCCCTCTTATATACTCATTGCCACCCTAGCGCTATTTGTTACCATAGTGCTCCGCCATTGGCTCGTGCGGATCAATAACACCGTATTTATCTTCGATGCTATCGGCTTGGGGCTCTTCACGGCCGTAGGCGTTGCCAAGAGTTTACATGCCGGGCTACCTTGGTGGATTGCCCCTGTAATGGGTACCGTAACAGGCTCTTTTGGCGGGATTTTGCGTGACATTCTTATCAACGAAGTCCCCCTGATCTTCCGAAACGACTTCTACGCCATGGCTTGCGTGATAGGCTCTTTTGTCTACCTTGGCATACTATACTTGGGTTGGTCTGCCCCTGTTGCCCAAGCGGCAACAGCCCTCACCGTAATGATCTTGCGAATCCTTGCAGCGCACTTCCACTGGAGTATTCCCGCGTTAAAACCCCATCTAGACGACCCAACATCTCAAAAATAATCACCCAATATGACAGGGGAAAATCAGGCAATTTCGATAGATGATTTTGACTGGTAATTATATTTCCATTAGGCCTCTAAATAACAGAGAAACAAGGGAATCCCCAACACAATGGCTACTACGGTGCCTCTAGCTGGGATGTCTATTGATACAGAGGGATAGGCGAGACAAAGGCAGGAGCCCATCCAACCCTCCTCCCCCCCTTAATACCTCAAAGCCCTCTGCCCTCCGACCTTGTGAGTGCAGGGGGCTTTCTCTATCCCGACCTCCCCTTCGGATAAAAAGAAACCGCCCAAGATTGCTCCTTAGGCGGCTCCGAAAAGTCTTCTTCCCCTCAGCTGGGGGAGAGAGTCTTTACTTAACACTGGCAGAAAGTTTGCGGCGTTCTTTGATACGAGCTGCGCGACCCATACGATCACGGAGGTAGTACAACTTAGCACGACGCACCTTACCATGCTTTTCTACTGTGATGTTTTCGATAAAGGGGCTATCGTAAGGGAAGATACGTTCTACACCTACTTCGCCAGAGATCTTGCGAACGGTGAAACGACGCTTCTCACCATGACCACGGAACGAAATAACCGTTCCACGATACTTCTGGATACGTTCTTTGTTACCTTCTTTGATGCGATACTCAATAGTAATAGTATCCCCAACGGTAAACTTAGGATGCTCTTTACCCGACTTAAACTCGTCGTTGACCAACTTAATGAAGTCCATACACTCTTTCTTTTTTAATTAGTACTCTTACCAAACGCAATGTAACGAGCTGCAGAAGAAGTGCCCCAATCAGGGAAACCCATCGTCTCGCCAGAGATTGCGCAAAGCCCTGCAAAGGTACAACATTCCAACCAAATAATTCACCTACTAGGAACAACAAACGGAGAGAAACAACTATTTTTGCGAAAGGATTAAAATAGAAATACAACCAAACAACATGAGCAAATTTAAATCTATTATCCTTGGAGGGGTTTTTGCTTCCTCCCTGCTGCTAACTAGCTGTAGCACACTATTGAGCCTATCGGATTCGTACACCTTCTCTAGAGCAAGGCTTGGTATGACCCGCGAAGAAGTCTATAAGCAAACGCGTTTGCGCCCCGTAAAGGTTGCTAAGCACCTTGAAAATGACGGCTCGGAAATAGAAGTCCTTTACTTCAAGACACTGATGAACGAGTGGGATAAAAGCGCAGCCCACATCTATGCTAACCAGCGACTTGTTTTTCGAAATGGCAGACTTATCGCCGTGGAGCAGGGCGAGGAACAAATCGTGTACAAGCACGTCCCCAATAATGGAGTAGGCATCTCTGTTGGAGTGCAATAGAGAAACAGCCTCCTCTCCTTCTCCCATAGATGATAAAAAAGAACCCTCTCCTACCGCAAGTGGTAAGAGAGGGCTTTTTCTTATGTTAGGCTCAAAACTTAGTTTGCACCAAGGAAGCCAAGAAGTACCCCTGCGGCGAGAGCAGAACCAATTACCCCTGCTACGTTGGGACCCATGGCATGCATGAGCAGGTAGTTAGTGGGGTCATACTCAAGACCCACTACCTGAGATATGCGAGCCGAGTCGGGCACTGCCGAGACTCCTGCATTACCAATAAGAGGATTGATTTTGCTCCCCTTCTTCAAGAAAAGATTCATCACCTTTACAAAGAGCACCCCCGTACAGGTAGCAATTACGAAGGAGAGAGCACCCAGCCCGAAGATCTTAATTGAATTGAGCGTTAGGAACTCCGTTGCCTGCGTAGAAGCCCCAACCGTTACCCCCAGTAGGATGGTAATGGTATCAATAAGGGGACCTTTGGCCGTATCGGCAAGACGTTTGGTCACACCACTCTCCTTGAGCAAATTACCAAAGAAGAGCATCCCCAAAAGAGGGAGCCCGGAGGGAACCAAAAATGTTGTAAGCAAAAGGCCTACAATGGGGAAAACAATCTTCTCTGTTTTGGAGACGGCACGCGGGGGCTTCATCCGTATCAAACGCTCTTTCTTTGTCGTAAGAAGACGCATGAAGGGGGGCTGAATAATCGGCACCAATGCCATATAAGAATAGGCAGATACCGCAATAGCTCCCATAAAATGAGGGGCGAGTTTGGACGAAAGGAAGATAGCCGTAGGCCCGTCTGCCCCACCGATGATACCGATAGCCCCTGCTTCGTTGGGAGCAAAGCCCCAAAGGAGAGCAAGCATATAAGCCCCAAAAATACCAAACTGAGCCGCTGCCCCAATGAGCATGAGCTTGGGATTGGAGATAAGAGCCGAGAAGTCGGTCATCGCCCCGATGCCCAAGAAAATAAGAGGAGGATACCAGCCCTGCCGCACCCCTTGGTAGAGAATATTGAGCACAGAGCCCTCTTCGTAAATACCAATCTGTAGACCTGCATCCTTAAATGGAATGTTGCCGATAAGCATACCAAAGCCAATAGGGATGAGTAGTAGGGGTTCAAATTCGTAGCGAACAGCTAAGAAAATAAAGAGAAGCCCTATAGCCAACATCACCCAATGCCCTGTGGTTGCATTGGCAAAACCTGTAAAGGAGAGAAAGGTCTCAAGATTATCAATGAGGAAATTACCGAAACCCATGATTGTTGTTACGTTTTATTTATACTGAGGGGTGATCTTAGCCAATCACCACAATGTCTGTTCCTTCGAGTATCGAATCCCCTTTTTGTACTTTGACCTCGAGTACCTTACCTTCGCGGTCGCTATTGATGTTGTTTTCCATCTTCATAGCCTCTAGCACAGCTACTTTCTGACCACGTTTTACTACGTCGCCCACTTGTACTACCACATCAAGGATTACCCCTGGTAGTGGAGCCTTGATACCGCCCTTGCTACCGCCACCGGCAGAGGGAGCCGAAGCCTTAGGACCCGAAGCCACCGGGGTTACTCGTTTCACTACGGGACGAGGAGTTTCTTTTTTCTCGGTAAGCAGCTCTACTTGGTAGGTAGTGCCATTTACCTCTATTTCGGCTTCTTTTTCTTCGAGTTTATTGAGCTTAACGGCATACTCATTGCCGTTGATTTTGTATTTGAATTCTTTCATTTTGCAGGGTTGTCTATCTCTCTAATAATAATTTCAATGCTCCCTGATGGAGGGGATGCTACGCACGACCTGACTTTTGAGTGCCCAAGCCGATGCGACGGAGGGTCTCCGTATGGTAAGGCGCATATCCGTAGTATCGTGCATGTAATCTGCAAGAGACTCCGTAAGAGCCAAGCCAATTGCGGCAAGCACTTCTGGAGAGGGAGTGGTAGGAGTTTGTTTCATAATAATATTATCTTCCGGCAACTGAGGCGCGACGAGGTACCCCCGAGACGCGCTGATTAAAGGCCTTATTGCTCCAACCCGAGGGGGCGTGAGACTGTGTATGCGTGATGGTTATCAGACCACTTTCTTGGTCGTGCATACCACCGGCTGCCTCATAGAGAGCCATACCAATAGCTACGGCAACCTCGGGAGACATTCCATTTTTTGGGGTAGAAGCTACCGCTTTCTTAGGAGCGTTTTCGCGCCTTCTATTACGCGCCGAGAGGTGTTGTGAAAGTTTCCCTACCCCCTTAAAGCATAGATAGAGCACGGCAAGACCGAAGAAAACCACGAGCATAGCCGTGATGGTCATCACAATGCCCGAGGGGTCTTCTGTGCGAAGTTCATTAGCCTTAGACATGCTCTGAGCCCCTAGCGACAGACTCGAAAGAACTATCGACGAGACCACTATAGAGCTACGTTGTAATAAGCGATTTACTTGCATAATCTCTGTGAAATAAAATTGATCAAAGAGGCAAGTTATCGTGCTTCTTGGCAGGGAGGCTCTGACGCTTAGTGCGGAGTTGCTCCAACGCCCGAATGATGCGGAAGCGCGTATTGCGTGGTTCGATTACATCGTCGAGGTAACCATACGATGCCGCTGTATAGGGATTGGCAAAGGCACGACGATATTCTTCTTCCTTCTCTAGGGCAGCCTTGGCCGGATCTTCTGCGGCAGCCACTTCTTTAGAGAAGACTACTTCTACCGCACCCGAGGGTCCCATCACGGCAATTTCTGCACTAGGCCAAGCGTAGTTTAGGTCGCTACGCATATGCTTCGAGCCCATTACGATGTAAGCCCCACCATACGCCTTGCGGAGAGTTACTGTTACCTTGGGCACGGTAGCCTCGCCATAAGCATAAAGGAGTTTAGCCCCATGTGCAATTACGGCGTTGTACTCTTGACCGGTACCCGGGAGGAAGCCCGGCACATCCACTAGGGTAACAATAGGGATATTGAAAGCATCGCAGAAGCGAACAAAGCGAGCTGCCTTGCGAGACGAGTTGCTATCCAAGCTACCAGCCATCACCTGAGGTTGGTTGGCTACAATACCAGTACTCATCCCATTAAAGCGTGCAAACCCCACAATAATGTTGCGAGCGTAATCGGCATGTACTTCGAGGAATTCTCCATTATCCACCACAGCCCCAATCACTTCGTACATATCGTAGGGACGGTTGGGCTCGTCGGGGATAATCTCGTTGAGGAGGTCTTCTTTGCGATCTACGGGGTCGGTACACTCTACAAGAGGTGCCTCTTCCATATTATTTTGAGGGAGATAGCTCAAGAGACGGCGGATAAGCTGGATGCCATCCTCTTCGGTATCTACGGCAAACTGAGCCACACCGCTCTTGCCGGCATGGATATCAGCTCCACCAAGCTCCTCTTGGGTCACATCTTCGCCCGTTACGGTCTTTACCACCTTTGGCCCCGTGAGGAACATGTAGCTCGTACCTCGCACCATTATGTTAAAGTCTGTAAGAGCGGGAGAATATACGGCACCACCGGCACAGGGGCCGAAGATTCCCGAGATTTGGGGGATCACACCTGAGGCAAGGATATTGCGTTCGAAGATTTCACCAAAGCCGCAGAGGGCGTTTACTCCCTCCTGAATACGTGCACCACCCGAGTCGTTAAGCCCGATTACAGGCGCGCCCACCTTCATGGCAAGATCCATTACTTTACAGATCTTCTGTGCGAGCATTTCTCCTAAGGCTCCACCCAATACGGTAAAGTCTTGTGCGAATATATATACGAGTCGCCCATCTATGGTACCACTCCCCACTACTACGCCATCGCCAAAAAACTTCTTTTTGTCTAGACCAAAATTGGTAGAGCGATGGAGGGCAAACATATCGATTTCTTCAAAACTACCCTCGTCTAGCAGCATAGCAATGCGCTCTCGAGCAGTGTATTTACCCTTGGCATGCTGTGCTTCGATGCGCTTTTCGCCACCGCCGAGGCGAGCCTCTTCGCGCTTAGCGATCAGTTCTCTCGTTTTTTCTAATTGTTGACCCATATAATTATCTCTAAAGTGTTTATTCGTTGTTTTATTTGTCTTTTCCGTCGCACAACTCTAGCAACAAGCCATGCGTGCTCTTGGGATGAAGGAAGCCGATATTAAGCCCCTCTGCCCCCCGGCGGGGTTGTTTGTCTATAAGTTGCACCCCTTTTTCTCCGGCTTCGGAGAGGGCAACGCCGGCATCGGGCGTAGCAAAAGCGATGTGATGAATCCCCTCACCTCGCTTCTCTAAGAACTTAGCAATGGGGCTATCTTCGCTTGTGGGCTCGAGTAATTCCAGTTTAGTTTCTCCAATTTTAAGGAAAGCCGTACGTACTTTTTGATCGGCTACTTCTTCTATGTTATAGCACTTGAGCCCTAAAGTTTCTTCAAAAAAAGGAAGAGCTTCTTGGATACTCTTAACGGCTATACCCAGGTGTTCGATATGTGATAGATCCATATGCTACACTTATTAATTTGCTTCTTTTTATAGGGGCACCCCCTCTGTGGCAAGAGAGGTAAGACACCTATATCTCGGTGCAAATATAGTAATAATACGCTAGCCAATGAATATATTAGGGAGAAATAGGGAGTTAGAATGGAAAATCCGAGGGCCCACAGCTAAGAAAAGCCTCCGTAACCATCAGATTTATAAGTAGTAAGAAGATAAATGCACATCAACTCTATTTTGGTGCAGATATACACCTCTAAGGGAATAAAAAAGATACCCCACAGAGTTTTTTCTTAACTCTATGGGGTATATGCTATACAGGTAAGAGAGAGCCTCCGAAGTAGGCTTTGCGCGACTTGCTCATAGAGGAGACTCTCTACCTCATAGTAGAGGGGAATTAATTACCTCCAACTCCTCCGGGGGCACCTCCAACTCCTTGTTTCTTTTCGCTACTCATCAAGTCCTTATTCTCAATGGTGCGGCTTACCTTTCGAATCGAGTTCTTGAGGTTACCAAAACTATAGCTAATTGAGACACCCGTAGATAAGCCATAGTTGCGAACATGGGTCTCTCCGGAGAATGAAGGTGACGACATAGCGATTCTGAGATCATACCAAGGAGATAAAGGATTGCTAATCCATCCCGAAACAGTTAGTCGCTGTTTGAGGAACGACTTGCTCACACTCAGGTGGTGCCAAGACCCCCAAAAGCTCTTTAGGTTGATCGTAGGAGGTTGGATAAATATGCCTGCATTTACTCCCAGACTCCAATTCTTGGGAAGGGTAAACGTCGCACCCATGAAGCTGTTACCTCCCAGCCCTTTCATCACAGTATTGCCATAATCGTCTTTCCCATTAATCTTAATGCCACTAGCATCTAGGGTTACAAAGTTTAGATTACTCTGCAGATAGAGACGTATCCACGACGCCGGCACATACTGCGTAAAGATGTTAAAGCCCAAAGAACGCATCTTACCCTTATCCGTATATGTCTGGTGTAAAATATGATTCCCCTTGTCGTCAAGTTGGCTAAAGAAGTATTCCTCTACTTTATTGTTGCTGAATTGATAGCCGGCACTTAGCATGAGCGAGAACTTCTGCGTATAGTGCGAATAGGTAGCATCTAGGGCATGTACCCTCTCGTTGGAGAGGTTTTCATTTCCATACTTCACCAAGAGGGGAGATACCTGCTCGCGGTAAGGATTGAGCTGGGTAATGCTGGGGCGTTGTATGCGGTAGTTGTATCCCAGCTTCAATTGGTCTGCATCGGCAAGAGTCCATGTAGCAATAAGCTGTGGTACCACATCCAAAAAGGTATGATACAAATTGGCTTTGGGTTCTTTGGCAAACTCTACGTTTTGTACGCCATACTCGGCTCGAGCTCCGGCTACTAGAGAGACTTTGCCTTTGCGGTAGGTGACATTACCATAGGCTCCATAGATATTTTGCTTATATGCCATGGGAGAGCCACTAATACCCAAATGCTGCCCGAAGAGACTCCCAACGACCCATTCGTTGCTGATTTTATCCAAGACTTTAAATACAGACTCGGTCGCACCCAAACGGAATATACTCTTAAGCCCTGCCTCTACCTTCCACTTGTCGCCAAAGGGACGAACGTAATCGATCTGTCCGGTATGCTCATTAAAAGCAGCATCGGTTTGGGAGAATTGTCGATTGGTCTGCAGAATGCTCTCGGCATTCTTAGGGTCAAAGATTTTCTGATCAGTAAGAACCTCGCTATGATTGGGAGTATGAACCCATTGGTAGGAGAGGGTCAGGGACTCACCCTTTAGAGCCGTGGTATGCTCGTAGTCGAGCCGAGTTTCGAGCGTTGTGGAGCTACTCTTGGTATCAGCCCTCAACCCATCCTTGGCAAGCAATTTGCCCGAGGGGTCTTCGGTGCGTGTAGTGGTAATATTCACCCCCGGGGTGCTACGGCTAGAGAGATCCACATTCAACGATAGGAGGTTGTGCTCATTGAAGTCGTAAGTTAGGTTCAATCCCCCTATATGGTAGCCGTACCGACTTTTATTGCGTTCCACTGTATTCTCACTGGTAAAACGGATACCCGTATCACGATAGGTAAGGACAGAGGTATTGAGCATCGGCATCATAGAGAAGTTGTACATCCCTCCATGGTAGTTGGCAGTAACCCCAAACTTACCGACTTTACTGGTAAAGAATACATTTCCACCTCCACCGGGTTGTACGATAGAACCGCGTAATCCCACCTGAGCCTGATAGCCCTCGAAGGAGGTTTGTTCCGTGATAATATTGAGGATGGCACCGACCCCTTCAGCTTCGTATTTTACCCCCGGCTCTGTGATTACCTCCACCGACTTAATAGTAGAAGCCGGGATGCTACGGAGTACCTCCTTAGGATTTGAGGAGATCATTTTAGAGGGTTTGCCATTGAGGTAAATACGGAAATTCTTCGACCCCTTAACGCTTACATTACCCTCACCATCTACCGTTACAAGGGGTACCTTTCGGAGCATCTCTTGGAGATTTTCACTCTTGCTCAAAGGGTCATCCTTTACATTATAGGCAATGCGATCGGCATCAAGACGTACCAAAGGGCGAGCAGCCGTAACAGTTACTTCTGCAAGATTTTCGGCATCGTCCGCCATAAAAAGACGCAACATACCCATACTTTTTACCTTGCTGTAAGGGAGTATCTGAGATTGCATCTTCTTGCCTACAAAAGAGGCTTCTACCTTGTACTCATTGGCCACAGGTAGAGATATGGCAAAACGCCCTCCATCATCGGTAAGTTGCTGTAGAGCACTCCCCTCCTTACCCTCCGCAATAGGGGTAAAAGAGACAGCCGCAAAGGGTACCGGCTCACGGCTAAGGCTATCCAATACCATGCCTCGCAGCAGGTGATCATTTTGGGCTCCGGCTCCACCTATACCGAGGTATAGAGCCAACAAAAAAGTCAAGCATAAAAACCTATTTCTAGGCCTCTCAATAGGGTATAGTCTCATAATAATAAGCGTTTTTTGCTTTTCGCTTCTCCTACATCTCAAGGTGAGTGCCTAGGAGAAGCTTCCATTATCTCTAATTTAACTAGTCATGAATAGAAGAGGGGCGGAAAGCTTCGCTCAGCCCCCCGATGCCTCCAACGGGGCAAATATACGATAATTCAACAAAAAACCTTACAAATACCCTTCTGACTCAAAGGAAAACTTCCGATTCAGTAAGAAGCATCTGTGCAAAACGAGCTCTCCCCCCTATTTCCCCCCTCTTCATCCGTCTCTAAAATCTTAGCGCGTGAAACGCCCAAAAATCACTGCCCTATACTTTTTTCTTTTCTGGGCAGGAGTTTTCTATTTCACAGGCAGGAAGTAAAAATTTTTAGGGCAAAGTGCCCCCACAAAATCAGCCTAAAGAAAAATGGAAATAGCGTAGCCGCCATTTGACATCTAGCGACAAACAAAGAGTCCCCTCGCAAATAGCCTAAAAAGCGCCCCTCTAAGGGGATAGTAGCCGTGCGTATGGAAATAGTATAAAGTACTGCATACATGTTTTTCGTATTGATAAAAGATAGTTAGAGAGTTTTACCTACCTTTGTCTCGTCACAAGCGAACATCTAATTCCGTAGGATTGGCTTTGAGATATACTTTGTAGGCGAGAGTGCTAGCGAGCAAACCCTCTACAAAGGGGAGCAGACCCCTAACTCATAACTTCCGATAGTAGAAGTAGTTCCTTTTTTGACATAGTACTAATTTTAATTCTCACAAGAGGAATGAACATCTATCTAGGTAACCTTAATTTCAAGGTAAAGGCTGAGGATCTTACCGCCCTCGTGCAACAGTATGGAAGCGTAGCCAATGCTCGCATCATTACAGACAGAGAGACAGGTCGCTCTCGCGGTTTTGGATTTGTAGAAATGGACGACAAAGAGGCTTTGGCTGCCATCGAAGCCCTGAACGAACAGGAGTTTATGGGACGTAAACTTGTTGCGAAACAAGCAGAAGAACGCCCCGAACGCGCTCCTCGTCGCTAACGCACTATCCCATCCCCCTTCGTCTACACGGAGGGGGATTCCCATGAAAAAACAGAAGTATTAGAAGCGCAGGCGAACAGAGTGCACCCCGGGGAGCACAGCAACTTGGTTGCGTAGAGCCTGAATGCGAGGGCGCGGAGCCTGTATGGTAAACTCCGCATCAATCAAACCTCCCTTTGTTTGGATATTGTAGCTCAAGAGCGCAACAGAGGTATTATTCTTGACGAGAGAAATCAACCGAGAGACCAATTCCACACTATCGATAGCCTCTACATAGAGGTGGGCTTTGGGTTGCGTAGAGCCTAACCCACTCCACTCTGCGGGGAGTAGTTTATCGGGGTTATTTTGCATCAGATAGGGCACATTGGGGCAGCTCTTGCGGTGGATACGAATCCCCGAGCGAGAGGGATAAGCTACGATAGCATCCCCAAACTGCGGATTGCAGCACTGAGCGAGCGCGTAATCAACACCATTGAGACTTTCGTCCATAATCACGACGGTACCGGCACCACGCCCGGCAACGGTATTGTCTTGCCCGGGGGTATCCCCTGTTTGCACGGCTTCGTAGGTGAGGGGGATGGTCAATGTTCCCTCCTTGGCGGCTGTTTCCAAAGTCGTGTACTGGGCATCGTAGCGACGTTGGTACTCCTCTAAAACATGATTTAGATCCAACTTGCCGTCGGCTACATCGCGGAAAAATTCGTTGAGTGCAGCATAGCCCATTTTGCGTGTGAGCTGATTGAACAGGCTCTCATCCCAAGTGAGGTGCCTATTGCGGAAGCGGCGTTCGAGAGTAGCACGCGCTTCGCTAAGCCCTCGCTCGCTCCGCTCTCTTAGTTTCTGACGGATTTTATTTTTGGCAGCAGAGCTAACAACGATCTGTAACCAGTCTTCTCGCGGATATTGATTGCGGTTGGTTGTCACACTTACCGTATCCCCATTCTGCAACAAGGTACGCAAGGAAGCATTCTTGCCATTGACTAGAGCTGCCACCGCCGTAGCCCCCACGTTGGAGTGAATGGCGAAGGCAAAATCGAGGACCGTAGCCTTGGGGGGAAGTTTTTTCAGCTCTCCTCGGGGGGTAAAGACAAATATCTCTTTGGGGGCTCCTAGGCTGTACTTCTCGTTTTCGTCCGTAGAGACATCCGCTTTTGTCTCTAGCATTTTACGCACCGAAGTAAGGGTTTTGTCCAGTTCCCCCTCACTCTTAAGACCCTTATAACGCCAGTGGGCAGCCACCCCTCGCTCTGCCACCTCATCCATACGTCGTGTACGGATTTGGATTTCTATGAAGCGACCTTCGGGTCCCTCTACGGTGATTTGGAGCGATTCGTAGCCATTGGCCTTGGGCGTCGTAATCCAATCTCGCAGACGCTCCGTGTCGGGCGTGAATTTGTCCGTAATCAAACTATAGCAGTACCAGCAGGCTTCGTGCTCCTCCCGAGGAGGGGCTTCTATGATAATGCGCAGGGCGGTAAGGTCGAAGATGTTATCAAAAGAAACGCCCTTTTTCTGCATTTTGTTGTGGATGGAGCTAATGCTCTTGGTGCGGGATTTTATCTCGTAACGCCACCGCTTGGTACCACTATCAATACACTGCCTAAGGAGGGCAACAAACTTTTGCAAGTATTCTTCGCGTGCTCGTTTGGTCTCTCCCAGCATCGATTTGATGGCATAGAAAGATTCGGGTTGCGTGTATTTTAGGTATAGATCTTCCAACTCTCCCTTGGCGGCATAGAGCCCAAGTTTGTGCGTTAGAGGGATAAAATAACTATTCACCTCCTCGGCTTGCTCGCGACGCTTCTCCTCGGGCAGATATTTTTTAGCCGTGCGCATCCGGTAGAGGCGGTCTGCAATGATCAGAAGCAGTACGCGCACATCCTCAGCCACCGTGAGCAGCAGTTCGCGAAAGAGAGAGTCCTCCACATGGGAGCGGCGCATATAGATCTGAGCCGTCTCACGTATACGACCTATTAGGGATATAGTCCCCTCCGGAGTAAACTTCGCCACCTCCTCCGGGGTAAAAAAGCCTTTGTAAACAGCTCTATAGAAGAGTACTGCCGATAGTGATACACTACTGAGATTAAACTCCTTAGATACAATAAGGGCTACTTCGAGCTGACGAAGAAGCCCGTTGTAGCCAAACTCATCTCGGGCAAAACAGCCCTGTTTCACTAAAAAAGTGAGCCGCTCCCGATATACCGACGGGGGGACTTGGATATGCGGTAGCCCCCTCAGCTCTCGGTACAGCTCCAGCAAGCGAGCCTTTTCTTCTCGGGAGAAATAATTCTCTTCTTGCGGAGGGGTGGGATTAAGTTTCCCCTCTGGAGTTACATCTATCGGCTGCATATACTTTCCTTTCTTCTCTAGGGAAGAAGGAGAAGCGACTAAAACTCGTCGATCTCTTCCATCCCTGCCACTACATAAGGACGCACCAAGTCGTGAGGCTTTATCACCTCGTCGTTCCACTCAATAAGGTCTATATCAAGGGGGATAATTCCCTCTTCGTCATCATCCGGATCGCGCCCGAAATCTTTCTCTATCGCCTTGAGGCGAGAGCAAAAGTCCTCACAAGACTCACCGGTAGGGATCATGGCGACCAAGTTTAGAAAGGGCTTAGTGCCCTCGGGTAGGTCTATGGGTTCGGTAATCTCGGGTGTGGAGAAGCGGCTCCCCGGGTACGAAGATTGCAGTAGCTGGGTAACACTATTGATATTATTCGTTCGATCTTTGTTGCTACCTATGCTAATAATGGCTTTGTTTGTCATTGCTATAATAATGCGCTCTCTAGTATAATTGTATAGGGATTACTTACGGTTGTTGTGCTGGATACGCACCGACTCTTCATGTATAAGGGTCATAAGTTTTTTTACGAAGGAGGGATCAAGCCCTAGGCTCTCAGCCCACGAGGTACACTCTGCTAGGTTGGCCTCAAATTGCGCCTCCTGCAAAACGGGAATATCGGCACGCTTCTTTAGCTCTCCAATACGAGTCGCAATGACCATGCGTTGCGCTAGATTGGAGATAAGGAGATTGTCCATCTCGGCAAGAGTGGCACGGTAAGAAACGAGGCGTATATCGTCTACACGGTTTGTCTTGCTCCTTATTACAAGACTATCTATTATCGTCTTAAGATCGGAAGGGGTGACCTGCTGGTGAGCGTCCGTTCGGGCGGTGGCAGGGTTGATATGGCTCTCAACCATCAAGCCTTGGAACCCCAAGTCCAACGCCTTTTGGCTCACAGCCTGAATAGCTTCTCTGCGCCCGGCAATATGGCTCGGGTCACAGATGAGAGGGATATCGGGCAATTCGTTTTGGAACTCAAAGGCTACGCCCCAATAGGGAGCGTTGCGGTAATCGACCTTGATGGCAGGGGGAGGAGGGAACCCTCTAAAGATGGCAGAAATATCCGTAATACCTACTTGCCAAAAACGCTCAATGGTGCCGATCCACAATTGCAGGTCGGGACACATCGGGTTCTTAATCATAAGGGGGGTATTAGATCCTCGGAGCACTTCGGCAATCTCCTGTACCGAGTGAGGGTTGGTAGAGGTACGCGCTCCAATCCACAATGCATCCACACCAGCCTCTAGGGCTGCCTCGGCATGCTTACACGTGCAAACTTCGGTCGTAGTGCGGTAGCCAAATTTTTCTTTTATCTCTGCTAACCAAGAAAGGCCTTCGCTTCCGACCCCTTCAAATCCACCCGGTTTGGTGCGGGGTTTCCAGATGCCGGCTCTGAAGAGATCTATTCGGAGCGGTTGCAAACCCTCGGCCGTAGCAAGAAGCTGCTCACGGCTTTCTGCACTGCACGGCCCTGCAATCAGGCGGTATGATCGTGGCTCTGTAGGCTCTTCCGGCAAGGGAGAAGACTTCGGGGAAGGTGCGGATTGTTCGTTCATCGTTATTCCTATAATGTCTGATAAGATGCCAGCTCGTTTTCTAGTATCGACGTGTAGTGCTCGGCAATCTCATCACGTGCAAAGGTAGCAATATACTCTCTATTAGGCTCTACTGTGTGGGTATAACCCAAAGTTTTCCACTGCTCATAGTAGCGACAAATGTACTCAATTATTTCGGAAGCCAGACCGGCAGGGCAGCCCCCTCGTGCCCTCTTTAGTATCTCCTCCCCAATTGCCTTATCGCTCATAATCATAAGGATAGGCTTTTCCATGGCAAGTGCCTCGAAAATCTTTGTAGAGACAATGCCATGTGCCCCATGCGGAGTTTCGGGCGTGCCAAACATCAGCACCATGCTACTTTGCTGCAACAACTGAGGCACTCTAACAAAGGGTTGCATACTATGAATGCGCTGCAAAGAGGCAACAAAGCTAGGGAAACGACTCAAACACCCCTCAATAAGATCTCGCGACTGGTCGTCTACATACCAAGCCACCTCTAGCAACCCCTCTTCTATAATTGGGCGCAAAGCGGCACTACTCAACGCCTCAAAAAGGGGGGTAGGATTAGAGCGAGCAAGAGTCAATAATCGCCCTGTAAAAAGGAGGGTAAAGCGAGGCGTTCTCTCCGGCTCCCGAGGGAAAAAGAGGGAGCGATCATAGCCATTATAGAGCATCTCCACAGGTACCCCTTTTGAGGCTTTTTGGAGGATTCGTTGGTGCCAAGGAGAGACAGTGACAATCTTTTGTGCCGACCGAAACGCCCTATTCCGCTGGCGGATATACTGATGTTTTAGGAGAGAAAGGAAGAGTTTTTTGGGCAACGATTTTTGCCCTTTGTGGGTGGGAAGAAACTCGTAGCGAGGGTATTGCTCTACAATATCTCGCGAATCCATCACTACAGGGATATGGTACTTTTTGGCAAGTTGTGCGGCCGTACCATGAGGGAAAGTGCGGTACGAAAAAGATACAATCAGGTCAAACTCATTGATTTTAAGTAGCCCCTCAAGAGCCTCCCTGAAGGCACGTTCTTTGGTGGAGAAGAAAGCTTCTCCGAGAGACTCCCACACGCTATACGACTTCCTCAAAGGGATGCGATACGTGGGACAAAGATCCTCCATTCCCTCAAACACCTTGCCGTGCCCCGAGTTATTCCATTGCTTAATATCCTCTGTGGCCACCACCACTTGCCACCCCAGAGAGACCCAATAGCTCACTAGGGAAAAGGCGCGTGGTGCAAAATGGGGTGGGTAGAGATCGGCTAGTACGAGAATACGTCGGGACATGGTATAAGCTCTTCTAGAGGCATTTCTTCCGTTGCGTTACATTCTTCTATGCGCAATATGATACGCAACAACTCGCGATAAAGCCGGGAGTGATAGGGGTGTACCTCTTTGGCTAGCAGGTCATTATGGAAGAGTAAATTAAGCTCTCCATTGTATTTTGCCGTTGCTATGAGCAACTGATAACTGTACTTTAGAGCATCGCGTGCGCCTAGTCCCATATATTTAGTACGGTCTAGCGAACAATCCATTAGCGTAAGCGGATGCAACACAAGGTTGGTAATGGTACCGGTAGAGGGCATAATGTAATGGATCGGGCGGCAAGTACCAAGTCGGAAACCTGCAACATCGGGGTAGCCCATCGTGTAGTCGTCTAGTATTCCTGCATTGAGGAGATATAAAAAATCCTCGGGCTCACGAGCCGCCAAATAGTGATAACGAGCGTGCGTAATGCTCTTCTTGAGATCGTGCTCCAGCAGATGCAACTGATGCTCAATGCGCTCGGGATGAAGAGATCCCTCCATAGGGATATGGAAAGCCTCCTCTACTCCATACTTACGGGCATAGAGATGTACTCGACGGGCAGCACCATGCGTAACGCGGTAGTTGGGACGATCCTCGGGTTCCTTGCTCGGTGTTTTGTAGAAAAACAACGTCTTGCACTTCCCTTTTGGGAGCCTACGCTCTACCTCTCTGTTCCACTCCAAGAATCGATCGAAGGTGAAATAACGATCGCTTAGTAGGGAACGGAAAGCCAATTGATAGGCATTCCACAAACTCTTATGCTCCTTTACGTAAGCACGAAAAAGGCTACGCACGCCATGGTATTCGTACGGACAGTCAATATCGTGCGTAAGGTGAACTCGGGCAAACTTACGAGGGATAGGGGGAATTTCTAGCTTGGAATACTCCTCTTGACCGCTCTCATGAAAAGCACTTTGCAGCAAAGTGCGGAGTTGCTCTCCATACTCCTCCACGATAGGACGGTGCAAGAAACCGGCTCGATAGGGGAGGCTTTTCTTCCCCGGGAAACGCCCGTAGGCGTCGCGCTCTGTACGGCGGTACATCTCCTCGTAGCGCGAAACAAGGTAATATGTAGAGGCTACAATATCGGCATGAATCAGAATAGGACCTCCGGCATATGCCCTCGTTACGCAAGGGGTACCAAAGAGCAAAGGAATAGCCTCCCACTCCCGAAGTGGAAGTTTAGGATCTGCTAGCTCTGTACCATACACCCCTACGTCGAAGAATCCGGAGGGCTTGATCACCACCTTATAGCGCGACATCTCGGCAAGATTGTCCGTATAACCCACCGCATTGGTGAGCTTCCCCGGCAACTCCTCTTCCCTCAAAAGAAAGGAGATAATATAGCGAGCAATTTTATCTGTGCGCATGAAGCTGTCTGTAATGGTAGGCTAAACGCAATCTCTGCACGAGGGAAAGGGAGCCTTTACTTATCCGATAAAAAGGATATTGCTCCCCATAAAAAGAACGGAATACCGCCTCAACGCCCTGCAACATAGAGCCCTCAAAATCAAAATGGGTTAGGTGGCAACGCGCCAAGGCTAGCATGGTAGAGTGAATCAAATAGGCGGGAGCCGCTTTGTGCTCTTTGCCCCCAACGGATGCGGAGGCTATGAGATAACCAGTGGAACCCTCGTAGGGAGTAAAACCGGCGGCAAGGAGATCTCCCTCCTTAGAATAGATGGTAGGCAGAAGCCCTTGCCCGCGGCTCATCGCAACATCCACCGTGTGTTCTAGAGTCGAGAGGAGGTGACGAGCAAGTCCTTTTTTGCGGTAAAGCGTATGCGAGAGACGCAGTAAATCATCGGGAGTAGAGGCCTCTTGGTATTGATATCCAAGCTGATTTGCCAATGAGATTTTATGCCGTATGTCCCTATTTTCGCTCGCCAAAAGGTCTTTTTCATCCTCGGGCAACCTTCTAGCATACGAGTAGCGAACAAAAGAACTATACCCCTGCCAGTAGTAGGGCAACCAGTCTGTAAAGGATGTGGAAAAGGGTACTTCGAAGAACTTGAATTGCGGCATAGCCTCCACAAACGCCATCGTTATCTTGCGTCTCTGCACAAAAACCCCATGCTGACTTTGGGGAGACCCCTCGCCACCCTCCCCCTCAGGAGAAAAGTAAATCCCCCCTACTTGCGTGTAGGGAGGAGATAGAGCCACCCCTTGCACAGGGGTATACAAAGGAAAAACGGCAAGCACTCGCCCATCATCGGAGAGGGCACACCAGGGCTGCCACCCCTTGGCACCACCTGTTACAGCATCGAGCCACCAAGGATGGTAATATAGAGGGACCGTCTCTGCCTGCTCGGCAACAAACGTCTCATACTCAGTGCAACTGGTAACGATAGTCACCTTCTCCACAAAGCTTTGCCCGGGGCGATTGGTTACTAAATCCCTCGTTGCTGACGCAGAGCCTCGCCAATCTTCTCACGAAGTTCGCTGCTAAGCTCCGGATTATCTTGCAAGATACGGCGCACCGCATCCTTGCCTTGCCCCAGCTTGGTACCGTCGTAGCTGTACCACGAACCACTCTTCTGGAGAATACCAAAATCGGTACCCAGGTTGATTATTTCGCTCTCCGAGGAGATACCCTCTCCGAAGATAATTTCAAACTCGGCAGTCTTAAATGGAGGAGAAACCTTGTTCTTTACCACCTTTACACGCGTCTCATTACCATAGACATCATCGCCATTTTTGAGCTGAGTTTTACGGCGAATATCAAGACGCACTGAGGCGTAAAACTTAAGAGCATTCCCGCCGGTTGTTGTCTCCGGATTGCCGTAGGTAACGCCTATCTTTTCACGCAATTGATTGATGAAGATGCAGACGGCATTCGATTTGCTTACCGCGCTGGTCATCTTACGCAACGCCTGCGACATAAGGCGAGCTTGTAGGCCTATATTCTTATCGCCCATCTCGCCCTCAATCTCTTGTTTGGGGGTAAGAGCGGCCACAGAGTCTACTACCACTACATCTACAGCAGACGAGCGGATGAGCTGTTCGGCAATCTCCAAAGCTTGCTCCCCATTGTCGGGTTGTGAGATCCAAAGACGCTCAATATCCACCCCCAAATGCTCAGCATAAGTGGGGTCGAAAGCGTGCTCGGCATCGATGATAGCCGCCAAACCACCCATACGCTGCGCCTCGGCAATGGCATGGATGGCAAGCGTAGTCTTACCGGAAGATTCGGGACCGTAGATTTCGATAATACGCCCCCGAGGGTATCCGCCTACACCAAGGGCTACGTCTAGAGCGAGGCTCCCCGTAGGGATCACGTCTACACTATCGGAGGTTCTCTCCCCCATGTTCATAATGGAGCCCTTCCCGTAGGTTTTCTCAATGCGCTCCATAGCCATCTGTATGGCGGCTAGTTTGTTTTTGTCTATAGCCACCTTTTCTTTGGTGGAATTAGACTTTGTATCGGGAGTTGTGCTCTCGGGGAGCTTTTCTTCTTCGTTCATAAGTTGTCTATTACTTTGAGTATCTGTTCAGCGTGCTTAGAGGTATTCACCTCTTTGCCACTGAATATATAACGTATTACCCCTTGGGCATCTACCACAAAAGTAGAGCGCAGAGTACCCATGTACTCTTTGCCATACATTTTCTTAGGCACCCATACGCCCATTTCCTCTTGCAGGCGATGCTCCTCATCGGCAATCAGCGAAAAAGGCAGGTCGTACTTACTGCGGAATCGTTGGTGAGAGGCCTGGGAATCTTTGCTTACGCCCACAACACGATACCCCTTCTCGGCCAACACCTCGATGTGATCGCGCAGGGAACAAGCCTCGGCTGTGCAGCCGGAAGTATTATCTTTTGGGTAAAAATAGAGTATCCATGGCGACCCCAAAAAGTCGCTACTCTTAAGCAGGGCACCATCTTGATCCGGCCCTAATATCTCGGGTATTTTATCTCCTATATTCATCACACACAAAGGTAATTCTTTTCGTCCAAAGCGTATCTATTATAAGAAAGGGTGCTGTCTCTCGCACGAGACAACACCCTATTTAAGATTACGGATGATCCTCTGGGAGGATTACATCATACCACCCATACCACCGCCCATTGCAGCGGCAGCGGCAGCCGCGTTCATATCTGCTTTATCGTCTTTTTTCTCTGCCACAACGCATTCCGTTGTTAGGAACATACCGGCAATGGAAGCAGCATTTTCGAGAGCAACACGAGACACTTTAGCAGGGTCAATTACCCCGGAAGCAACGAGATTTTCGTACTTATCAAGACGCGCATTGTAACCGAAGTCGGCCTTACCATCGCGTACTTTTTGTACCACTACGGCACCTTCTTTACCTGCATTGGCCACGATTTGGCGGAGAGGTTCTTCGATGGCACGCTTTACAATCTCAATACCGGTTGTCTCATCGTCTGTCTCACCCTTGAGGCTTTCGAGAGCATCAATAGCACGAATATAAGCTGTACCACCACCGGGAACTGTACCCTCTTCGATAGCGGCACGAGTGGCACTGAGGGCATCTTCTACACGGTCTTTCTTCTCCTTCATCTCTACTTCGCTGGCAGCACCCACATAGAGAACAGCTACACCGCCGGCAAGTTTTGCCAAACGCTCTTGGAGCTTTTCGCGATCGTAATCGCTCTTGGTATTTTCGATCTGAGCACGGATCTGAGCTACACGAGCCTCTAGTTCGCCCTTGTCGCCCATACCATTTACAATAGTAGTATTATCCTTGTCTACCGTTACCTTTTCGGCCTGACCAAGCATCTCAATTGTAGCAGCTTCGAGAGAGAAACCTGTCTCTTCGCTAATCACAGTAGCCCCTGTGAGGATGGCAATATCCTGCAACATAGCCTTACGACGATCACCAAAACCGGGAGCCTTTACGGCACAGATCTTGAGACCACCACGCAAGCGGTTTACTACGAGAGTGGCAAGAGCTTCGCTGTCAATATCTTCTGCAATGATCAAAAGAGGACGGCCTGTTTGTAGGCTCTTCTCGAGGAGAGGAAGAATATCCTTGATAACTGAGATCTTCTTGTCATAGAGGAGGATGTAGGGGTTCTCCATTTGGCACTCCATCTTCTCCGTATTGGTTACGAAGTAGGGAGAGATATAACCACGGTCGAACTGCATTCCCTCTACCACCTTCACTTCGGTATCGGTACCCTTGGCTTCTTCTACCGTGATAACCCCTTCTTTCTTCACCTTACCCATAGCTTCGGCAATAAGGCGACCGATTTCTTCGTCCCCATTAGCCGAGATCTTAGCCACGTGCTCAATCTTCTTAAGATCGTCACCTACAGCTTCGCTCTGAGCGGCAATGTTTTTAACCACGGTAGCCACAGCCTTGTCAATACCACGCTTTAGCTCCATAGGATTAGCACCGGCTGTTACATTCTTGAGCCCAACATTGATAATGCTCTGGGCAAGAACGGTAGCCGTAGTGGTACCATCACCGGCATCGTCGTTGGTCTTAGATGCTACCTCACGCACGAGCTGAGCACCCATGTTTTCGAAGGCACCTTCAAGCTCGATTTCCTTTGCTACGCTTACCCCGTCTTTGGTGATATGGGGAGCACCATAGCTCTTACCAAGGATCACATTACGTCCCTTAGGACCGAGGGTTACCTTCACTGCATTAGCAAGCTGATCCACTCCTTTTTTAAGGAGGTCGCGTGCTTCTTGATCAAATAATATCTCTTTAGCCATAGCTTTTGTTGTTGCTGTATGTATTCTTTAGGTTGTCTTACTTTGATATTGTTAGTTCTTCTCTCCAAGCATCACTCTTAGAGGATAGCCAAAACATCGCTCTCGCGCATGATGATGAATTTATCACCCTCAAGCTCGATTTCTGTGCCGGCATACTTTCCATAGAGTACTACATCTCCCTCTTTTAATTCCATCGGGTTATCCTTAGCACCCTTACCAGCGGCTACAACAGTACCACGGAGGGGCTTTTCTTTAGCGGTATCGGGAATGATGATGCCACCTTGGGACTTTTGTTCTGCATCAGCAGGTTTCACTACTACGCGATCTGCAAGCGGTTTGATATTCATACGAATACGATTATTATGTTACTATTCTATTTATTTCTTCCTGGGGATTAGCTCTATATGCACTCGCTAGTGCCGGAGTAATCCTTGACACTGAAGATTTATACAAATACTATGCCAAGAGGTAGAAATAGGCTAAGAAGACAATTTGTCTCTCCTCTCAGCACAAGGGAGAGCTCAACCTAAAAGAGGCGTTTTAATACAAGGCTTCATCTTCAAGAGTAGACGAAAAAAGGCTGAGGAACGCGTACGAAGAGAGTAACGCATTCCTCAGCCCTAATGGGAAATCAGCCTAGCGGGGAGAGGGATTCTTCTCCTTAGGCAATACTTTTCACAACCGGATAAATATACTTCTTTCCCGTAGTACGAACTTTTACTTAGTGGGAGTAGAAGGCATTCGAGAGAGTTTTAACCAAACAGCTCGTGACTCTTCTTCTGCACGAACTACAAGGGAAAAATCATTATTAGTCAGCTTGGTTATAATCCAAGAGCCATACAAAAAGGCATAATCCCTGTCAAACCTATAAAGTTTTATAAGTGAAAGAGCCTGTCTCTCATAGGAGAATTCAGTAAACCGGTTATTGTACATATTCTCGTATTCCCTCTCCCATGCGCTGACAAAAGGCGTGGGATCTTCGTCAAAGTACCAACGCCCCCTCTCTTTGAGGAAGGAGATATTTACTCGTGCTGTTACAAGCTTTCCATCTGCATTTTTTGTAGAAACAAAGCCTTTCCACGCCGTACCGACAAGGTTAATATCGTCTACAGGATCATTTCCTCCACACGATGTTACACTAAAGGCGAAGAAAACACTCAAAAAAAGGGTGAGCAAAGAACTCACTTTAAAGGATGCAATTCTTTTTTCCATATCATGATAATTTGTGGCAAAATTCTATTGTACTCTACTTATGTGTATAAGGGATATTTCTCAAACGAATCCGATCACATGAGGCTAATCCTGCCTAGCAAGACTTCGACCACCTCATCCCTCTAATGTTAAAGACACTACTAAGGAATGCGTTTTAACCTAAGCCAAACCGTCCTCGATGGCAAAGCAGCACGCGAAGTTAGAGAAAACTTGTTTTTCGTGCGCTCTGTAATCATCCAATCTGCAATAAGGGGCTCATACAGATTTCGGAATCCACGCAATTCTAAAACCTTTTCGGAGAACCTGAAGTATGAGAATGTACTAGACCTATCAGACTCAGGCAAAGGTGCCATTTTTCCTTCATCCCACGCTCCTAAAAAAGGAGCCGGATCCTCCTCAAAATGCCAGTGTCCCACAGAGTTACCATGGAAAGAGATCTTGACCGAGACCTCTACGATCTGTCCTTTTGTATCTTTTGTAGCAACAGTTCCCTGCCAAGCAGTGCCAACGAGAGTTACATCGGAACTCGTAGGCACTGACCTCTCGCACGACGTTAAACCCAAGGCAAAGAAAATGCCTAAAAACAGAGTGAGTAACGAACTCGTTTCAGTGGTTATAATCCTGTTTCTCATACTGTTATAATATTTACGATGAGTGAGTCTACGGCAAATGTAGGCATTTCAAAAGAAACTCCCTCCATCAAGAGCCTTTTATTTTCAGCTGATTTGTAGGAGGGATTCTGCCCAAGAAATAAAAAATTCTAGGCCTAAACTTCCAGGGATTTAAGCCTAAAAAGAAAAAAGTGCAGCCCAGTTTTTCTGAAAAAACCAGCCAGCACTCTCAAAAGAAACGTACCGCCTCCTCTTCTTGAGACGAAGAGAAGGCGGCACGCAACGAATTAAGGAAATAAATTTGAAAGAGAGAAAATACTAAATCTTAGACAGAGAGAATCCTTCTCGAAAATGTACCGAAAGCGCTCCGGCTCTTCGGCTTCGTAAGGATAACACTTCAACTCAATGCTCTCCCACTTTGGGGAGTCGCTCTGCCGTTCCAAAGGAGGGAAAGTAAAACACTTACTCTAGCACCCCTCTCGAACTAAGATTTAATCAAATCGCTATCTAACTAAATCTCTGCTGCAAAATTAGCATGGATTTCTGCGCTCCACAATACCTTCTGATAGGCATTTTTAGGGCAGTGACTACTCTATAATAGCGATTAAATGGGATAAAAGACTCTTATTCTTCTGTGAGATCGCCCTCTTCATTTTCCTCATCCCCTCCCTCATCGGGATTCATCGAAAGCATATCTAGGTATTCTTCCCACGCCGGATCCAGCTCGTTGTCGAACTCTAGAGGGAGAAGAGGAAGCGGCTCAAGTGCCTCGTTGAGTCGTTCGAAGAAAACCCTATCGGTGCGGGCATAGTAGACCCAATATTTAACCCCACCCCCGAGGTGATTGCCCGTTAGGATGGCCAACTTATCTCGCTCCATTTTAGGGCGCAATAGGTCATCTACTTGGGCAATGATACGCTCCGCTTCACGCGTAGGCATCCCCTTTTCGTCCGCCTCGTAAGGAAGTCGTATCTCAATACGATGCTTCAGCTTCCCCGATAGACGAAAGGCTTCGAGATCAAGTCTCCCATTCATTATTACTACCGCACCGCTATCGTCACTAGCGATGGTAGTGAACCATTTGTCCGTTAATACCATATTATTGTATCTTTTGCTCTCGCGCGCACCGAGATTGTCGTTTACTTTCGCGCATCAATTGCAGGCTATTGAGCAGGTTCTGCCAAATCGAATAGGCCGCCATTGCTACACTTGATAGAGGATTGAGATATACCTGAGCCATCCAAATAGCCAAGCTCGAATTTTTCTGTCCTAAGCTCTGCCCCAGCGTAATACTCTCCTTAAGAAAACGCCTACTGAGCCACTTACCCAAGGCGAATTGGACTAGGCAAGCCACAAGCCCCACCAAAATGAGCAGGAGCATAGAGGGTATTTCGGAACGAGGCTCCTCCGCCATAAAATGCACCGTCTTGGCTATAATAATGGCAAGGGCAACTACCCAGACCCAAAACGAAACAGAGGATAAACCAGTCAGTCGCGCATGCACTTTGGGCACTAGGGCGCGTAGCCACCAAGCTAGAAGGAGAGGAGTTACGACAATGGGGAGCACGTGCGCAAAAATCGTTAGTACCGACTCCCAAAAAGGAACGTTCCCCTCCCCCACTATACTAAAGAGGAGAGGCCCCACAAAGGCAATGCCGATACTTGTAAGCAGCACATAGGCTGTACCTACGGCAATATTGCCCCCCAGCATACCAATAATCACAGGCGAAGCAGAGGCTGCAGGGCATAGAAAACAATTGAAAGCCCCCTGAGCTATACTCTCGGGGAAGAGTGGACGTAGGAGGTAATAAGAGCCAAGAGCCAAACCAATTTGCAGAACAACAAGAAGCCCATGGACAGGTAAAAAATGAAGATCTCTGGGGCGCAACTTTAGGAACGTAAAGAAGAGCATGCAGACAATCATGTAGGGGATGGCAACGCTCAGAGGGCTAAGCCAACGATAAAAAAGAATCCCTATAAGAATGGCAATAGGCAACCCATAATCTTTGATACGCCGCATAAAGCGACTGGGGATGGGGCGATAGAGTGTGTGCTTCATGAGTTCGGATCTTCAACTATACAGGTGAGTCCATAGATAGCAGCAGCGGCAGACCGTAAGATCTCCAGTTGCCCCTGCCGTATGCGGCACTCCAAAAGGCTTTCCCCCTGTGCAAACCCCTGCTCTAGTATCTCGGCACCCATGGTTTTGACAAGGCGCATCACGGTACCTGTAAGATGAGGAGCAAAGCGGAGCGTAAAAGGGCTCAAGAGAATCACCTCCCGACGAGGAGCCTCCATAAGCACTAGGCGAGCACTCTCTTTATAGGCATCTATAAGCCCACCTGTTCCGAGCTTTACCCCACCAAAGTAACGCACCACAGCCACCAGTACATCGCTTACGTTCTGAGCCAAGATCTGCCCATAGATGGGGCGGCCTGCTGTGCCGGACGGTTCACCATCGTCATTCATTCGATTCTCTTCTCGCAGGGCGCCCACAGCATAAGCCCAGCAAATATGCGTAGCATTATAGTACTCTTTGCGTAGAGAGGCAACCAGCTCCAAAGCTTCTTCTACCGAATGAATAGGGTAAGCATGGGCTATAAATCGGCTTCTCTGTATGGAGTACTCTACTTGGTTTTGCTCTGCAAGGGTCTCGTAATGGTCTTGTTTTTCCTGCTCCATCATCGTAAAACAGCAAGAGCCGGAACGAGGATATTACGCCCTATTCCGACTCTTTCTTCTTCTCTTATGGGGTGGACGATGGGGCTCGAACCCACGACAACCGGAACCACAATCCGGGGCTCTACCAGCTGAGCTACGACCACCATACTAAACCAACCTCGCCGTGGTCTCTTTTTTACAACACACTTCCGCGATTGGTGCTGCAAAGGTACAAATAGTTTTGATATACACAAGAATTCCGCCCTATTTTCTTGAGACAATCCCCAAAGACAAGGGCTATACAAGACTCTTCTCCTCAGTACAGATTGCCCTCACCATCCCCTCTTTTTCGCACTATTGCAGTTGCATCCAATAGTTATGCACCGCTCCATGTGCCCGCAAAGAGGGGTGTAAGATGTAGACAAGGTCTTGCAAAACAAGATCGGGATGATACCACCCTTGCTCCCAATACTCGTTGCCTCCCTGTATGTCTACCAACCTTGTATTGAGGTACACCTGCCCATTACGAAAAGCCTGAATGCCCCGAATCTCAGGATCGAGCTCCCCAAATTGCTCCAAGGTCTGTATCCCCGGGATTTCCCACGAGAGCCAGTACTCGGCATCACGATAGCGACCAAGAAGCTCTTGAGAGCTGAGTGTAAGCCCCACAATAGAGCCTTTGAGGGGGACGAATTTGCTGTTGGCATCATGCAAAAGATAATCCGCATAACCGGCCGGATAGGGTATTTGCCATCCGTTCTCCACCCTTTGCGCAAAGACTACGCGAGGGCGTTCCGGACGGTCTTGAGCTATCAGGCGCAGAGACTCATAGCGCGAAGCTGTAGCCGAAAACAGACTATCCGCCGTCTTGGCTTTGCCCATCAAAAGCCCGATAAACTTGAGCCACTCGGCACGCCCTAGAGGAATTCGCTCATAGATGTCGTAAGAAAGGACTACTCTATCCGCGAGTTCTTCGGGCGCAACTGCAGCCCCTGGATAGCCCGGCAAGGGACTCCACAAGATAATATCCGGGGCAAGTTCTTTTATTTTTCTTGCATTGATATTTTTTCCTCTCCCCAAAGTATCGAGTGCTCCAGCCCTAAGGCGTTCATTCAATTCATTATCATAGAGCTTTGTCACACTCTCTATTCCTACGATGCTAGCTCGCTCATTGAGCACCTCTAGAGCTCCAATCGTAGAGAGACCAAGGCACACCACGCGGCGAACCGGGATTGGGATAATACGCTCGTTGGGGAGAGGAGATACTTTTTCCACATCCTGCCGAGGAACCAATAGGTATCTAGCCACCGTATCCTGACGCGTAGGATCGAGGATTGCCACCCGATGCTGAGCCTCCGGCAAGTGAGTCACGGAGAGATGCTCAGAAAAAATGATGGAAGGATGAGCGATTTCCAAATCGGGATAAGGGTCCTGTACAGGCGAACTACTGCTCGTACAAAATAGGTAACCTACCCCAAGAACTAGGAAAGCCAGCAAGGGATAGAGAACTCTCTTGGGGAGGATATGGAAGAATCTTTTCATTGATTAAGCAGAGGGAATAGGACTAACGACGGCGACGACGGGGCTTCTTTTTCGTTTTGCTCCTAGCTTTTGTTTTTGTCACCTTGGGACTTGCATCCTTAACCGGGATGGTGAGTTTCTTCCCCGGCACTAGGTTGTAGCGGGTATTTTTGATGTTATTTGCTTGCATGAGCTGATCCATCGTAATACCATGTTTTTTAGCGATACCGGCTAGAGTATCTCCCTTACGTATGGTGTAAGTAGTCGTCTTTGCAGAAGCTACTACAGGCTTATCGGCCTCTGTTGTTTCCCCCTCCTTGCTCTCGCCATCGCTTGCCAAAAGGTCTGTGGAAGAGGATGTCATCTTGCCAAGTCGCACCTTCTCTACATTCTGGTACAGCTCCTCTAAGCGTCTATCCAGTCGGTTAATTGCCTTCATGGGCAAGCGTATAGAACAAGGGGAGATATGCCCCGGAACAGTACCTTGCTTGTACTGGGGATTGAGGAGTTTGAAGAGACTTTGGGACACTTCGGCCGCCTCAGACAATTCACGAATAGAAAGAGAATGGCGAATAAGTAGCGTATCGGTAGCCAGGGGGAGAGATACATTTTTGGGGCAAATCTGGTAGTCTGCATGGTAGTGCATGGCATAGAATGCGCCGATGAATAGAGGAACGTAGCCTTGCGTCTCACGTGGCAAATAAGGGTAAACGCTCCAGTAGTCAGTACGTCCACCGGCTCGGTAAACTGCTCTATTGAGGTTGCCCAATCCACAATTGTAGGCAGCCATAGCCATAAACCAATCGTGATAAACCTGATATAAATCGCGTAAGTATCGGGCAGCAGCATCTGTACTCTTCTCGAGATCTAGCCGCTCATCAAGCAGAGAATTAATGGTTAACCCGTAGGCTTTGGCGGTAGGCGCCATAAATTGCCAGAGACCGGCGGCTCCGGCGGGGGACACGGCTGTGGGGTTCATCCCCGACTCTACAATAATGAGATACTTAAGTTCGAGAGGGAGTTTGTACTTATCGAGGATAGCCTCTATGGTCGGAAAATAATAATCGCCCAAGCTAAGCATCGCAGAGATGAGCGTCTTTTTACGAGTCAAAAAGATCTCTATCCCATTGCGCACTTGCTGATTCAGGGGGATAGTCATCGCTGTGGGGAGACGGAATATTCGCTCACGATAGAGCATTTCGGGCGTTTTCTGTGGCACATTACGACGGATAGCACCACAGGTAGTATCAGCAGGGAGGTTGGTGCTGTAGCCCTGGTTCCATTTGGCAATAAGGGCATCGGCATCAGCCTCAAGGCCGGGAGGGGTAACGATCTCACTAGAGCCGGATAGGACTTTGCGTTGCTGGGCAGAGAGATCTAGCGTACTAAGGATGCCCACAAAACAGGCAATAAGGATAAAGCCATAGGTGTGGCAAAATTCTTTATAAGTCATTAGAACAATAATCTATAAGAAAGCCCCGGTGCCACGGTAGGCGAGGGCGAGATAGCGCTCCATGGCTGAGCGATCAGCGAGGGAGCAAGAGACATCGAAAGATCAGGGGATACGTCGAAAAGAAATAACTCGGCATCCACATAAGCATCGATGATGGAGAGAAGATACACAGCTGCCGACACGATAATACTCAAGTCGCGATTGCGTCGGTATAGCTCGGTACCTTTTTTGAGACGGCTCTGGATGTTGCCATCTCCCACATAATCTGCAGGGTTTCCTCCATTAGGAACAAAACCCTTCCAAGAGTCTTTTTCGAGAGGATTCTCGTTCATGAAATCTACGTATGCCGTGTGGTACTCATTGTAGAGACGAGCATTCCAGGACACAGCATAGGTACAGGCAGTAGCGGCAGCAAGTACAAGAGGAATCTTCCAATACTTACGATTGTAAAACTGCCCCCCTCCGGGGATGAGGGCATAGAGCAGGGCAAAGGTGGGATTGGGGGCAAAGTGACTACTCGTAGCAAGGAAGTTACGGCGGAGAGGGGCCTCGGGAGTAGGAAGCATCTGTAGGGTGTCTGGCAAAGGAGCAGAGGGCGCAAACTCCGCAACTTGAGTAATTGTGTCTTTTTGTACACTATCAATCTGCAGAGGCAGGAGGGTAATTTCATCTAAAGTATAGGAAACCCCTTTGGCAAAAGCCTCTCTATGGGAAAAGGCGAGAAGCCCCACGAGCAACAGACTACACCCCACAAGGCGGCAAAGGCGAAGGCTCCACTGGGAAGCCCTTTTTTGGGAAAGACGGGATGGAGATGCCGCAGCTCGCATGGGGAAAGTCTACTTACGTTGCTCCTCTAGTCGCTCTATGATATGAGCGAGTTCTGCCTCATTGGCAAATTCGATGGTAAGCTTTCCCTTACCCGACTTATTGCCCGTAATCTTTACTTTACTACCAAAGAACTTCGATAGCTGTGTATTGAGGACAGAGAAGTCCGGTAGGGGTTCGCGCCCCGTACGCACCAGCTCCGACTCTCTCATCATACGCTTAATCAAATACTCAATCTGGCGTACCGATAGATTCTTCTTGATGGTGGTAGCGTATACCGATAGCTGATCCTCTAGACGAGGGAGAGCCAATATGGCACGGGCATGCCCCATATCGATTTTCTTCTCTGTCAGCCCCAATTGGATCTCGGCAGGGAGCCTGAGGAGACGAAGATAATTACTGATAGAAGAGCGCGTCTTACCTACTCGCTTGGCAAGATCTTCCTGCTTCATATCGGAGTTTTGGAGCAAACGATGGTAGGCGAGGGCTATCTCAATGGCGTTGAGATCCTCACGTTGGATATTCTCGATGAGTGCCATTTCCATAATTTGCTCATCGTCTGCCGTCTTGATGTAGGCAGGGATAGTGGACAAACCTGCCCGTTTGCAAGCTCGCCAACGCCGCTCCCCGGATATGATCAAATAGGTACCATCTTGGAGCTGCTTGAGCGTAATAGGTTGTACCAATCCGATGGATTGAATTGAGAGGGCAAGCTCCGCCAAACTCTCTTCGTCGAAGGCTCGCCGAGGTTGATCCGGGTTGGGTTGTATACTATCTATATTAACTTCGTTGATGCTAGAGGTGCCCGAAGCCTCTCCAAGTAGGTTGTCGAGCCCTCGTCCAAGAGGTCTATTTTCTCTTTTCATAGTGATTGATCTTTTTACAGGAGTCTATTTGCGTCGCTTGGGATTCCGTCGGATTAGCTCCTCGGCAAGCTGCAAGTGGTTCACAGCCCCCTTGCTTTCGATATCGTAAAGAATCACGGGCACTCCGTGACTGGGGGCTTCGCTAAGCTTCACATTGCGGTTGATTACGGTCTCAAAGACCATATCCCCAAAGTGCTGCTTCACGTCGTTGTAAATCTGATTGGCAAGGCGGAGGCGACTATCGTACATAGTCATCAAAAAACCCTCAATCGCCAGTTCCGGATTGAGTTTGCTCTTAATAATACGTATAGTCGACAGCAACTTACTGATACCCTCAAGTGCAAAATACTCGCACTGTACAGGTATGATTACCGAGTGGGCTGCCACAAGAGAATTGACCGTGATAAGCCCAAGGGAAGGAGAACAGTCTATGAGTATGTAATCATATTGGTCTACGAGAGGGGTGAGCATCTTGCGCATTACGGACTCTCTTTGGGCAAACTCCAGCATCTCTATCTCTGCGCCCACAAGGTCTACATGCGAGGGGAGAATGTCGAGCATCTCTATACCTGTAGGGATTATAGCCTCCCGGGGGGAAGCCTCCATCACCAAACACTCGTAGATAGTCTTTGCTTGTTGCTCTACAGCTACGCCCAATCCCGATGTCGCATTGGCTTGAGGGTCGGCATCCACCACAAGCACTTTCTGCTCAAGGGTGGCGAGAGAGGCTGCAAGATTGATGGTTGTTGTAGTCTTGCCTACCCCCCCTTTTTGATTCGCTAGCGCAATGATTTTTCCCATAGTTCTCTTCTTTTGCAGGAGCAAAACTACGAATAAAAAGCGACTCGGTTGCTTAATTGTTGATAACTTTCCCCTCGGGGATTCCCATCTTACCCCTATCTTCTCCCTCTTTCCTACTCTCTCTCAAACTATTACTACCCATAGTTTCCCATGCGCCCACAATGGGACGCCTAGGACGGAAAGAGCACGAAAAATCTTGAAGGGGAGCGAGAAAACGTTAAGCAAAGGGGAGATTCATCCCCGTAATCTTGCGGTAGAGATCTAAGGCATAGAGATCCGTCATACCCGATATATAGTCTAGGGTACATTGGATCTTACCATACGTTGTCTTCTCGTGTACGTTGTATTGACTGCTTACGCGGTTGAGAAATGTTCTCGAATAGGCATTGTCGGGGTGCATCAAGGCGTGCATCATCCTCTCTATAATCTCGGAGAAGACGCGATGACCGGCCAGCTCTACATCCACTACATCTTGCGCAGTATAGATATGTTTGTAGGCGTAACGACTTGCCGCTTTATAGGCTTCTGCCTCGGGGATTACAGCAACCAAAGGACAACTAAACTCCCCTGCCATAATCTCGGATTCGTGCTCCAAAAAGGCCTTTCCACAAGCCTCAGTTAGGTGATTAATAACCCTGGATCGGAGGTAAGCCACTCGCTCATTACGATCTTCGATGGAGTGTAATACCTCTAGCGAAGTAGCCTGCTCCTCAGCATCCAAAAAGGACATAAAAAGAAGGGAAACCTCCTCATACGAAATGATCCGTAGCTTGTAGGCATCCTCCAAGTCCATTATTTGATAACAAATATCGTCGGCAGCTTCCACCAAAAAGACCAAGGGATAGCGAGCATAAACATCGGGAGAGTCTTGCAGGCGAAGAATGCCTAAATGCTGAGCAATCTCGGCAAAAGTCTCCTCCTCGGTAGCAAAGTAACCAAACTTGTTTTTACCTCCTGCCGAGAGAGACGAATAGGGATATTTTACAATGGAAGCCAGGGTGCTATACGTAAGAGCAAACCCTCCGCGACGCCTCCCCTCAAAGCGGTGAGTAAGTAACCGAAAGGCATTGGCATTCCCCTCAAATCGGATAAAATCTTCCCACCGACCGCCTTCACTACGCACAGCGTCTTCCCATTCTGCTCCGGCTCCCTCACGGAAAAACGCAGAGATAGCACGCTCCCCACTATGACCAAAAGGAGGATTGCCCATATCGTGAGCAAGGCAAGCAGCCGAAACGATGTTGGCAATATCCGAATCATAAAAAGGCAATCCCTCGTAACGCTCTCGCAGACCACTTGTAACGATATTCCCTAGAGAACGCCCCACACAACTTACCTCTAGGCTGTGCGTTAATCGGTTGTGCACAAATATAGTACCGGGCAGGGGAAATATCTGTGCCTTGTTTTGCAATCGCCGGAAAGGGGCGGAAAAGACCATACGGTCGTAGTCTCGCTCAAACTCGTTGCGCACCCGAGAGCGAAAGGGCGGAAGTGAAGAAACCTCTCGCTCAAGGCGTCTGTCGGATAAAAGAGTATGCCAATTCATCTGTCCCATAGGTGAGAACAAAGATACTCATTCGAAAGCAAAAAAGTGCCCTAGCAGAGGGAAAAGATCTTCTCTGCTAGAGCACATAATTACGGAAGAGAGCTTCTCTCTCCTATGCTATATTACCAAACGAGTATGCGATCTTCGGGAGCAAGATACATCTTGTCACCCTCTTTGATACCGAAAGCCTTGAAGAAAGCATCGATATTGCGGAGCGTCTGATTTACGCGATACATACCCAGGCTGTGGGGGTCGATATTGGTAAGGCGGATCATCTCTTGCTCCGTGATGTTTTGTCCCCAAACGCGTGCATAACCGATAAAGAAGCGTTGTTCGGCGGTAAATCCATCAATCATGGGAACTTCCTTGCCCTCAAGAGCCTTTTGTAGCGCGAGGTGTGCTACGATAAGACCACCTTGGTCAGCAATGTTTTCGCCCAAAGTAAGAGCACCATTTGCCTTCACGTTACCCACTACGGTGAGTGCATTGAACTGATTTACGAGCTTAGAGGTAGCGGCTTGGAACTTGGCAGCATCTTCCGAGGTCCACCAATCGTTCATATTTCCGTCCTTGTCGTAGTTACGACCTTGGTCATCAAATCCGTGTGTCATTTCGTGACCGATCACAACCCCGATGGCACCATAGTTTACAGCATCATCTGCATTGGGGTTGAAGAACGGGGGTTGCAAGATCCCTGCAGGGAAGCAAATCTCGTTGGTTGTAGGCATGTAGTAAGCATTTACATCCTGAGGATTCATGAGCCAACGCTCACGATCTACGGGCTTGCCCAGCTCACTCATGTTGAAGTCTTGCTCAAAACGAGTTACTTCTTTGAGGTTTTCGTAGAAGCTCTTATCAGCACTGATAGCGAGCTTTGAGTAGTCTCTCCACTTGTCGGGGTAACCAATCTTTACGGTAAAGGCATTGAGTTTTTCTTGCGCCTTTACCTTGGTAGCATCGCTCATCCAATCGAGGCTAGCGATGCGCTCACCGAGAGCAACCTGGAGGTTCTTAACAAGCTGAGCCATCTTTTCCTTAGACTCGGGCGAGAAGTGACGCTTTACGTATACCTCACCAAGAGCTTCGCCGAGAACGCCATTAACCAAGTTGACAGAACGACGCCAGCGAGGATGTTGTTCCTTGCTACCGCTAAGAGTCTTTCCGTAGAACTCAAAAGAGGCGAGAGAGAATTCGTCGCTAAGGTAGCTAGCAGCGCCATCTATTTCGGATGCGATAAGATAGTCCTTGATCTCGCGGAGGTCTGCCGTGGGGAACCACTTGTCGAATTTATCGAAGTAGTTGTATTGGGTTACGTCCCACTTTTCGAGATTCGAGAGATTGCGCTCTGCAAGGTATGCGTTCCAATCAAAGCCCTTGTGCGAAGCGGCAAACTCCTTAACTGCCACAAAGTGATAGTTGGCACGGCTATCGCGCAACTCCTCTTGCGAGTAGCTCATCTGAGCGAGCTCACGAGAGATCTTTGCATTGTTTTTGGTAATACGATCAGCGTCTTCCTTGCTATAACCGGCAAGAGTGAGCACCTTATTGATGTACTTATTGTATTCCTCTAGGATCTGTGCATTCTCAGCAGATAGGTAGTATTCTCTATTGCCGAGAGCAAGAGAGGGCTGAGACACATGCATAATGTTCATGGTGCTGTTCATGTCGTCGGCAGCTACATAAGTGCCAAAGAATACAGAACGGCCCTCTGCTTCCCACTTACCAAAGATCTTGGGAAGGTCTTGCTTATTAGCGATAGCTTCGATCTCTTCGAGGTCCTTTTTGATAGGGGTAGCACCCAATTCATTGCGGGTAGTACTATCCATTGCCTGCTTGTAAAGTACGGCAACGCGATACTCATTAGTACCCTCTTTTTGCGTTTTACCGGCAAGCTCTTCTACGATGTCGCGGATCTGCTCAATAGAGCGTTCGCGGAGGACATCAAACGAACCATAACGGCTATGGGTAGCAGGAAGGGGATTGTTTTTCATCCAACCGCCATTGGCGAAAAGATAAAAATCTTCGGCAGGATTTACTGTTGTGTCTAGCGCTGTGAGGTCGATAGCCGGCATAGCATCTTGGTCTTTTGTACCATTGCCACCGCTACAACCTGTGAGCATGAGCCCCATAAACGAGGGCAATAGAAGTAACATCTTTACTTTCATAGGTTTTATAATGAATAAGTTTTTGGACAAAAAAGGAAGGAATAGCTTTAGAAAAGCGGTGATGGATACGTTCCATCGGCAGCCAATGAGGCAAGACGGGCTACTACGTTCTTACGATCTTCTTGGTACGTTACGCCAAACCACTGTGCCGTACTCGAGAGAAGACGCACCTTTGCCCCACCGCTTTTTATAAGCGTGTCTACCATTAGAGGAATGTAAAACTCACTTTTAGGCTCTGTGATATGTTCTTCTAAGAAACGTACAAAAGCCTTTTGGGAGTAATCGAAATAATCAGGGGTAAAGCCCCAGAAATTCATCGAAACGGGGGTAGACAATGGGAAGGCGAGCCCGGACTTCCCATCAAGACAGCGAGAAGGATCTTTAGGATCTCGAGCAAGAGCGGTCTGCTCCTCTACCTTTTGCAAGCAACCCTCCGAGTCTACCGAACAAACACCACGCGAGACCGTCCCCCCTTCGCTAAGCGTATTACCCAAGTGATAGGCTACCATACAGTAGTCTCCCTTAGTAGAGGGGTCAATAGCTTGTAGCGCCTCTGCCATCACGGCAAAAGCCTCCCTGCCATAAAAATCGTCGGCATTGATCACGCAAAAAGGCTCACAAATAGCCTCAGCCGCCATCAATACAGCATGATTTGTACCCCAAGGTTTTACACGTCCTTCCGGGCAAACAAAGGGATGAGGGAGCTTATCAATCTCTTGGAAAACAACCTCCGTAGGAATGGCGTGCTCATACTTAGACAGCACCTTCGAACGGAATTCTTCTTCAAAATCCCGGCGAATTACAAATACAACCTTACCAAACCCGGCGTGCAGCGCATCATAGATAGAATAATCCATAATGGTCTCGCCATTGGGTCCTACGCCGTCTAATTGCTTAAGGCCTCCATACCGGCTTCCCATGCCGGCAGCCATTACAAGAAGGGTCGGTTTCATATATTACAAATCTAAATACCTTCGTCTCTTTCGCCCACAAAGGTAGGATTTTTTGGCTAGATACCCCTTCTCAGAAGTTAATTCGCTCCATACGAGGAGATAAGCGCAGCCAAGCGGCTCATCAATTCGTCAAGGGGCATGTCGGAGCGTTCACTCATCGTTTTGAGGGTAGCCATAGGCAACATCACCTTGGCAATAGGCGTCTGTAGCATTGCAAATTTGGGGTTGATCGAGGGCAAATCCTCCTTCAACTGGGGATAACGTTTGAGCAAGTCTTTCAACTTAGTATCGGGAGATAGTACCGAGCTATCGCCCTCTTCCTCCGGAGCCTCGGGCGTCTGTTGCTCTTCATCCCAAGTAAGCAACGTACGAGAGCCCTCCAAGCTACGGATATGAGTACAGTCTTGCATCATCTCCAAAACGCCTCGGAAGTGCCCTTCGGCATCACGCACTGCCACATAAACAATGTAGATAAAGAGCCCCGGCTTATTGATCCAAAACTCCGCCCTACTCTGCTCGCCTCGTCTAAACTTCTCTATGATTTCCTCCACAATATGGACGCTCTTAGGCGGGTGGCATTTGCTTACCTCTCTACCAATTACCTCCCTACTACGAGGGAATACCCTATGGGGCGTATCGGTATAGAACTTAACTAATTCGTTCTCGTCTACATAAGAAAGATCTACAGGGAGATGGCGGAATAGGAGGTTAATCTGCTCCAATGTCAATCGTCCCTCTGCCACGTGCAAAACTTCGTCTGAGGACTGACCCTTCGAGCCAAGTCCATGACGAGCGAGCAAATCAGCCAGTTCTTCCATAAAGTCGTCCTTAGGAGCCTGAGTGCGAGAAGGCTTGTATTCAGGCATTTCGATAGCAAAGAATCCGATCTCGTAGTCCCCATGCTTCATAGCTTCAAACTCTGTTTCAGAGATCAATTTGAGCGAAGTAGGATAAAGAATTAGCTCTTCTTTGCTGATCAAGTCGAGCATATCGGTTGCCATGGTGCGGAAGGCCTCGGGGAAAGCAGCATAATTGCCCAACTGCAGTAGATCCATTGCCTTATTCATCTCATCGCGCACATAATCGTCGTACGTCCACATCGTAGTAGAGGGGCGAGTAAAACCCTTTCTCTCGAGTACGGAGTAGAGTTGATTTTGTTTCCGACTAAAATGCACTTTATAGGGCATGATCTCTTGCATCAAAGCCATCCAGGGGTCTGGAGCAAACTCGCCTTGCAGCAATTTCTCTCCCTCTTGGAGCAAGGCTTTCATCTTCTCAGCTTCTCGCAAATAGGCATCAAGGGGATGCCCAAAGGGGAGCAAGAGCTTGGGTTGCTCAATAAGGCCCTCAAAGATTTGCAGTATCTCGTGTACATTCTCTGTGCGGCATTCATCGGGATCTTCCTCGCCCTTTACCAGCTGCTCGGCTGCAGCAAACTCTTCGGGAGTGATGCGCCCCACGTCTTGGAGCATACGTTTCCTCGCCTCTTCTAGGGTGATTAAGCCATCGCTGTACTCACTACGAATTTGGAGCATGCGCTGCAATTTGCCTTTGTCCAGGCTATCGAATATAGGATTTGTCGGAGTCATACTTTCTTTTTTATGCTTGTGATTATTTGTTTGTGCTTGGGCTACAACACAATGTACCCACAAGACCATTACAAATGTACAGAGAATCATCTTAATAATGTAATTCTGTACGATAAAAAACATTGAGAAGAAATCGAATCTCCCCACACTCAGAACAAAAGAGAAACGACAGCCTATATTTTTTTGCACACAGGCCTAAAAGAAAATATTTCTTGGGCTAGATTTCTTCAAAAATCAGGCAATATAGTGAGGCGATTCTGGCTAGTTTTCTGTCCTTTTCTAGGCAGAAAGGGAATCCCTCTCGGGGCAAAAGAAAAATGCTACCACCTTTCTCCCCAAAGAGAAAGATAGCAGCATTCGATTGCTTCGTACTCAGTGCGAAGTATTACTCTTCGGCACGGAACATAGGATCCCAGGGGGGAAGCATGGTAGGCTTGTCGTTCATCACAGCGCGCACCTTATCTGTAAGGTATTTCTTATCCACTACGATACGGAAAGTATAGGCATCAAACCACTCGTCCGTCATGATGAGGTGACCTTGGTGCCCCGAGGTAGCTCCCCAACTATTTTCCACCATCCATTTGGTAGGTTTGCCCGCTGCATTCAGATCCACAGCAACGAGGGTCATGGCGTGGGTCGAACCACTATCGCCGGTCTCAATACGCTCCTTTTTGTTCATATCAATGGGGTAACCTAGGATAGCTTCGTAGTCATTATAACCCAAGCTTAGTACCCCACGCTTGCTATCGAGTTCCTTGCCCACGTCGCAAGAATAATAGAGCATTGTGCTATCTTTTATGGAGGCAATGGCCATCGTCTTTAGCTCTTCGATGGGTACATTTACGTACGTCCAGTTCTTACCGTCGTACATGTGGCGGTCGTACTCAATCTGGTAGGTTTTGTAGTAAGGACGCGAGGGGTCGTTCATAATCATCACGTACTCGTTGCGGAGATCACGCCCTATAAACTCTTGATAGAAGCTCTTAGGGGTGTACTCTTTTGTACTGATAGCCTTGCCTTGAGCATCGCGGAGCGTGTAGGTAAACTTCGTAGGAGGCTCTCCCAAATTGAGTACCAAGAGACGATACACGCTCTTGAGAACGGTTAGTTTTTGCTGCTCTAGTTGCTTTTCACTGGCCCCTTTTTCTGCAGCCTGACGAAGCCGGATTCCCCCTTGGCGCAATACCTTAGCGATAAGAGAAGAGAGACGGCTTGTATTGTTGCTGTTAGTTGTCTCGGGCATAACTTCGCTCGGTACCACACCATACTTAGTAAGGTTGTCCGAAACGCCCGTGAACTGACCTCCGTCACCAATAGGGTTGCGGAAGAGCCAAGCTACCGTACGATCGTTGATGGGTTTCTTACGGGTATCAATAATCCCTTGGAGGAAAAGATTGGATTTCTCCAGCTGATCCCAAAAGAAAGAATAGTTATGCGAGAAGAAGAACTCGCCTGCATTATTCTTTTGCATTAGCTCGGCACGGAGCACATTCAGACCGGTAAAGAGCCAGCAACGTCCGCTCTGCTTTTGGTCGGCGATGCCTCGGCTCGCTACTCGGTTAGAGAATTCCCCTGTAGGATAGTCCTTAGGAGCGGCACTGGTAAGCACCATTCCATTGGCTTGGATTGCATTGAGGAGAGCACGATTGGCAGGGCTTTGATCAAACCCTGAGCGGATAGTAGAGAGATCTTGCTCGGTAAGACCACCCTTGCCCACTTGAGCTGCAACCGGCAGAGAAAGCGCGAAAGCTAACGCCAGCGATAGCGAGGTGAGTAGATTTTTTTTCATTGTTCTATTATTTCTATTTGGATTGTTTGTTTACAAGACAGCAAAGCGCACAACGCGAGCTTTTCGGCTCTTAGGGTCGCTGATAAGTACGGAGTAAATGCCCGGGGCATAGCGTTCTCCACTCGATGAGCGCACGGTAAGCGGATACTCGTTCCCCGTGGCAACGGCACTATGTACTAAGCCTCCCTGAGCATTGGTAACACGTAGTTCCATACCAGTATTGAGCCCTGTGATGGTGACTAAGTCCGGGTCTTCGGGACGCAGAGGATTGGGGTACACATGGATAGAGCTCAAGGACTCTTCAGTCGTATCGAAGTTGCCTGTTTGCAAAGTAATCAGCCCTTCGGAAGTGCCAATGTAGAGCAAACCCGTAGTATTATCAAGCGAGAGGGTGTTGATATTGTTGCTTAGGAGTGGAGTATCTTCAGCGCGATAGTGAGCCAATATTTTGGTACCATCACTACTGAGCAAATAGAGACCGTCGCTTGCCGTTCCCACCCATTTGTTGTTAAGTCTGTCTACAGCAAGGGCATTGATACGGACGTTATCAAGAACGTAGTATAGGTTAGGCTCGACCCCTCCTACGGGACGAGAAGCCACGGGAGAGGCGGCTTTATGCACACGAGTGGGAGCGTTTACAATGATGGGACCTTTGTCCGAACCCAACCAAAGGGCACCCTCTCTATCGAGAGCCATGCAGTAAAAAGTGCGCGTGACAATGCTCTTTCCCGAGCGATCGACAAACTGCGAAATGCTACGAATTACGTCATCGGATGTATTATCGGGGGTGCCATTTATATCCACAATTACCAGACCCGTTCTATCGCCGTGCACGATTGTACACCAAACAATATCCCCGGGGAGTACGAGGGAGGGGCCAAAAGCATTGGCATCACGCACACTCATTTCTAGGAATTTATGCCAATTACCCTTAGCATCGAGGTAGACAATATTTTCGGGAACAGAGCCTTGGAACATCCAAAGCCCCCCTTTCGAATCGAAAGACAGGCTCCCCACTCGTACAAAAGTATTGCTGTAGGGCTTATTGGGGATGGCACTTGAGAGGGGACTATTCTCCAACGAATATTGCTGTACCAGCTCATCATTGCGAAACTCCAGCAGACCTTCGCCCCAAGTGCTGGCAAAAAAGTGCTTAGGATCGCGAGGGTCTACAGCCAAAGAAACCACATCGTAGTACTGAGGTTTTACGCGCCCCTGTATCTCCTCCTCTGTAATCTTGATCCAAGGATGTACTCGGTCTTGTATCTTAATGCACCCCGGGATACGGTTACGGTCGCCTCCTCTCCCTCCGGAGACGGCGAAAAATCGTCCTCCGGATAGCACCGTGTAAAAATAATTATTATCCCAAGGGCTATCGTATTGAGGCTTCCACTCTTCGCCACTCGCATCAGCCCCTGAGAGTGTGAGGCGCTCTATTCTGTTCGAAGCTGCAAGCCAAAGCTCCGTGGGGAGGTCTGCCGTGGCAAAGTCGGTGAGGTTAGCCAGGGGAGAAAGGACGCGTGGCTCCTCTTTTTCATCAAGGAGAATAAGTTGATTTGCTCCCTGTGCCAACGTCGTTTTGTGATCCCTAAGAAGATTCTCAATCCCCGAATAGAAAAGAGTTGCCGCCCCTTCTCCTTTTGGGAGACGGTAGAGAGCGCCATCTTTGTATAGTAGCAACAAATCGCCTTGGTAGGTTGCAATCTGTACTAATTGGGTTGTATTGTGGGAGAGCGTTACCCGCGTCCACTCAGAGGGATCTTGCAAATTACGCGTCTCATCTCCTCGGAATAGCGAGCCATCGGGGCGTAGAGCGTAAAGCACGCTCCCTAGCTGAGCAACATCTCGCACCTCAGTACCCAAAAAGTAGGTGGCCTCTATATGAGCGCGCTCCAGCGTCACTCGAGAGATGCCGAAGCCCCCGGCAAGATACACTTTGTCCTCAGCACCAACGAGCCGGTGGAGCTTCTTGTCTGCCAAACGATAGTTGTCGTACAACGCCGTATTGCTAACAACCCCTTGGGGCGAGAGCACATCCATTTTACCGGACAGGTAGTATATGAATAGTCGCTGCGCCGAGGCTTCGTAGTAGATGGTAGAGATACGATTATCTGTTAGCCCATCCGCATGACTGTAGAGGTGTACACGGTCGGGGTGTTTCTTCTCAACGCCAAAAAGACTGCCGTTGGCAACAAGGTAAACATGGGTCGGAGTATCCTCTATTTGCTCATAATGATTCATGGCAAGGATCGGCTGCCAAAGAGCCTCCTGAGCAGCAAGAGGGAGTAGAGACACAACCCAAACGCCCAAAGCTAGGGCAAGGCGAAGTAGTGGCTTCATAGGGGGTGTTGTTTGAGGTATTGACTAAAAGCTGCGATGGCACGTGCTCGGTGACTCATGGCATTCTTCTCATGCTCCGTCATTTGGGCAAAGGTTCTCTTCTCCCCTTCCGGTACAAAAAGAGCATCGTATCCGAAGCCTGCCTCTCCGCGCTCTTCTAGTATGATCGTCCCCTCCACGCATCCCTCAAAAAGATGCTCGGCACCGGTGGCATCGATATAGGCAACCACGGTACGAAAACGAGCTTTGTAAGGAGGAGAGAAAGCACGGAGATCCTCCACCAACTTCCGCCGATTGGCAGCGTCGTTGTGCGCCTCTCCGGCATATCGCGCGGAGTGTACTCCGGGAGCTCCTCCCAGGCAATCGACTTCGAGCCCCGTATCATCGGCAATCGTAGGGAGCTGAGAAAGGCGATGGGCATCGCGCACCTTTATGAGGGCATTCCCCTCAAGGGTAGGAGCATCTTCCACAGGGTTGCTCTGCACCCCGGCCTCTGCCAGACTGATTAGAGTGCATCGCTCTTGCAAGATTTGGCGCACCTCTGCGAGCTTGTGCGTATTATTCGTAGCGAAAAGTAGTTTTTCCATTATCTTTGTGAGTGTAGAGTTCCTAAACTCCACACAGGTAGCAAAATTAGCAAGATGGCAGATATTATCCAAATACAGGAGATATGTTTATCTCTTCCGGGCGTAGAAGAATGTTTCCCTTTTGACGAAACAACGCTCGTTTTTAAGGTAAGTGGAAAGATGTTTGCCCTTATTCCCCTAGAGAAAGATCCCCAAATGATGGTCAAGTGCGACCCCGATCTCGCCGAAGAGTGGCGGCTCCGATTTGAGGAGGTAGAGCCTGCATTTCACATGAATAAAAAGCATTGGAATAGTGTTATTTTAGGGGGGATGCTCTCTTGGGAGCGAGTAGAAAAGATGCTCCTACACAGTTACTATCTTGTAGTACAAGGGCTACCCAAGCGACTTCGTTGCACACTCACCCTACCGGATTCCCTCGCAGATTATGCCCACCCTCAGCTTTAGAGCACTATCCCCCACCTCACCCGTAGAGAGCACCTACACCTACCTCTACAATTGGGCTGCACAACACCCTCAAGACCCGAACGCCTATGTGCTAGAGGTGCCCTACCAATCGGCAGGGCGCGGTCAGCAGGGGAACTCATGGTACTCCTCGGAGGGGAAAAATCTTTTACCCTCCTTCCTCGTTCGCTTTCCTCGCTTCTATGCCCCCATGGCTTGGGCAGTCTCGGAGCTTACAGCACTCGCCGTTTGGGAGGCCGTAGCCCCTCTCGTGCCCTCTCCAGAGCTATTGCGCATCAAGTGGCCCAATGATATTTACTACGGAGAGCGCAAACTTGCAGGCATATTGGTAGGGCATTCGTTTTCAGAAATGCGCATCAATTATAGCATTGTAGGGGTAGGGCTTAATGTCAATGAGCGTACATTCCCCTCCGACCTCCCCAACCCTATATCCCTTTATCAGATCGTTGGGAAAGAGCTAGACCTCTCTCTCGTACGCTCTCTGCTCTACCAATCAATGGAGCAACGTCTAGGAGAGATTGCCACACTCGCCCCCACGCTCAACATGTATCACCTCGACTACCTCGAGAGACTCTACAAACGCGACGAAAAAGCCACCTTCCGCAATACCCAAGACGGACAGGAGTTCGTAGGAATAATACGCGATGTTCAACCCAACGGGCTCCTTGTGATGATGGTAGAAGATGGGCTCAAACACTTCGCCTTTAAGGAGATAGAATATGTTCACGACCTCTAGCAACACTCTCTCACAGCGTGAGAAAAAACTTATTGTAGCCCTCCAGCAAGCCAAAGTGCGCCGTGCAGAGGGGCTTTTTGTGGCAGAGGGACCTAAACTTATAGGCGAACTCCTTGCTACCTTCCCTTGCCGATTGCTGGTTACTACCGCCTCATTCCTTCCCCTTGTGGAGGGCTTGGGTCAGATCCAACGAGTAGTACTATTGCCCGAGGAATACGACTTTAGTTCCCTCAGCACACTGCGTACTCCGCGCCCCATGATTGCCTTGCTAGAGCTCCCGACTCCCCCTTCGGCTTCTACCATTACCGCTCCCAGTCTTTTGCTCGACAACGTACAAGACCCCGGCAATGTAGGCTCCATCCTCCGCACGGCCGATTGGTTTGGCTGCCGATCTGTATTTACTACAGAGGGTACAGCAGACCCCTTTTCGCCTAAGGTGGTACAGGCAACGATGGGCGCCTTGGCACGGGTCAAGGTAACGCCGGTAGCCGACATCCACTCCCTACTCGGGCAAGCCCATAGGGATGGAGTTGCTATTTTGGGGACATTCTTAGAGGGCGAAGATATTCTCGCACACCACAGCACGCCCCTTTTCTCCTCCCCTTATATTTTAATCATGGGCAACGAAGGGCAAGGCATCTCCCCCACAGTTGCTCAATATGTAACCCAACGTCTTACTATCCCCCCCTCTTCTCCGGACGGCAAACAGGTAGAAAGCCTCAACGTAGCTGCCGCTACCGCTATTGTATTGGCCTGCCTACACCGTCACTAACCTCTCCCTCTATGAAGAAAACAATCAAGCACGACCAAGGCTATATAGAGATTCGCGGGAATCGTGTCAACAACCTAAAGAACATTGATCTCTCCATACCCAGAGGAAAACTCACCGTTATATCGGGAGTTAGTGGATCGGGGAAAAGCTCTCTTGCTTTTGATACGCTCTACGCCGAGGGACAGCGAAGATATGTCGAGAGTCTATCGAGCTATGCGCGCCAATTCCTAGACAGAATGCCCAAGCCCGACTGCGACTTTATCCGCTACATACCGCCAGCCGTAGCTATACAGCAGCGTGTAATCAGCCGCAACCCACGTAGTACCGTGGGAACAAGTACGGAGATCTACGACTATCTAAAGATGCTTTTTGCACGCTTTGGTAAGACCATTTCTCCCATCTCCAGCACCGAGGTCAAAAAACATACGCCCCACGATGTAGTAAAAGCGGTGGGCACCCTTCCCGAGGGAACTCGCATCTACATAGTGGCTCCTCTAGAGGAGCGCGGCGAGGCTCTTACGAGCCGACTCCAAATCTATCAAAGCTCCGGATTCAGCCGAGTTTGGAGCGAAAAAAGGGGCGTGGTACGCTTGGAAGATTTCTCTCCTGGCGAGAGAGAAGAGGCTCTCTACCTCGTAGTGGATCGAATGTCGGTGCGACATGCCGATGGAGCCTTCGAGACCCGACTTGCCGACTCGGTGGAAATTGCCTTTTACGAAGGGCACGGAGCTTGTAGCATCGTTGCGGAAGGAGAGAATCCCGTCAAACTAGACTTTAGCAACCGACTAGAGGCAGACGGAATCACCTTTGCCGAGCTTAGCCCCGATCTCTTCGACTTTAACAGCGCCACAGGAGCCTGCCCCGAATGCGAAGGGTACGGAAAAATCCTCGGTTTGTCACCCAAGTTGATAATCCCCAACCCCTCACTCTCCATCTACGAAGACGCCGTTGCCTGCTGGATCGGCCCCCAATCCTCCCTTTGGAAAAAGGAGTTTATGGCTCTTGCTAGTAAGGAAGACTTCCCCATCCACACGCCTTACAAAGATCTTACCGAAGAGCAACAACGGCTGGTGTGGCGAGGCTTCTACCACGAGCAATACCAAGAATATGTAGGTATTAACAGCTACTTCAAGATGCTGGAGAAGGAGCTGTACAAAGTGCAAAACAGGGTGCGACTTGCCCACTTTAGGGGGAAAACTACCTGCCCTTCGTGCGGAGGGAGGCGACTGCGCCCCGAGGCATTATATGTGCAATTTGAGGGGAAAACAATCGACCAAATCACCCAACTCTCTATCCTCGATGCTCGTAACTTTTTTGAGGGAATCGCACTACCCGAAGCTCAAGCCAAAGCCGCAGAGCGACTTCTTTACGAGATACGAAGCCGACTACAAGTACTCTGCGACGTAGGGGTAGAGTACCTCACTTTAGATCGTCTCTCCAATACACTCTCGGGGGGCGAAAGCCAACGTATCACCCTCTCTACTCGGCTAGGAAGCAACCTCTATGGAGCTATGTACGTACTCGACGAGCCTAGTATCGGCTTGCACGAGCGCGATACAGAGCGACTCATCGGGGTGGTAGAGCGCCTGCGTGATGCCGGCAATACCATCGTGGTAGTGGAGCATGACGAGAAGATGATTTGTGCAGCAGATACGCTCGTAGACATCGGGCCCGATGCAGGCATTCATGGGGGAGAAGTGATCTATGTAGGCTCCCCAAAAACCATAACCAAAGAGACTCCGGGGTACACTGCCGGGTATTTATCCGGACGGCTTTCTATCCCCATTCCCACAACGCGCCGCGCCTACAAGCACCATATCACCATACACAACGCGCAGAAAAACAATCTGCAAAACCTAACCCTCGACCTCCCTCTCGGGGTCTTGGCCGTGGTAACCGGCATTAGCGGATCGGGCAAGAGTACCCTGGTACGCGACGTACTCTACGAAGATCTCCGGCACTACTTCGATACACACGAGCCGGGGTCTCTCTCGGGCGATCTCAAGAGATTAAAAGCCGTAGAATACGTAGATCAGAATATGGCCGGGCGCAATGCGCGAAGCAACCCTGCGACATTTATCGGAGCTTTTGACTCTATCCGCGAGCTGTATAGTCGCCTACCGCTCTCTCGCCAAATGGGCTACAAACCCTCCTTCTTCAGCTTCAACAATAAGAATGGAGGCCGCTGCGAAGAGTGTAAGGGAGAGGGCACGATTGCGGTGGAAATGCAGTTCATGGCAGACCTGATCCTTACCTGTGATGCCTGTGGAGGCAAGCGCTTCAAACGTGAGATTTTGGACGTGGAATACCATGGGGTCAACATCAGTGATCTCCTCTTGATGAGCATATCCGAAGCCGTGGGTTTCTTCCAACAATACCCCGAAGAAGAGTACACCAAAGCCATTGTGTCTCGACTCAAAGTGCTCGAAGAGGTAGGCCTCGGGTATGTGCAAATGGGGCAGAGTTGCTCTACTCTATCGGGGGGAGAGAACCAGCGTCTAAAGCTCGCTTACTACCTGGCACAACGCACCGTAGAGCCCACACTATTCATCTTCGACGAACCCACTACAGGGCTACACTTTCACGACATCTCCCGCCTACTCCACTCCCTGCAAGCCCTTATAGAGAAAGGGCATTCCGTACTCATTATTGAGCATAATCTGGAGATTATCAAGTGTTCCGACTACGTTATAGACCTCGGCCCTGAAGGGGGAGCCAAAGGCGGATTACTCATGGCATGCGGCACGCCTGAGGAGGTGGCAGCTTCGCCTCAGTCTATTACAGGGCAATATCTACGAGAAAAACTACAACCCCTATGCCCCTAAAGAAAAAAACAACACCCGAGAAGCTATTTTACTCCCCCCACGAAGTTTGCGAACTTATCGGGGAGGACGTGCACACCCTCTACTATTGGGAAGATACCTTTGGGCTCTCCATCGAAAGAAGCCGAGGCGGGCACCGACGTTACACACCGCAAAACATAGAGACGTTGCGACTGATTCATTTCCTCATCCGCGAGAGAAAGTTTACCAGTGATGGCGTAAAACATTACCTCCAAAACCCCAATAAAGAGGAAAACAAGCGTAAGGTAATAGAGCAACTGCGCATTTCTCTAAACGAAGTGGAGGGGCTACTCAAAGCCTTCAACGCCTATCGCTTATCCCAAGGTAGCGTACACCACGACTCCAACGAAGAGCCGTTCGAATAAAAACAAACGGAGCAATCCGCACTCCCTCGGGTGCCCGACTTAGAGAACAGAATAAGTGGACAAGAAAAAAGCGCACGAGCTGTAACAAAACAACTCGTGCGCTAAATATTTTTGATTTCTAGGCTAAACCCAGAAAAATATCAGCTATGTTTACGCCCATTTTAGGGCAAAAAATCAAACGAAATTAGCCGGAATATTAGTGAGGTAACACCCCATTTTTTACGAAGACCTTATGGAGTTTGTCTATTGCAAAGTCCAGTTGCTCCTTAGTATGCGTAGCCATAAGGCTGAAACGGATAAGGGTATCCTCAGGTGCTACTGCCGGAGAAACAACGGGATTTACGAACACGCCTTCTTCGAAAACATCGCGTGTAATACAGAATGTAGCTTCGTTGTTACGGATAAAGAGGGGAATAATGGGGGTAGAAGTATTACCAATCTCAAACCCTAGGGCGCGGAAACGCTCGAGGGCATACCTCGTAAGCTCCCAAAGATGATCCAAACGCTCGGGTTCGCTCAGCATAATATCCAGAGCCGCTCCGGCTGCTGCGGTAGAGGCAGGCGTGCAACTTGCACTAAAGATATAGCTACGAGCGTGGTGGCGAAGGTAGTTAATCAAGATTTTGTCTCCGGCAATGAACCCTCCCAAGGAGGCAAACGATTTGCTGAATGTACCCATGATAAGATCTACCTTATCGGTGAGTCCGTAGTGGTTGCACACCCCACGACCATTTTGCCCCAGTACGCCAAAGCCATGAGCCTCGTCCACCATCACGGTGGCATTGTAGCGCTCTGCAAGTTTTACAATCTCAGGGAGGTTACATACATCCCCTTCCATAGAAAACACACCATCCACAATGATAAGTTTCACCTTATCGGGGGCACACTGAGCCAAACGACGCTCGAGCGATGCCATATCATTGTGGCGGAATTTGAGAGCCTTGGCAAAGGAGAGACGGATCCCTTCGATAATGGAAGCATGATCCAATTCATCCCAAATTATATAGTCTTCTCTACCTAGAAGACAAGATATAACCCCGAGATTAACTTGGAAACCCGTAGAGAAGATGATGGCGTCATCTTTGCCCACAAACTGAGCCAATCGCTGCTCCAACTCTAGGTGAGAGTCGAGCGTCCCGTTAAGGAAACGACTGCCGGCACACCCCGTCCCATACTTCTCTGTTGCAGCAATCGCAGCTTCTTTGAGTTTTGGGTGGTTGGTCAATCCTAGATAAGCATTAGAGCCAAACATGAGTACACGACGGCCATCAATAATCACCTCTGTATCTTGCTCGGACTCAATTTTTCGGAAATAAGGGTAGATACCCTTGGCTTGTGCCTCCTGAGGGGCAGTGTAGTGTGCTAATTTCTCCTGAAGTAGGTGCATATAGAGAGATTAATTTGCTTTCTATTTAGATATAGGCATGGCGTCTCGGGAGGGAACCGCGTTTTGCAAGCAACAAGAGCCTGCATCAGCATTTTGTTGTTCCTCCTCTTGCATTGGACTATTATGTTGCAAAGACTTTAAGAAGTCCTCATCAGCCTCAATCGCCTCTAGGGCGAGCTTGGCAGCTCCTTGCTCCGATCCCTTTTTGGTGGAGCCTTTGCTGTGTCCCATAGGCTGGTTGTCTATGAATACTTGTGAGACGAAATAACCGCGTGGGCCCGGTGCATGACCAATAAGACGGAACTCTACCGTACACTTGTGCTTGAGGCCCCACTCGATAAGTTTATTCTTGAAATTGGTGCCGAGATCGGGCTGCGTCTCACGGATTTCTCGATAAATCCCGAGCATCTTGTGATTGACAAACTGATGGGCGAAGTCGAATCCTCGATCCAAATATATCGCGCCCACGATGGCCTCAAGGGCATTTCCCGGCGCATCCTTTGCTAGAAAATTTTCACTCGAGTGCTGTATCAATCCATCTATGCCCATACGTTTGGCGATGGTATCCCCTATTTTGCGAGAGACAATCTTGGCTTTTTGCTCCGACAAAGCCCCCACAGGGCTATTGGGATAGGTGCGATAGAGTGTCTCGGAAACCACTGCGCCAATAATACTGTCTCCCAGGAATTCCAGTCGATCGTTATTGTCGTTGTATGTCGTTTTGCTCCGCCCGGCAGCCCGCTTACCTCCATTACCCGAAGCTGTGGTAGAAGGGTCAATAAGAGCCAAACGGTAGTACTCTTTGTCGCGGATGGCAAATCCCAGGATCTGCTCCAGCGTCTTCCAGTCCGGCTCGAGCCTCTTTTTCTTCTTCGTAAGTGCGGGGAGGAATCGTGAGAGAAGGGCAGAGAAAAGCATGTGTAGACAGTAAAAATCGGCTACGTATCCCTTGTTAGTTGGCTAATGTAGAGAGTGTGGTGATGCTAAAAGTAGATAGGAATCACAAAACAAGAGGGATACCCAAAGTAACTTAATCCGGCAACAAAGCGGTTAAAGCCACTCTCTGAGTATCCCTCTTTAATAGTGATAATTACGACATTGCGCGCTTCTCCTTAAAAAGAAATCTGAAGTTATTTACCAACGTATTTCTTGAAAAGAACGCAAGCATTGTGACCACCAAAGCCAAATGTATTAGACATGGCAGCACGCACGGTGCGGTGGCAAGGCTTGTCGAATGTGTAGTTGAGTGCAGGGAATTCCGGGTCCTCGTCGTCTGGTTGATGGTTAATCGTGGGAGGAACCACATCCTCACAAACCGACTTCACAGCCACAAGGGCTTCGAGAGCTCCCGTAGCTCCTAGGAGGTGACCCGTCATCGACTTTGTAGAACTGATGTTGAGCTTTTTAGCTTCATCACCAAACACAGCCGTGATGGCCTTCACTTCGCTAATATCTCCTACGGGCGTGCTCGTTCCGTGCACGTTGATGTAATCTACATCACCGGGCTTAAGGTTTGCATCCTCTAGCGTGCGCTGCATCACAAGCTTTGCGCCAAGCCCCTCGGGGTGGCTCGCTGTGAGGTGGTGCGCATCTGCAGAGAGACCAAAGCCTCCAAACTCTGCATAGATCTTAGCTCCACGAGCCAAAGCGTGCTCTAGCTCTTCGAGGATCAAGATACTACTCCCCTCCCCTAGTACAAAGCCATCGCGACTCTTACTAAAGGGACGGCTCGCTGTCTCAGGGCTATCGTTGCGCGTAGAGAGGGCATTCATAGCGTTGAATCCTCCAATACCGGCAATGGTAACAGCCGCTTCACTACCCCCGGCCACCATTACATCTGCCTTACCAAGACGAATCATGATAGCGGCATCTATGATAGCATTGGTAGACGAGGCACAAGCCGAAGCTACCGAGTAGTTGGGGCCATTAAAGCCGTATTGAATAGAAACAAGCCCCGCAGCAATATCCGAGATCATCTTGGGGATGAAAAACGGATTGAAGCGCGGCCCCTTCTCAGGGCTATAGTCCATCACCTCCTGCTCAAAGGTCTCGAGACCTCCGATACCGGCTGAGATGATTACCCCTACACGCTCAAGATCTGTCTTCTCGAGGTCGAGACCAGAATCTTCGAGAGCCTCTTTGGCAGTAACCAAAGCGAACTGTGTGTAGCGGTCGTAGCGGCGAGCTTCTTTGCGATCGAAGTGGTCGTTGGGATTAAATCCCTTCACTTCGCAGGCAAACTGCGTCTTAAAGTGAGACGCATCGAAGAGGGTGATAGGACCGGCACCGCTCTTCCCCTGGAGGAGACTTTCCCACGTCTCAGACACACTATTACCCACAGGGGTAAGTGCTCCAAGACCCGTGACAACAACTCTCTTAAACTCCATGGTGAGATTATGCCTTGTGACTTTCGATGTAGTTGATAGCGTCGCCTACAGTCTTGATAGTCTGAGCTTCTTCGTCGGGGATCGTCATATCGAATTCCTTTTCGAAGCCCATCATGAGTTCTACAGTATCGAGAGAGTCTGCACCAAGGTCGTTGGCGAAACTTGCCTCACGGGTTACTTCACTAGCATCTACACCAAGTTTGTCTACGATGAGTTCGATTACTTTTGCTTCAATTTCGTTCATTGTCTTACTCTATTAGAGGGTTTATACTATTTATTTTGGGTGCAAAAATCGCGCGTTTCGCACTATCTTTGCAGCAAAGATAGGTATTACTACCTAGGAACTCGATCTTCTTTGCGAGGGCAAATATACAATGTTTCTGCACAACACAATACAGTTTGTGCGGATTTTTGACTAAAAAAGAATGGTACGAATAGCAATACTCGCTAGTGGGAATGGCTCGAATGCAGAAAATTTGATCCTACAACAGCCCTCCGATCTGCTCCAATATCCCCTAATTATTACGGACAATGCACAAGCCGGAGTGCTCCAAAGAGCCAAACGTTTGGGAGTAGCGACTCACGTTTTCAGCCGTGCCGACTTCCGCGAAGGTAGCGCCGTATTGCAACTGCTGCAAGATGAGAAAATTGATGCCATTGTGCTGGCAGGCTTCCTCTCTCGCATACCTCAAAATATTATAGAGCACTATCCCTCACGCATTATCAATATACACCCGGCCCTCTTGCCACGCTTTGGGGGAAAAGGAATGTATGGGCACTTCGTACACGAGGCCGTGCTGACCGCAGGAGAAGAGGTCTCAGGCATTACCATCCATTACGTGGATGCTGAATACGATCATGGGAGTGCCCTATGCCAAGCCTCCTGTCCTGTCTACCCCTCGACAGATACCCCCGACTCGCTTGCTGAGCGCATTCATCACCTAGAACACCTATACTACCCTGTGGCAGTACGCCAGATGGTACAACGAATGAAGGAGGAGATATGACCAAGAAAGAGCGTTTTGAGGGGATATTGGCATGGTTCGGAGAGAATATGCCTGTGGCGGAGACGGAGCTACACTACCGGTCGCCTTACGAGCTACTAGTGGCTGTAATGCTCTCTGCACAGTGCACCGATAAGCGAGTGAATATGGTTACTCCGGCTCTCTTTGACGCCCTGCCCACGGTAGAGGCGATGGCGCAAGCGAGCCAAGAGGAGATACTCGCTCTTATCAAAAGCATCAGCTACCCCAATAGCAAAGCAGAGCACCTAAGCAAAATGGCTCAGAGAGTGGTGCAAACATTCGGCGGCTCTATCCCGGCTACTCGTGAGGAGCTAATGACCCTCCCCGGGGTGGGACGCAAAACAGCCAACGTGATCCTTGCCGTTCTCTACAACCAGCCAACGATGGCCGTTGACACCCATGTATTCAGGGTCTCGGAGCGTATTGGTCTAACGACGCGTGCCAAAACGCCCCTTGATACAGAGCTAACCCTCGTACGTTATATCCCTCCCGAGCTCATCCCCAAGGCGCACCATTGGCTTATACTGCATGGGCGTTACGTCTGTTTGGCGCGCTCGCCCAAATGCACATCTTGCGGCATTACCCCCTGGTGCCGCTATGCACAGAAAAATAATCTCACTACAAACAAATAAAACTCCGTACAATGAACCGACTCAAACAACTCTCCAGCGGTATCGCTCTTGCCCTATCCTCTCTTTCCCTTCTCTTCGGTTGTGGCAAGAAATCCTCTAAAGGGACAGAAGGAAATCCCGACCGACAACAGTTCTCCCTCGGCGTAATGGCCTCGGTCGATTACCTGCCCTTTGCAGTGGCACTAGACAAAGGCATATACGACTCTCTAGGGCTGGATCTCCGGCTTGAGCACTTTTTCTCTCCCGTAGAGCGCGACGCTGCGCTACAAGGTGGGGTACTAGATGGTACCGTTACAGACTACACCTCGGCCGCTCTCCTCAATGCCGCCCAACTGCCCATTGTGCTAGACATGAAGTGCGATGGAGCCTTTCGCCTCATCGTTGGGCAGGGCAAATCGATCTCCTCTTTGCAAGATCTCAAAGGCAAGAAGCTGGCGCTTAGCAGCAACACAGTGATTGAGTACACAACCGACAAACTGCTGGCTCAGGCTGGGATTGCGCCGGAAGAGGTAGAAAAAGTAGAGATCGTAAAAATCCCCCTTCGCCTAGAGATGCTCCGCAACGGAGAGGTAGACGCAGCCGTTTTGCCCGAGCCTTTTGCCACCATGGCGCTAGAGAGCGGGCTCACCTCCCTTATTTCTACCAAAGATTTGGGTATTAACCTTACGGGAATTGCCCTCACACGCGAGGCTAGCGAACGCAAAGAGGCGGTAAACTTGCTGCATCAAGGATATAACCTAGGGATACAATACATGCAACAACACCCCAGAGAAGAGTGGGTAAAGGTACTCATCAGCGAGCTTGGCATCTCCGAGACAGCGGCGCTAGCTATGGAGTTACCCGACTTCACCCCAGTCACAATCCCGACCCTACAAGAGCTAGAGGAGATGAACCTATGGCTCAAGAGTAAAAAACTTGTGGACGAGAGTTACTCCACCCAACAGCTCCTTCCATAATCCCCAATCCCCATCCCTGTATGGAGGCTCTCACCGCCCGGCACCTCTCCCTCTCCTACGGCCATGGTGCCAACAATGCCTTGGCTGTAGAGGATATAAACCTCAGCATCCCTCGGGGGGAGATCTGTGCTTTGGCAGGATCTTCGGGGAGCGGTAAGTCTTCCCTGATGCGTGTTTTCGCGGGACTAATGCCCCCAACCCAAGGAGTTGTACAGATTTTTGGAGAGGTCCCCAACCCCAAGCGCCATCGTTTGGCATTTGTTCCTCAAAACTATGGCCTCCTAGCATGGAAACGGGTACGGGAGAATATCCTACTACCGGCTCACCTTGGGCACGACATTGTAGACACGGATTTTTTTGAGGAAATTGTGCAAGTGCTAGGACTAGCTGACCTCTTAAAGCGTTACCCTCAGACCCTTAGTGGAGGAGAGCGACAGAGGGTTGCCTTGGCAAGAGCCTTTGTAATGAAGCCCGATCTTCTGCTCCTAGACGAGCCCTTCTCCGCCCTCGATATGGCAACGGCAGAGCGCAGCTATACTCTATTTCGCAGTCTGCTCGCGGAGTTCCCCACAACGTGCCTTTTGGTAACACATAACCCTAGAGAGGCAGCACTGCTGGCCGATCACGTTCTACTCATAGGGGGGAAACCCGGGAAAATTATTGCCGACCTACACTCCCCCTCGGAGCAGGAGATCCGTACCATATTGACCCAGCTAGCCTAACTCTCATGCCCAATAAGTCTCTTTTTGCTCGTTTAGGATACATTCTCTTGGGGGCTTTGTTGCTTCACCTTCTTTGGGCTACCCTTTCCCTTGTAATGCAAAAGGCACTCCTCCCCACCCCTTGGGCTGTGTATGCCCACATGCCTACGGCTTGGCAAGAGGGTATGGCCGGGCATCTCACAGCTAGCCTTGGCCGCATTGGGGTAGGGCTTGCACTTGCTCTCCTTATTGCTCTCCTTATTGCCCTTGCGATGCACCGCTACCGGCACTTTGGCAAGGTCTTCGATGCCTTTATCTACTTTTCTTACCCCATTCCCAAGCTCGCGTTGCTTCCTATTGTCATGCTCTTGGGGGGACTTGGTGAGGGCACGAAAATTATCATGATCCTCCTAATCGTACTCTTCCAACTTATAGTTTCTCTACGCGATGCCCTTGCTGCCATCCCCAAAGACAACTACACGGTGATGCATTCGCTCGGGGCTTCGACGCCGGCCATGCTGCGCCATCTTTTGCTCCCGGCTCTTGTACCTGCCCTGCTTTCGGCGCTACGCATAGCCATAGGCACCGCTGTCTCTGTACTCTTTGTTACGGAGACATACGGCACCTCGCGGGGTATGGGGTACTATATAGTTAATGCTTGGATGCGAGTAGACTACCTCGATATGTATGCCGGCATCGCCTTCTTAGGAGCTACGGGCTTTCTACTTTTTGTGCTCACCGACTGCGCGGAGTATCTCTTAGCCCCTTGGCGACGCGCTCAGTAGGAGTCGCCTTACCCTTCTATTCTAGGAGAAGTCTCCCCTGTCACCTTCTCATTGACTCGGCGGTAAAGTTCCTCGATATTCTCATCTCGATGCTCCAAAAAGAACACCTGATTGCAGTCCGCAAGCCTCTGATGCAACTGATGCAGCACAATTTTCTGCGGTAGAGTAATCCCCGAGAAGAATATCGTAACAATCTTCTTGAGTTCGGGGAATAATTTTGTTACCTCCTCACGTCCTTTTTCCGTAATGGAGACATAGAAGCTCCTATGGTCCTCTTCGTTTACATGCTGCTCTATGAGCCCACGACGTAAGAGCCGATTGATCACCTCCGTACCGCTTGTTTTCTCCATCACATTGAGGTTGTTTAGCTCGGTTTTGGTCATCATGGGTATCCTCAGAAGGCAAACCAAATAGGTATAATCATCCATCGTAATAACCGACTTATTGGAGCGCAAAGCCTTCCTAAAATACCCTCGCATATAGCGGAATAGGTGGCTAATCTCGCGCGCCATGGCAGCCTCAAGGAGCACCTCATCTTGCTCTGTTTTGGGAGCTTCTTGCCCCCCAGGCAAGCGATCGGCTCGGTAGCGTACTCGCTCACTCAAGAAGGCGGAAAAAGAGGCGAGATCCGTCTCTTCCCCCTCGGGACAGATGGCTCCATACGCCTCCAGCTCGGGTAAAAGTTGCGCTATCAACTGGTATGAGTTCATGGGATATTGGGGTAAAAAAGGGAATTACTTTTTAGTGGATTTCTTTTTCGACTTCTTCTTATTGGTGAGTTTGCGGTTCGTATCCTTCTTGTCCTTAGCAGGAGTAGAAGGCGTTTTGGGCTGCTCTACCTTTTGTTTGGCTAGATACTCTTGATAGTAGGGCAGAGCCTTGGGTAGGTACTCCCCGATAGCCTTGATACGATTAGCATCGCTGGGGTGGGTACTCAATAGCTCCGAAGTAGAGCCTCCTCCCTGCTGTGCCATTTTCGTCCAGAAGCTGATTGCCTGCTCGGGGTTATAGCCCGCCATGGCCATAAATACAAGCCCTATTTGGTCGGCTTCGTGTTCCTGCTTACGACTATAGGGTAGCGAAACAAGCACTTGCGAACCCAAACCGTAAGCCTGCTGTATCACGGTATTGGTGATAGCGGAGGTAGAACCAACGGCGGAAACGAGCACACGGCCTCCCATCTGACGCAGGATCTCGGTGCTGAGTCGCTCGTTGCTATGACGAGCAATAGCGTGACTTACCTCATGCGATACCACCGTGGCAAGTTCGTCGTCGGTAGCACATAGGGGCAAAATACCGGTATAGATAACAATCTTCCCACCCGGCATACAGAAAGCATTGACGCGTCTGTCTGCAATTACCGTAAACTCCCACTTCATCTGCTGGGCAAGGTCGTTAAGGTTATTCTTGCGAAGATAGCTGGTGGCAGCATCGGCAACGCGCTGGCACACCTCCCTCACTCGCTCCACCTGTTTAGGGTCGTCGCTGTGGGGCATCTGCCGCACATACTCGGTGTATTGGGCGGCACTCTGTGCTATGATTTGGGATTCCGGGACAAGATTAAGCGACTTTCTCCCCGAGATAGGTACTGTACCACAAGCCACCCAAAGCAAGGGAAACGCTAGGGATAAGAGAAGTCGAAGCGAAAAAGCGCGCTGATGTAAGTTCATAGTGTTGTCTATTATTTTTGAATGTTTTTGTCTGATTCTTTTTTCTCTTCATGGATAAACTCCAGATACTCCACAAGCCTTCTCTCCGCCGCCCCGGTAACCTGGGGGGTATAGAAGTGCTGCCCACGCGCCTCCGAGGGGAGGTACTCTTGTGGCACATAGTGCTTGTCGTAATCATGAGGATATTTATAGCCTACTCCATACCCCAAGTCCCCCATCAGTTGAGTGGGCGCATTACGGAGATGAAGCGGTACGGGCAGGTTGCCCGAGTTGCGCACGTAGGCAAGAGCGGCATCTATGGCAAGGTAGGCGGAGTTGCTCTTGGGCGATGCCGCCAAATAAACCACCGCCTCGGCGAGTGGGATACGCCCCTCCGGCCAACCGATTAGCTCTACAGCTTGAGCCGCAGCATTGGCTATCATAAGGGCATTAGGGTTGGCTAGCCCAATATCTTCGGCAGCAGAAATCACAATCCGACGAGCCACAAAACGGGGGTTTTCTCCCCCCTCAATAAGGCGAGCCATCCAGTAGAGTGCCGCATCGGGGTCACTGCCTCGGATACTTTTGATAAAGGCCGAAGCAATGTCGTAGTGCATCTCGCCCCCTTTGTCAAAAGCCATGGGCTGACGCATCATACTCTCTCGCACCAATTCATCTGTAATAACGAGAGGAGTAGCCGAGGTTGCCCCTGCCAAAATCTCTAGTAGATTGAGGAGCTTGCGAGCATCGCCCCCGGCATAGGCAAGGAGCTGCTTGTCGCTCTCTATCTTCACCTTACGGGGCACCAAATAAATATCTGTAGAGATGGCCCTCTCGAGCAGTTGTCGCAAATCTTCCGGCTCCAGGCTCTGCAATACAAAGACTTGACAACGCGAGAGAAGCGGACGAATCACCTCAAACGAGGGGTTCTCTGTTGTGGCACCAATGAGTGTGACAATACCGCGCTCTACGGCAGCCAGCAACGAGTCTTGCTGACTTTTGGAGAATCGGTGGATCTCGTCTATAAAGAGGAGAGGGCGACTCTTGGCGGCAAAAAAGCCCTGTGTGCTGCGCTCTGCCTCCTCCAAGACGCGGCGTACGTCACCCACGCCCGACCCTACGGCACTCAGTTTGTAAAAAGGCGCCTCTACACTCTGGGCTATTAGCTCCGCAAGGGTTGTTTTGCCCACCCCCGGAGGCCCCCACAAAATAAGAGAAGGCACCTTGCCCGATCGGATCATGCGCCCCAGAGGTGCCGTCTCTGCCACAATATGACGTTGCCCCACATACTCCTCTAGAGTAGTAGGTCTCATACGCTCTGCTAGGGGTTGATAGGTGCTATTGGGGCGATCCATAGAAAGCAAAGGGTCTATTGCACAGTACGCTCTTTCCGTACTATTTCTTGAAGCAAAGGTACATATTTCTTTTTCTAATTCTCACGCGCAACAAAATCCTCTAGGGGTATCGGGCGTAAGAAATGGGCTAGAGCCTCTGGGAGCTCCGGGTAATTCTCTTTTCTTTTGCAGCTGGTTTTGGAGGGGGAAACCAGCCTAAAAACTTTTCGTTCCTGCCCGAGAAACTTTTTATTTTCAGCCTACGGCGGAAATTTTGCTAGGCAGCGTTTTCTCCGCATTTCACACCTAATACAACGCCCTCCCTCTTGCCCATATCCCCGAAGAGATAGCAAGGGCTTTAGCCTCCTATCCCGATTGGGATTTTTATGCCACAGAGAAGCCTTTTCAATCATTGATAGGGCAAGAGGTTACCTTCTCGGTAAGGGTCAAATTCAAAGAAGGGAAGAGCCTCTCCACCTCAAACGCGATCAAAATCCCTCCCTTTCCGGCATCCTAACCGCCCCACCCAAGGTGCGCTATTCCACACGACTACACTACGAATCCATAAAGAATTGCAACTAAAAAAAAAATACCACTATATTTGCACTTAGAATTTACGATACGAATTGTTGGTTCTCTGCGGAACAGTGTCGTAAATCACAACAAGTAAACAAAGATATTATAGTGATGAAGAAGAAAATTATTTCTATTGTAGGGTTGCTTTTGCTTGCAGTGGCACCAGCAAAAATGCTTGCTCAAATTGAAGTAGCCCCCATTGTAGACTTTGGAGGGGTTTCGGGTCCCGGTTTCTCTAAAATGGGGCGAACCTTTGGCATCGGAGCCTCTGTGCGGTACACTTTTTTCCAAGATTCTCCTAGTATAAGTCTACAAGTCCGTCTTGATGCTCAGTACAGCAACTACCACGCCTCTTCAATTGAACGGAACCTTTTTCAAAACCCGGATTTGGCTGGCAAAAGCCCATTCCGATTCAGATGGCAAGACCATGTACTTAATGTACCTCTTACCCTAGGGGTTCGCTTCAACTCGTTCCTCGATGGCAATCTTTCGGTGCGTGCCGGAGCTTATTGGACACGTGGATTGAAAGGGAGCATACACTACATACAAACTCCCATTGAAAACATGACGTTTGAGCCTTTTGATGCTTATAATACAGTAGTTATACCGGTTCCCGGGAAAAGCAATAGACTCACAATTGCAGAAAATGAGTCTCGTGTTGGGATTATTGCTGCTGTAGATTATAGAGTTTGGAGGCAATTAGAGTTATCGGCCTCCTACATGAGAGATCTAAATCCTACGTGGGTTCATGGTATTGTTAATGACTCTCAACCTCCCATCAAGCTCAATTTCTTTAAGATCGGAGCTGCTTACTGGTTCTGACTCTGAGACTGAAATAGAAAATTCATACACGTAAGCCCCCTTGAGAGTTCGGCAGATGGACTCTTGAGGGGCTTGCTATTTCGTGGAGGCGATTCCCCCTATTTTTGCCTTCTCCCCCACCCTCTAGAAAGGGTAAAAGCAATGCAAAAGGCATATATTTCCTCATAGGAAATGCAAGTTTTTCATATTTGGCTAATCGGTAACTTCTTCCTATTTTTGTAGGGGATGTGGTGGAAACATCAAAAGAATAAATGAAAAAGATACACGTAAAGCATATAGGGCCAATAAGCGACTCGGGAGTGCTAAATCTCGCCCCAATTACTTTTTTTTGTGGACGGCAAGGAAGTGGAAAAAGTACGTTAGCCAAACTCATCTCTACTTGTTTGTGGCTCGAAAAGGCTCTGGTAAAGGGAAGTAAAACAATCAAGTATGTGACGAGCTACAGCCGTTTTAAGAAAGAACTATGTGGCTATCATCGTCTCGCCGATTTCTTTTCTCCCGAATCGTATCTGCGCTACGAGAGCGACTTTTTTGTATTTACCTATCAAAAAGGGAAATTTGACGTCCAAGAAAAAGACTTACAACACTTTCTAATGCCCAAAGTGATGTACGTCCCAGCCGAACGCAATTTCATGGTGGCCATCGAACACGCTGAGAAGATCAAAAAGTTACCTCTCTCTCTACAGACGTTACAGGACGAGTATCTACGCGCATTAAATAGGGCGAAGGGTACATTGCCCCTCCATGTAGATGAAGTGAAATTGCAGTACGACAAACTGAATAAAGTAACTTGGGTAGTGGGCGAAGGATACAAAACCAAAGCCTACCAAGCAGCGAGTGGGTTCCAATCAATTGCACCCCTAGTGGTAGTATCGGACTACTTGGCTGGCATGGTCAAAGAAAAGGCGGAGGAACCGATGAGTGCAGAAGATAAAGAGAGGCTCCGCAAGGAAATCCAGAAAATACAATCGAACAACAAATTCACAGACGAGATAAAAAATCTGCTGATGGAAAGATTGAATAGCCTGCTGAAAATAGATTGTTTTTGGAACATAGTGGAAGAACCAGAACAAAATCTGTATCCTCAGTCCCAACGAACGATCTTAAACGTATTAACACAAAACTTTAACCAGTCTCCACACAACGGACTGATTATCACCACGCACAGCCCCTATATGATAAACTACATCAGCTTGAATATCAAAGCGGGAGCTGTTGCTGAGAAATGCCCAAATCGTGCAGAAGCAATCTCTTCTGTTGTCCCAAAAGAGAGTTGGCTCAAGGCTAAGCAAGTAAAGGTGTTTGAGATACAACCTGACGGCTCGGTAATAGAATTGGAAAAGTACGAAGGGATGCCGAGTGACAACAATTATCTGAACAATGCCCTTGCAGAAACCAACGTCTTATTCGATCAGCTACTCGAAATAGAAGATGGCAACTATTAACTTCTTTTCGTGTAGGTATCGTAGGGAACATCCGCGTGCAGATGTGCGTTTTGGTATTGTTGACCCAATAAATATAGGCTCAGACGAAAGGGCATACACGACAATAGAGAACGAGGAAATTTGGCATGCCTCTGTAGAAAACAAGTCAGGCAGGAGTTTGATTTTCATGCCTCTTGACCATAATATTGTTATTCATCCTACACCCGACACAACCTATAGTTTGTGTGATGGAATGTTGTATGATAACAGAAGTGGGGGGCTACTAGTATTCGTAGAGCTGAAGGCACAGGATAGAGACTGGATACCAAAAGCTATTGAGCAACTGAAATCGACTATAGAATTGTTTCGCGCTAGCCATAATATAGAACAATTTTCTCCTAGAATAGCTTATGCTGCCAACAAAAAACATCCTCACTTTGACCACTCTCACAGGGAGACGCAGCAAGAATTTAAGAGGGAATACAAATTTAGACTCCTAATACAGAACAAGATAGAGATCAAATAAAGAGCATAGAAAAGGCAGAGGTCAGGATAAACTGCTACCTTTGTCCCATAGAAACACCGATATAGACAATGTCGATAAACAAAGTAATACTCGTTGGTTATGTAGGCAAAGACCCCGAGATTCGCTACCTCAAAGAGCGTTTCTCCGTAGCCAACTTCTCCTTAGCTACCACACACACCGTGGGCAAAACAGCCGCCGGAGGTGCGCGCGAGGAGCAAACCGAGTGGCATCGCATTGTAGCCTTTGGGGAGCAGGCCGCCTTTGCAGAGCAATGGGTACGCAAAGGCTCTCTCCTTGCCGTGGAGGGTAGGATCAGTTACCGCAACTATACGGATAAGCAGGGTACTATGCACTCCATCACAGAGATTGTAGCGGAGCGTCTCCACTTTGTGGGGAATCCTCCGCGCGAATATTCCCAAGCCCCCAAGTAGCCCCTTTATTCTCTAGCTCAAGATGGATAGCCTTTTCTCCGGTATTATCGTTTATCCCTTTGGCTGGCAGGCCGCTATCACCTTGGGGATTATCCTACTCCTCATCGTCCTATCGGGGTACATGTCTTCTTCCGAAGTTTCGTTTTTCTCGCTATCGCCGCAGGATATTCACCTCATCCGCGAGTCGAAAGCACCCCACGACCAAAAACTTCTCGCTCTCCTCGAGAATTCAGAAAAACTACTTGCCACAATCCTAATTGGCAACAACATTGTCAACATCGGCATTGTACTTTCGTCGAACTATCTCGTACACCTTCTCTTCGATTTTGGCATCAACAGCGTACTTAGCTTCGTACTTCAGACTATCGTACTCACCTTTGTACTCCTGCTCTTCTGCGAGATTATTCCCAAGGTATATGCCCAGCAGCATCCGCTCACGTTCAGTCGTTTTTCGGCGCACATCATGCAACCCCTGGTGAAGGTGCTCTCCCCATTTACCATACCTCTTGTAAAGACCTCTTCTATACTCGAGCGGAGAGGGAAAAAGCATTACGAGCTATCCGTAGACGATCTCTCACGAGCCGTAGAACTGACCGAGGGAAAAAACGAGACGCAAAGCAAACTCATTGGCGAGATTATTAAGTTCCATGACAAGACGGCAGACGAGATTATGGTGCCGCGTGTAGACATGGTAATGATTGACTACCAATGGGATTTTGCAACCACACTACGCTTTGTACTGGATGCCGGCTACTCTCGAATCCCCGTTTTCTTGGGGACGCAAGATGTGATCAAAGGCATCCTTTACATCAAAGACTGCCTACCCTACACCACCGCCGGAGCCGACTTCGATTGGCACACCCTGATACGCCCTGCCAACTTTGTACCCGAAAATAAAAAGATAGACGATCTGCTTGAGGAGTTCCGCTCCGAGCATCGGCATATCTCCATTGTGGTAGACGAATATGGAGGCACCTCAGGATTGATTACCCTTGAGGATATTTTGGAAGAAATTGTAGGCGAGATCACCGACGAGTACGACGAAGACGAGCTACCCTACACTCGACTTGCCGATGGCTCCTTTTTATTTGAAGGGAAAACTCAGATTAACGACTTCTGCCGCTACCTATCTCTAGAGGACTCTCTCTTTGAACCCTTAACCCAAGAGATTGATACCCTAGGCGGTATCTTTTTGGAGCTGAAGCAGGAGTTGCCCCGCGTGGGAGCCTTTGTCACCTATCGGGGCTATCGCTTTGAAATTACCAAGGTAGAAAAGCATCGAATCATGCAAATGCGCGTGATCCCACCCGCTACCGCCTCCGCCTCATGATACAGCCTCTCGTTGTACATATTAGTAGGCTTCTAGGGCTATCCTCCGTGCCATCACGTTTTAGTTGTGAGCAACAACGCCAAGCATCTCAACGTCTTCTCCAGCTACTCTACCCCCATAGCAGCCTCGCACATTCGCCAGACGGTGCCCCACAGCTCCGGGGAAGTCAGATTCAACTCTCTCTTAGTCACTCGGGAGATTACCTAGCTCTCCTCACAGCTCCCCCTCGATGGCGTGTGGGCGTTGACTTAGAAACTGATTTTTCACGCCCCCTCCGTCTTGCCGCTCGCTTCTTATCCCAAGAAGAACTCTCGCTGCTCTCCACACTCCCCTCTCATGAGCAATCGCGCTATGCGCTGGCGTCTTGGTGCGCTCGTGAGGCGGTCTACAAAGCCATCCCCAACGCCTCCGTGGACTTTCGCCGGCACTACACCCTCTCTCATTATCCCCATCGCCCCGTTATTTCTTACCATCCATCGGACGAAGAGCCGCTCCAAATACCCCTACACTTCTACCGGCATCAAGAGTATTTGCTCGCCTCTTGCGCGCTATTCAGAGGGTAATTCGAAGTCTAGTCTAGAAGAGAACATTTCGCATCTCCCGAGTAAATAGGAGCCACAACGCCCTCATGCAGCAAACGAGGGCTGACCTCCCGATCCACCGCATCATAGAGCCCACTATCAAGGAAAGCTTGCAGTGTTTGGGTTCCCCCCTCCACAAGAAGGGATTGGATTTTGCGAGAGGCAAGCATCTCCAATAGACTTGCAATAAAATGCTCATCACGCTCTATCGCGATGCAATTCCCGGGAAGAGGCTGAGAGCGAAACGCAGAGGGAGAGACAATAAACCAGGGTTTGGAAGTACTATTCTGATTGATTTTATAGGGTTGATGGCACAGCACACCCTCACTATCTAGTACAATGGGCTGGGGAGAGGTACCCCACCAAAAACGATTGGAGAGAGAGGGATTGTCTAGCTCTATAGTACGCCGACCCATCAAAATAGCATCGTGGCAATGGCGCAAATAGTGGACATAACGCTGCCTGATGGGGGAACTAAAAACCTCGGGACGTTGGGAAGCATCCTCCCGTACCCTATCGATAAACCCATCACGGCTCTGCGCCCATTTGAGCGTGACCCAAGGTCTATTTTTTTCTACCGCTGTGAGGAAAAAGCGATTGAGCCATCGAGCCTCCTCTTCCAGCACACCCACTTCTACCTCCACACCCTTGCTGCGAAGGAGCGCAATACCCCGACCTGCCACCTCGGAGAATGGATCTTGCATAGCCACCACTACACGGGGAACTCTCTTCTGCAAGACGAGTTCGGCACAAGGGGGTGTTTTCCCATAGTGCGAGCAGGGCTCAAGACTGACGTATAGAGTACTCTGGGCAATCCATTTCTCGTCCTCGGGGCGTACCGATGCAAAGCAATTGACCTCGGCATGAGGCTCTCCGGCTCTGTGGTGATACCCCTCCCCTATAATCCGATCTTGGTGCACAAGGAGAGCCCCCACAAGCGGATTGGGAGAGGTATAACCCGTAGCTAGAGCTGCCAAATCGAGGCAGCGTTGCATATAAAGAGTATCGTTTGCGGTCATAATGTAGCGGAGTGAGAGAATAACTTTCGCCCTAGGGGGCAGAGGAAACAGGAGCGATGCGAACAGAGGCTCTCCCACAACTCCAAGACAGCTTGGCTATGGGCAGCATGCTCCTGCGGCAACTTGATAGCAGCAAATCTATTAGTAATACTATTTTTCTCGGGCTTTAGTTGTGAGGCTCTCGTCCAAGCCTCTTCGAGGGCTTCGGCAGAAGGCTCTACCCCATGGGCATAGGCATCAAGTAGAGGGAAGGGAATAAGTACATTGAGAAAGAGGGAGTCTATCGTACTTGCAGATAGAGACGCGAGGGCTTTCTCCGCTTCGGCTCCAAAAGTATAGTGGAGTTGCCAGTAATCCGAAGGGGGAACATCCAAAAGTTGTTGCAATTCACGGGTATTAGTAATCCTCATCAATTCGCTCTCTAATAGGGGGTAGCGGTGACGAAGTGCCGCCATATAGGCCAATCGCCTATGGGGGAAAGCAGAGGGACGAAGACGGAGCAAACGCACCGCCCCTCGGGGAATAGGGGTTAATTGGTACTTAGTACGGAGGAAGCGATAACGCTCAGCGAGATCCTCTTGATAGCCATCCATGGGAGCCCCCTCTAGCAAGGCAGCCTGCCCCAAATAGAGAGCCTCCAGCATGGGCAGGCGGTCTGTATGCTTTCGGACGACCCTTAGAGGGAGAGAACGAGCCACCTGCTCAAACGCCTCATTATTAACGCGACTCCCCAAGTAGCGCAATAGGAGAAGATGCAACACAGTGCCTAGGTCGCTACCGGACGTTTCGTAGAGGGAAATAAATCGCTGGGCTTTGGCAATAATCCTCTTGGCAAAAAGAGATTGGCTCCAAGAGTGCCACGAAATGGGAAGAGGGTCTAAGTCGCGCTCACTGCAAGGCAAAGCTCCCTCGTGTTGCAGATAATCCGTTGCACGCTCTAGGTCTATCGGGCGGAGATCCATCACGCAGGTAAAGAGGGGAGCACCCGTTAGTCGGCTATAGATAGGCAGGTCATTCTCCACAACAACGTGCAGGATGGTACTATCGTAGGCAGGGTCTAAATGATGTTTATGCTTCAGCCATTCCGAAGCCTTTCGGTGTACTTCTACATTGCCTGCCCATACAATGGGTCCTATACGCAACCGAGCATTGAAGAAATCAGGGCCACCATCCCAATTGATCTCCCCGGGGTAAAGCACCTCTATGGCACCGGACGGATCGGCCTCGCTCGGCTCTATATGATAAAAATGCAACGAGTGGTAAAAACGCCTCAGCCAAGCAGTTTGTAGTACAACTTCGCCACCATCGCCTTTACCACCCGCCATATTCGGTAAGAAAAAGAGGGAAAGATTTAGATGTATTCTTTGCCAAATTGCAATTCGGCCTCAGCCATCATGCCCTTTACACGTTGCTCTTCGCTTCGCTTGCAGATGAGGAGCACATTGTCATGCTCTGCCACAATGCAATCTGAGACGCTCCGCATCACCACGATGCGAGAAGGGTCGGAGAGGCTAACCACATTGCCCGAAGCCTCTTGGAATATGCAACGAGTACCCAAGGCGGCGTTGCCGGCCTCATCCTTCTCGGCATGCTCATAAACGGCTCCCCAAGTCCCTAAGTCGGCCCATCCAAAGTCACTAGGCAAGACGAGTACATTTTGCGCCTTTTCCATTACGGCATAGTCTATCGAGATACTGGGGCAACAAGGGAATGCCTCTCGGATAAAAGCAGACTCCCCACTCGTACCATAGACCTCTGCCCCGGCACCTAGCACCTCTGCCACTTCACCGGCATGCTCTTCAATTGCCGCGAGGATAGCCGATACATTCCAAGCGAACATACCACTATTCCACAAAAAATCTCCGCTCTTGACAAAGAGTTCTGCCATCTCACGATCGGGCTTTTCGGTAAAGACCTTCACACGCAAGAAGCCTCCACTTAGGTCGCTACTCTTCTCCGGATCCATCTGGATGTAGCCATATCCGGTTTCGGGACGGGTGGCCATAATGCCCAACGTCACCAAACTATCATGCTCGGCTACGTACTCCAAGGCCTTTGTTGCGAACTCCGCAAAGCGCGCTTCTTGCAGTATTATATGATCGGAGGGGGTGACAAAAATAGAAGCATCCGGACATTTCGAGCGGATGTGATAGGCGGCGTAGGCGATACAAGGCGCGGTATTACGCCGTATGGGTTCTGCCAAGATCTGCTCGGGGAGAAGCTCCGGAAGCTGCCTAAGCGTCTCCTCTATATATACTTCGTTTGTGACTATTAGGATATTCTCTTTTGGAACGAATTGACTCATCCGTCGGAAGGTCTGCTGCAAAAGAGACTCGCCCGTTCCAAAAAAATCGAGGAATTGCTTTGGTTTGTTTTCACGGCTAACGGGCCAAAAGCGGCTCCCTACACCGCCGCCCATAATAACGCAATAGAATTTGCTGTTCATCGCAACTTACTTTGTCTATTTATGTAGCACAAAGATAACCCTTATTGCACAACTCAAGTCCGCTTGCACGAAGAATTATTAGGACATTCCCCACCAAAGCTCTGCAAGGCACTCTAAATCTGCCCGAAGACACGTACTTAGGAAAGTTTTTCGGCTCTAAAAAGCTGATGGGCAATACCCGTAAGTCTATCGCGTAGCAAACTGAGGTCGATCCCCAAATCCTCCGCAACGGCTTGATAAATAGACGCAATGGGGAGAGAAGAATCGTCGGTCTCGAGGAGCAATCGCCCCGCCTTCCAGGCCTCGCATAGGGATTCTCTGTTATAGTATTGGCCAAAAGAGAGCCAGACGCCCAGCTGAAGCAATCGTTGTGCTAGGGGAGCTTTTCCTCGAAATCCATGTACAATTAGAGGAATTGTAGGGCGCGATCGGCGGATAAAATACTCGAGTTCTTGCCAACGCTTCACGACATGCAAAACCATAGGTAGCCTATTCTCTTCGGCAATCTGCCACTGAGCCTCTACAAGCTGCTGCTGGTAATCCATCGCGGCTGACGAGTGTGCATCCCATCCAGCCTCTCCCACGGCTACAATTCTGCCCTCTTGGGCTAGCTTATTCAACTGATCCAGCGCAACTTCCACAGGGGGAGAAGAAACTTCCTTAGGCAAGAACCAAGGGTGTAGCCCCACAGAGAGGTAGGGACAATCGGCAATAGGAGGCACTTCTTCTCGCAAAAGATCACAGCTACAAAGCGCAAAACTCCCCCTTTGATGGGAGTGAAAATCCCAGAAATCCGTCGGAGGAATTGATTGTATTAAGCCTGAAGAATGTTCCATAGTAGTAGAGAATCCCCTTTAAGGTACCGGATCGTACCCACTTCCTCCCCACGGATTGCACCTCAAGATGCGCCAGATTGCCAACCACGCGCCCTTAATAGGGCCATGCTTACGGAGTGCCTCTAGAGCATACTGCGAGCAAGTGGGAGTAAATCGGCAGGAGGGAGGGAACAAGGGAGAGATCGCCCCTCTATAGAAATGAATGGGTGCAGAAAGAAGCACTACGGCCCAATGACTGAGGCTCTTTCGGTTTCTTTTTTTACTGCTCATAACGTGCCACCTCTCGCTCTAAGCGGCGCAATGTCTTTTGCATGGCAGCCGTCACTTGGGAGAACGAAGGGAGTTCTTTATCTAGCATTAGCAAAGCAAAATGTATGGCAAGCCCCTTGGCTTCGACCTCATTGTAGAATTGAGATTTTTGTATGCGATAGGCCTCTCGGATAAGCCGCTTTACCCTATTGCGATCGACGGCATGCTTAAAACGCTTCTTGGCAACACTTATCAAGACAGAAAGAGCCGGCTCCTTCCCCTCGCTCTTGGGCGCAATACGATATACAACACGTAGCGGATAAGCGATAAAGGATCCCGAACTTTTCTCAAAAAGATAACGAATATCGTCGCGAAGATAGAGCCGTTCGGGTTTGGTCAAGCCCAACGCCTTACTCGGCATGCTCGCTGAGATACTTCTCCAGAGCAACGACCATACTGGGGCATTCGGGGGTGGGAGCGGTAAAATCAACGCGTATTCCACGCTCCTTTAGAGACTCTGTAGTGAGACTCCCAAAAGAGCCAACCACCCTGTCTCCCTGCTCGAAATCGGGATAAAGCTCCTTCACAGAGCGAATCCCGTAAGGGCTGAAAAAGAGAATAATATCATGATCTATGGGGAGAGGCTCCTCGAAGTCTCGAGTGACCGTACGATACATTACTGCACTATGGAAGGTTATTTTCTTCTCGGTAAGCTTATCAAAAAGCTCCTGACCATGATCCTCTGCCACCGGCACAAAATAGGTCTCTTTGGCATGCTTCCCTATCACCGTAAGCATATCGGCTAGGGAGAAGCTATTGGGAGCATAGAATACTTTGCGTTTGCGATACACGATATACTTTTGGAGGTAGAGGGCTACGGCCTCACTCTGACAAAAGTATTTCATTCCCTCGGGTATGGTGAGCCGAAGTTCCTTAGTCAGTGCAAAAAAATTATCTATTGCGCTCTTCGAAGTAAAGATAATTGCGCTATGCCCCAAAATATCCACGCGCTGGCGACGAAACTCTGCCGCCTCCACGGGTACTACCTTGATGAGCTGACGAAACTCTACTTCGTAGCCGTACTTCTCTGCGATTGAAAAATAAGGAGAGTGCCCAGAGACGGGCATAGGTTGCGAAATCAAGATCTTTTTTGTTGGTGCAGCCATCTCGCTTGTGTCTATTCGTATAGTGAATACTATCCTCGCAACAGCGCCCAAAACAATAGTACAAAGGGCACTATTTCGTGGGCACAAAGGTACAAAGAAAGTAACATATAGGAAACACCTTGCGCACGTAGAAGCGGTAAAGTACGACGTAATAACAGCAGTCTCCAAAGCAAAAAAGCCCCTAGAGAAAGCCATCCGCCGAGCATAAAAGTATCTTCGTGGAGCTCTAGTAGAATGGCAATGTAAAGAGGCAAAGACCAGATCCACTCCAAAAGAGCGTAACCACTAGCCCACTCCTCATAAACTCGAGGCTGAAGATAGACCCAACCTAGGAAGCGATAGAGAACGCGCCGCACCCAAAAGAAGAGAAGGAGAGCCCCCAAAATCCCTAAATAGCCCACCACCATATAGAAAGGACCCTTCTCAACCCAAAAGCCCTCTCTATCAAGATAAATAAAGGAAGTAAGAGCCAAAAGCATAGCAGAGAGCACACGCCCTACCATACGAAAGAACCAACAAGGGATATTACGATGCACCTGGACGAAGAAAAGTTGCTCGCGTTGGTAAACAATTGCCTCCATCACCAAACGCACCAATCCAGGCACTCTATAGGCAACTATCCCCATAAGAAGGAGACCTAAAGTGAGTACAGAAAAGGCGATATCGCCCACAATCTGCCCGGACCAAAAAAGCATTCCCTGCATACCGAGGGCAAAGGTACAAACAAAAGGGGGCTCAAAGGCGTATCCCTCCCCGAGACATCTCGCTAGCAGTTCTCCCCCAAGCCCCTTGAGCAAACGCCCAAGAAGAGGTAGGAGATATCGTGCATAGTAGGACAGAAGAGAGAGTATATAAAAAGAAAACCCCTACACCTTCTACGAAAGTATAGGGGAAATGAAACTTACATGAGTGGTGCCACCAGGAATCGAACCGGGGACACAAGGATTTTCAGTCCTTTGCTCTACCAACTGAGCTATGGCACCATCAGTCTTTTAGGAAGAACCCTTTCTCTCAAAGGACATACCCTCCTTAAAACCGGTCACAAAGGTACGAATAGTTTTGAAATAAACAATACCCTAGGCAAAAACTTATACAAAAACATCTTCACCTCCGCCTCCAACCAGCCCCTCATGTACGCATATAAGACTGAAATCTAAGAGATTAGGAGTTAATCATCCGCCAGCCCCTCCTCCGAGAAAGCCTCGTTGTAATCTTGGAATAGGAAATCGTTGTAGGGATAACGCTTGATATGGATCTCTCGCACCTTATCATAAAGGAGAGCACGCAGCCCCTCAATTCCGTCTCCCGTATGGGCAGAGACGAACAAACAGTTCTGCCCCAACTTGGCCATCCAAGAGCGCTCTAGCTCCTCTCGACTGTAGTTTTCTCGGCTTTTTGGGGTAAGATCATCCTCCTCTTTCGGGGTGAACGTAAAGGCATCAATCTTGTTGAAGATCAGAAGGGTTGGCTTATTCTCATTACCCAAAATCTCTCGCAAAGTAGCCTCTACCACAGCAATTTGAGACTCAAAGTCAGGATGCGACAAATCCACAACATGGAGCAACAGATCGGCTTCTCGCACCTCGTCCAACGTACTTTTGAAGCTCTCAATTAGCTCTGTGGGGAGCTTGCGGATAAACCCTACCGTGTCGCTCATCAAAAAGGGGAGGTTGTGTAGGATTACCTTTCGTACTGTGGTGTCTAGTGTGGCAAAAAGCTTATTCTCAGCAAATACCTCGCTTTTGGAGAGGACATTCATCAGGGTCGACTTCCCCACATTAGTATAGCCCACCAGAGCTACTCGCACCATCTTCCCTCGATTCTTCCTCTGTACGCTTTTCTGTTTATCTATACGTACGAGTTCTTCTTTGAGGCGACTGATCTTGTCTAAGATGATCCGCTTGTCGGTCTCCAGCTGTGTCTCCCCGGGGCCACGCATCCCAACGCCCCCACGCTGCCGCTCAAGGTGCGTCCAAAGACGCGTAAGACGAGGGAGCATATAGCGGTATTGAGCCAGCTCCACCTGCGTTTTGGCGTGCGCTGTTTGTGCCCTTGTGGCAAAAATGTCGAGTATAAGGCTGGTACGATCGAGGATGCGTACTCGTAACACCTCTTCTATACAGCGAAGTTGCTTGGGACTTAACTCGTCGTCGAAGATGGCCAGTCCTATTTCATTCTCTTGTATGTAGGAGGCAATTTCTTCGAGTTTTCCTTTTCCCACAAAGGTGGCGGAGTTGGGCATATCAAGCCGTTGTACAAAACTTTTGACTGGAGAGATCCCTGCCGTAGTGGAGAGGAATGCAAGCTCATCTAAGTAGTCTTGTACCTGACGCTCAGTTACTTTTGGTGTAATAAGCCCCACAAGCACGGCACGCTCAGAAGAGGTCTCGGTAAGTATAAATTCTTTCATTAAATAGAAGTTCAGAAGTCGATACGGAGGCGAGCATTGAGCTGCCTGCGTGTTAGGTAATTGGGCACGGCAAATTGTTGATGAAAGGCATCCGTAACCCAATAGAACCCACTTACGTTGGTATTATCAAGGAGATTGAAGCACTCAAGACTGAGGTCTACTGCCGAGAAAAGCTTCCAAAAAGAGCTTTTGGCTCGCGCCGTATCGGTTGAGCGATCAAACAACCTATATATAAGCCCGAGGTCTACACGTTTGTAGGAGGAGCCAATAAAAGCAGGGGGTAGGAACTCCTCCGTAGGACGGAACTGAGGCAATCCGCCTGAGAGCACCCCACGCAAACTCAAACGGATGCGCTTGTAGCCCGGGAAATAATCTTGGAAAAACAGGGATACGTTGTAGCTAGGCGCATTGGGTAGAGGCATCTCGCCAATACCGGGTATACGCTGCTTACTCGTCAGTAGAGAGGCTGTGAGCCACGAGTCTACATCGGGCACGAATTGTCCAAACAGCTTTAGATCAATCCCTGCTACGTAGCCCGATCCTGTATTGGTACCCAGATAGCGCACCTTTACGTTGTCCACTCGATAGGGATTGAGGTGGTACAGATACTTATAATATAGTTCGGTAGTAAAGCGGAAGTTGCGCCCATCTAATTGGAAGTTGTAGTCTCCTCCCAAGAGCACATGTAGGGAGCCCTGTGATCGGATCTGCTTATTCAGTACGACAATATTATTATTCTCTTGGTCTCGCTCCGTGGTGCGGATCTCTTTATAGAAGGGAGCTTGATAGTATAAGCCAGTGGCAAACCGCAGGGTAAGTGCCTTCTGACGGGTCGGGGTAAAGGCGGCAACAAAGCGCGGACTCGCGATAAACTCTTTGTTAAATCCCCAATAAGAGGCACGAATCCCAGGGTAGAGAGACAGCTCGCCCTGAAGCAGTTCGAGTGAAAATTGATCGACAAGATAGGCGGATAGGCGGTAACTGCGAAGACGATTCTGGGAGTAGAGATTGTGCAACATCTCTATCCGGTCGCTGTGGTGGGGCACGTTGTATCCGGCGGAGTCGCGTCTCGTCCACTCGCTGATAAAGTTGTTTACATCCTCAAGTCGGGCACTTAAGCCTCCCTTGAGCAAGTGCCCCTGCTTCAGTTGTAGTAGGTTACTATAAGAGAGTGTTGCCAATGTGTAGCGCAAACGATTGCGCGCATGCTCCATATTGGTACCTGTTGCCAGGGCACTCAAGTTGTCACTTACGTTGGGTTGCTTACTATCCCCCTCCTTGGCATTATCTAAGAAATAGGAGCCATCTATGTCGTAGGTCTCCATTTCCCGACTGTTGTAAAAATGCACACTCACTACATGACGTTGCTCCGATGAGGGAGTATAAGTGGCACTAAAGGCTCCAAAAAGAGAAACAAAGCGGTCTCGCTCTTGCCCCTCAAAGTAGACCTTTAGTTTTTTTATGTCGGATAGGGTACCAAAGCTCGTCTCTCTGGTCTGAGGCTTAAATTGATAATGTGTGAGAGAAACATTCCCCAAGAAGCTGAGCGACCAGCGATCACTCAGGCGCCCCACAATATAACTTTGAGCATCGAAGTAAAGAGGCTCATATTCTCCTTTCGTATCAAGAGAACCCAGTAGTGTGCGTCCGTCTTTAAATCTTAAGCCTGTAATCTGACTCAACCTCTTCCCACGCGAACCGATATATACCTGATCGCCCTGCAAGCCGACCTCTACCGAGCCTTCGAACTCCTTAGGCGTTTTATAACGAATATCAAGCACGGAAGACATTTTATCCCCGTACTCCGCCGTATATCCTCCTGCAGAAAAGTTGACCGATTGGGTCATTTCGGGATGAACAAAGCTCAAGCCCTCTTGCTGAGCCGTGCGGACAAGTAGGGGACGCGGGATCTCTATGCCATTTACATAGACCATGTTTTCGTCGTAATTTCCCCCTCGTACCGAGTATTGCGCACTCAATTCGTTGTTTTGCGTCACTCCGGCATAAGTTCCAACAAGGGACTCTACTCCGGTGGAGGGACCCACTGCTACACGGATATTTTCCGCAGCTATAGTGCTCATATTCTGTTGCTTCTTAGAGGGAGCAGCCACCACTACTGTGGTTAGCTCGGTAGAAGCATCGGGCAATGTCACATTGAGCCGAAGGTCTTGAGTAATACCTTTTGGGAAACTCTTGGTTACAGAGCGATAACCTATACAGCTAAACTCCAGAGCTATAGAGTCCGTCGTAGGTGTGAGTGCAAGCGAATAAGCCCCTTTGAGATTGGTCGCAGTACCTATTGCTTTGCCTGCAACCTTTACAGAAGCTAACTCTATGGGTTTATCCTCACGGTCTATTACGTATCCATATACCTTGATGCGTTGCTGCGACCATGCCCCTCCCGCCGTAAGGCAAAGGAGAAGTAGACCTATCCAAATACGGTGCATTAGCTCTTTCATTGCCCACAAAGATAGGTATTTGTAAGGATAAGATAAGGAGTTTAAGGCCTACACACGTTTCCGGACACTACCAGACTTTCGGAAGAGACTCCCCCATCTAAACAAAAAATACCGAGCAATTTTGAGATTACTCGGCAGGTTTTCCTTGAAAGTTATCGGATGGAGACAATATACTACTAGTGAGAAAGGGTGTAAACTATGCCTTAGAAGCAAGGAGCGACCTATTATTTCCCATTAAGGTAGCAAGGTGGGATTCAAACCGCCGAGGCAACATGGACTGCTCAATTACCTTATTGAACTTCTCCTTTCGATGCGTATCCGTCCCCACAAAATCATAAAAACCGGAGAGCAACATCTGCCGAGCACGCTTCTGCACTGCCTCCCCATACATGCCCGTAAGGGAGAATAGATTGAGCTGGAATGAGACACCCAAATCTTTGAGAGCTTCGTACTCCTCAGTAGTAAAATAGAGATAACGCTCCGGATGTGCAAGGAGAGGCTTTGCCCCAGAAGAGCGGATGGAACGAATGGAATTGGGATAATCCATCGGTGCTCCAGCAAAAGAAAACTCAAAAAGGAAGTAACGAGAGTCTCCTAATGTGAGTAAAGGCTCATCGAGATGTGCCTCAAACTGATTGTCTATCATGTACTCTGCTGCCAAGGTAATTGACACCTGAGGCATGGCAAGATCTTCTAAAAAAGCATTGAAATGCTCCCGTAAAGTGATGGCGTTATTCTGAGGATATCGACTATAAATGTGCGGGGTAAGTATAAAACTCTCAATCCCAACAGCCCCCATTATCTGCAGTAAAACTCGAGACTCTTCCATAGAGCGAGCTCCATCATCCACCCCGGGCAGTAGATGACAATGCACATCAATCATGCCCCTGAGCCAGCCCTCTCGGACAATATTCAACTCTCGTCGCTTCAGAAAAAACATCGTGCTACCCTGCTACAATAGCACAATATCCTAGCTACCATAGGAGCCGTACGAGCCATACCCTCCGTACGATCCATACGATCCGTAGCTACCATAGCTGCTACCTGTAGTACCACTCATGGCCCCTGCATCATTGAGCACAATTGCAGGATTGATCAGTTTCTTAGATCTATATAAGGTCTCTATTTCCAACAATAGGGGTCGTGGCAGGTGCCCTTCGCGTACTATTACCATGGTCATATCCGCTACTCGATTGGTAATAAGGGCGTCAGCTACATTAATGAAAGGAACGCTATCAATCAGGATATAATCATACATTTCGCGCACCTTCTCAATGAGTTCAGAGAATCTATCACCAAGAAGCAACTCTGTAGGATTGGGTGGAACCACCCCCGCAGGGAGGAAGTCAAAAGGCGAACTTGCATCTACCCGAACGATCAGGTCCGATAGATTCGTACTGCTTCCAAGCAAGTAAGAAGAAAGACCTCCCTTGCTACGTTGAGTCATATAATTAGCCAAAGCATCACTAAGGCTCGCCTTACGGATGTCCGCATCAATAAGAAGTACTCTATTATCCTCTAGAGAAGCAAGGCAAGAAGAGAAGTTAGCCGAAATAAATGTTTTCCCAGACTCTGGTATGACACTTGTAGTCATAAGCACCTTACCCTTGCTCTCTATCCCATGAAGCATATAGGCAAGGTTCGTACGAACCACTGTGAAGGCCTCACTAATAACCACGCGCTCTTTGGCATTGAATAGAAGAATATTTTTATTTCTCTCCTTCTGACGCAAACGTCTTTTACTCTCCTTTGAACGGAAATTTTTGAAGATAATCCTATGACGCAGGGCTTGAGTTTCGTAACGAGGGATCTCTCCCAAGAATGGCAATGAGGTGTACGCCTCAATGTCTTTGCGCCCTCTTACCTTATTGTTGACAATGAAACGGAGGTAGAGCACCCCTGCCGGGAAAATAAGTCCCAGCAAGAAAGCGACCAAAAGAATCATGCCCTTGCGAGGTGCAACGGGGATGGAAGATCCCATTGCTGGCTGTATCAAACGAATCTCTGAGTCGGCAGCTTCTATAGTAAGAGAGTTCTTTTCTCTCGCATTGAGTAGGAACAAATAAAGTTCTTCCTTAATTTTTTGATTTCGATAGATCGAGGCTACCACTTTCTCTTGCATCGGTACGGAGGAGATACGCCCCTCGTTAAGCCCGGCTTGCCTATTGAGACTAGCAGCTTGAATTGACAAAGATTTGATCAAATTGTCTACCGACTTAACTACAGCCACGTGCATAGAAGCCAGTTGCTTCTCCAAGCTCTCTACTACAGGGTTTTGCGTTTCGGCATTGGCAATCAATTGGTCACGACGTAAAAGAAGGGAGTTGTATTCTCGGATCAAATTATCCGCAGAGATATCATTAAGCCCTACATTAGCTGGGATAAGTTCGTTCTTCGAACTGGGAGACTTCAGGTAATCCTTTAAGTAATTGGCCACCGCAAGTTTGTTATTCACTTCGGTCATCTGCCGCGCAAATTCGGCAGTACCCGTAATATAACTTCGAGCCTCCTGCTGAATATCGGCAATACGATTATTCTGTTTGAATTGCTCTATTTCTGTATCAACACTACCCAACTCACCTCCGATAATTGCGAGACGCCCATCGATAAACTGCTCGGTTTTTTGGGCAATCCGCACCTTTTCCTTACGAGAGTTCTCATTGTAGATCTGTACGAGGGTATTGAGGAAATCCTCTGCAACTTCAGGGTTTTGATGCTGCATTGTCAAGGTAATAATGCTCCCTTGTTTACTTGCAGACGAAACACTGAAGATGTGGGAAAAAGAGCGGATGCTTCTCTCTCGAGTATTCTTTTTCACCTCTAGAGAGAAAGAGCTTTCCGATGAGGGGAAATGTTCTGTAGCAGTAACCAACACTTGCCCCATAGGTGTATCTTGGGGAATCCCGATCTGCACCTGAGTAGTTGTTCCCTTAGCAGCTTCGATGGAAGACTCCTCGCAAAAAAGGGATACATGGTTAGCATCTACAGAAGAGACCTCCAATTTACAATGGACATCAGAACTATTTCCTACAAAACGTACTTCAATAGGAGTGTCTTTATAAAGCATCTCAGTCCTTATCCCCCTGCTACGAGAATAGGACACATCTAGGTTAAGACGTTCTATTACTTGGTCGATTAGGAAATCTGTTTTTAGGATAAAGAGTTCGTTTTCTACCGCGCTCTTTCCACCTAGAGAGGTTAAAGCAGAAGACTCAAACAGCTCGCTAAGCACGTTCGATGCATCCATCTTATCCTTGACCAATATGCTAGCTTCGCGCTTATATACGTTGGGAGTCCGCAGGAGGTAGATGGAGGCCCCTCCAATAGCAAGACATAAAGTTATTAGAAACCAATACCAGTTAGAACGTAGGATAAGCCCTACATCCGAAAGGGTAATAAATGATGCAGCTTCTACGAGAGAAGAGCGATTAATCTCTTGGTCTATAGATTTTGTTTCAGATTCACTATACTTCATGGTTCGTTGAGCAGGTATATATGGTAGAGATATTACTTGGAAGATTTTGAGTTGCGCACCACGGTCATAACGAGAGTTGAGACGGAAGTCACACTCCCCACAAGGCTAAGCCATACCCCAACGTTATTATTTTGGTTTATCTCACTCATCTGTATTTTGGTATTGTTGGGATTCACAAATACCACATCATTTTGCGCTAGATAAAAACAGGGGGAATGGAATACCTCTTTAGACCGCAAGTCGTGCGTATAGATCTCTCGCTTGCCATTGGCTTCACGCACCACGATCACATTGTCTCGCCGTCCATAGATTGTCATATCTCCAGCCATCCCTATGGCATCAAAAAGGGTAACTCGCTCATTATCTATCGTAAAGCTACCAGGACGAGCCACTTCCCCGAGAACGGTTATCTTGAAATTCTGAAAGCTAATAGTCACGATAGGATCTTTGATATAATTCCCAGCGACAAGTTCTCGCGAAATCTTATCAATGAGCTGTTGTTTTGTCAGCCCGGAGGCATTTACTTTCCCGAGAAGGGGGAAAGTAATAGTACCATCGGTTCCTACCAAATGGCCTTGTAAGTATTGCACACCTATACCACGACCTACCGACGATGTATAGCTCACCATCGGCAAATTAAAGGGAGCTGACAACTCCGGATTCTTTGAATTAACAGTAATAGAGAGCAAGTCTCCGGGCTGTATTGTAGGTTCTAGCCGAGTGTAACCGGTACTCTCAACGCTATCAAGATCTTGCAGATAGAGAACATTCTTTGCCGAGCGACAAGAGGCTGTCAAGAGCAAAACTAGTACAACTGATAATATATCTAATCTCTTCATTCCTTCATATCCATCAAAACAGGCCGCGTCACAAAATAGGGACACAGCACACAATTTTCACCTACAAAGGTAGCTTTTTCTTAGAGAAAAAAGCGTTTCTACTACTTTAAAGAGGGACATAACAAAGAAAAAGACATAGGATCTAGCACAAGGCGTAACATTTCTTTAGTACAGCAGGGATTGACACGAGATTTACTCCTGCCCTAAAAGAAAATCCGCACAGGCTAATTTCCCAAAAAGAATCAACCTAAAAGAAGAATAAATTCAGTCAGGAAGGAAGTACAAAAGAGGCTACTTTTTTTTCTTCTTTGCCCACTTAGGCATCAACCCTCCCCTATTCTCTCGAGCCGCACGGGGCTGAGCTACAGAACCAGGGACGTAGTCGTGACGGAATATATTCAGAAGAAGTATCAGAAGAGAGAGGAGAAGAGGGCCAAAAATCACACCCCAAAAACCAAAAATACTTACCCCAAGAATAACACCAAAGACGGTAATAAGAGGGTGGATATCGGCAAGAGACTTTTGGAGTAAGAAGCGAATCACATTGTCTATCCCTCCTATGACCAGGAATCCATAGATCAAAAGCCCGACACAAGCGCCCCAACTCCCGGCAAAGCCTAGGGTCAAAGCGAGAGGAACATAGACAACCATGGTACCCACCATTGGGATAATGGTAGCAAAGGCGGTAAGCACAGCATAAAAAAGTGCTCCTTCTACACCAAAAAAGATGTAGCCGAGATAGGCGAATCCCCCTTGAACAATGGCGATCAACGGTATGCCCACCGCATTGGCAGCAATAATACGCTGCGTCTCGGATACCAGGATGCGTTTGTTTTCTTCTGTAAAGGGGAGTAATTCTCGGATAGCCGTCTCGAAATACTCTCGTTCATAGAGCATATAGTAGAGAACAAAGAGTAGCACAACACTATTGACCACAAGAGAGTAAACCCCGACAACGATCTTTGTCGTAAAGGTTTGCCCCATCTTAGTAAGGGCAGGTAGTACCTGCTCAACAAAGAATCCATCTCGTTTTACAAAATCGAGACCCACCCACTCTCTAGCATCATCTACCCACTGTACAGCTTGACGATACCATTCGTTAAAATCGATATGATTGTGTGTAAACAGATCTATCAGCATAGAAGCAATACCGGCGAGCGGAAGAAGGAAGAGGAAAAGCGTCTCAAGAATAAGGACGAAAGCAGCTAACCCGCGAGGGAAATGCCACTTCTTAGTGAAGAATCTCATCTGCCCTCTCAAGATAGAGAATAGGGTAATAGCACCTAAAAACCCACTCAAGTAGGGCAAAGCCTCTCGCCCGAAAATAAGCGTAAGCAACAGAACAGGCAACAAGATTGCCCACATAAAAACGGATCGATTGGCAGAAGGGCTAAGCCCCTTGAAGCCTTCGTGAGGACTGTTTTCCATATGCTTTTAGATTACTAGACAATAAGTTTTACGAAGAAATAACCACCTACTGTAAGCCAAATATAGAGCACGGCAGCGAGAGCAAAGGGTTTAAACCCCGCCTCTCGGAAGCGAGCAAATACGGCATCTGTACCAATAGCCGCCATAGCCATAGTGAGCATAAAGTCGTCTATCCCGCGAATAATGCCTCGCACAGAAGCATAGGCATCTTCTAAGCCATAAGTAGAAGCTAAAGAGAGCAGGAACGTATTGAGCCCGATAATGATAAGGAACCAAACAGCAAACCAAGGGATAGCAATGCGTTTTGTAGCCCGAGTTTCTCCCTTGTTTCCCTTTTGGAAGAACATCCCCAGCACAATAAGTACAGGAGCAAGGAGTATTACTCGTATCATTTTGGTAATGGTGGCGGTCCCCGCAATGTCAAAAGCACTTGCCACACTGGTTGCCTGCATAGCAGCTCCCGCACCCGCTACATGAGCAACTTCGTGCAGAGTAGACCCTGTATATACCGCAACTTGGGCATCAGTCATATCGTAAACTCCTAATTGATAGAGGACGGGATATAGGAACATTGAGAGCGTTCCAAACAAAACCACCGTAGAAACTGCTACCACCGTTTTGGCAGAATTAGCACCCACAACCGGCTCACTAGCCAGTACAGCTGCAGCCCCACAGACGGCACTCCCCGCAGAGGTTAGCATAGAAGTCTCCCTATCTAGACGGAGCCAACGCCCCACCATTGCCCCTAGCAATAGGGTAGAAGAAACCACGATTGTATCGACTAAGAGCGTAGCCCAGCCTGCTGCCCATACATCCGAGAGCGTAAGTCGGAAGCCATAAAAGACAATCGCAAGGCGTAAGATGCGCTTCCCTACGAATTTTAATCCGGGAGTCATCCCCTCGGGCAGACGGCTCCGTATCGTATTGGTCAGAATAAGCCCAAGTACGATACCGATAATCAAAGGAGATAGATGTAGTGTGGTAATAAAGGGGATCTTTGCAAGGCAGACGGCAATTGCAGCTAGCGCAATCGTCAGCAAAACCCCAAGGTAATAATGCCAATTACGTTGCATCGTCAGAGAGGATTTAAGTGAACTTAATCAAGCACATAGCTAGCCCAACAAGAGAGATTCCAATAAAGACAAGAGCCAATATCTTATTGAAGATCCTCAGGCCTCCCACCGACACATTCTCTTTGAGGCGCAGTACAAGGTAGGTAATTACAAACCACCAAGAGATCGCACCCAGTGCTATTGAGAGCATTGCCACCACAAAGTGCCATCCCAAAGTAGGCGTATCGGGCACAAAATTGTAGCGGCTATAAAAGGCCATATACACGAAAGCAATAAGCGGGTTGCCCAAAGCAAAGAAAAAGGCCGAGGTCATCAACTTCCAGGCACTTTTACTCTTTCCATCGTCTACTACATCGTAACTCGGAAGAGAGAAATACATATGAATACCGAAAGCAAGCACCACAAGGCTTCCGAGAATCTGCAAAAAGAACTCGTATCGGTAGATAAAATCGAGTACCATCGTGATCCCTTTGTAGGAAGCGGCAGCATAGAGCAAATCGCTAATCATGGCTCCTACGCCCGTGATCAAACCCTCTCTACGCCCACGATGTAGCGTACGACGTACACAGAGCACCCCCACGGGACCCATAGGTGCAGAGACCAGAACCCCGATTAAGAAACCTAGTACTATCGTCGTTATTAGCCACATTATCTTTTCCTCCGAGGGAGAACCCTGTTTTATGAGCCCTCCGCTATGCTCTACAAAGATACGCAACTCACGCTAAACAAAGCCTATCCACCTCTCAAATCAGAAGAATAGACTAGGGAAAACGCCTCTAAAGAGAAGATCTCTTACCCGTAGAGAGCATACTTAGAGGGGCGAACTCAATTTTGTGGGGATGCTCTGCCCGAGAGAGCCTAGGTTTAATCCATGCAGAAAGCTCCTCTACCGTAAGCACAGAATCCGTAGAAAGCTCCACACGTGCGGCTAGCACGCTACCGAACTCGGGGTGAGGGATCGTATGCACCTGGGCTGCAATTACCTCAGGATGACTCTCAATCACACGCTCCACCACCTCCGGATAAACATTTTCTCCGCCACAGACCGCCATCCTATCGACTCGCCCCCGATGGAAATAAGCCCCTTCCTTACTGCACCACACCCGGTCTCCGGTTGCCTGCCAACTGTTGCGTCTAGCCTGCATGGCCCAGCGCGAAGCGACCCATAGCTCCCCTACACCATCCGAATCGGAGTTGCGCACCCTACATCGCACCCCGCGGATAGGGGATCCCAGGGTTGTCTCTTCGGGATAGGCATCCAGAGCCTGAGGAGTTGCGAGAAGAAAGAATCCGGCTTCTGACGTGCCATAGAGATTATAAATGATGGGGGCAACCTCCTGATGCACTTGCGCTACAAGTTTGCGGTCAAGGCGATCCCCTCCGGAAATAATGCAGCGCAGACTCTTCATTTTACTTGCCGCTTGAGGCAAAAACATCATACGAGCGAGCATTACGGGAACTATCGGCAAAACATCCACTCCGTAGTGTTCTATTCCATCCAAAGCCTCCTCAGCACGGAAACGGCGAGTAAGCCAAACACGTTTTCCCATCACCCAAACCACGAACAATGTTGCCAAACCAAAGCCATGAAATAGGGGCAAGGCGAGGTAGGTTGTACTCCCCCGATGAATCCCAATTGAGCGAATCAGGGCAAGCAAAGGCGGTAAGAAATTGATCGCAGAGGGGCGACGATCGGCAGATTTGTAACTACCACTTGATCCGCCCGTAAGCACAGAGAGTTCGGCCCCTCGGACAATACGTAGCAAAGAGCGGCGAGACTTTCCGTCGTCTTCGGAGCGCACTCTACCCAGTTCTTCGGTGGAAAGGAGAGGTGTGGGCGGTTCTTTGTCGGAGAAATAACGCTGACGAAACTCCTCATCTAGGATCAAAAGATCGTACTTCCGCCCCACTAGGAAGCGCTCCAACTGCTCTTCACTCATATCAGTATTGAGCAGATAGGCTCCTATCCCCAAGCGAGAGAGGGCTGGTAAAAGGAGGGCCAACTCAAGGTGATTGCGGCAGAGCAGAGCTACTCGTCCCCCACGCTTGCAATACCCCTTCTCTTGAAAACAATGAGCCAGACGCAGAGCCTCTTGATAGAGTTGCCTATAGGTCAAAGACTCTCCCTCGTAGAGGAGCGCTTCTCGATGAGGATAAATGGTAGCAGCATACCCGAGGAGCGTCATAAGGGAGAACCCATCTCGCCAAAAAGCCCTCGCCCATGCAATAATCCCCCGAGGGGTAATAAAATGCAATTGACGGAGAGCCGCAGAGAGGGAATAGGTTGGTTGGTGCATATAGAGATAGAAGAGATATCAGTAAGACATGCGTCGGTAGATATAGGTTACGAGCCCACGAAAGAGGGAAGACAAAGGAGAAGAGAGTCGAGCCCACCAAGGAGCATAAGAAGATCTCCGTCCAACAGCCAAGTGGATAAGCCGAGTAGCCGCCTCCTCCGCGGTGTAGCCGGGGAGATGGACGTAGCGAGGATTGATATCTGCCATAGAGGTATGCACAAGGGGCATATAGGCAATACGGACTCGCACTCCACGCAAAGCCCACTCCTCACGAGCTGTACGCAGCCAAATATCCGCAGCCCCCTTTGAGGCATGATAGGATGCCCAATGGGGAGCAGGAGGGTATAATAGACTTACCGAAGAGGTATAAACAAGTACTCCCCGAGCCACTGCAAGGGCCGGATAGAGCGCTTGTGCCAAGTAAACCATGGCACGGTAGTTGAGATCAATCGTACGATCAAAATCGTGCAAACGCTCTTGAGAGTCTTCCAAAGAGCGGCAAATCGACTTTCCGGCATTGGCGAAGAAATAATCCACTCGAGGGTAACGCTCCGCAAGATTCCGGCAAAGATCACCAAGAGCCTCCCGCTCTCGAAGGTCCACGGCATAGCACTCCGCCGATGTTCCCAAAGCCTCCACCTCTTGGGCAAGTTGCTGCAATTCGGTCTCCGAGCGAGCCACTAAAACGAAATGAACCCGATAGGATTGCAGAAGACGAACTAGGGCTGCTCCGATCCCTCTCGAAGCCCCCGTTACCACCACAACGCGCTGAGCAAACTTCCTTTGCAACAGGGAAGTGGACAGCCCCCATGAGGGGTACAACAATCTTTTAATCCACCCGGACATACACTCCATCAAGGAACACAAAAGCATAGGCCGCTCTGCTCCTCTTGGGATGCACGGGCCACCTATGCTATAAATCCTAAGTCCAAAGATATTACAAAATCACCTTTATGGTCACAGGCTCTTTGCCCTCAGCCTCTACAACCACGAGGTAATTACCCGAGGCAAGTGTAGCCGAGAGAGAAGCCGTACCACAGGGCACAGATTGAGTAGCTAAGTGCTTCCCATCAAGAGTATAGAGAGTTGCAGCATAACCACTAGCGGGTGTAACAACCCAGATTTTCCCCTCATAGGTAAAAGCATATGGAGCGCTAGACGTCGGGAGCTCTCCCAAAGCCTTCTCACATCCGGTACCATCCCCCTTCTGGTCTATCACCCAATTGTTTTCTTCTGCGAGGCTACTTTTGGCAGTCTTGGCACCGGGGTTGTTCTTTACAAGCAGGTCTTTTCCAACGGTGATTTTCTGCGCCTTTTTGGGAAGGGCTCGGTAGAGATCGTCGAGAGCACACGCATCCATTTTATTGTTTGTGAGGTCTACAATGGCCAACGATGAGTTGTCCTTTGCTTTTACTTCGAGCAATTCATTCCCATCAACCTCTAGTTTAACAAGAGAAGAAAGCCCCGAGATATTAATGTTGGTCAGCTGGTTTCCCTTTGCCTTTATCGTCTTGAGTTTGGGGCAAACAGAGAAGTCGATGCTCCCCGCAAGTCTATTTTTGCTGCATTCTAGGCTTTCCAAATCCTCCAATTTGGAGAGATCTAGCGTTGTAAATTCATTATCTCTGATACTAAAATTGCGGAGATTAGGACAGTGTTGTAGTTTAAAGGATTTCAGTCCACAGCCATCCAGACGAAGATCTTCCAAATTCTTGAAGTACGTTCCAAACATCTCTTCAAACTTATTACGAGAGAGATTTAGGTAGGTCAATTTGGGACATTGCTCAAGCGCAATCCACGTGAGCTTGTTGTCGGGAGCAGAGAATTCGGAAATGTCACTTATACCAGAGAAGTCTACGCGTGTAAGTGACATACCTGCAACCGAAAGCGAGGTGATGGCATCTTTGTCGAAATAATAAATCACGATGCGACCCGTGGAGGTGGTACCCGATAGCTCACCTCCAGCTTCGGCCACTTGCTCTGGGGTGTAGTCTTTTTCTACTTCGCCCCATTTGATCTTAATGGGCTTTACAGTTTGTATCGTCAAGGTTAGCTCGTCGGTTTTATTCTCTGTGGAGAGACCGATAGCCAAAGGGGCCTTGGGATGTTGTGCCCAACTTTTTGAGATACATCCAAGGGCAAATAGCCCGAAGATAAGTGATAAGAGTACTTGCTTTTTCATCATGAAAAATGTTTTATAAAGGATGACTATTTGTGTCTATTGCTGGATATTCCAACCCTTGTCTCTAGCAATATGGAGAGAACTCTTGGCAGCATTGGGGATCTCTCGCAGATTAAGTACACACTTCCAAGGCTTCTCATCATCTGCGATGGGGATACCCCTTACATCGGGCAATGCAGTATATATGGCGTTCAACTCTTCGGTCGTTAGCCCTAGCCGAGCGAGCTGTAGCGTAAGAAGATGGGAGAGAGATGGCAAAGTCCCCAAGGTCTTTAGTTGTGTATCAGAGAGAGTCAACTCTTCTAAAAGAGAATGTTTACTCACGTCTATACTACGCAACGGATTTGTAGACACGGCCAAGTTGCGAAGGGCGAGGTTGGCTGACAAATCCACCTCTTCCAATTGATTTTTTTGCGCATAGAGGAGATTGAGCCGAGTGCACGACGATAAGTTTAGATGGGAAATCTCGTTTTTATAGCAGTGCAATTCCTCCAAAAGGGGATTATGACGGAGGTCTAGAGACTTCAATTTATTATTGCCAATAGAGAGGAAACGTAGAGCGGGACACCTGCTCAAGTCTAGCTGTTGCAGATTGCTCCCAATAAGACGAAGTTCTTCGAGTTTGGAGGCATCGCCCATAGCAATGGCATCTAATTTTGCACCAAACACGCCAAAAGAGGTAGCCTTGGGAGCCACTACACGTAGGGTTGTACCAAGGATCGTTCCCTTAATTATCTTCTCAAGCTCGTAGTTCCCTGCAGGGTAGTTTTTGTTTGCTCCATCGCCCCAATCTATCGTAAAAGCATCTGGAGACTCGATCATGATGAAGAGAGAAGATGCACCTCCGGGGGTTGGAGTCAAAAGAAAAGTCGCCTCCCCGGGTTCATCAGGCTCTACAGAGGGCTCGTCACTTTCGAAGAAATCGAACATCATAAAGGTCTTGCCCGCCTTGATTCTAGGACCATAATAGCACATCAAGCGGAGAGCAGCACTCCACCCCACGGCGGTAGGATATACATTCTCGTTGTTGTAGCCATAAAAGCGGAAGCCCCATTGAGAGACGAGATCTTGGGCTTTAAGGGTGGGCTTCCCCCCTTCGTCAAGCGTCCAGTACTCCTCGTAATCATCTACATATACACGGCTCTCAGCCAAGGCTCCTCTCTCGAAGAAATACTCCCTAAAAGGATAACTATTTTCGTTAATTCGGAAGGTTATATAAGTTTCATCCTCGCTATCAGACACCTTCCCACTAAGGAAAACTTCGCCTCCATGCTTCCCTTCCCAAGCTTTCACTTCTTCCTCTGTTGCCCCCATTTTGAGCCAAGGGAGCATTGGGAAACGCTCTTGATCAAACGCAGGAGCAACCACCGAAACATGTACTACTTGGCGAGAGTCTTTGTATTTAAGAAGGATCTCTGTACTCCCCTCCGCTAGAGCCTTAATGCATAACCTCTGATCAATTGAAACGATCTTGGGGTCTTTTACTTCACTTTTAATCTCCCCGATAGGCACACTTGTTTTGAGTGTGAATTCTCTCCCGACCTCCATCTGCACAAGCGTATCGGAGAGCGAAAAAAGAGGCAAAGGCTCGGAGCCACTCCCCGAGGGACTACAACTAGAAATAAAGAACACCAACAACCCTAATAGAAGTAAGGGGAAAGAGCGCCTAGTGGACGGAAGGAATGCGGATAAAGCTACTCTATTTGTATTCATACAACTCACACAATAAGTGAATGCTACATACTTTCATCTCCTTTAAAACGGAGAGAGGAAAAGAAGTAAAGCCTCTCTGAGAGAAAACAAAAAGGCTTCTTCTATACTCAAATAAAAAGAAAGAACTACAAACTTATAGATCTGCTCCACAAATATACAAAAAACCACAAGAGAAGACAAAAAAAAGTGCCCCTCAACACAATGTTGAGAGGCACCTTTATCCTCTTTTGTAGCCCCTAGGGGAATCGAACCCCTCTTTCAAGGATGAAAACCTTGCGTCCTAACCGATAGACGAAAGGGCCATCAAAGCCACGACTGCTTATTACAAAGGAGCGTGCACCTACTCAGTGCGACTAGCCCCTTCTTCCTTTTTATATAACCTCCTCTCGAGCAGGATTTCTACTTTCCCCTCTTCGAGCGGATGCTATACCCCTTAAAGGTTATTAAGCAGCCATCATGCGATTAACCTGACGAGCGAGCTTGCTCTTGAGGTTAGCCGCCTTATTCTTATGAATAATGCGCTCACGGGCGAGCTTGTCAATCATAGAGCTCACCTTAGGAAGCAACGCCTTAGCTTCATCCTTGTCTGTAAGCATGCGGAAACGCTTAATCTGATTACGGGTCGTACGACCGTAGTAACGATTGTGCAGACGACGAGAGCTAGTTTGACGGATTCTCTTCAGTGATGACTTATGGTTTGCCATTTCTCTTTATTCTTCTTACTTTGCTATTTAATTATTTGGTAGCCCCTAGGGGAATCGAACCCCTCTTTCAAGGATGAAAACCTTGCGTCCTAACCGATAGACGAAAGGGCCATAACCCTAAGCAATTGAGTAGAGCGTCATCCATAAGGTTCTAGACCCCTACTCCAAATTGCGGTGACAAAGGTACAAATACTTTTTGATTCTGCAATAGTCTCGGCTATTTTTCCACAGAAAAATCCGCAACTGCCCTCTTCTCCTACACATAAGGAAGAGAAGAAAAACAGAGGGAACGGGAGCAGAACCACCCCATCAATCCCCTTTTCCTTTAGAAGAGAAGAACGGCCCCTCACACCTTGGATGGCACCCCTTAGAGGAAAAGAGAAAAGGGAGCGGGCTGAAATATTTTCCGCTCCTGCCCAGAAGGTCTTTCCACTTTCACCTAAGAAATAAAAAAGTTTTGGGTGGAAAGGCGACTACATTCTAGCCTGAAAAGATTACGCCGACAGGCAAAAAAAAAAGACTCGCCCCACTCTTTTATAGGGACGAGGCAAGTCTCTTTATTTTTCTCTTCGGGCTCTATCGCCCCAAAAACAAGCAGAGGAACTAACGATGCCTCTTGCGCAGGCGCGAAACCTTAAGGAAGTAGGCGATACGCCCCGAGAGGGCAATAAGGAGTACCGAAAGGATGATAAGAAGAACCCCCACAATGCGCAGAGGTGTTAGCACCTCATCAAAGACCAGGAATCCAATCACCACAGCAGTTAGAGGCTCCAAGGCTCCCAATATGGCACTCATGGTAGAGCCAATCAGTTTGACCCCCTCCACCAGTGTTATATTGGCAACTACGGTAGGGATAAGCGCAAGGGCGATAGTTAACCCCCAGGCCTCAAGCGAAGGAATCCCTTGCAGACCTCCCCAAAAGAGGGCAATCACTAGGAATCCACTCCCGCAAGCCAACAGGGCATAAAAGCTAAGCTTGATATTATTCATCGTACGCACCACGCTCTTATTGACAATAACCATATAAGAGGCATACGCCAACCCCGTAGGAGCGACAATGAGCATCCCTATCAAAAATCGCCGATCCACCTTCTCCAATCCCAAGCCCGAGAGGCAAAGCACCCCCAAAAAAGCAAAGAGAATGGCGAGAACCATAACTCTCGTAGGTCTTTGCTTGTAGAAGATCAACATGAGTAGGATAACGTAAACTGGATAGGTAAAATGGACCACCGTAGCCACCCCACTGGGCATATAGTGATACCCCAATTGCAGCCCCATAGCCGAGGCAATGTAGACGAGCCCCAAAGAGATCAAAACCCCTATTTCTCGCCCTGTGAGCCTAAGATCTATCTTTCTGTACAGCAAAAGAGGGAACATGGCAAGGGCTGCAAACAAGAAGCGATAGGTAAGGATAGAGGGTGTACGTAGCCCTATTGCCATCAATGGCAACGTAAAAAGGGGAATAAAGCCGAAGGCTACCGAAGAGGTACCGGCTATCAGCAAGCCACGTAACTTATGTTGAGGAGTAGTCTCCATAGCTGAGGGAAAAGAGAATTAAAATTACTCGAGGGAGATAAAACAGGATAGGGGCTTATGATCGCTTATCGTTGCAGATTTATCCACCTTACAATTGTAGGACTTAACCCTGCGACTATGCAAGATATGATCGATACGGAAGCCCAACCGTTTAAACGTAAAGCTATAACCAGCCCCACAACCCGTAGAAGCATAAGCATCTATGAGGCCGGAAGTAATGCGCTGGTGGGCATACGAGATAGGAGTATCATTGAAATCGCCACAGACAAGTACGTAGGGCGTCTTCTCGTGGATAATCTCTACATGCACGCGGTCGGCTTGCTTAGCGCGCTTAAGAAAAGCAGGGCCCAACTTTTGCTCCATCTGCTCTTTGAGGGCAATAGCCTCTATCTCTCGAGCGAGACGGGCGTAGCGTGTTCCATCTTCTGTGGTGAGACGGAAAGACTCCAGGTGCAAATTGAAAACCGTAAGCTCCCGACCAGCCACATCCAACGTATAGGCAATGCCGCCATTAAAGGTAGACTCAAGGGGCAACATACGTGTATTGCGCACGGGGAATTTAGAGAGAAGCATCAAACTAGTACCGCGGTCTCCTTGGGCATAGCGCGTAATTACATAGGGGTACTCGGGTAGATACTCCGCAATCTTTTTAGAAGAGACGTAGGGGGAATCATCGCGCATTATGGCCGCCTCCTGCAGGCAAACAATATCGGCATGACTATCCTTAATGTACCGTAGCGTGGGGTTGGGTTTATCCGCAGTATGCTTCTCGTAAGCAAAAGCCTGACAGTTAAGAGACAAGACCTTAACGGCATGAGGTGGAATTACCGAAGGCGTAGGATGTAAGGGGATATATGACCGAATGCTCCACCACGAGAGAGCCAGTAGAAGGAAATTAAAGATGAAGCCGCGCCACTGCCTCCGCACAAGGCGAAAAAGCAAGAAAAGCACAACCATCGAAAGTAAAAAAGGGAAAGCCAAGCCCAAATAGGCCGGAAAGAGGAAAAATCGGGGCGAGAGGTACTGCCCCAAAAGAGCCAAGAGGTAGGGCAATGCCACCAAAAAGAGATTGATGAGCCACGAGACCGAGTGAAAGAGATTGTAGCAAAAACTGCGACAGCGAGAAGCTCGAGACGAAGATGCTTTTTGAGTTGTATTCCGAGGTCTCGAAAGCCGTTTAAGGGTGTGGCGAGCCGTCTGCTCTTGGGGTGTAATATCGGATCTTTGCGTCATGTAGCCTTGTGCTTTACAACTTAGTAAAGCCCTCCTCCAGAGTTTATCTGAAGGTAGTACAAAGCTAGCAAAATAATTAGACTTTTGAGGAGTCTTGCCGAGAAGGCCTATCGAAAAGTAGGCTTCTCTCTTCGTCGGAGAGAGCACTGTAGCCCGAGCGTTTCACTTTGTCTAGCACCTCCTCCAGGGTGGGGCCATCCGAAGCCTTGGGGGAAGAATCGGCCGACGAAGAGGGAGCGGAAGTGCTATCTCCCCCGTCAAAAGAGGATTGAGCCGAAGACACTTTTTCTCGACGTTGCTGCCGAGAGTCGCCTCCCCGAGAGGTCGTTTTTCGTCCCTTTAGGGGCGAAATGACCCAATCACACAAGCGAGCTATCGGGCGAGTAATATCTACTCCACCCCTTAGGGAACGAGCAAAAATCAACCCCCACACAGCTCCCCCGATATGAGCAATAGAGCCGCCAACATTCCTATTCAGGTTGAATAGCAACGACGTTGCAACAAAAATAAGAGCTACAACGTACAAGGAGAGGGATCCAACCCAAAGGAATCTGATTTTTTCTTTTGGGCAGTAGCCTCCAATTGACACAATCAACGAAAGAATGGCTGCCGAGGAACCGTAAAGGGGCAGATGGATATAAAAGAGCCCCACAGCATCGAGAATCGAAAAAAGCAAAGGGTAAAGGAAGCCCCCTAAAACCCCTCCCAAGATGTAGACAATATAGAATTGTCGGGAGGTGAGATGGGCTAGAAAAAGGCGTCCAAAGATGTACAGAAGCAGCATATTTACCACGAGATGACCGAGGTCGTTGTGGTACCACATATAGGTAAAGAGCGTCCAAGGTCTGTACCCCAGCGTGTGAAGACTCCCAGGGAGAGCGAGCTGCACATCGATCCACGAAGAGGGAGCAGACAATAGATGGAGCGCAACTTTGAGAATCCAAAGGAGGAGCGTCCATCCTACCGTTATGCTAATCAGGCGGGATGCCGGAGATGATTGCTGCCAAAATGCACGCAAAGATGTGATATGCCTCGGGCGATTCATCGTACCACTCCTTTCTTTCTCCAAATGAGCAAGAGCACCAAGCCGCCTAACATCCCACCTAGATGGGCATAATGCGCAACGCCATCACCGTAGCTAGAGATACCCAAGAAAAGCTCCAGAAGCCCGTAACCAATCACCATATACTTCGCCTTGATGGGAATAGGAATAAAGAAAAGGTACATAGGAACATTCGGGAAAAGCATCCCAAAAGCAAGGAGCAAACCAAACACAGCTCCCGAAGCTCCGATGGTTACAAAGAGGTTTAAGAAACTACGTAGGGGGAGCGTCTGTACTCCGTTAAGGTTAATCATCTCAGCTCCTGAGGAGACAACATCGTGCAACTCCGTAAACCAAAAGATCTCTTGGCAGACTCCTGCAACAAGCAAACAGACTACGTAGAAGAACAGGTATCGCCACGAGCCCATACGCTGCTCCACCGCCCCTCCAAACATGAAGAGCGAAAACATATTGAAGATGATATGAGCCAAACTACTCGTATCGTGCAAAAAAGCATACGTAAAAAGCTGAAAGGGGTAGAACGAATCCGCTGCGTAGTACTTGAGCCCCAGCACCTGCGAGAGGTCGAAACCAAGGCGAAGAAAAACAATCTGTGCCAACCAAATCAGCAAATTGATAAGGATAAGATTAAGCGTTACAGGGGGGATTCTCTGCTTGAGATGCTCGTAAACGTTCATAGTGTAGCGGATAAAATAAAAGGGGAATCAATACCAAGAGACATTATTGCTCGTTGTGAGATTGCTCTGCTGATACTTGAGATCTTTGAGGAGTTGCGACTTAACACCTATAGTAACCGTATAGCTCTTATAGGGGCCAATGGGGATAACACTCGCCGAGAGTTGCCAGCAGTGCAAATCGCGCGAGATAGAAAGGGTCATATTGGTAATGCGTTTCAGATCGAAGTTGTAGTTGGCATCAAACATAAACGACCAGTTCTTTGTGGGCTTAAAATCCCCACGGAAACTTAGGTTGTGGGTCAACTTATAACGAAACTCCTTGCGCTCCATGTCAAAATTCGCACGGTCATAGCCCAAATTCATACTATAGTTGAAAGAGAAATTCCAAGGAAAATTCCACAACACATACCCATCGGCATCATGCTCTCCCAGGATCTCCTCCGACGTTCTTTGGCGAGAAACAACTCCCTCCCCGGCTAGATTGATGGGGCCGGTCTGCGAAGGAGAAGCGTCGTCCCTAGGTGCCGAAGTATCGCCCAAAGGTGGCTCCTCAGGAGCATCACTACCTTTCTTCTTAAATACTTTATGGTAGAATGCTACTAGTTTACCCCAGCTCTGATTGTTAAATTGATAGCTAAAACCGGTGCCGGTACCAATCAATCGGCCAAAGCCTTTACCATTGAGCAAACGAAGTTTATCGACGCGGAAGGGAATGGGCTTACCATTGGAATCGAGACGATAATCGTAGAGGTACGTATCAAACTCCCCGCTCAAGCGCAATGCAAAACGGGAGGAAAATCGGAAGGAAATGGAAGCGGAGATATTACTCCAACGCAACGAGTCTGCCATCATATTATAGCTTGCTCGCCAGTCGAATTGGTCAATCAAACTAATCTTTTTGAAGGCCTCTTCGCTATCCGTAGAGTCGCTCTTGAGGGTACGGATTTTCATCTCCAAGTTATTGGAGAAACTGAACGAAAGTGCGCCGGACTTACCGCGACCAGGAGCCCCAAAGATACCATTACGATAGAGATTGTAGGGTTCCTCGCGCCACTCTCCCTCGGGCGTTGTATACTGCACCGTGCGGTAATATCCCCAGAAAGGATCGCTAAAATCGGGAGTATACCCCAACGAAACAGAGGGAGTAATGCGGTGCCGTATCATCTGCACTTTGTCTCCAAAGATTTTCCACGGTTTATAGAATCCGTACAACGTAGTGGAGGCAGAGAGGGAGACACTAAAGTCATTGATATGATAGAAACCATAGGTGGTATCGGCATCCACCAGGCGTTTCTTTTCGTCGTCGTAGCGCATGGTACTACGGCTCGTGTACCACTTGGCGTTGTAGCTTACCGAAGGGGTGATGCGAATATAGTCGAAGAGATCGAAGGAGGCAGAGATGGGGATACTATGCTGCATCCCATTACGCCAATCACGCACTAGGCTACTCTGCAATATAAGGTTCTCTTTGGTTGTAATGCTATTGCGGAAAGAGCCCGAATAACTCATCGAGATTTTCTCATACCAACGCTCCTTACCCACACGTTTTTTCCTCTTAAACGGGTAAATCGTACTGAGCGAAACAGAAAGGTTGGGTAGCGAAACCGACAGAGTGGAGTCTCGCGACCGCTGGTCGATATTAAGCGCAGCCGTAAGAGAGAGCGGGATGCTGGTAAAGCGGCGAGAATAGCTCACGCTGGATCCTTTTGTATTCTCGGCACGACGATCGGGGTCATACATCCTATCTATCGAATTGTGGTTGTAGCTACTCGTAGAGAAGTTGACACTTGCCGAGAACGTGCGCAAGGGGTCCACCTTTGGATCCTGCGTATGCGACCAATTGACCGTAAAATCCTTACTTCTGGAGTAGTCTCCCGGGATCTGTTTATCCCCCCGAGACGTAGAGACATAGCCTGCACTAAAATGCCCCGAATACATATAACGCCGTCGGTAATTAGACTCGAGCGAAAGTCCCCAAGAGCCTTTGGTATAAAGATCGGCACGAGCCGTCAGATCCACATAGTCGTTGATAGCGTAGTACAACCCCAGGCCTCGCAAATAGAATCCTCGATCTGCTTCCTCTCCATAGGAGGGCATAATAAGCCCCGAGGTACGCTGCTCATTGAAAGGGAAAAAGCCAAAAGGCAACCCAATAAGATAGAGAGGAACTCCTCCCATTACCATGTAAGCAGGGCCTGCCACTATGTTTTTATCGGGTACGACTTTGGCTCTTGTGAGCTGGAGATAGAAGTGTGGGTTGAGATGATTGTCACACGTGGTATAGCGTCCACCCTGTATATACATGGTATTGTCGGGCATGCGTTTTGCCTCATCACTCATCAAAAAGCCCTCACCCTGCTGGGTGAGAATGCCCGTTATATAGCCCTTTTCCGTCCGGAAGTTGTAGCGCATCGTCTCACTCTCAAACTTCTGTTTGCCGTCCGTAAAGGTGGGGTAAGCTATAGGATGTCCTGCACTATCTAACACATACTGAGCATACACCTCTGAGCTATCCGTATTGATATGCATGAAGTTGGACTGTATGTTCATCGACTGATAGTCCACCTTGCCCCTACCAAAGAAGTAAACACGATTTTGCCCCAGCATCACAATAGAATCCTCTGCGGCAAATTCGATCACACTCTCCAGTACAATAGGTTTTTCTTGCCCCTCGGGAGGAGTGGAGAGAGAATCCGGTACAAATTCATTTCGAGACAAGCTATCCGGGAGTATCGTAGCGGGTAAAGAATCAGGCAATGCAGCCGGTCTCCCCAAAGAATCAGGAGGAAGGGAATCTAGTCCGAGGGGGTCTTCTTTGCCTACTTCGGTAGTAACCTCCGGTAAGATAGGGGCAGAAGACAAAGAAGAATCAGAAGCTAAAGTAAGAGTGTCTCTCGGGGTTTCATGGGGTAAGACAGCGGGCGAAGAAGAAACCGAAGGACGACGCATCGTACACCCTCCTCCCAAGATTAGGAAGAAGAGTAGCAAAAAGGCAGTTATCCTATTACTCCACACAAAGTGCTCTGTACTCATACTGCGTTGGCGTGCACTGCTGTCTTAACGCACAAAAGTACCTCTTTTTTTGCTGAGAGGGTATAGGATAAATCAAGATGTATGGGTTGATCGGAAGAGAGCGTCCGGCAGATAAAGACTATCGCCTCACGTGTAGCGTCTAATCGCGAAGGGTAAAAGAGGTGCGTCCGACCAATGATCCATCGGCAAACAACTCCACACGATAAGTGCCTACAAGCAGGGTCTCCGCCACATTCCAATAGAGCACGAAGGGTAGGTCTTCCCCGCCATATTCTATCTCTTTAGAAGCCGAAGAATGCAACGTGCTCCCCTCATAACTGAAGGCGGCACCATCCCCGGCGAGGGGTTGGTCGTTAGGATTAAGGATGCGTAAATAGAGGATACGTCGCCCAGGTTGTGCCGTAACGTTACGTGCAATAGTCCCCTCTATCTTTATTGATTGTATCTTCTCAATCCGCTGAGTGGCACGCCCTCGTTTGTCGAGAGTTGCAGTCCGTAGACCTTGAGCCTCGAGACGTGCAGCACGAGCTACTTGGGCGGTAAGAGAACTTTTCTCCCCGGCCAGTTTACGCGTCTCTGCCTCGGTCGCTTCTATATGATCGCTCATTTTCTGGTTTTCCTCCCGCAACTCCGTATTGATTCTCTGAAGCGAATCGATCTGCTCCACGTAGGAGCGTAAAACTTTGCGAAGCGATGTAATCTCCTGAGATAGCTCATTGATGCGCTTAGCATCGGTGTCTTTTACCGCGCGTAGCTCCTCTGTAAGCCTATTTATCTTAGCTTGAGCCTCCCCCAATTGATCGAGAAGCGAATCGGGAACTATGTGCAAGCGATTCTCTCCATAGCCGGAAGCTCCGCGAATCTTCTGTGCTTGAATGCCGAACTCCTCCTGAAGGATAGAAAGCTCCTCCTGCATCTTAGTACGCTCCATCTCCACAAGTTCTTTTTTCTCCTTGTCCAAATTACGACGCTCCCTAGAGAGAAGAGAAAAGAATAACAACCCCAAGAGAAAAACAATAACGACAAAAGCTGCTACAATAAGGAGTTTTTTTTGCTTAGAAGTAAGGGCTTGCATATAAAACTTAAGAGCTATCTCTCCAAATGGATTCGAGGGTTATTGAAATTGAAAAGCCTTACGCTTCCACTTTAGACGAAGGGGTTCCGGACGTAGTAGGGTGCGCCAATGCTCTTTTTCCTCCTCCATAGGAGCACTCTCCGGCACGAGTGAGATATTCAAAATTTCTTCGCTAGAAGAGAAAGAAATATAGCGCGAAAGCCCCAAAATTTTCACCCTATCTTGATCAGTCGCTTCAGGCAAAAGCAAATCGGTTATAGGGCAGTTCGGCAGCAGACTCTCGGGCGAAAGCGTCTCGCCGCGTTTATTGAAAAAGGAAATACTTGAGTAGACAAACGGCTCCTTTATCGTGGTAATGCAACAAAGGATATCCCCTCCACTATGAGGTAAAGCAACCATCTCGAAAGAGAGAGCCCCCGTCCCGAAAGAGAGGAAATGCTTGGTTCGCCCCTCTACCTTGAGTACGAGAAGAGACCCCAAGGCCTGCACCTCCACCTCCTGCATAGGCTTGGCTTTTACCAAAGACTCGCGAGCCTCAACGTCCAGAAAGGGAATTGTTCCCTCAGGCAAAGCTGCGATAAGCTCCTCCAAAGACTGCGCCCGGAGGGACGAATGGGGTAGAGCTATCCAAAGAAAGGTGAATAAGCCCACAAACAAAGGGTGAACGAAGTTTCTCTTCTGCATAACTTGGGCAAAGATACAACAAAAAAATATCCCTTCTCCTCTTGTATTTCCTCTGCTCTATCCCCTTGTTTTCTCTTCTTTTCTCCTCTAGCCCAATAGACTTCTCGGGAAGGAAATCTCCACCTCCTTAGACCTGTAAAATAAAAAACTCCCCCACTCTACAAGAGAGAGGGAGAGTTTTTTAGTAAGTATCGGAGAGGAGGTGAATCCCTTCCCCTAGCAGGGAAGCGGGATATGCGTTAGCTCCTCAAATAGAATCTTAACGCCAGTTACGGAAGTTCTGGAGATTCTCATTGTTCTCGCGGTCGCGGAGAGGGAATTCCCAAATGAACATCTTATCACTAGCTTCTTTTTCGAGATCCTTACCAACTTCTTGTACAGCATGAGGTGTACCAAAGAGCTGATCCCCAGCATTAGCAAGGCCTCCTGCTTGAGGCTCACTACGCTTGAAGCCCATTCCCCAACGTACAAGGTCATTGGTACGGAAACCTTCACCCACAAGCTCACGTACACGCTCATTGCGAATTTCTTTCAGCACCTCATCCTTCGTACCAAAGTCTAGGGGATCAGGATATCCCGAGGAGAGACGAGACTTCTCAAGCTTAACAATGGTTTCGGCAGCATCTGAAGTCTTTCCAAGTTCAGCAAGAGCTTCTGCCTTGATAAGGTATGCCTCAGCTACATTGAAAAGGTGAACACCAAACTTGAATTCGAGGACTTTCTTGTCTGTATTAAGAGCCTTATTACCTGAATACTTTGTGAGAGTATTGAATTTAAAAGGCCAATCATCACGATAAAAGCCTCTTGTACCGATGTACACTTCCTTACGAATATCATTTGCAGAATAGAGGTCTACCACCCACTTTTCCAATACGAGATAGGGAGTGTAGTAGATAAACCAAGCCCTGCTCTTATCCTTATAGTCGCTAGGATTGCTATACCCCTCTTGATGACTACCAGCAAGGAGAGAGCTGCGAACAGCACCATCTTGAGCCGTAGCACGGAGACGAACAAGGATTTCAGGGCTGTCCTCAGTATGCCAAATTGAAGAAAGAGCTTTCGTCTTAGCGGCAGCATCTCCATCAACATTAATAGGATACTTATCCATGAAAGCATTGCAAGCATCTACAGCACCCTGCCAATCGTGCATTGTAAGACATACACGAGCCTTTATAGCGTAAGCATAGTCGCGAGTAAGGTAGATAGCTGGTTTTACATCCTTATTGGCATCGTCAGCAATATTAGCAATAGCATAGTCAAGGTCTTCAATCATAGCCTTGTAAACTTCGGCACGTGTTGCCTTCTTAGATTTAGCCCCTTTGAGAGGATCATACTGCTTCATCAAAATAATACCCGATTGCTCGTCATTATCTGTTGTGCCATCCCAAGGTTTAGAGAAACGTTGGATCAAACGCCAGTGTGCAAGAGCACGCATGATCTTAATTTCTCCGATGTACTGCTTGAGGAGAGTCTTCTCTTCGTCTGTAGTCTTATACTCAGCGCTAGCAATAAGTTCTTCCGCACGCATGATGAAGTAATTAGCCTGCACCAACGTTTGATAGTAAGCAGCGTAGTAAGAATTAATATTATCATGATCAAGAACAGACTGCTCCTGCCAGGTATAAAGCCCCTTGAGAGAGTTGTTATCAAGCTGCGTAAGGTGGAAAAGGTCTGTCTGTATATCTGCAGAATTCAGATTATTGGGAGACTCCACCCCAATAAGCAACGCATAGACGGCATCTCGGTTCTGCTTTGCCATCTTGATATCCTGGAAAGGCTCCTGCAGAGGAGTTCCTTCGGGCAAGCGCGTTACGTCGCACGATGTAAAGATCGTAGCAAACGCGAGGATAGCGCTGAGGAAAAATGCTATTTTTTTCATCTGTCTAATTACAAATTATAGGTCTTTTATTAGAACATTAGTTGGATGCCACCAACGAATTGGCGCGTATTGGGGAATCTGTTCAGCGTAAGGCCGCCAGCACTTGTTTCAGGGTCGAAGCCGTTATATTCCTTAGACGTAATAGTCAAGAGGTTACGAGCCGAAACATAAACCTTAGCTCCGGTGATCACCTTCTGTGTACCAAATACGCTCTTCGGGAAAGTATAAGCCAATTGAATGTTTTTGAGACGGAGGAAAGAAGAGTTTTCCAAGAAACGATCATCGACTACCGTTTGTTCGTCAAACTTAGGGGCTGTCACCTTTGCCTTTTCTTCGTCAGTTAGATCATCTCTCCACTCGTTCTTAAGTTTCTTGGAGCGGTTAAACATCATAAATCCTCCACTTACGTTGTTTTCGAGGAAGTAACGGTCATTATTGAGAGAATAAACACCTGCGAGGAAAGTCCAGTCCATCGTAAGAGAGAGCTGCTTCTTCCAAGTTACACCCATCTGAACACCTCCGGAGAAAGGAGCGCTGAGCAAAGCATGCTCAATACGGTGCTTCAAGGCATCACTATACTCAGTTGTTGTTTCTTTGGTTACATTCCCATTTGCATCAAGCTTGTACCACATTTGCTTACCAGTTTTTGGGTCAACACCTGCATACGAAGCTTGGTAGAATACCATAGACTTACCTACTGCGTAGTGAATTTCACCTACGTGGTAACCATCTTTATTGGTCTTTTCACTAAAGAGGTTATCAATGCGCTCCTTGTTGTAGTTGAGGGTTGCAGAAACGAAAGCATCCCAATCTTTGGTACGAAGGAAGTTGTAGTTCACTGTGAGGTCCACACCGCGGTTAGTCATGGCACCCACATTTTCCCAACGAGATGAATAACCTGTAGAGTAAGGGAGAGGTACATTCATCAACATGTCGGTAGTCTTTCTGTTATAGAATGCGAGGTCTACAGTAAGAGCATCATTCCACATACCATAGTCAACACCAACGCTCAACATACCTTGACGTTCCCAAGCGAGATCGTCGTTACCAATAGAGGTAACACCAAATGCGAGTTCGTCTGTATAGTTAATGGTACCTGTGCGAGCATAGGATGCATAGAGAGGGATTGAGGAGTTACCCTGTGTACCATAGTTGGCTTTAAGACGGAGCGAACTCACAACCCCCTTATCAGAAACCACACCCGAACGGATGAAGTCATACATACCACCAACAGAGAAGAAGGTAGCAGCTTGGTGCTTAGCACCGAAGCGAGAAGAGCGGTCGTTACGGAGTGTAAAGTCGAATGCCATGTAATCCTTGAAGAGGTAATTTACACGACCGAAGAGAGAGAAGTAAGCATAAGCCGTGCGGTACTGGCTGGGGAGAGTTAGATAATTACCCTTCATACCATGGCTCAACATCATAAACTTCTCATTCGTAAGACCTCTAGCACGTGCGGAGAAGCCTTCGCTCTTGCTATCTACAAACTCTTGACCGAGGAGGAAAGTGAAGTTATTGTTGTCGCTCTGCTTCCACTTGTACTCAGCCGTATTGGTCCAAGTAATAGCATAAGAGCCATCATAAGACTGTCTGTTAATACCATAACCACTCACTTCGGGGTGCTTAGGATATAGGAGCAATTCGTCACGGCTGAAGACCATATCTACACCAGCTTGACTCTTGAGGATAAGACCATCAACGGGGCGAAGTTGTGCATATGCAGAACCACCAAAACGATAGCTATTAGACCCCTCCTTTACAAACTTAGCTTTGTATTCGGGGTTGTAGAGGACAGCATCCGTGATTGCAGGATAGAGACGGTGGAAAGTAAGATAGTCTGCCCTAGTGTTGGTAGAATTACCATTAGCATCACGAGTATATGGGCTATAGTAACGTGGGATAGTGAGTGCACCAAATGTACCACCATCAACATAGGCACTATTGAAAGCATCTGCAGAAATTTGCTGTACAAGACCTCCAGAAATATTGACACCAACACGGAGCCAAGATTTTACACGGGCATCAATGTTGCTACGGAGGTTAATCTTATTATATCTTGAGATTGAGTTAGAGATCCCTTCCTGAGAGAAGTAACCCCCAGACACATAGTAGGAAACGTTGTCAGTACCACCGGAAATAGACATATCTGCCTGGAACGTAGGAGCCTTCTTTCCGAGGAAGAAAGAGAGCCAGTCATAATCACGTCCAACAGTAGCGGTATAGTCGCCATTTTCATCCTGCGTCACAGTTCCATCGAAAGCTGTTCCCTGGAATCCATCCAAGAATCTCTTACGAGCAGCCTTACCATCGGTATGACGGAGTTGATATTCGATAAGCTCCTGCCCTGTCATCATCTGACGCATAGGACGATCGCTGATGAGAGAAGAGATACCATACATGGCATTGAGAGAAATGCGCCCATCCTCGTTGAGTTTACCACGCTTGGTAGTAATTACGATAACCCCATTGGCAGCACGAGCACCATAAATTGAGGTAGAAGAAGCATCCTTAAGTACAGTAATAGACTCAAAGTCATTGGGGTTCATGGCCATAACCACGCTAGCAGATGTTTGTACACCATCTATGATATAAAGAGGTGCCCCCCCTGCTCCAAGAGACGCATTACCGTGGATTTGTACCGAAGCAGCAGCGTTAGGGTCCCCACTAGAGGTCTGTACCTGCATACCAGCAACCTGACCTTGGAGTCCGTCCATTACGTTAGCGACGGGTTTGTTCTCTAGTTTTTCGCTAGAAACGCGAGCTACAGAACCCGATACGGTGCTGAGTTTCTGACCAGAGCCATAACCTACAACAACAACGGTTTCCATCACCTCGGTATCTGAAGCAAGCACCACGTTCATGACGCTCTTCACGTCCAAAACTTGTGTCTTCATCCCCACGAATGAGAACTGAAGCTGCTTTGCATTGCTTGGAACGGAAATCTGGAACTTCCCTTCTAAGTTGGTCGTAGTACCAATGTTGGTATGCCCTACGACTACAATGTTTGCGCCAGGGATAGGTTCGTTGTCTTCTGCCGAAGTAACGGTACCTGTCACTGTTCTATTCTGGGCTACAGCCCAACCCAACCCCATCATCAGGGTAAGGAAGAATAGTGCCAATCTTTTCATAGACATTTCTTTTTCCTTGTTACTTAATTTGATTATCTGTTCTTTTTTTATTCTCTAAAGCCATAAGGGAGAGGGAAGATTTGGAGGATGATTATCGCCCTGTAACCCAAAGATGGAACGAGTAGCACTCACGAGAAAAAGGGCGACCGCAACACAATGTGGGGCGATTGTCCTATCATCTTTGTCGCGCTCTAGCACGCTCTACCTTTTCTTCTCTCTTCTACTCTCTCCTAAATAGTATCTTATTTCATATCTTTCTCTGTGGCTAGGAGCGTAATCCCTACATAGTATGGGAGTCCTCTTAAGGCACCGGAACTCACCTCGGGGAGGAGAAAGGGAGACCCCTCTCTCTAAAGACGGCACTCGGTGCTAACCTTTTCATAATCGGCATATTGGCAAGAAGCCCCTGCACTCTCAACGAGAAATGCACAACGCTCCTGCGTTTTATACTGGGGACAAATATAGTAATTTATCACTATATAGCAACTGATTCCGAGCAAATCACCACCCAAAAACGCCAAAAGGGTTCAACCATTCATTGGGAGGTCGGATGGCTCAAACGTTTCAAGAGAAAGCTCCCGACCATTCCACACTGCATAGCTATTGTAGCGAAGCCAATCTCCCAAGATAAGGAGCCGTTGCCCCTCTCCCAGCATCAGATCCACCAGCAAGTGACGATGTCCAAAGAGGAAGTATTGTACATGGGAGAATTGCTCACGACGGGCCTTAACCCAGCGCACCAACCATTCATCCTCAAGGTGAAAATAGGGATTATCGCCCCCATAAGTGGCAGACTGCTTCTGCAGCCCCTTTCGCCTGCTCCGCTCACTAAGTCCGAGAGCCAGCCCTACCGTCCAGCGCGGATGCACGGCTGCGTAAAGCCGTTGTGCCCACTTTGCACGGAAAAGCCTGTACATCGCATCATTAATCCAACGCTCCTTTCGATACTCCTCATCCCCATGTGAAAGACGGAAAGTAGCTCCACCCAACTGCACCTCCATGACGTGATCCACCACATGCGCTCCCAATTCCTTTTCGAAGTAATCGCGCATCCACACATCATGATTCCCTTGGAAGAAATAAATCTCTACCCCTTTGTCTGCCAACTCGGCCACCTTACCCAGGAAACGCACATAGCCCTTGGGTACCACATGACGATACTCAAACCAATAATCGAACATATCTCCCAAAAAGTAGATGGCCTCGGCATCGGGTGCAATTGCATCCAGCCAAGCCACCAACCTACGCTCCACAGCCGAAGCATCAGGGTGATAGTGCGAACCTAAATGCGCGTCGCTTGTAAAGTAAATCACAGAGTATCGAGTCTATTTTTATGAGAAGGGTAGAACTTCTAAAAACACAGGGTGGAAAATAAAAAAGTCTAGGGCAAGATTTCTGAGAAAATCAGGCAGAAATGAAAAATTTCTTGAGCAAAAAGGGAGAGAACTTTTGGACGAGAATTTGTTTAGAGAAAGCCGAGCTCCAATTTTGCCTCTTCGCTCATCATCTCTCGATTCCACTCAGGCTCAAAAGTCAATTCAATGTCGCAGCGAGAAACTCCTTTCACGCTCTCAGCCTTTAGGCGCACATCTTCCAAAATGAAATCTGCCGCAGGGCAATTGGGAGCCGTGAGGGTCATCGTAATGGTTACTAGCCCATCCTCCTTTATATCTACATTATATATAAGCCCCAAGTCGTAAACATTTACGGGTATCTCAGGGTCGTAGACCGTGCGAAGCATACGCACAATGTCTTCCTCTAATTTCAGAAATTCATTCTCCATAACTTACGAAAAAGAGATGGAAGCCCACGCTCTACAGCAAAGGGGATACCATCTCTTCTATTTTGATTTAGAACAATATTGGGTTAGAACTGAGGCTGGATCTCATCAATAAGACGCTGGCAACCTGCAAACTTATCTATGATAAAGAGCAGGTAACGGATGTCCAAAATGATACTTCTTTGGTAGTTGGGGAGATATTCGATATCACCGCCTACTCCCTCCCAGTTGCGGTCGAAGTTGAGTCCGATGAGCTCGCCACGGGCATTCATCACGGGGCTACCCGAGTTACCACCCGTTGTGTGGGTTGTTGCACAGAAGTTGACCGGCATTGATCCATCCGCATTGGCATAACGGCCATAATTTTTGGCTCCGTAGAGAGCCTTTAGCTTGGGATCCACGACATACTCCCAGTTGTTGGGATCCTCTTTTTCCATTACTCCCTCTAGGGTACTCTTAGCTCCATAGGTCACCACATCACGCGGTTGATACCCCTTGATCTCACCATAGGTAAAGCGGAGCGTTAGGTTGGCGTCGGGGGCAAGATTGGGTTGCCCCTTCATGTCAAGCACGGAGGCCACATAGGAGCGTTGCGCCGCAGCAAGTGGAGCGTCAAAGGCAGCCACTTCCTTAGCCAACTGTTGGTGCTCATAAGCGACAGATGCAGCAAAACGGCTCATAGGGTCGCGCAAGAGACGATCTCGATCGGGATTTTTCATAAACTCCTCGAAACGCTCACGAGAGGCATAGATAGATTTCTCAAAAATCATCTCTACATACGCTTTGGCAGATCCGTACTCGGCAATACCCTCACGTATAGAGATGGGTTGCTTCTCAGCGGGGATGCGCTCGGCATAGCGAGTTAGAAGAGCTGTAGCCAAGGCCTTTTCCACTTCGGGGCTATAGTCCTTATTAAAGAAGGCTTCGAACTGCTTGCGAATCGATTGCAAGCCGGCTTCTCGTCTCGCGGGATCGTTCCAATGCTCAGCAATATCACTATCGGCGGTAGGAGCATTGCTCATCTCAATACCCATTAGGATCCCCTCTAGGAGATAACGCTGACGCATACGAAGATCCTGACGCCCCTCTATCGCCTTGCTGATAGCCCGAACAGCCTCCTCGGTTGTGGCAATACCCTTTTGCTTTGCCCAAGCCAGCACCTCTTGTTGCTGAGCCAACTTGATCTCACGAAGAGAGCGGCGACGAATAGCCCAGTTAGCCCCTTGTGCCCTCTTGTAGCCATTCTGACTAGAGGCATATTTAGCGGCATACATAATATTGATCTTGGGATCGGCAAGCATCTCACGTAGCATCACATCCTGCAGAATCCCTCGCATCTCTATGCGAATGTTGTTGTCAATTTCGCTCCACTCGGTCACCTCATCAGCCGTAAAGAACTTATAAGTCGTACCGGGATAGCCCATAATAAGCGCAAAATCTCCCTCCTTTACGCCTTGAGCATTGACCTTGACCCAACGCTTCGGGCGGTAGGGAACGTTATCTTTTGAGTACTCAGCCGGATTGCCATTCTTATCGGCATAAAGACGGAAAATAGAGAAGTCTCCCGTATGGCGAGGCCAAGCCCAGTTGTCGGTATCGCTACCAAACTTACCAATAGAGCTGGGGGGAGCAGCTACCAAACGGACATCGCGGAATACCTTTTTGGTAAACATATAGTAGCGATTACCCCCATAGAAAGCCTTAATCTCGTAGCGATACCCAGGGCGTGAAGCAGCCTTCTTACCCACGATCTCGGGGGCAAGAGAAGAGAGGTATCTTGGCGAGAGGAACTCCAGCCCCGTAGGCTTTTTGATACGTTCCAGCTCCTTCTTTACGGCTGCGGTTACATCTGTTATCTCATCTACAATCTCCACTTCCAGACCTGGGTTTACAAGCTCTTCTGCCAAAGAATAGCTCCAGAAACCATCTTTGAGGTAGTTGTGTTGCACACTACTATGCTGCTGTATCTGATCGTAGCCACAGTGATGATTGGTAAGGAGTAGGCCTTGGTCCGAAACCAAAACACCCGTACACCCTCCGTCAAACAACACCACCGCATCTTTGAGCGATGAGCCGTTGGGATTATAAATATCGGCAGCTTCGAGTTGCATCCCGAGGGATTTCATCCGCGCTACCTGCCCGTTGATTTGCTGCATTAGCCACATTCCCCCATCGGCATAGGAGAGTGTAGTGCAGACAAATGCTAACAAAAGAGTAAGAAAAAATCGTTTGTTCATAAGTTTATGCTACTTAAGTATTGGACGGTTGTTTGCTCTGGCCGGTCGCGGGGAAAGGATACTGCCCCACTCGCGCCAGTGCACTATTGTAATAACGAACATCTCCGGTAACTTCTTCTCCCACCCAAGAGGGGAGCAAAGGCTGAGCATCTAAACTCGGGAGTTCCACCTCGGCAATGACAAGCCCCTCGAGCTCCTCATGAAAGACATCTACCTCCCACAAATAAGAAGCATAGGGTATGTAATAGCGAGTTTTGCACACCTTGCCCTCATGCCCCTGCGCGAGGAGAGTCTGTCCCTCCGCCGGAGAGATCTCGCGCTCCACCTCCTCTCGCACTAAACCATCGGGAGAAGAAAGTCCTTTGATCGTGAGATATACTTTATCATCTAGGAAGCGAACACGACGCACACCCCCAGATTCGTCTTGGTGTAGATAGTACTGACATATAGAGACATGCCTCTCTGCAGCCTCTAAAAAGGCCTTATCCTTAACGAGAAACTTGCGTTCGATCTCCAGAGCCATACCCTACACTATAATAGAATGCTAGTGAATTGTCACCTTAGTGGCACCAAAGCCATACTCTTGGAACGAGGCATCTTGAGCCGAAGCCTTTGGGTAACGCTTACGCAAATCATCAAGGACTGCTTTGCGAAGGATACCCTCACCCTTACCATGAATAAAGATGATTTCCATTCCCTTATTCTTAAGGTGCTTATCCATTGTTTCCCTAAAAACCGACAACTGATGCTGCAAGATGTCGTGGTGAGACATACCCTGCAACGTTGGGAGCAATTCCGCTGCGTGCAAATCCACTACTAGTGGCTCTTTATGCGCTTTTCGCTTCTCTTCGCGCTGGGGGCGAGCAGGCTCTTTTTGAGCTCTGGGCATCTTAATGGATTCTGCCAAGGCTTCAAGGTCTGCAGGAGCTACTGTGGCATGACGCGACTTGTCCTGCTCCACAAGAGGGAGCACAAGGGCATCTTCGTCAAAAAATGGGTTATCTACGTAGCAGTGACGCTTAAAGAACTTCACTCCATCGGGCTTGAAATCGATTGAGATTGGCTCCTTATGCTTATAGGCTTTATGGGGTTTATAGGGGAGGAATGATAGGTGTAAACACTCCCGATCATTGAGCTCTGCAAGGGGAATGGTATCGACTAATAATTTAGTATCGCGCTCTATTATCCCTGTGGAGACAAGGCGGTAATAGCCATTGCTCTGCTGGGCAGACAACGTGTAATACCCGTGGTAATTGCTATCATTGATCAGGTAGCACTCAAGCGGAGAATTACCAAATGTAACAAAGTCCTCCGGCAGCCAAGCAATATAAATAGAGAGCTGTTCGCCCTCGGGACGCTCAGGAAGGAATGCCTGAGGAGGTGGAAGTTCCTCTTTTTTATGTTGGGATACGGTATGAGAAGGGGAAGGCACGACCTTTTGGGATGCCTGCGAAGACCCGGCACGACGCTCTCGCTTTGCCTCTTTTTCCTCCTGAATCTCTCGCGGAGTACGATAGGCAGGTACAAAGGTATCACGCTCATTAACCACGACGCACTCATGCAAAGGGGTGGGCAACTCAAAGCCATCGTCCCCCTCTACCCAAGCTACCTTTCCTTCAATACGGCGCACGATGCCTCCTCCTTGGGCATTCAAAAAACGCACTCGATCTCCTACAGATGCTTTTGCCATTACTTCTAATACACTCTAGTGGTACAGAGAAAAAGAGAATCCTACTTCCCCTCTCTCGGAGGTGGAAGTTAGGACATAAGACTCCGCCTTTCTCTCCGGCGAAGTTACGGCTTTCCGAAATAATAAACGACACACCCCCGCCCTTATTGAGATTTTACTCCACAACAAAGGGCGAGGGTACGTATCGAATCCTGAAGAAGAAACTTAAAGCAAAGAATTAGATCTCTTCGAAACGAGCCGTAAAGAAGCGGAGCTGCTTAGGCTCATACACAAAGCGCAATCCTCGGATGGTTTCTTTGTGCTTGAAGAGACGAATCACCCCGTCTGCCACAACGTCCATATGCTTATACGTGTAGACACGGCGAGGGATGGTGAGACGTACCGTCTCTAGTTTGGGGGTATGATTCTCCCCTGTCTTATTGTCACGACCTGCCGATACAATACCACGCTCCATACTGCGCACGCCACTCTCTACATAGAGGTTTGCGGCCAAGCTCTGGGCTGGGAATTGCTCTTGTGTGAGGTGCGGACAGAAGCGGCGAGCATCGAGGAAGACGGCATGCCCCCCTACCGGCTCAATAATGGGCACCCCTGCCTCCTTGAGCAAATCACCCAAATAGCGTACTTGTAGTACTCGGTGACGGATATACTCGTACTGCATCGACTCTTCCAAACCAATGGCCATCGCTTCCATATCGCGACCTGCCATACCTCCATACGAAGGCATACCTTCATAGACAACCACCATCTCTTTGGCATCTTGGAATAGGTGCTCATCGTTCATGCAAAGGAAGCCACCAATGTTTACCAAACAGTCTTTCTTACCGCTCATCGTGCAGCCATCGGCATAGCTAAACATCTCTAGAACGATCTCGGTAATGCTCTTATCGGCAAACCCATCCTCCTGTTCTTTGATGAAGTAGGCGTTCTCTACACAGCGAGTTGCATCGTAGAAGACCTTAATACCATACTTGTTGGTAAGCTCACGCACAGCCCTCATGTTTGCCATGGAGACAGGCTGCCCACCGGCTAGATTCACCGTAACGGCAAGGCAGACGTAGGCAATGTTTTCTGCCCCCTTCTCGTCAATAAGGCGCTGTAACTTATTGAGGTCGATATTCCCTTTGAAGGGGATGTCGAGCGTGGCATCGTGGGCTTCGTCGCGGATTATATCCACAAAGATTCCTCCATTACGCTCTTGGTGATAGCGAGTGGTGGTAAAGTACATATTACCGGGCACGTACTGCCCTGGTTTGATGGCAATCTGACTCAAGATATTTTCTGCCCCACGCCCTTGATGGGTAGGCACAATATATTTGAACCCGAAGAGGCGACGCACCGTGTCTTGCAGGCGATGGAAATTGCGACTACCGGCATACGCCTCATCGCCCACCATCATACCACCCCACTGGCGATCGCTCATTGCGTTCGTGCCACTATCGGTAAGAAGATCGATATACACGTCTTTGGAGTTGATCAGGAACGTGTTGTAGCCGGCTTCCTTTACTACTCTCAATCTCTCTTCACGGTCGATCATGGCCACCGGTTCTACGCTCTTGATGCGAAACGGCTCTGCGGGATACTTGCTAAAATCAATCATATGTCTTTATCAATTAAGGGTTATTACTTCACGCTATATTAGGGGAAATCCACTACGAAATCACCCACGACGCAAATATAAGTGATTTATTTTCCATACGTGCAATTAGGCAAAATATACATTAATAAGGCAGCAAAATGACATAAAAACAATCCACAAATGAATAAATCACCCATAAAAACAGAATATAATACAGCCTAATTCTTTTTCCCTTTCTGTCCCGTACTCAAAAATTCGCCGCCCAAGAAATTATCATTCCTAGAGCAAGCTCTTCGGGGGAAGCAGTCCGAGGATAGAAGTGATTATGGGCGGTTCTCTCTTATGCGATCTCCAACGAATGTGCGAAACAATGGGCTCTTTACATCTAATAGGTGTACCGCTACAGGCCTGCCATGCTCGGCAGGGGACTTCGCCTTTACCCTGCCGCTTCCCACCCTCCCCAGGCATAAGTCAGTTGGGTATTCTCGCAACAATACGTACATTTGTAGCAAGATAGACTTTAGGAGTCTACCCAGTGCGTTGCAATCATTATGAGTGAAAAGTTTGTAGTATCAGCCCGGAAGTTCCGTCCGGACTCCTTCGAGAGCTTACTAGGTCAAGAGGCTGTAAGTGAAACTCTCCGAAGGGCTATTTTACAGCAGAAGACGGCGCACGCCTATCTTTTTTGCGGCCCAAGAGGGGTCGGGAAGACCTCCGCAGCCCGTATTTTTGCTAGAGCCATCAACTGCGCGTCGCCCCTTGCGAGTGGCGAGGCGTGTGGCGAGTGTGATAGTTGCCGTGCCTTTGCCGAGCAGCGTTCTTTCAACGTTTTTGAGATGGACGCAGCCTCCAACAACTCTGCCAACGACATACGCCAGCTCATCGAGGAGGTAAACATTCCTCCCCAAGTAGGACGTTACAAAATCTATATCATTGACGAGGTGCACATGCTCTCGACGGCGGCGTTCAACGCCTTCCTCAAAACGCTGGAGGAGCCACCCGAGTATGTCGTCTTCATCATGGCTACCACCGAGAAGCAAAAGATACTTTCCACCATCCTCTCTCGCTGCCAAGTATTCGACTTCAAACCCATCCCTAGCGATGTTATCATAGGGCAGTTGCGGCATATTGCCCAGCTAGAAGAGATCCAAGTAGAGGAGAAGGCTCTAGAGCTCATTGCCCGTAAAGCCGATGGAGGAATGCGCGACGCCCTCTCAGTCTTTGACCGAATTGCGAGCTATACCGATGGCGAAGTATCCTATAGTCGTACTCTAGAGAGCCTCAACATCCTAGACGACGATTACTACTTCCGTTTCGTAGAGCATCTCGTACACAACGACTATGCTTCTACCCTCCTTCTCCTAGACGAACTCATCATGCGAGGCTTCGACCCTAGGACGATTGTCTTGGGGCTGACCGACTTCCTGCGTAACCTTCTCTTAGCATTCGACCCTCAGACCCTGCCTCTTTTGCACTTAACCAAAGAGACAGAGGCCTCATACAATCAATTGGCTCAAGCTTCCGGACGCGGATTTTTGTACCAAGCGATCGCAAAACTGATGGAGTGTCTCAAAGAATATCGCAATAGCAATGCTAAGCGACTTTTGGTAGAAATGACTCTCCTCTCCCTCACCTCGCTTGCTCAAGAAGGGGTCTCGGCAAGCCACACCCCCAATCAACGCCCCACACCGGCAGCGGCACCGCCCTCTGCGCCAAGTCCTGTAGCCGCTCCCAGACCGCAACCGATCGCGGCTCCGGCTCCGGCACGCCCTAGTGCACCGCCCGCCCCTCGCCCTACCGAAGCTTCTACAGAGGTTCCGCAACCCATTGATCTCCCCAAACCGACCAAACCGGCTACCATGGCAGTACCTCGCCCCGTAGCTCCGGCTCCTCGCCCTGCGGCAGCCCCGGCACCCACCGCGCCCCCTGCAACGGCTCCCAAGGCACCCTCTCAGGAGAAACAAGCCTTTACAGAGACCGAAATGCAGATCGCGTGGAATGCCTATGCAGAGGAACATTTACAAAAGAACCTCTTTCTCAAGAACGCCTTCAATGAGGTACTACCCAAGCTCCACAACGGCACAGAGATAGAGGCAATCATGTTTAATATGCTGCAAGTGAACGCTGTAGAACGCATCAAGGGTTCCCTCTTAGGCTACCTCCGAGGGGCGCTACACAATAGCGACATCACGCTACAAGTGCGGCAGATCGAGACCATAGAAGAGGAGCGCAGCCAACGAAGCATCACGCCACTAGAGATCTTCCGCTCCCTGGCTGCCGAGCCCCAAACGCCTCTCCATCAGTTTATCCAAGCGCTCAAGTTGCGCCCTCTCTAGACTAGAAAGATATTCACAATAGATATTATATAAGTACAAAACAAAAAGAATCATGCGAAAGATTTCGATTGCACTCTTAGCCGGACTTTTGTCGTTGGGATGCCTCAACGCACAAGACGCTAAGGTAGAAACCAACCAATTCACGGTCGTAAAAGAGCTTCCCATCACCTCTATTAAGGATCAAGGGAACTCAGGAACGTGCTGGTCTTACTCTACGATTGGCTTCCTCGAAGCCGAACTCCTCCGTATGGGCAAGCCCGAATACGACCTCTCCGACATGTTCGTGGTAAGCCACAGCTATCGCGACAAAGCCGATAAGTACGTGCGTCTCCACGGCAAACTCAACTTCGGCCAGGGTGGCTCATTCTACGATGTACTCTACGTATTCAAGCACTATGGTGCTGTACCCGAAGAGGTAATGACAGGGCTTAACTACGGCACAAAGCGCAATGCACACAACGAAATGGCAGATGCTGCTAAGGGCTACCTCGATGCTATCGTTAAGAACTCAAATGAAAAGCTCTCTCCCGTATGGCGTAAGGCTTACGATGCCATGATTGATGGTTACTTGGGCGAACTTCCTCAGAACTTCACCTACAAAGGCAAGAGCTACACGCCTATGACCTTTGCTAAGAGCCTCGGTATCAATGCCGATGACTACGTATCTCTTACGAGCTATACGCACCACCCCTTCTACACAAAGTTCGGTCTCGAAATTGAAGACAACTGGCGCTGGAGCGATAGCTACAACCTCCCCATCGACGAACTTATGCAGGTAATGCGTAACGCTATCCAGACGGGTTATCCCATCGCTTGGGGTGCCGACGTGAGCGAAGTTGGCTTCAACCGCGACGGAATCGGTGTACTTGCCGACGTAGAGGCTATCGAAACCGCAGGTTCGGATCAAGCTCGTTGGATCGGTCTAAGCACCGCTGCTCGCCGTGCAGAGATCCTAAAGCAAATCAACACTCCCGACTGCCCCGAGATCAATCCAACTCAAGAATATCGCCAAAAGTGCTTCGATAACTATACCCTAACCGATGACCACGGGATGGTTATCTACGGTATGGCTAAGAACCAAGCTGGTCGCCCCTTCTTCATGATTAAGAACTCATGGGGAGAAGCCGGTGCCTACAAGGGTATTTGGTACGTTAGCGAAAACTACGCTGCCGGCCGCACGATGAATATCGTTGTTCACAAGAACGCACTACCCAAGGCAATTGCCCAAAAATTGGGTATCAAGCTCTAAACAATGATTACCACACGCTAAACCAAAGAATAGCAGGGGGGAATACCGAACGAGTTCACTCAGGAAAGTATCCCCCCTTTTTAGTACCAATCCCCATGATACCCCAAGAAGTCGAAAGTCCCATCAAGCGAGGGAAGTTGCGGCACTACCTAGGCCGAGAGTTTTATATCCTCAAAAGAAAACTTCGCTGGCTCTGCGGCTCCGAGCATTATGCACGCATCCGCTCCGGGGTAGAGACTTCGCACCTCCTCTTTGAGCATCAGTCTACCCTGCTCCGTAGGCTCAAAGATGTGGACATGGAGCTACAATACAACAAAATAACCAACCTACGCCTTGCCGTTGCCAAACTAGATGGCGTGGTAATCCGCCCCGGAGAGACCTTTTCCATTTGGCGCTTGGTGGGTCGCCCCTCTGCCCGCAAAGGGTACCTAGAAGGCATGGTACTACACAATGGCAAAGTACAACGAGGGGTAGGCGGAGGCCTATGTCAACTGGGAAATCTACTCTATTGGATAACACTCCACAGCCCCCTCTCCGTACAAGAACGCTGGCGGCACAGCTTCGATGTCTTTCCCGACGTGCAACGCACCATCCCCTTTGCCTGTGGGGCAACCCTCTCCTATAATTATATAGACCTCGTCATACGCAACAATACGGAGCACACCTTCTCCCTACACCTTTGGCTCGACGAGGAATTCCTGCATGGCACCCTCTCGTGTGATGCCCCGATCCCTTGGGAGTACGAGGTTTTTGAAACAGACCCCAGCATACGCCAGCAGTGGTGGGGAGGCTATACACGTCACAATAAGATTTGGCGTAAGGTACGACACAAAGCGACTAAAGAGGAAACAACCGAACTTATTTCCGAGAACCACGCCATCATGATGTACAATCCCTATCTCGAGCAAGGGAAATAAAACACCTCTTTCGCCCCTCTCCCCCCGTCCCGTTTCCGAATAACCCCTCCATTAAAAGGCACCTACTTTTCCAGCCAAGCGGAGAGGCAACAAAAATCCTCCCTAGAATCCTACTTTTTCTCAGGCAAAACCTTGCCCCCTTTCTGCCCAAAACTTTTTTATTTTCCACCCAAAAATGGGAGAACATTTTGGGCAGGAACAAAAAACATTTCACTCTGTACTCTCCAGCCCTCCTCCTTAAAGAGAAAATCCACCTAGAGCAAGCCGGGAAAAGGCAGCTCGGCAAGAGCTCTCCGCCTTCCCCTCTCCTCTCAAGACGTCCATCCCCAATAATCACCCCTTGATGGCCCCTTCCGATAGCAACAGATCCCCTATCTTTGTGGAAGAGAATCAGGTAAAATCCAAAGGGTTGCTTATCCTACACCATCATTGCGCCATCATTACAAAGGGAGGGGACGAGTAAGCCACAAAGAATCCGTAACTTTGGGCAAGTATAGGGATCTTCCCCCTCACTTTTGAGACAAACAAAGTAAAACAGAATGGACGAAACGGGATCAATCTTCACGGAAAAAGACCTAGAGCAGCTCGCCGAGCACGGAATCTCTCAAGAGGAAGCCGTCTCCCAAATTGCTTATTTGCGAGACGGCAGGAGCTACCTTCAGCTAGAGGGCAGCGGCAGCATAGAGTATGGCATCATGCGTATCAAGCAAGACGAGATGCCCTACTACCTCGATCTCTGGGATCGCTATCGCTATGATCCCCAACACCGAATCACCAAATTTGTACCGGCTTCGGGTGCTGCCACACGCATGTTTCAGCACCTCTACGAGTTGCTTGACGCGGGAGCAAAGACCAAAGAAGAGCTAAGCGAAGAGCAACGCTACTTCTTCGAGCACATCGAAGAGTTTGCTTTCTTCGGAGAGCTTAGCGAGAGCTGCCTCCGCAACGAGTGGAGTACCGTGGCAAAGCTACTAGAGGGAGGGCGTTACGACCTAGTGGCAAAGTCGCTCCTCACAGAGCGAGGATTGAATTACGGACACCTACCCAAAGGACTTGTTCCCTTCCACAAATACCCCGGAAAATACATCCGCACAGCCGCTACCGAGCACCTAGCCGAGGGGGCTCTCTACACCAAAAACAGCAACGGCGTAGTGCATCTTCATTACACGGTTTCGCCCGAGCATATCGACTTCTTCCGCCAACACATTGAGCGCGCCAGTTCGCGTATTGAGGGCGACTACGGCGTCATCATCGAGAGTTCGTTCAGCACCCAAAACAGCAGTAGCGACACACTTGCCCTAGATGAGGAGGGCATGCCCTTCCGTACAGAGGAGGGCGATTTACTATTCCGCCCCGGAGGGCACGGAGCCCTCATTGACAATTTGGCAGCCTTGGAGAGCGATATCATCTTTATTAAGAACATAGACAACGTTACCATGGAGCACCTCAAGAGTAATACAATACTCTACAAAAAGCTCTTGGGAGGGGTTCTACTGGCCGTACAAGAGCGCATCTTCGGGTATCTCCGTCAGCTAGAGAGGGGCAAGTGCAGCCATTCCCAACTTGAAGAGATGGTAGACTTTCTGCACAAAGTGCTCTGCATCCAGCTCCCCCAAATAGACCTCTTAGGCGACAAAGAACTGGCAGAACGCATCCAACAAAAGCTCAACCGACCGATACGTGTGTGCGGCATGGTACGCAACGACGGCGAGCCGGGGGGAGGCCCTTATATAGTGCGCGAGGCGGATGGTAGTACCTCTCTACAAATTGTAGAGGCATCCCAAATCGATAAAAGCAGTGAGCGAGACGCCTCTATCCTTGCCTCAAGCAGCTACTTCAATCCTGTGGATATTGTATGCTCGCCCTACGACTTCAAGGGGCAACACTTCCCCCTACAAGACTACGTGAATAAACGCACAGCCTTTGTTGCCACAAAGAGCCAAAACAGCAAGCAACTACAGGCTCTAGAGCGACCGGGGCTGTGGAACGGAGCCATGCACCACTGGAATACCATTTTTGTGGAGGTGCCCAGCGACACATTCACTCCCGTCAAGACGGTAACCGACCTCCTGCGCCAAGAGCACAGAGGGGTGGACGAATTAGATTGAATCTCAAACTCTTTAAACACGATAAACGCTATGAGCAGTAACATTCCCTCACGCCTCGAAGCACTACGGAGTTCCATGCGTGCAAAGAATATCCAAGCCTACCTTGTTGTTAGCAACGACGGGCATCTTGGCGAATACACCCCTCAACACTGGAAAAGCCGCGCCTGGATTTCGGGCTTTAATGGTTCGGCAGGAAGCGTAGTAGTAACGCTAGACAAAGCCGGCTTATGGACCGACTCGCGCTACTTCCTTCAGGCCGGAGATCAGCTAAAAGGCAGCACCATTGAGCTATACAAAGAGGGCGTATCCGGCGTTCCTACCATCGAAGAATTCCTAACCTCAGAGCTACCCGAGGGTGCTGTAGTGGGCTGCGACGGCACCTGCGTAAGCCAAGCCGAAGTAGAGAGAATGGAGCGCGCGCTATCCGCTTTTGGCCTCACGATCAATAGCGACTACGACCTTATCGACGGCATTTGGGCCGACCGCCCCGCCATCCCCAAGAACGAGTTCCGCCCTCAGCCCGTAGAATACTCGGGCGAAGAGACCAAGGCACGCACACAACGCATCCTAGAACACCTCAAGAAGAAAGGCGCAAATGCCACCGTCTTGACTACCCTAGACGAACTTGCCTGGGCATTCAACATCCGCAACTGCGACGTAGAGTGCAACCCCGTAGGCGTAGGCTTCGGCTTTATTGGGGAGAAAGAATCGGTACTCTTCACCTTTGCAGAAAAAGTAAATGCCGCCCTCCAGAGCGAACTACAAGCTCAAGGAGTGCGCGTCATGGGCTATCAAGAGATTTTTGGCTACCTATCCGCCCTCCCCGCAAGCGTTACGGTGTATGTGGACAAAAGCCGTATCTCAAGCGCCGTCTACAACGCTCTCGCTCCCCACTGCCGCCAAATAGAGGGCGTATCGGTGGTAACCATGCTCAAATCCTATAAGAACGAGGCCGAATTGGCAGGCGTTGATCGCTCCATGCACCGCGACGGAGTAGCCCTCACACGCTTCTTTATGTGGCTAGAGGCTGCCCTCAAGCGGGGAGAAACCCCTACGGAAGTGGAGATCGATCGCATCCTTGCCGAGCATCGCGCCCAAAGCGATATGTACATCGGGGATAGCTTCGACACCATCTGCGGGTACCAAGATCACGGTGCCATTGTACACTACCGAGCTACTCCCGAGAGTGCCTACACCCTCCGCAACGAAGGCGTATTGCTCCTCGATAGTGGGGCTCAATACAAAGACGGTACGACCGACATTACCCGTACCATTGCCCTTGGCGAGGCAGAACCTCAAGCCGATCTCAAAGTAGACTACACGCTTGTACTCAAAGGTCATATCGCCATTGCTACGGCACAATTCCCCGAAGGGACCCGTGGCAATCAGCTCGACATCTTGGCACGCAAAGCCCTTTGGGATAGAGCCCTCTCCTACGGTCACGGCACAGGCCACGGCGTAGGAATTGCCCTCAACGTACACGAAGGACCTCAGAATATCCGCACAGACAACAACCCCACCCCCATGGCCGTGGGCACGTTTACAAGCAACGAACCAGGGCTTTACCGCGCTGGCAAATGGGGTATCCGTATTGAGAACCTAATCGTCACCAAGGAGAATTGCCGCAGCGAGTTCGGAACTTTCCTCGGTTTTGAGACTGTTACCCTCTGCTATCTCGACAATCGTCTCGTAGAGAAGAGCCTACTCACCGCAGAAGAGATCGCTTGGTACAACGCCTATCAAGAGAAGGTTTACCAAGAGATTAGCCCTCTACTCACCGCAGAAGAGGCGGCTTGGCTTCGCGAGAAGACCCAAAAGCTCTAACCCACGATGGCAGCGCACATCATCCCCGTACGTGGGATTACCCCCCAAATTGGCGAGGAGTGTTTTCTTGCCGAGGGGGCCTGCATCATTGGCGACGTGGTAATGGGGCATCATTGCAGCGTGTGGTTCAATGCGGTACTGCGTGGCGACGTTAATAGTATCCGCATTGGCAACCATGTCAATATCCAAGACGGATCGGTACTGCATACCCTATACGGACTCTCCACCATAGAGATGGGCGACTACGTTTCCATCGGGCACAACGTGACCATCCATGGAGCTACGATACACAACTACGCTCTTATCGGCATGGGTTCGGTACTGCTTGACCACGTGGAAGTGGGCGAGGGAGCCATCGTAGCCGCAGGTTCGGTGGTACTCAAGGGCACCAAGATTGAGCCTCATACCCTCTGGGGAGGTTGTCCGGCTCGCTTCATCAAAGAAGTGGATCCGACCCAAAGTGCCGAGATGAACCAACGCATCGCCCACAACTATTCTATGTATGCCTCGTGGTTTATGTACCCCAAGCAAGAAGAATCTCTCAACAAAGAAGAAAAATAATCTACCACCCAAATAAACAGTGAGGAAGTAACAATGAAATTTTTTATCGACACAGCCAATCTGGCAAGCATCCGAGAAGCAAACGACTTAGGCGTACTAGATGGCGTTACAACTAACCCCTCCTTGATGGCCAAAGAGGGTATCAGCGGCGAAGCAGACTGCAAGGCGCACTACCTCAAAATCTGCGAGATAGTAGATGGCGATGTAAGTGCCGAAGTGATGAGCACTGACCTCGAGGGGATGCTTCGCGAAGGGCGCGAACTAGCAGCACTCCACCCCAACATCGTGGTAAAAGTGCCCGCAACCGAAGAGGGTATCAAGGCGGTTCGCCAGTTCTCTCGTGAGGGGATTCGTACCAATTGTACGCTCATCTTCAATCTAGGTCAAGCGCTCCTCGCTGCCAAAGCTGGGGCTACCTATGTATCGCCTTTTGTGGGACGTATTGACGATATTTCGGGTGATGGCGTAGGGCTTATCCGTCAGATCGTGGAGGTATTCCGCTACTATGGCTTTGAAACGGAGGTCTTAGCAGCAAGTATCCGCCACACACGCCACGTTATCGAATGCCTAGAAGTGGGAGCAGATGTGGCTACTTGCCCCTTGGGTGCCATCAAGGGATTGCTCAAGCACCCCCTTACGGACAATGGCTTGGCCGCCTTCATTGCCGACCAGAAGCGTGTAGCCGATGCAAAAAAATGAGCAACCTCGCCCATAAGTTTTTACTCAAGGTTATAACCTTTGTCTTAGGAGTCCTCTTTGTGGGGGCTCCTAAGCTCTTTGCTGCCCCTACGCTCCCCCCCTCCTCTATACAAGTGGGAGCGGAACGGCTAGACCAACTACTCCCCCTACTCCGTGGCAAGCGAGTGGGACTTGTTAGCAACCATACAGGCGTTATCGGATCGGACCAACGCCCCCTTGTCGATAGCCTTCTTGCCCTCAATATAGAGGTTTGTCGCCTTTTCTCTCCCGAGCACGGATTCCGAGGAACTGCCAATGCAGGCGTCACCGTGGCAAGCGGGAAAGATGCCCTCACCGGCTTACCCATTATTTCTCTCTACGGCAATAACAAAAAGCCCAAGCGCAATCAAATTGCCGATTTAGACCTTATTCTCTTCGACCTACAAGACGTTGGTACCCGCTTCTACACCTACATCAGCACCATGCACTATGTAATGGAAGCCGCTGCCGAAGCCCATATCACAGTAGTTATACTCGACCGCCCCAACCCCAACGACTACATAGACGGCCCCCTCCTCGTCCCCTCGTGCCAATCTTTTATCGGGATGCACCCCATCCCCGTACTGCACGGACTTACCGTAGGCGAGCTAGCTCTTATGATCAACGGAGAGCGTTGGCTGGCAGGGGGCATCCAGTGCGACCTCCGTGTGGTACCCATCAAGGGATGGCAACATGGCGATAGTTACACGCTCCCCGTAGCCCCAAGCCCCAATCTCAAGACGCCCGAAGCCATTCGCCTCTACCCCTCTTTGTGTTTTTTCGAAGCCACCATTCTAAGTGTAGGCAGGGGCACCCCCAATCCTTTTACGGCACTGGGGTATCCCAATAAAGAGTTGGGAGAATATCTCTTCACCCCCAAATTCATGCAGGGCGCCACCGACGCAAAGTACAAGGGGCAGCGCTGCTATGGAACGAATTATACGGATTCTCTATCCCAAGGGGGGCTAAGTATTGCCCCGCTCATCGACTGGCAGAAGCGAATCCAAAAGGTAGGTAAGCGGCTCATTGACCGCGAGCGCACTTTCGACCTTCTTGCAGGTTCTCCCTCACTCCGCAAGCAACTCCGAGAGGGATGGAGCGAGGAGGCAATACGCAAAAGCTGGCAAGAAGACCTCCGCAAATACCGAGCGTTGCGCCAGCAATACCTCATATACAAAGACAATAGACCCGAGACAAAACCCTAACCTCTCCCCTTAATTATGAACAAAGGCAGTATCATAGTCGCAGGCATAGGCCCCGGCAGCCCTCAAGATATCACCCCGGCGGTGTGTGAAGCCATTGCCCAAAGCGACGTCGTAATAGGCTATAAATACTATTTCCAATTCATTGAACCCTGGCTCTCCTCCACGGCTCGTTGTATCGATACCGGGATGAAAAAAGAGCGAGAGCGTGCCGCTATTGCCTTCGAAGAGGCAGAGAAAGGGCAGCGCGTTACGGTCATCAGTTCGGGCGATGCCGGCATCTACGGCATGGCTCCCCTCATCTACGAGATGAAAAAAGATCGGGATAGTGCGATGGAGATACGAGTACTACCGGGTATCAGTGCCTTCCAAAAAGCGGCTTCGCTCTTGGGTGCTCCCATCGGGCACGACCTCTGCATTATCTCCCTCTCCGACCTCATGACCCCATGGGAGAAGATAGAAAAACGCATCATAGCAGCTGCCGAGGCGGACTTCGTCACCGCAGTCTACAACCCCAAAAGCGAAGGGCGGTATTGGCAGCTCCATCGGCTCAAAGCGCTCTTTTTGGAGCGGCGCGCTTCCACTACACCCGTAGGCTATGTACGAGAGGCAGGTCGCCCGGGCGAACATGTTGTACGCACTACATTGGCACAATTCGACCCCGAAGAGATTGATATGTTTACCGTGGTACTTATCGGCAACTCTCAGTCTTACCAAACTCAAGATGCCATCATCACGCCTCGAGGTTACTACCGAGAGCGCATCGAAGGCGCAGAGGGCAAGGGGCAGCAAATCATGATGGAATCATTCCGCACGATAGAGCGTGAGATGCGCCACCCCGAGGTGCCTATTGATAGGCGATGGGCTCTCTTCCATGCCATCCACACCTCGGCAGACTTCTCCATGGAGGATATTCTCTACACAGATCCCAACGCGGTGTCTCAAATGCACGAAGCCATCAAAAGGGGCGAAATCAAGACTATTGTAACCGATGTATCCATGGTGGCAGCAGGCATCCGCAAGGGTGCTTTAGAGCGACTTGGGCTCTCGGTCAAATGCTACATCACCGATCCTCGCGTGGTGGAACTCTCCAAGACACGAGGCACAACAAGGGCAGAAGAAGCCATTCGCCTAGCCGTAGAAGAAGACCCCAATGCACTATTTTCCTTTGGTAATGCTCCTACGGCTCTTATCGAGCTATGCCGACAAATACGGCTGGGTAAGGCCACTCCTTCGGGCATCATAGCCGCTCCCGTAGGCTTTGTACACGTTTGTGAGTCGAAGCATAGAGTGCATACCTTCCCCCATATCCCTAAGATCATCGTAGAAGGTAGACGAGGAGGCAGCAACCTTGCCGCCACCCTTATCAATGCCATTCTCTGCTACGACGATGCCGCAGCCCTCTATCCCGGGCGAGACGTATAGCCCCACAAAAGCATGGCACGCAAGTACTACATCATTGGTATTACCGACGACTCCGAATTAGAACCCACCTCGGCAGTCCTCAAAATAATAGCCGAGAACAAGGTATTCTCCGGGGGACTTCGTCATCACCAATTGGTGGAAAAGTTCCTCCCCCTAGGGGCTACTTGGATTGACATAACGGTACCTTTGGATGGCGTCTTCGATGCCTACAAAGCGCATCAAGAGATCGTTGTTTTTGCCTCGGGCGACCCCCTCTTTTTTGGGTTTGCCGGCACAGTACAAAGGCGAGACCCGGAGGCTATTATTGAGGTGTTTCCCACCTTCAATTCGCTACAACTACTCGCCCATCGCAGCCTACTCCCCTACGAAGGGATGCGGACTCTCTCGCTCACGGGGCGACCTTGGAAACGCTTCGAACAAGCCCTAATAGAAGGGGAGCCCCTCATGGGCGTGCTGACTGATAGGAACAAAACTCCCAATGCCATTGCCCAACGGATGCTGGACTATGGCTACAACAACTATCGTATGATTGTGGGAGAAAACCTAGGGAATGCCCTAGAGAGAGTGGCGGAGTACTCCATAGAGGAGGTAGCCCAACGCTCCTTCTCTATGCCCAACTGTCTTATACTCAAACAGACGCACCCCCGACACCGACCCCTAGGTATCCCCGAGAGCGACTTTGCCCTCCTCGACGGCAGAGCCAAGATGATTACCAAAATGCCCATTCGGCTACTCTCCCTTGCCGCTCTAGACCTGCGTTCGCATCAAACGCTCTGGGATGTCGGGTTCTGCACCGGCTCCGTCTCCATCGAAGCCAAACTGCAATTCCCCCATTTAGAGATTGTCTCTTTTGAGCAACGAGAGGCAGGACGCGCTCTCATGGAGACCAACACTCGACGCTTTGGCACCCCCGGCATCACTGCCGTGATTGGCGATTTTATGGAGATGGATTTAGCAGAATATCCTCGCCCCGATGCCCTATTTATTGGAGGGCACGGAGGGCAGCTCGTCTCCATGATTCAGCGTATAGATAGCTATCTCACGGAGGGAGGAGTTGTTGTCTTCAACAGCGTAAGCCCCGAGAGCCGAGAGGCGTTCTACGAGGGAGCCGAGAGCTGCAAGTGGAAGATCGTCTCCTCGCAACGCATCACACTAGACGAGCACAACCCCATCACCATACTCAAAGCCGTAAAGCCATGATAGCCCAATTCCTAATCGGAGGCACCTCTTCGGGAGGAGGGAAAACCACCCTCACCACGGGGCTTTTACGCCTTCTTCGCAACAGAGGTTATAGGGTACAACCCTTCAAATGCGGCCCCGACTACATCGACCCCCAATACCACAAAATGGCTTCGGGGCGGGTCTCTATCAATCTGGATAATTGGCTCGCAAGCGGAGAGCATCTGCATAATCTCTACGCACGCCACTCGCAAGAAGCCGATATCTCCGTGACCGAAGGGGTAATGGGATTGTTCGATGGGTATAAGGGAATGGAGGGGAGCAGTGCTCGGATTGCCGAACTATTAAACCTCCCCATCCTCTTGGTAGTCAATGCACAAAGTACCGCCTTCTCGGTGGCTGCCACGCTGTATGGCTTCTCTCGGTTTTATCCCAAGATCCGCCTCCTTGGCGTTGTTTTTAATAAGGTAGCCAGCCCCCGACACTACGCTTTTTTGCAAGAAGCCGCCTCGGCTGCCCAGGTACCCTGCCTCGGCTATATCCCTCGTATGGAGGAACTATCGGTACCCTCTCGTCACCTAGGGCTTACCCTAGATGCCCAACTCGACTTCAATGCGTATGCGGATCGCATTGCCGAGACGCTCGAGAAATATGTAGAGGTAGATCGCCTGCTAGAGCTGTGTGCCACTAACGCCCCTGCCCCTACACTCACCCCCGACACTCCCAAGGGGAGCCCCCGCATCAGCGTAGCTAAGGACGAAGCTTTCAACTTCACCTACCAAGCCAACTTAGACCAACTGCAACAGCTCGGTAGCGTCTCCTACTTTAGTCCTCTCACCGACCCCTCGCTCCCCCCTAGCGACCTCGTCTATATCCCCGGGGGCTACCCTGAGTTCTTTTTGCCTCAGCTAGCACAAAACAGACAGCTCCAAGAGGAGATCCGAGACTACGTAGCCCAAGGAGGGAAGCTACTTGCCGAGTGTGGCGGAATGATGTACCTCTGCCGCTCTATTACGGACGAAAAAGGCAAAAGCTATCCCATGGTAGGTGTTTTGCCCCAAGAGGCAACGATGCAAAATATGCGCCTACACCTAGGCTACCGAACCCTCACAATCCAAGGGCAGGAGCCGTGGCAGGGGCACGAATTTCACTACAGCAGTATTGTCACGCCCCACGAACCGATTTTCAACTATGCCTCCAGCGTAAAAGATGCGCGAGGCAACGAGGTAGAGACTCCTCTCTACCGAATAAAAAATTGTATCGCCGGATACACGCACCTCTACTGGGGTGAACGAAATATCCTTGACCTCTGGAATGCATGAGTAAAGTATACACACGAACCGGAGACCTAGGCACAACTGCCATACACGGAGGCGCACGAGTGGCTAAAGACGACCCACGCATCGAAGCCAACGGCACCCTAGACGAACTAAACTGCGCCCTTGGTCTTGTACGCTCCCTCCTCGAAACTGAGCATCCTTGGCAAGAGGATCTCCGAGAGATACAACTCGAACTGATGGCCGTAATGAGCCTCGTTGCCACCCCCTCTACCCTTAGAGATCGCAACCCCAACAGCCTCTCTCCCTCTCTCGTTGGGCACCTAGAGGAGTGTATGGATCGCATGAATACCGAGATCAATGAGCGAGAGGGCTACTTTATCCTCCCCGGGGGGACTCCCCTTGCCGCCCATCTACACCAAGCAAGAGTGGTGGCTCGCCGAGCCGAGAGAAGGATTGTCACCCTCCACCATATAGACCCCGTGCCCGCACAAATCCTCGTCTTTATCAATCGACTCTCCGACCTCCTTTTTGTTATGGCACGCTACGAAGTTTGGCAAAAACAGCTCCAAGAAGATCGCTGGCGAGCCTTTGCCTACAAACGAAAACTGAAAGGGAAAGAAGAATGAAACACCCTCAGCCTCTCCGACCTATTATGCTAGCCGGTACGGGTAGTGACGTAGGGAAAAGTGTTTTGGCAACAGCACTCTGCCGCATTTTTAAGCAAGACGGCTACCACCCTGCCCCTTTCAAAGCCCAGAATATGGCCCTCAACTCCTACGCTACCCCAGAAGGGTTTGAGATAGGCCGTGCGCAAGCCGTACAAGCCGAAGCAGCCGGCATCCCCTGCCACACTGATATGAATCCGTTGCTCCTAAAGCCGAGTAGCGACCAAACTTCCCAGGTTGTACTCCACGGCAAACCGATTGGCAATACCCATGCTTACGACTACTTCCGACGTGAGGGGCGCGAAGAGCTACGAGCCGAGGTACACGGAGCCTTCGACCGACTTAGCAGTCGATTCAACCCCATCGTAATGGAGGGAGCAGGGAGCATATCGGAACTGAACCTAAAGGATAGCGACCTCGTGAATATGCCCATGGCTCGCCACGCCCACGCAGCGGTATTGCTCGTGGCGGATATCGATCGTGGCGGTGTCTTCGCCAGTGTATACGGCTCCATCATGCTACAATCGCCCGAAGATAGACGGCTCATTAAGGGGGTTATCATCAATAAATTTCGTGGAGATCTTGCCCTCTTCACCGAAGGGCGCAAATTGCTCGAAGAGCTAACAGGCGTACCCGTTTTGGGTGTCGTCCCCTACTTCCAAGACATCACAATAGAAGAGGAAGACTCGGTAGCTCTGGCCAATAAGAACCGAACATCGCAAGTAGGGAAGGTCAATATAGCCATTGTACGGACGGGGCACATCTCCAACTTCACAGACTTTTCCACACTTGAGCACGACCCTCGCATCCATCTCTACTACACCAATAATCTAAAGGAACTAGAGAAGGCCGATATCATCATTCTACCCGGGAGTAAAAACACCCTTGGCGACCTGGCCGAACTAAGGAACAACGGCGTAGCGCAATGCCTCGTACGTGCTCACCGCAAAGGAACGACCCTCGTGGGCATCTGCGGAGGGTATCAAATGATGGGGCAAATGCTGCACGACCCCGACAACCTAGAGGGGAGCGGCTATCAACACCTACCGGGGCTGGGATTGCTCCCCACAGAAACCACCATAACCCAAGAAAAGGTGACTCGCCAGGTTGAGTTCACCCACTTTGGCGACCCCACCCTCTGCCGAGGGTACGAAATACACATGGGGCGAACTACGCTACTCGAGGGGGCTAGTTGCTCCCCGACCAATCAGTTCTCAGACGGCAGCGCGGAGGGTACCCGACTCTCCGAGCGATGCTGGGGCACTTACATCCATGGCATCCTCGATAATCCGGCAGTAGTGGATCGCCTACTCGCCCCATTCAGCCACAAACTAACGCAAGAGAAAGCGCTGGACTACGCTAGCTACAAGGAAGAGCAGTACGACAAACTAGCCGATCATGTACGGCAATACGTTGATGTAGAGCGCATCTACCAAATCATGCAAGACTATGATTGAAGGGCACGGAGACGATCTTCATCACTACCAGGGGGTAGCCATCCGCTACAACTTCAGCAGCAATGTTCCTACTATCATCGACCACACGGCATTGTATCGGTACCTATCGGAGCAATTGCCCCTCATCACCTCCTATCCCGAGCCCTCCCCTCGCAGCCTAGAGGTTAGCCTTGCAGAGCAACTTGGCATAGCATCGGAGGAGGTAATGGTAACCAATGGAGCTACGGAGGCTATCTACCTCGTTGCCCACAGCTTAGAGGGCAAGCATTCTGCCATCTTCTCGCCCTCCTTTAGCGAATACGCAGATGCCGCACGGCTCTACCGCCACACGCTATCCTCCTTTAGCCAATGGTCGGAAGTTCCCCAAGGCGCACAAGCGATCTGGTGTGGGAATCCCAATAACCCTACGGGGCAAGTCATCCCCAAGAAAGAGCTAGTTGAGTACATCCAAAAGCACCCGGAGCAGGTATTTGTCTTTGACCAATCCTACGCTTCATTCTCCCCTAGAGAGGTGCTAAGCGCACGCGAAGCGATTAGTTTGGGCAACGTAATACTCGTGCAGTCTCTCACCAAAAGTTTTGCCATACCGGGGCTGCGACTCGGGTACCTTGTCTCAAATGCTACAACTCTCGAGAGGATTCGTGCGCTCAGCCATCCGTGGTCTGTAAACACATTAGCCATAGAAGCGGGGAAATGGCTACTCCAAAACAAAGCCCTATACGAGGGCATTGAGACGCAACTCCTAGAGAGTAGCCGCAGGCTAAGAGCCAAACTATCCGCCTTTCCGTGGTTATCCATCGTACCCACAGATACCCATTTCTTTATTTTTCATTTCGAGGTATCGGGCGCAACCAGTGCCGACCTCAAAGATTGGCTAGCCCGAGAGCGGGGCATCCTGGTACGTAATGCTACCAACATGGGGGTGCTAGGCTCTGCCTGCATTCGGGTGGCAAGTCAAGGTGAAGAGGCCGATCAAGCCCTCGTAGATGCGCTCAGAGATTGGTATCAGCAACAGGGCTCCCAACAGCCTTATCACTCCTCAGCCTCCCCAACATGACCTACCTCTCCGCCCTACTCCTCATTGCCCTGAGCCTGATTCCGGCATGGTTGCTCGACCGTCTACTGGGCGATCCCCCACAGTTGCCTCACCCTATTGTATTTTTTGGGAAGACAATCAGTTGGGGCGAGAAGCGTCTCAATCGAGGTAACCATCGACTTGCCAAAGGTGCTTTGCTAGCCATCGGGCTCATCAGTGCAACCGCTCTCGCAACCTGGGGCATAGAGAGGGGGCTATCCCATTTTTCCCCTTGGGCCATCGTTCCCCTAGACCTCATTTTCCTATTTTTCTCACTTGCCGGCACAACACTCTGCCGTGAAGTGCGAATGGTATTTGATGCGGTAGAGAGATCAGAAGAAGAGGGCAGAAAACAGGTGGCTCGCATCGTAGGGCGGGATACATCGACCCTCTCTGCTCAAGAAATTCGCACCGCAGCCCTTGAGACCTTGGCAGAAAACCTCAGCGACGGCGTGGTAGCGCCCCTCTTCTACTACCTGCTTTTTGGCTTGCCGGGTATCCTAACCTATAAGATGATTAACACCCTCGACTCCATGATCGGGTACCACTCTACCCGTTATATCCTCTTTGGACGCTGGGCAGCGCGCATCGACGACGTGGCCAACTACATACCGGCTCGGCTTACAGCCCTCCTTATGCTCTTGGTTAGCGGTAGACTAGACTTATTAGGCTTTGTTTGGAGAGAGGGAAAAAACCACGCCAGCCCCAATTCCGGTTATCCGGAAGCTGCTTTGGCTGGAATCCTCGGGTGCCAATTTGGAGGCCCCCACTACTATTTTGGCGAACTATTTGACAAACCTTACATCGGTAGCCACCCACGGGAACTAACACTGCAGGACGCCCCAAAGGGGATCCGCATCAATCAATCGGTGGAGCTGGCTATTATTTTTCTAGTTCTTGCCCTAAGACCTCTCCTACTTTAGGCTGATTTCTCTAGAAAAATCAACCTAAAAAGATTTATTTCTCAGTCAAAAAATCGCCTCTATATTGGGTGAAAAAGGAAACGGCACTGCCAAGAAGAGAATAGAGACTGAGCCACCCCCTAAAAAAGACTCCTCCCATCACTACTGCCACTAGGGGAAGCAATGATGGGAGGGATAGCAATACTATCGTGTAATGTTTCTCTTAGTACATTGGATAGCCGGAAAGTGCAGAACGAAGTCTATTGAAGTTGTATTCTTTCGTTTTCTGCTGAATATTCACAGCGTCTATAATCCAAAGAATACCACACACTCCCCCTGTAAAGAGTTTGAGTAGGCCCATACCAACATCACCTAACATAAAGCGGTCGATCCCATAGGTCCCCAACAATATAGAGATAATCAGGAGGGTCGTAGGATCTTTGAACTCAATAGCGAAAATACTTTGAGCCATGCTTTCATCGGCATTCTGCAAGAGAAGTTTGATCTCGGGCATCATGCTCATATCAAAATACTTCGAATTAATAAGGAGGAAGTTGTTAATAGTTTGCTCTGTCATAGTTTGTATTTGTTTTTTACCCAACCTTAAACACCCTCTTGACCTCTCTATTTTTTGACAGAGAGAATAGGTATTTCCTAGGGCAAATGTACTACATCTTCAAAAATAATAGGGTATAAAAAGAGATTTGCCCTCCCCATCCCTCTCGTTATTATCGGGGAATGAGAAAGGCAAATCTCCGTTTTGAAAATCCTTACGATATGGGGGAAAAGCCCCTATCTATGTCAAAAATTAGTTTTGACCGAGAGCTTGCTTAAGGAGATTGAGGTTAAAATCTTTTGTACGTTGTTGTACAGAGAAGATATCGACAATAGTCCAAATACCACATCCACCGCAGGTAAGAAGTTTTGCAACCCCAAGACCTACTTGGCCAAGCATAAAGCGGTCGATCCCGAGAGAGCCGGCAACGATCGCAAGGATCATCATTGTCATAGGATCCTTAAAAGAGATAGCTTGGATGGAAGCGAGCTTACTTTCGTCTACGTTTTCAAGAAGTTGCTTAATCTGGGCCTGGCTAGCAGGATCGAAGAACTTTGCGTTCTGCATCAAAAAAGAATTGATAGTGTTTTCGTTCATGATCAATTTCTATTTAGTGAATTTATACTCCATAAAAGGAAAGGCTACAACTATTTATATCCTTCCTCTCGCGATGCAAATGTACAGAAATATCCCTAAAGAACAACTCTCCAACACTCTATATTCAAAAATATTTAGGGTGAATGGACAAAAAAAGTCCCCGAACCGAGTAGGTATCGAGGACTCTCTCTAAGAAATGCGCTCCCTCTTGGGCTTGAACCAAGGACCCCCTGATTAACAGTCAGATGCTCTAACCAACTGAGCTAAGGAAGCTCTCTTTTCCGACTGCAAAGGTAGTATAAAATCCCAAACAAACAACACTTTGCCCTAAATAATTTACCTACATCTTGCGAAGAGGGTAATCTAGATTTGCTATCAAACTGAGAAAGAAGAGTTTAATCAAAGCTAAAGAGAAAAAGGGAAGTAGGCTTTCACACCACACCCCACGAGGCACGGTCGAGATTACGATAGAGGATTGCCTCTCGAATATGCTCTGCAGCAATGGTTTCACTTCCTGCCAAGTCGGCAATCGTACGCGCCACCTTAAGAATACGATCATAGGCACGTGCCGAGAGACCAAAACGCTCCATTGCCTTTTTAAGAAGCTGCATTCCCTCCTCGTCGGGGCGGGCGAAACGCTGCGTCAAGGGGGCTGTCATCTGAGCATTGCAGTGCACATGGGGGAATTCGGCAAAGCGAGCCGTCTGCCTTGCACGCGCTGCTATTACTCGTGAACGGATCGCGGAAGAAGACTCTGCCGGGGTGGATTTGGAAATTTCCTCAAAAGGAACGGGAGCAATTTCTATCTGAATGTCAATACGATCCATCAGAGGACCCGACACCTTCGACAAGTATTTTTGCACCGACCCTGGGGGACAAACACACTCTCTTGTAGGATGATTATAATAGCCACAAGGGCAGGGATTCATTGCTGCAACCAGCATAAAAGAGGCGGGATAATCCACCGTGGCCTTAGCTCTGGAGACCGTGATAGTTCGCTCCTCCATGGGCTGCCTCATGAGCTCTAAAACACTCCGATTAAACTCGGCCAGCTCATCTAGAAATAAAACGCCATTATGCGCCAAACTAATCTCTCCGGGGCGAGGCGAAGTGCCACCGCCCACAAGAGCAGGCATCGAGATGCTGTGGTGTGGGGCTCGGAAAGGGCGAGCCGTCATAAGCGTTGTATTGTGAGCCAACTTGCCTGCCACCGAATAAATCTTGGTGGTCTCAAGGGATTCTCCCAACGTGAATGGGGGTAGAATACCGGGAACGCGCTTTGCCATCATGGACTTTCCCGAGCCGGGTGCCCCCACCATCAGGATGTTATGCCCACCGGCAGCCGCCACCTCCATGGCTCGTTTTACGTTCTCTTGGCCTTTTACATCGGCAAAGTCGTGTACATAATGCTCTCGATGCGCCTCAAACTCTGCCCTCGTATCCACCTGCACGAGATCCAATTCGCCCGTTCCCTCAAGGAAGTGTACCACCTCTATAAGGGTATCGGCAGCAAAGACTTTCAGTTTATTCACCACGGCTGCTTCGCGTGCATTCTCCCGCGGGACAATAAGGCCGTCAAACCCCAATTCTCGTGCTTTTATGGCAATGGGTAGGGCGCCTTTTATGGGACGGATGGTGCCATCGAGGGACAATTCACCCACCATCACGTAGCGATCGAGGCATGTACTCTTGAAGTATTGGCACGCCCCTATCAAGCCTATTGCAATGGGGAGGTCATAGGCAGTACCCTCTTTTTTGAGATCACCCGGGCTTAGATTGATTACACTTCGGAAGCCATGCAGGCGATACCCTGAGTACTCGGCAGCCGTCTCTATGCGCTGGTAACTCTCCTTTACAGAGGTATCGGGCAGTCCTACAAGGGTAACAGCTGCCCCCGGCTCTACATTCACCTCCACCGTTACGAGGTGGGCATCTACACTAACAAGGGCTGCGGTATAGGTTTTAACAAGCATGGCAATCTCTATCTCAAGGCAAAGAACTCAGGCTTTTCAGCAAAATAGAAAAATCCTCTCCCCAAGCCACGACGATATTATGGTCATCCACCACGAGATAGTAGGGGAAGTCGGTAATCCCCATTTGATCTGAGAAGTAGAGAATACTACCTGCTGGGGATTTAATGGCGTGGTAATTAGGCAAATTCCCCTGCTCGTAGGAGTGGGAAGTGCCCTGCTTATTAGGGGCAAGACTATAACTCAGGAAAATAAATTGATTCGCCTTTTTCTTTTGCACCTCTCTGATCTCTTTTGCGTAGGGAGATGGCTCGGTGTTCGACAAAAGCTCTACAACGGCGTAGCGGAATGCAGAGTCCGGACGAGAGGTGATTCGACTCCGTAGAGAGTCCGGCATGGGCAAAAGAGACCAATCAATCCACCTTCCTTTCTCTCCTATGGCAGACCATCGCTCTCTTTCATTATGGTAGTAACGGAACTGCTCAGGCAGCGACTCCGTGGGGTGTTGCTGCTGAAAAAAGAGCATCCCTTCTCGCCCGGGGAGGAACTCCATCATAAGGAGATCGGCTCCGGGCTTCTCTTTGTTATCTACAATATACTCCGCAAGACGATAACGCACAAGAGACCAAAGACTGTCTGCCTCCGGCATATTGCCTTGCGCCAAAGCCTCGTCGTAACAGCGTAGCAACTTGCGTTCTCCACGAATAAATTTGCTGCGAACATCAGCTTCGGGGTAGCCCGATACTCTCAAAAGATGCGGGTGCTCCCAGTCTATGTCCACCGTCACTTTCGTTGCCCTAGGCATCTCAAAAGCCAACTCCCAAGAGGGATTTTCGGAACGGATTGTGAGATGAGAATAAGTGGTGTCCACGTATATATCCAGCGCTTGCTTCCCCTTCCTTTCGGTTATCTCTACCGTATCTACCACACTCCCTCCTAGGGTATCGTTGTGGACTAAATAGAGACGAGGAGAAAGGGAATCCGTAGCAGCACCCTCCCAACGCAGCACAATACGGCAATGATCGTCAGGGATCTTGCTACAAGCCACAGTACCCAATACAAAAAGCACAAGGCCCAAGAATGCGACATATCGCCTAAACATATATTCCTAATCTTTGATAAGACTCCCACAAAAGTAACGATAAAAAAGGAGTCTCCGCCCCCCTCCTCCGCAATACCAAAGGGAAAGAGGGAGAAAATGGTAGTAGCTATTGTAGGAGCTCCTGTACCAGGGCGCGAACGGCCGGTAGGAGGGCTTGATCTGCACTATTATCGATCCGATAAACACGACTTCCCTCAGGAGGGGTGTTGTTGCGCTGAGCTTCGATACGACGCATTGCCTCCTCTCGGATTGCTCCGTCACGTTGTACAATGCGTTGTAAACGCTCGTCTTCCGGAGCATCGACCCATAGAACGTCGGTACAAAACCTATCAAACCCGCTCGAGAAAAGGATGGCACTCTCCAAAGCAACCAGCGGAAGCCCTTGCTGCTGTTTCCACAATTCGAAACGCCTTAATACGGCAGGATGTACCATCTGCTCCACCTCTCGCCTTGCTAGGGGATCCTCAAAAATAATCTGAGCTAAAGCGCGAGAAGCAAATCGCCCCTTGGGATATAGTCCTTCGCCAAAGCGCACGATGAGCTGTTTTTTGAGTTGCACGTCGCTATCGTACAGAGCTTTTGCCTCCCTGTCGCAATCGAAAACGGGTATCCCCAAAAGGCGCAAAAGGCGCGAAACGACACTCTTGCCACTCCCAATGCCTCCGCTAATTCCCAGTACCCTTATGTCTGCGCAACTCACTCGGCGACACCCTCCCTGATGAATTGAATGCGAGCCGGGGTAATGCTGTAGTTGATAAGCCACTCCGGCGGAGTTACCAAATATACCGTAAAGAGTTGCCCCTGAGAGCCACCCGAAACAGAGGTACTATCAGCACCAGTGAGAGCAAAGATTTCTCGATAATCAATCATAAGGGTAAAATCTTCAGGTCGCACGGCGTTATACATCGACATAGGGATGGCTACCCTCAGTTGCGCACGAGAGGGAAGCAACGTAAGAGAGACGCCCTCAGGCTTATGCTCCACCTCGATAGGGATCTCCAAGACTTTCTCGGTAAACTTAACGAACTCGGCACGCACCTGTACCTGGGGGATACTCAGACGCACGCCCTCATGCTTCAAGAGCGGCACCATCTTTGTTTGCACGAGAGACTCACCCTCTTGATGCAAAAGCACGCTATCTGTATAGACAGCCTTTATCTTACGTAACTGATCTCTACTGCCGTAAATGGTAATATGATCGGGCTCTATAATAAGATTTTTAAGAAGATGTCCATCGTTGGGCTCTGCGGACACATGGCTCTCTACCGGTACTACTTTCGACTCCAACCGAGAGAGTTTGAAGTCAATCTCCCCGGGAGTAATTGACACAATCCGCGTAGAACTCGACTCCAACCGAGCCTGCACACTTTGGTTCAGCAAGGCGGAAGAGATCAACAACCGCCTATCACTCCGTGCGCGAGCCATATCCACGTCTAGCCTTATTGGGCTATAGGCGCGAAAGGTATAGTTAAAAAGAAGCGAAAAACCGGTATCCTCGATCTTTACTTTTAACTCTTTGGGCAACTCTCCGTCAGGAGCGAACTCTAGCAAGTCCGGATACTCTACGGGTATAACAATGGAAGTTTGATAACGCTCTTGTAGGCTCGTTATCAACCACCACCCCAAAGAAAGGAGCAAAAAAACAAGGAAAGAAAAAAACTTACGCCCCCGTAGCGTTTGTACACTCAAAGGGGCAGAGCGAGGAACTTTTTCTCCTACCGAAAGTATACGTTTAGTAAAGAGCTGAAGATCCATGCAGCAAGCTTTTTCTTTGAGAAAAGGGAAGGATGTCTTTTTCTTCTCTAGTGGAGAGAAACACTTGCAAGTACACGGTTTAGATACACCTGCGGCGCAAGTGTTTTACCCTCTTCTAGAGAATACACCCCATATGGGGCTATTACTTCTGAGCTGCGACGTCTTCGCCGGCAGCGTAAACAGAAGATTTGTCTACGCGAATCTGTACATCTTTGGCAATCTCTATCACGAACTCCTTGTCAAGTACTTTAGAGATTTTGCCATGTATCCCTCCGGCAGTAATCACCTTATCTCCCTCTGTCATTGCTTCGCGCTTGCGCTGCAATTCTTTTTGACGCTTCGACTGAGGGCGAATAAAGAAGAGCCAGAAAATTAGGATTAGTACCACCATCATAATGATAGCACCCCAGCTACCGCCCATTAGACCGCCCTTTGCAGCTTCGGGAGCAGCTGCTTGTAATAAGAATAAATTCATCGTTGTTTTATTAGTCGTTTATCTCTTGCAATTTCTGTCTACAAACTTACAAATAAATCGTCAGAGAGGGAGCAGTATCAATCCTCCTAGAAACGTATCACAATGCAAAAGCCATCGTCTGATGGGTAAGCCATCCCCAACGACACAAAACTATCTCTCCCAATCGGTAGGAAGATCGGTAGTGTAGCCCATCTCTCGAATCAGAGCCATATCCTCCTCGGCACGTGCCCCCACAGTGGTGAGCAGATCTCCCGTTATGGCCGCATTGATGCCGATGTACATAGCCTTGCGTACCACAGGGAGAGGGAGCTGTATACGCCCTCCGCTAAATCGCAGATAGGCTCTAGGGTTTATAAGCCGGAAGAGAGCTACCGTGGTGAGATACTCCTCCTCGCTAAGGGGAGCTTGGCTATCAAGAGGCGTACCGGGGATGGGTTGCAATAGGTTTATAGGGATGGATTGCACCTCCAAGTCACGGAGAAAGAGGGCAAAGTCTATACGATCTTCCAATGTCTCTCCCATGCCAATAATCCCCCCCGAGCAGACGCGCATACCCACCTTGCGTGCGGCGCGGATCGTGGCAATCTTATCCTCTTGAGTATGAGTCGTACAGAGCGAAGAGAAAAGATTGGGGGCTGTCTCCATATTGCAATGGTACGTAGAGACGCCTGCATCGTAGAGTATCTGTAACCGTTCCTCATCGAGCAAGCCAAGAGAGGCACAGCAATCTATATCGGTCTCTGAACGGATCTCCTGATAGATCTCCGCCAATTGGCGCGTCTCACGCAGGGAGACGGATCGCCCTCCTGCCACGAGAGAAAAGCGACGAATCCCTTGCCGGCGATTGTAGCAAGCCTGGCGAGTACATTCGTACGGCGAGAGCAAAGGGTAAACCCCTGCCCCCGTTGTATAATGGCGACTTTGGGCACACCACTTGCAGTCTTCGGGGCAATTACCGCTCTTTACGTTGATAATAGAGCAGGTATCGAAGGCAGGACCTAGGGCCACCGTTGTGCGATGCGCCAATTCGTACAGTGCCTCCCGGTCTACCTCAAAGGCAAGATAGAGAGCCTCCTCCCGACTGAGAGGACGATTCGGATCGTATGAGAAGTCCAAAACTAAAGGTCAGCAACGCTCCGCAAAGAGACGAACGTAAAAGAGGTCTCTTTGCCGCAAAATCACTTATATAGGATGCCTTCGGCCACTTCTTTGGCAGCCGCAGCTCCGGCAAGTTTCTCTACAATGGCAAGCCCAAAGGGGATAGAGGCTGCAGGACCTTTACCGGTGATGATATTGCCATCCACCTCTACCAACTCTGTAGACACGGTAGCGCCCTTCATTTTGGGCTCACAACCCGGGTAGCAAGTGGCTTTTTTCCCCTGCAACAAGCCCTCTTCTCCCAAGATAAAGGCAGGAGAGGCACAAATAGCTGCCACCACCTTAGAGGCCTCTAACTGACGACGAATCATAGAGAGCAAAGCGGGGGTATCATGCAGGTTTTGTGCTCCGGGTAGACCTCCCGGCAATACAATAGCAAGGGGAGATTGCCCCTCTACATCGGCAAGAACTCGGTCTGCCGTATAGGGCACTCCATGCGCCCCTGTCACAAGGCGCTCTGCCGTTATAGAGACAGTCTCCACGTTAAGACCGGCACGACGCAATAGGTCGATAGGGGTCACTGCCTCTATTTCTTCAAAACCTTCTGCAAGGAAGACATAAACTTTTTGTTCCATACGATGATAGCTATTTAGGACTGAAAATCTATTGAATATCAAAGTGGTAGGTGATAGTACCCTCTTGATCGGCAGCTCCGGGCTGAGCATTAAAACGTGTTGCCAGAGCAGCTCGGATGGCGGCTTGCACCGTGCGACTATCCGTTACATTGGTACCTCTTAATCGCTGGGTAGCCTCTATTACCTTGCCATCTGCATTCACCACGATGCGCACAACCACGGTACCACGCGTGGGAGAGAAGCCCGTAGGACGAGCAGGACGCCCTCCATTACCCACCACATTACGGCCGGCAAGAGATGCACCACCCCCTACACTACTACCCGTGGCAGAGCCTTCGCCTTGCCCTTGCGCACCTCCGGTACCGGTAGACTCTTTACCTTGGGTACCCTGAGAAGCACTCTTACCAAAAGCATTAGAGACCTTGTTACTAATGGCACGCTGCCGCTCTCTCTCTGCCTCTTGCGCGCGACGAGCCTCCTCTTGGGCGCGACGCTCTGCCGCAAGAGCCGCTTCATTAGTCTTGGGCGTGGGCTTTGTCTTTGGAGGAGCCACAGCGGGCTGGTCGGGAGTCTTTTGGGTAAGAAGAGACTCCTTATGAGGAGAGGGAGCTGTGGGAGGAGCTGTAGGCATAGAAGGCGTATAGCTAGAGGGAGCAGGAGCAGCCTCACTGCCGGCACCCCCACGTGCCAACTCTTCGCCCAACACGCCTACGGGGACCAACGTAATCTCCTTAGGATGCGAGCGCGCCATAGTGGTGAGTTGCAGCAAAAATAGGAGTGCTACAATAAGCCCATGAAAGGCAATGGTGATCCCAAGAGCGATAAGTCTGTCTCGTGTCATTGCTTAGCCCTTTATTCTAGGGTGTTTTGGGGTGCAGAAGGCAACGCCTTGGTGGCAAGTACCAACCTAATATCCAGCTGAGCCGTTGCGTTGAGCACCTTTATAATCTCTCGGTAGGGCACCTCTTCGTCGGCATAGAGAGCCACGTACATATCGGGGGATACATCGTGTGCCGCTGCCAGCTGCTCCAGCAGTTGAGTTTCGTCTACGACGAAGGGGGCTTCGCCCTCTAGGGCAAAATAACAAGTCCCTTCGGCTGTAATCGTTACTCTCGCCATAGGCATATCGCTCGGAGCTGTAGACTGAGAAGAGGGAAGATTGACCTTGATGGCATTGGGTACCACTAGAGTACTCACGACCATAAAGAAGATCAGGAGGAGGAAAATTATGTCGGTCATCGACGCCATGCTAAAAGCCTCGGAGACCTTAAGTTTTCGCTTGAGTGCCATGGCTACTATCCCCTCTGATTATAGATTGCCTTCCTCATGGCTGCCACTAAGTTCGTTCAGGGCATCCATAAACTCTATGCTGCGCGCCTCTAACACATTGAGGGCTTTGTCGATACGAGCTACCAAATAGTTGTAAGCAAAAAGGGTAATAATACCCACAATAAGCCCCCCTACCGTAGTAACAAGAGCCTCATATATCCCCCCGGAGAGGAGTGAAATATCGACAGAAGAGCCTGCATTGGCCATATCGAAGAAGGCACGTACCATACCCGTAACCGTGCCCAAGAAACCGATCATGGGCGCAGCCGCTGCAATGGTTGCCATCAGAGGCATGGAGGTTTGCAACTTACCGGCTTCTACGTTACCGGCATTCTCTATCGCCACTGAGATGTCGCTCATAGGGCGACCTAGGCGCATAAGGCCTTTGTCGATCATGCGAGACTCCGGAGTATTGACAGAGATACAGAGGTTGTGTGCAGCGTCGATCCGCTGTGTATTGATGTAGTCTTTAATGCGATCCATAAAGGAGGAGTCGGACTTGTGCGCCGCCTTTACCTGCAAGAGTTTCTTGACAAAAATATAGATCCCCAAGAGGGAGAGCAAAAGGAGTACAAGCATAATCCACCCCCCTTTGAGGGCGAGATCCCATACAGAAAGGGTAGCAACAGGGGTAGCCGTACCAGCCTCAATGAGGGTGGCGGTTGTATCTGCCACAGCGGCATTTACTTGCATCAAGGGTATATACATATCACTATTATTAATGTTTTCTTTTTAGGATAAAACGCTAGAGAATAAGTTCGTGCCGGTAGCGGCGGATCGTCTCTTCGAGCCCCAAATAGAGGGCATCGGAGATAAGAGCATGCCCAATAGACACCTCGGCAAGGGGCTGTACCCGACGAACGAAATAGTTGAGATTATCAAGATTGAGGTCGTGCCCCGCATTTACTTCCAGCCCACAAGCGGCAGCATGCTCCGCAGCTCGGGCAAATCGCTCTATCACCGGCTCCACTTCTCCCTCGAGAAAAGCGGTGGCGTACGGCTCTGTGTAAAGCTCCACTCTACGGCATCCGGCATCAGCAGCTCGGGCAATGTTATCGAGGTCCGTGCCAACGAATATCGAGGTGCGAATACCCTCAGCCTCGAAGCGACGAATGGTATCTCGTAAGAAGTCGAAGTGCTGATCTACCTCCCAACCGGCATCGGATGTAAGGGCATCGGGAGCGTCCGGCACGAGGGTTACTTGGGCAGGGACTACCTCTAAGACAAGGTCTACAAACGAGGGAATAGGGTTCCCCTCTATATTAAACTCGGTAGAGAGCACATGCTTGAGTGCTCGTACATCCGCATAGCGTATATGCCGCTCATCGGGGCGAGGATGCACAGTAATTCCCTGCGCTCCAAACCGTTCGCAATCCAAAGCTACTTGCAGTACATTGGGGATATTACCACCGCGTGCATTGCGTATCGTAGCCACTTTATTGATATTTACACTTAGCTTAGTCATCGGTAAATACTATCTTTGTCGGTAGCAAATTTAGTACAACTTGCGGAGATGGCAGAAAAAGAGGTTCGACGAATAGGCAAAACAGACTCCCAAGCTAGTCTCACCATGCTGAGGAGCATCAGCCCAGGAGCTATTTTTTCTTGGCTGGTTTTGGTCTCCTCTTCTGGGCAGAAAAGTTTTATTTTTCAGGCAAAACCATCACTACTTTTAGGGCTAAAACTTTTTGAGAATAGGGCAGAAAAAGAAATGGAATTACCCTGCAAAAATACGGACCTCGCTCTCCCCGCCTCGTTTTTGTCGCATAGACTATGAACACAGTAGCAGTATTTGGCTCCGGACACGTAGTAGAGGCAGTATCGGATGTAGCTGCATTCCTCTCCGCCTTAGCTCAAAAAGGCGAACAGATACTCATTGAGGAGACTTTCTTTTCGGAGCTGACACAGCACCCGGGAGCAAGTATCGCCCTAGATAAAATGGAGAGATTTACAGGTAACGCCCCGAGGGCGATAGATTATATTATCTGTTTCGGAGGAGATGGTACATTCCTACGCACTCTGCACCGCATTGCTAGCCCTACGACCCCTATTCTTGCGATTAACAGTGGGCATTTGGGCTTCCTTACCGACCTTGATGTACACGATGCTGCCCAGTACATAGACCGCCTTATCTCGGGCGAATACCTTATAGAGGAGCGTAGATTGCTCTCGGTGGAAGTAGAGGGATACCAAGCCTATGCCCTCAACGAGATAGCCATACAAAAAAGAGAAACGGGGTCAATTATCAATGTTGAGACCCATATCAATGAGTATTTCTTGGCAGACTATGCCGCCGATGGACTGATTGTTGCAACCCCAACAGGCTCCACTGCCTATTCGCTCAGCTTGAATGGGCCTCTCATCTCACCGGATTGTCCCGTACTACTCATTACCCCCATCGCGCCCCACAGCCTGAGTATGCGCCCGATTGTACTACCCGACACCGTGACACTGCAGCTCAAGGTTTTTTCTCGCAGCAGTACTTTCATGCTTGTAACAGATGGTAATGTGGCTGTATTCCCAACCGGAACCCCTCTAACAATTGCCCGAGCCAAGCACCCTGTACGCCTTATTCGCCTGAGCAATCACACCTTTGCAGACACCTTGAGAGAGAAGCTCCATTGGGGGCAAAACCTACGATAAAGAGAACAATAACAACACTACTATACGATATGAATCCTCACAAACTACATTCCCTACTCCTAGTAGCTCTTTTTGCGATCTCGAGCTTGCTACTCCCCTCCTGCAGTGATGGGCATCTAATAAAAGACTCTGCCATGCGCCGGCGCGTGCAAGAAGACTTCGACTCGGCACGTGCCCAAAATGGAGGAGATCTCTACGAGGCCATTCTCCGAGACGACCTGACGACCGAGGAGCGCGAAGGTCTGCAATTCCTCTACGCCTACATGCCTTTCTCGGATGTAGCAGACTACTCTGTAGACTTCCACTTAGCGAATGTACGCACGGCTCTCCAAGCGCGCAAAGAGATGCCTTGGGGCAAGCGAATTCCTGATCGTGAGTTCCTTCACTTTGTACTTCCCCCGAGAGTCAATAACGAACCTCTCGATAGTAGTAGAGCAATTTTCTACAACGAACTACGCGATCGCATAGTGGGGCTTTCGATGCATGATGCCGTACTCGAGATTAACCATTGGTGTAGACAAAAAGTAACTTATGCCCCGAGTGATGGCCGTACACACTCGCCACTGGAGACCGTCTACAACGCATTGGGGCGTTGCGGTGAGCAATCTACCTTTGCCGTGGCAGCCCTACGCGCTATGGGGATTCCCGCCCGACAAGTATACACGCCACGCTGGGCACATACCGACGACAACCATGCTTGGGTAGAGGTATGGGTTGATGGGGAATGGCACTTCTTGGGAGGGTCTGAACCAGCCGCCAACCTAGATATTGCATGGTTTAACGGTGCAGCCTCTCGTGCCATGTTTGTTCACGCCAAGGTTTTTGGTCGCTATGAAGGGAATGAGGAGATCATTTCTACCGAGCGAAACACTACAACCATCAATTGCACAGCCCACTACACCCCCACACACAAGGCCGAAGTTGTGGTAAAAAATGCCGATGGATCGCCTAGCGAAGGTGCCTTGGTACGCTTCTGCATCTACAACTATGCCGAGTTTTACCCCGTGGCTACCGTTCGCACCAACGGCAGTGGCTATGCCGGAATATCTACAGGGCACGGAGATCTTTTCGTATGGGCAGAAGACGAAAAACGCCAAGAACAAGCCTTCGATATCCTACCGGCAGATCTATCCAAGCCTGCCATCCTACGCCTTACCCCCGAGGGGAACCTACCCGATAGTCTGGAGTTTAAGCTAACGCCTCCTCACGAGAATGCAATCCCCGTACGGGCAACGGAAGAGGAGATAGCAAGCTGCGACAAGCGTATCGCCATGGACGATTCTATCCGCCACGCCTACGAAGCTACTTTCGCTCCCCCCGTATCCGCCAACGAAGCGGCCAAGAAATGGGGACTTACCTCCACTGCCGTAAGTCATCTATTCACCACCGCTCGTGCCAATGCTCGAAACCTCTATAAATTCCTCGACGCACAACCTAGCGAACGTAGAAAGCTCGCCTTCGACTTCCTACACGTACTTAGCGAAAAGGATTGGACAGACATCCCCCTCCCCCTCCTAGAGACGCTCTTTGCACAGGTACCCACCGAAGCTACACAGGAGGAGCTACTCTACCAATACTCTCCACGCGTTGCCTATGAACCCTTACGTGATTGGCGCACTGTGGCAGAGGAGCAACCCTTTGTAGGTGCCTTGGTAGAGGATGAATTGTGGCTTGCCAACACACTACAAATACTTGCCGACTGCCAAAGAGACGAGGCTTATCCCTCTCCCCTCTCCCTTGGGTCTCTTCTGAAATACAAACGAGGAGATAAGCGAAGTATGGAGATTGCCCTCGTACAACTTGCCCGCACCCGAGGTCTCTTCTCTCGATATAATGCAATCCTAAGAGTGGTAGAAATATCTTTTGATAGGGGCAAAACTTGGCAAGCCTACCCTCTAGATACTCCACCGGCAGAGCAACCTAAGGGAGAAGTTGCTTTCTTGTCTCAGACCGACAAAGCCAATTCCATTGTACCCAAATACTATAGTCATTTCTCCCTTGCCCACCTCAAAGGAACCGCTCTCCCCCAAACCCTCTACTTCGATGAGGATGGCCCTCTAGAGGTCTCCACCCTGTTTGCCAAGCCCATGCCTCTTGCCATAGGACGCTATTACCTCATCGCAGGCACGCGTATGGCCTCAGGAGCTGTAAAAGTGCGGATGCAACGATTCCAAATAGAGAGGGACTCCACAATTACGCTCAGCCTAACCCTCCCCCAAGATGCAGACGAACTCTCCGTACTAGGCTCTATCAACGTAGAGCAACCCTACTGCACCCTACAAGGCGAACCGACCAAAGAGGAGAAGATGGCTACCCAAAGCCTAATCAGCACCACAGGGCGCGGATTCTTCATTCTGGCAATACTCGAACCAGGCACAGAGCCAACCAACCATGTACTCAAAGACCTTGAGCGAGTAGAAGAGAAACTCAACATTTGGGGACGCCCCTTCGTCTTCCTCTTCCCTTCGTCAGCTGCCGCAAAGAGTTTCAAGGCTTCGGAGTTTCCCCGCCTACCCAAGGCAAGCCACTACGGCGTAGACCAAGACGGCACTATTCGTCAGATGATTTATAAGGCAACTAATAGAGAACGTGGGAGTTTGCCCCTGGTTGTCATCGCAGATTCGTTTGGTCGAGTTGTGTTTATCCACGAGGGCTATACAATTGGTATCGGAGACCAAATTGTAGCTACACTCCCTAAGCTAGAGTAGACGCTCGGTACGCCGAGTTCGACTTACTACATGCGAATCCCCCTTTTCTTCCTGAGGAAATGGGGATTTTATTCCGGCACTATCCCACCGGGCCCTAGGGTAACTCTGCGTTTGGGATCGTGCAAGAGAAAGGTAATACCACGCCCCTCGGCTCCACACATGGTTTGCAACAAAAGGTCGTAGGAGATAAGGCTGAGATCCACCACTACGGCACTCCCCGAGGGGACACCCTCTAGGGCATTGGGTTGCCTAAGATCCACCGCGATGGGTTGGTTTGTAAGAGGGAGCGTCTTTTTACGGCTGCGCTTGTCTAGTGACTTCTTTAGGCGAATAGCCCCGTGCATTAGCCTACGAAGCCATGTCTGCCCCGTGTGATACTTGTCGTAAAAGAGCTCCATAGCTCCATAGAAGGCATCTAAATAACGCCCCTCACTTTGGGCTGCACTCTCGCTTTCGCCCTTGTAGTGGAGCATAGGAGTAGGCAGATAATAATTGCGATAGCCGGCCTGTAAGATACTATACGATAAGTCTATATCCTCGCCATACATAAAGTATCGTTCGTCAAGGTATCCTACCTTGCGAAGAGCTTCACTACGTGCAAAAAAGAATGCCCCCGATAGGATGGGAGCCTCCTGCACCTCCTCTTTGGAGAGATGCCCTAGGTAGTATCGATTAAAAACGGCACTTTTGGGGAATAGCCGCCCCAGCTGCGCAATCTTACAAAACGCCACAAAAGGGGTGACGAGCCCTCGCTTACTCTCGGCAAGGAACTCGCCCTGAGCATTCATCATGCGCACGCCCAGAGCTCCAGCCTCGGGGTGCTGCTGCATAAAGCAGAGGCATGCCTCCAACGTCGATTCACCTATAAGTGTATCGGGATTGAGCAACAAAGAATACTCGGCATCCACCTGCCTGAGGGCTTGATTATTAGCCCGTGCAAAGCCCACATTCTCGCTATTGCCGATGAAGTGAACGCTCGGATATTGCGGAGAGAGCATCTCCAAAGAGCCATCTCCCGAGGCATTGTCTACAACCCATACCTCAGCATCGATATTGCGTGTGACTTGTAGAACAGAGTCGAGACACTGAGCCACGAAATGCGGTACCTTGTAATTGACAATTACAATGGCCAACTGCTTCATCACAAGTACCTATTGGCGATTCTTTACTCAGCCGTTACGAGGTAGTATTGCTTCTTGCCTCGCTGTACTAATAGATAGCGACCGGCAATTAAATCACTGGCACTGACCGTAGCTTCTGTATCTGTAAGCTTCGTCTTATTCAGGCTCACGCCTCCCGATTTGATGAGCTTGCGAAGTTCTCCCTTTGAGGGGAAAATAGCAGCTCCCTCGGTAAAGAGATCGACCGCTTTGGGCTGAGTAGCAAGTGTATCGCGAGCAATAGAGAAATGAGGTACCCCCTCCATCACAGAGAGAAGCATCTCCTCATCCAACGAGCGGAGCGCATCGGCCGTACCATTACCAAAGAGAATCTCGCTGGCGGATACTGCGGCATCGTAATCTTCGCGGCTGTGTACGAGTACCGTAAGCTCCTCGGCAAGACGTCGTTGCAAGGGGCGGAGGTGTGCAGCTGCAGCCTGCCGTGCTACGAGATCTTCGATCTCTTCTTTTCCCAAGAAGGTGAAAATCTTGATGTAACGGGCGGCATCTTCGTCACTCACATTCAACCAGAATTGGTAGAAAGCGTAGGGCGAAGTGTAACGACGGTCGAGCCAAACATTCCCCTTCTCGGTCTTGCCAAACTTTCCTCCGTCTGCCTTGGTAATGAGGGGGCATGTAAGGGCGTAAGCCTCGCCTCCTTCGATACGGCGGATTAGCTCTGTACCTGTGGTGATATTCCCCCACTGATCGGATCCTCCCATCTGTAGGCGGCAATTCTCATGGCGGTAGAGGTATAGATAGTCGTAGCCCTGGAGCAACTGATACGAAAATTCTGTAAACGAAAGCCCCGAGCCTGCCGTCCCTTCGAGACGCTTCTTCACGGAGTCTTTGGCCATCATATAGTTAACGGTGATGTGCTTACCCACTTCGCGGATAAAGTCCAGGAAGCGCCATTCGCTCATCCAGTCGTAGTTATTGACCAACTTTGCGGCGTTGGGTTGCTCGCTGTCGAAGTCGAGGAATTTGGCAAGTTGCTTACCAATCGCCTCTTGATTGTGGCGCAAGGTCTCTAGAGAGAGAAGGTTGCGTTCGGCACTTTTCATTGAGGGGTCCCCAATCATCCCCGTAGCTCCACCTAAGAGAGCTATGGGGCGGTGCCCGAACCTCTGAAAGTGACGAAGCATCATCACCCCCACAAGGTGCCCAATGTGTAGTGAGTCTGCAGTTGGGTCGATCCCCACGTATGCCGTAGAGAGCTCTTTAGAGAGTTGCTCCTCTGTCCCGGGCATGATATTGTGGAGCATCCCGCGCCACCTAAGTTCTTCTACAAAGTCGTTCATCGTCTATCAGGTTACTAAATACCGACTGCAAAGGTACGACTTCTCAGGCGACTCTCAACTGCTCTTCTCCCAATGTTAGGTGTACAATCTTCATCACACGGCGAGCCACAGTCTGATAGAAGAGAGCTACATACCAAGGCATTTTCTTGAGGTGGATATTGTAGAAGTACTCCTGCTCAAAGCGAAGTTTTATGCCCCAATTGAGCAAGTCTCGCCCCGACTTGATGCCCCATTTGAACTGCGCCTCATACCCTTTCATATCACTATGCTGCTCGGTATGGCGTGCCATACGGGGAGACATAGCCTCAAAAATAAATTCTGACCGAGGACAATGCTCTACCAAGGTAGCGAGGAGAGAGTGCACCTCTTCCTCCGTAAAATACATCAAAAGCCCCTCAGCTATAAAGAGTTTTGGGGCATCTTTAGGGAGTAGATCGAGCCAAGAGGGGTCGAGTATTGAGGCGGCTATAAAATGGAATCGCTCACTCTCTTCAAAGAAGTTTCTGCGCAAGTCTATACCCTCGGGCAGATCCAAATCAAACCAAGTAACCTTGCCATTATCTAAGCGATGAAAGCGAGTATCCAATCCACAACCGAGGTTAACCACGAGTCCATCGGGGTGCTTTTCCAGGAATTGCAGGGTGAGGCGATCTAGAATATCCGTGCGCACAGCCACTCCCATTTGCGAGAGAATTGAGACCTCTCGCCTCCCCTCAAAAAAGGGTTCAATACGATCTAATATCTCCACCGACTTAGGATCTCGAATAATACCGTGGGGTCGCTTGGTTTCGTTGTAGCGAGCACGAAGCGGTATAAGCATCGTCTCGGGCACCTTGGTTAGGTTATTTTGTATCGCACTATTCATATACTTTATTTGTATCTCGTTCGGTCTGAGCTTAACCTCTTGCTCACCGGCCGGCAAGAGGCTACCCAGTATCTTTTTAGTTCTAGGGTTAGAAATCAGGCATTCTGAGCAGCTACCATACGCGCGAACTCCCCTCCCTGTGCCAGGAGCTCCTCCGGAGCCCCCATCTCCACTACCTGCCCCTCCTTTATTACCACTATCTTATGAGCATGAGCCACCGTGCGCATACGATGGGCAATAATCAGCACTGTTTTATCTTTGATAAGAGCAGAAATCGCCGTCTGTATCTTCGATTCGTTCTCTACGTCGAGACTGGCAGTTGCCTCGTCCAGCAGTACGATGGGAGCATCTTTTAGCAAAGCACGTGCAATAGAGATGCGCTGACGCTCTCCACCCGAGAGGGTCTCGCCATTTTCTCCTATCTGCGTATCGTAGCCTTGGGGCATACGCTGTATAAACTCCTCACACTGCGCCAATCGCGCCACGCGGCGTACCTCTTCGTCGGAAGCATCTTTACGCCCGACGCGGATATTATCGGCAATAGAGGCATTGAATAGCAGCACATCTTGGAACACCACAGAGTAGTATTGCAACAGAGTCTCAGGGTCTATTTTGCTAATGTCTTCTCCGCCTAGGGTAATGCGTCCTTGGTCTACATCCCAAAAGCGAGCAGCCAACTTGGCCGTTGTGCTCTTACCGCCACCCGAGGGGCCAACAAGAGCTGTAACCTCACCTTGGCGAGCCACAAAAGAGACACCCCGAAGCACCTGTTTTCCGGTTTCGTAGGAAAATTCAACCCCATCAAAGGCTATATCAAACCCCTTGGGATGGCACTCTTGTACTCCCGTCTGGATAGGCATTTGATCCATTTCGCGGAAACGATTGATACGCACATCCAAGTAAAGAAGGGCGGCAAAGTTATTCATCACCTCCATAATAGGGTTGTAGATAGAGGCAGAAACAATCAAGAAGATAAGATAGGTAAGCATAGGAATTGCACCATCTGCCAGTAGATAAGCCCCGACCAAGATAACGGATGCAATGCCCAATTTGAGGAGTATATGGGAAAGATTGAGAGTACTCCCGGCCAAAGTTTCGCCTCGCATCAACTGTCGTTCGTAGGTTGTAATTGTCTCATCAAAGGTCTTGAGGTACTCCTCCTCGCCGTTATACGCTTTAATCTCCTGCACACTCTCCAACCCCTCTTGTATCTGCTGCGCTATCGAGAGGTTCGTACAATGCACCCCTTTGAGCTCACGCTCCAAAGCTCGCTTAGAGAGGATCAGTACAAGCAGAGCCAAAGGCACGACCCAAAAGAGAGCCAAAGAGAGTTGCCAATTGTAGAAAAATAGTCCTATGGTAATGAGGAGGATACTCCCGGCTGCAGCGAAGAGCTGAGGTACAGCGTGCGAGAAAACATGCTCTATCTCAGAGCAATCTGTCATAATAGTAGAGGTGAGATCCGAGAGATTACGCTCGCCAAAGAATGCCAAAGGCAGCTTGCGAAGTTTCTCGGCCAGGGCTATACGACGCTCGGCACTCTCGGTATAAATCTTCGTATAGGTAGAGGCATACTGCCTGAAAGCAATAACAAAGATTACGAGAAAACAAAGCAGACCTATGAGGATGTAGTAGCCCAAACCATGGGAGGGAGTAGCCCCGGGGTGTATTAGCGGATCAAGGTAATCCGTAAGGTAGAGAAAGAGATAAATTGCGGGGAGCATGAAGGCTAGGTTGAGCAACAACGACCACACAACAGCCTTAACAAAGGAGATAGCTCCATCACGGGTGAGGGCAAAACGATTTTGTATGAGGTGGATCATAATGATTCTGAGGATTAAAAGGTTAGATGGTCCAGTTGATAGAGCGGTTATATTCTTCCCACATTGAGCGGTACAACCCCTCCTGCTCCACAAGAGTTTGGTGCGTACCCTGCTGCACAAGGCGCCCCCCGTCAACCACCAAAATAGCATCGGCATCCACCACATTGGTTAGGCGATGGGCTATGAGAAGTACAGTCTTCCCCTTTGTTAGCTCAGCCAGAGCACGGCGAATCAATTGCTCATTTTCGGGGTCGGCAAAAGCGGTGGCTTCATCCAAAACCACGATGGGAGCATCTTTGAGAAGGGCACGAGCAAGGATAATACGCTGTTGCTCTCCCCCGGAGAGATAGGTACCCTCTACACCAATCCGAGTATCCAACCCCTGGGGGAGACGCTCTATAATCTCCCTACACTGGGCAAGATCGAGGGCGCGCCGGATCTGTTCTTCGGTAGCATCAGGGGTACCATACGTCACATTGTGGCGCAACGAAGAGTGAAAGAGTTTCCCATTTTGGAAAACAAAAGATACGGCATTCATAAGGTCGTGCGTAGCCACTTTGCGTACATCCACGCCCCCAATAGAGATACTCCCCTGCGCCACATCATAGAAGCGAGGGATAAGGCGAGCAATCGTACTCTTTCCTCCTCCCGAGGGTCCCACCAAAGCGTACGTTTTCCCCTCAGGCAGGGTAAAAGAGAGCTCCTGCACGGCAGGGGTATTGGCACCGGAATAGGAGAAGGTAACACCCTCGAAAGCAATACTATAAGAGGTTATTGGTTGTGGGTGCTCAGCTTCGGGGAGAGGGGCATCCTCCGTAAGAGCCTCCATGCGATTGATCGCCTCCCCTGCCAAAAACATGCCATTCTGCAGAAACATTATCTTCATGATATTGCCGGAAATAACCGGCGTAATAAGGAGGAATAGGATCATATCGGCTATCACACCCCCATAGTTGCCCGTATTGTGGATCAAGATTATCGCCATCGGGATTAAGAAGAAGGCAATCGCATTAATCACCGCAGTATAAAACGACATGGGGTACTGCCAACGAAGAGTACACTTGGTCACAAGATCGCGATAGCAAATAATACTATCATAGAAGCGTTTGAAGGAGAAAACGGTCTGCTGAAAAACCTTGACAACAGGTATGCCCCGCACGTACTCCACCGCTTCGGTACTCATCCGCTCTTGAGCATCAAGATACTCCCTTTGGAAGTTCTGTTGCTTTGGATTCATCATGACTCCGAGGGTAGCAAAAGCCATCAAAATAGGGATCATACACGCTAAACCCAAGTGCCAATCCACCACAAAGAGCAAAACAAGCACCCCAACGGGCGAGAGGATACTCCCCACCAAGTCGGGCAAAAGATGGGCAATAAAGGTGTGCGTTTGAGACGAGTCTTCGTCGATAATTTTGCGTATACGCCCCGTGGTATGGGTATCGAAATAGCCCAAAGGCATCCGCATCAACCGCGACAAAGCAGAGCGCCGCATGGAGCACTCAACCCGAAATGCCGCAACGTGCGAGAAGATAAGAGAGAGAAAGCTAAGCAAAATAGCCAATACGGCAGACCCGAAAGCCCACCATGCAAGAGAGAAAACGCTATCCGGCTCTACCCCCTCGGGCACGACGAGCAACTGATGCACGATAAGCCAAACGAAGATAAAGGGAAGAAGGGAGACGAGCCCTGTCAAGCCCGACAGCACTAAACTAATGGGAAGCAGGGGTTTACGGTTGCCCATATAGGTCCCCAATCGCTGTAACACATTCATCTGTTTATGGTTATAATAGGATTTACTTGCATATCAATTCGCAAGCAAAGGTAGAGCAGATGAACAGTGTTCACAATCCCCACTATTGGGGATTTTTTACTACAAACTCCCTACTTAAAAGTATTTCATGGCACAATATTCCTCCTCGATCTCCTCGTAAGAGAGAGGAAAAAAGGCAATTAGTAGCCCTATTTCCTATGAAGGGGAACAATGGGGAGAATGAAACGGACAAACGAAATCGGGGCTGCAGGCGAACCCACAACCCCGACTTCACTTAGGGAGGAAAGAGTGGCAAGAGGTGCTTCCCAACGGGGAGTTCTGCCCTCGCCCTCTTTCCGTTGTTAATAGCTTCTTACTTCGTAACGAGGAGAACCATCGTTGTCTCGCCGCTCTTCACGAGGTATTTACCGGCTGCCACGTCTGCAAGGTCGAGACGTGCTACGCCTGCCTCATTAGCCACGGTGCGAAGTACTTCTACGCCGTCGAGCGAGAGAACCTGTACCATAGCCCCAGGCTCTACACCCGAGAGGGTAGTAGCTTCTGCTGCAGGATTCGGGAAGAGAAGTACATCTGTAGTCGCAACCTCTTCGATAGCATTGTCTCTCGTAAAGGTAGCTGCTACCGTGGTGGCTGCCTGCACCACGAACTTCTTCGTGGCCGTGATATCCACGCCGTTGGCAGTGAGTTTTGCCAATTTGTAGCCACCATCCGGTTTTACTGTTACCGTAACCGTTGTACCATACGCTACAGAACCATTCTGTGAGAGTGTGACCTTACCATTCTTCATATTTGGATCAATCGTGATTTGGTAAGCAGGAGCAGCACCCTTCTTGATCTCGCACGTAGTATCTGCAAGAGACTTTCCATCAAGACTGATAGTACCCCCATCCACAACAGCGCCAAGGGGAGAGTAGATATAGGCATTCTCAAGCCCCAACGTCTTAAAGCCCTGAATCAACAGATAGCTGGGCTTAATATTAGTAAGCGTAGCATTAAGAAAATCCAAAGATATCTCTTTATTCTCTCTGCTCGTATAGATACAGGGACCATCACTTTGTATCTTGAGATTAATATCACTAATAGTTAGCTGATCATCTTCTTTTTCGGATTGATCCCAAATACCGGAATACTCAGCTCCTGTACCGGGATATAACGCAAGAGAGGGATTATCACTTTCCCCTACAAAAACAGGGCTTTCTGCGTCTCTTGTTAGGAAACAATCCGCAGCTTCGGTAGTAATCTTATTTGCACCTATACACACTACTCTGAGGTAGGAAGAGGGGTGGTTAGACAAAATCCCAACATTTCCTCCCTCGGAAGCTATCGTAGCATCCTTGAGGGTTAGGGTGTGCTCCTTGGCATTATATTCAACTTTCCCCGACTCAATGATGGAGTAATCCTCAGATTTCAAAACATTCTTATACTTGCGTAACCTGTTACCTCCAATCGTGATGGGGTAGTAAGGAGTGACCAAAACCCAATGTTCCTTTACAAGAGTACCGGCATCAGCTCCGGAAGCATACACAATATCTCCATTCTCATACTTCACGTCCCGATCAGGGAAAGCAGCTGTGAGAGCATGCGTTGTAGTTTTATTGACATCAATTTCCCTATGATCTGCTCCCTCTTCTACAGAGAAGTAGTTTCCGATATCGGCAATAGAGCCACTCTTGCCCCAAGCCTCCAGGGCTCCCCCATTAGAGATGATTATACCTGTGTGGTTTTCATTATAATTGCCTGCAACTCCATAATACTCATCGGACCTAACATCTACCAAGCAATTGTCTATGTAGAGATCTCGATCTTTATCTATCAGAATGCCAGCACTATAAACTTTAGTGGTACAAACTATTAGTTCAGCACCTTGCCCTACTCCCTTAATGGTCATGTTAGATTCTAGACCTTCTATTACAGACTGACCCTCCTCAGAGGATAAGAGGAAACACTCCCCTACTACTTCTATCGTAAGGTTAAAAATATTCTCCACATAGATGCCCCGTACATCCATATTACTTTTAAGTTTTGTGAGGCGAAGGGTTTGGGTTGTATGATCCCAAGACCAAGAGCCATTCCAATTTTTCTCATTGTCGAGATCGTGTCCGGATTGATTCCCCGAAGCATCCTCATCCACAGGAATACTCTTGCCCAACACTGTAAGCTTCTGCGCCAATGACGTGTAGGAGGTCCCTACCAGCCCTAGTAACGCTAAAGCGATGGAGACTATATATAGCCCCCCTTTGTGTACCGTTTTTTTCATATCTTTCTTCGTTTTGTGTCTTGCCCTCTTTTTCTCCTTTTGTCACGTGCTCTCACTCAAAGAGAAGAGCGGGCAAGACGGGTTTATTTTCTTTTCTCTACTGCTATACTATATTACTACTTTCTATTCTATGACTCTTTTGTCTCTATCCCCTTTCCTATGAAAGAGCGCCCTAAATCGTTGCAAAAGACAACCACTGCAAAGAGGAGGCTTGGGAGCAAGCTCGGAATGCCTTGGAGCGGATGGTGCTCTCGGCTGTGGCTTGCTCCCTCATGGCCCCTCTTCACGTCGGGCGAACTCCGCTTCGATCATCTCGTGTATAGTACCGAGAAGATCCATGCGGTCTTCATGGATTCTAAGGTTCTCCACCCGACGCTCTCCGGAACGATTTGTGCTTTTCGTTATCATAAATTGCCTCCTTACTCTCTCTCTTGAAAAATGGAAGACTTATTTTCTTCTACACTAAACTTTCTATCCTGAGCCCCTCATGGGCTCTATTTTCTATGGGCAAAAGTACCCACATCTGGCGAGAAAAATCTTGCAAAATCGGTCAAAAACATTGCAAAATCTTGCATTCTTCACTTTCCCCAATATTGCAAAATCGGTCACGAAACCCTCACAATTCACTGTACTATAGTGATTTAGTAGTGACAGGTTTAAAAAGAAATTTGACACTTGGCGAAAGCCCCCTTCTCTCGGAAGAAGAACAACCGCTTGCGAAACGAAAAAGAGTTTTCAGGATAAAAAAATTTCATTCCCACCCAAAATTCACCCTTATTTTCGCCTAAGAAATAAAAAAGTTTTGGGCAGAGAGAAGAGTACTTTCTAGCCAAGAAAAGAAGAGAATATAGGCAAGGTTTTCCTAGATTTCCCTTTTCAGCGGAAAGGGATGTGGCTGAGGAAGAAGAGGGAAGGTATCCTTGAGTCATGGAGAAAAAAAAAGAAGAAGCCCCTCAAGAGATAGTAGGAGAAAAACAATCGGGGCTGTAGGAGAACCTACAACCCCGACTTTGAGGAGAGAAAGAAGAGAAAGCACGTCTCTCCCTCCTTGCCTCGAATAATAACTAAAAGAGCAGAAACAGAAGAGGAGCACGGCCTACCCTCCTTCGTATGGAGTGTATAACCATGCCCCCTTTTTACTGGAGAAATATATCTTCTTCTCCCGTAGGCCCCTCTCGTTTATGAGAGAAGGTCTAGCAAAAAGAAGTGGTAAAGCGGATTACTCAACCGTCTCAGTAGCAGCCTCAGCAGCCACCTCTTCTACAAACTCGGGGTCATGCCCGGTTTCTTCTCGGGCAGCCTTAGCGCGTTCATAGTCTTCGCGGCGCATTACCACCATGCCATTAAACGCCCGCAAACCAGTACCTGCAGGGATAAGATGACCGCAGATTACGTTTTCTTTGAGACCGAGCAAATCGTCTACCTTAGCATTGATGGCAGCCTCATTGAGCACCTTTGTTGTCTCCTGGAACGAAGCCGCAGACATGAAGCTCTTCGTCTGCAGGGCAGCACGTGTGATACCTTGGAGTACTTGGCGACTAGTCGCAGGCACAGCCTCACGCACCTTCATCGGCGTCAAATCGCGGCGTTGGAGCGAACTATTTTCGTCTCGAACAGCAGAGGCGGGGATAAGTGCACCTGCACGATATTTCTCCGAATCTCCGGCATCTTCTACCACATTCATACCCCAGAGGCGGTCGTTCTCTTCTTGGACGTCCTGCTTATCGACCATCTGCTTCTCGAGGAAGAGAGAGTCGCCCGGCTCCATGATTTCGACCTTACGCATCATCTGACGCACGATTACTTCGAAGTGCTTATCGTTAATGCCTACGTTCTGCTTACGGTATACGCCTTGGATCTCGTTTACTATGTACTCTTGGAGAGCCGTCGGTCCCTTGATCGCGAGAATGTCACTCGGTGTTACCGCCCCATCAGAGAGAGGGGTACCGGCACGTACTACGTCGCCATTCTGTACCAAGATATGCTTTGCTGTAGGGATAAGATATTTACGTACTTCTCCCAAACGGCTTGTAACTGAGACTTCGCGATTATTACGCTTGATCTTACCAATCTCTACTACACCATCAATTTCGGAAAGGATGGCAGGATTAGACGGATTGCGAGCCTCAAATAGCTCCGTTACTCGGGGAAGACCTCCCGTGATGTCACCGGCACTTGCCAACACACGAGGTATCTTGTAGAGCTCATCACCCGGGTTCACCTGCATCTTACCCTTAGTCTTAGGATTGAAGGTAAGACGACAGCCGGCAGGGAGAGAGTAAAGTTTCTCTGCACCTGTGGCAGGATCAATGATTTTGAGTTCGGGGAGTTTGCTCTTTTCCTTCGACTCAATAACCATCACATCGTGGTAACCCGAAGTAGCATCGACCGTATCCTTGTAGTTAACGCCCTCTTCGAGGTTTACATACTCAAGAGTACCGGCAGTTTCTGCCACTACTACGGAGTTGAAAGGATCCCACTCAGCAAGGGTTTGCCCCTTTACCACCTTATCGCCGGTCTTGCAATGAAGCTTCGAACCATACTGGAGGTCGTAGGTCTTCAAAAGATTGTGCGACTCGGGATGATAGAGGAAGATTTCCGACTCTCGGCTGGCAATCACGCGATAGTCTTGACCAGGGATTACAATCGCACGGAGGTCCGGACTCAATTCTACGATAGCCTCTTCTTCCTTAACCACAATCGAGCGGTTCGTATTTTCGCTACCGGCAACCCCACCCGCATGGAATGTACGGAGGGTCAGCTGTGTACCAGGTTCACCGATGGACTGAGCTGCAATTACCCCCACTACTTCCCCAATCTGAACGGGACGGTGCGTAGCGAGGTTGCGGCCGTAGCACTTGGCACAAACGCCATAGCGCGAGTCGCACGTCAATACCGAGCGAATCTCTACACTCTTGATGTTGGCAGCCTTGATTTGCTCAGCCTCTTGTTCACGGATCTCTTCACCGGCAGCCACAATAAGCTTGCGGTTGGGGTCCGTATAATCGTTCGTATTATAGATATCTTGTACAGAGGTACGTCCAATGATGCGAGACTCGAGAGAAGCCACTTCGTTGTCGCTTTCGTCTACCACGGCAGAGACTTCGATACCACGGAGGGTACCACAATCTTCTTCGTTGATGATTACATCATGAGATACATCCACCAAACGACGAGTAAGGTAACCGGCATCGGCAGTCTTGAGAGCCGTATCCGCAAGCCCCTTACGAGCACCGTGGGTAGAGATAAAGTACTCTTGTACAGAAAGTCCTTCGAGGAAGTTCGAAGTAATAGGGTTCTCAATAACAGCCCCACCTTCGCTACCACTCTTCTGAGGCTTAGCCATAAGACCACGAAGCCCAGCCAACTGACGGATCTGCTCCTTAGAACCACGGGCTCCGGAGTCAAGCATCATGTAGATACTATTGAAGCCGTCGTTGTCTTTTTTGAAGCCCTCCATCACCAAATTGGAAAGGAGATCGGTAGCTTCATTCCAGATAGCCACGACTTTATTGTAGCGCGTCTGATTATCGATTTCCCCCATACGGTTCTGTTCGATAATACTGTCCGCTTCAGCCGTAGCCTCTGTGATAATTCTCTTTTTCTCGGCAGGGATAAGCACATCCTGGAGGTTAAAGGAAAGACCGCCAAGGAATGCCATACGATAACCGAGGTTCTTTATATCGTCAAGGAACTGAGCTGTGCGAGCAACTCCGCAGACCTTGAGTACATCTTTAATGATCCTCTTGAGAGACTTTTTCCCGAGGAGTTCGTTGATATAACCAACCTCATTGGGAACAAGGTCGTTGAACATAAGTCGCCCAACCGAGGTCTCTACAACATCACGTTGAGGCTCTCCATCTACAATTCTTGCATTGGGCACCATTACCTTGATAGGCTTATGGATATCTATACGCCCATTGTCATAAGCGATATAGGCCTCTTGTGCACTATAGAAAATAGAGGGGATACGTTTCTTATCAATAACCTGCTGCTCAAGCTCTTGCTCTTGAGGAGTCAAGCTGCGGAACTTAGAAATGTAGTAAAGCCCGAGTACCATATCTTGCGAAGGCACGGTAATAGGCTCACCACTTGCAGGATTCAGGATATTATGTGAAGCCAACATTAGAAGCTGAGCTTCGGCAATAGCTTCATTACCCAAGGGGAGGTGAACAGCCATCTGGTCGCCGTCAAAGTCAGCATTGAAGGCGGCACACGAGAGAGGAGGTAGCTGAATAGCCTTACCCTCAATCAGCTTGGGTTGGAAAGCTTGGATACCAAGACGGTGAAGCGTCGGAGCTCGGTTGAGAAGAACAGGATGCCCTTTGATTACATTTTCGACAATCTCCCAAATAACGGGATCACGACGATCTACAATCTTTTTCGCACTTTTCTCAGTCTTTACAATCCCGCGCTCGATGAGCTTACGCATCACAAAAGGCTTGTAAAGCTCGGCTGCCATATCCTTAGGCAGACCGCATTCGTTCATCTTCAGCTCAGGGCCTACGACAATAACCGAACGTGCAGAATAGTCTACACGCTTACCGAGAAGGTTCTGACGGAAACGTCCTTGCTTACCCTTAAGGCTATCTGAGAGCGATTTGAGAGCACGTCCCTGATCACTCTTGAGAGCACTGGTTTTGCGCGAATTATCGAACAAAGCATCCACAGCCTCCTGCAACATACGCTTTTCGTTACGCATGATCACTTCGGGCGCATTCGCCTCAATCATACGTCCCAAACGGTTATTTCGCGTGATGACGCGGATGTAAAGATCGTTAAGATCCGAGGTAGCAAAACGCCCTCCATCCAAAGGCATAAGAGGACGAAGATCGGGAGGAATTACAGGGATTACCTTGAGCACCATCCACTCCGGACGGTTGATTCCTGCCGAAGCACGGAAGGCTTCCACCACGGGAAGACGCTTGAGAGCCTCAGCTTTCTTCTGCTGAGAAGTAGCCGTTTGTGCTATGTTGCGCAAGTCGTCTGCAAGAGCATCTAGGTCGATGTTGGCTAGCAAATCGTAGATAGCCTCGGCACCCGACTTTGCAATAAACTTATTTGGATCTGAGTTCTCCAAACTATCATTGCCTGGGAATTCTTCGTAAATACGATCGCAAAATTGCTCGTAATGCTCATTCTTTAGAAGCTGCTTTGCTTCTAGATACTTGGGGCATTCTTGCGAATTAACGGGGTGAGACTCGGGAGCCTCTCCTTCGGGGACGGCAAAAACACCGGGCTGTATTACCACGTAACGATCGTAGTAAATGATAGACTCAAGCTCCTTGGAAGAGAACCCTAGTAGATATGCAATTTTATTGGGGATGGAACGAGAGTACCAAACATGTACCACGGGCACCTTGAGGGCAATGTGCCCCATACGCTCACGGCGAACCATCTTTTGGGTCACCTCAACACCGCATCGGTCGCAAGTAATTCCACGATACTTATTGCCTTTGTACTTACCACAATGGCATTCGTAATCTTTAACCGGACCAAAGATACGCTCACAGTAAAGTCCATCACGCTCGGGCTTGAGCGTGCGGTAACTTACCGTTTCGTGCTTTGTGACTTCCCCATAAGAGTTCTCCAAAATCTGCTCAGGAGATGCCAATGACACTCTGATCTTGGAGAAGTTTGTCTTTAACTTATTATCTTTTCTAAAAGCCATATATATAGAAACGTTGAGCGTTTAGATTAATCCAGAGAAAGGCTCAAACCGAGGCCTTTTAGCTCGTTCATCAACACATTGAGAGACTCGGGAATACCGGGAGTAGGCATAGGAGTTCCCTTTACGATTGCCTCATAGGCACGTGAGCGGCCGATTGTGTCGTCACTCTTAATCGTGAGAATTTCTTGTAGGATATGGGCTGCACCAAAGGCTTCAAGGGCCCAAACTTCCATTTCTCCGAAACGCTGCCCCCCGAACTGGGCCTTCCCCCCAAGAGGTTGCTGTGTAACCAATGAGTAGGGACCAATAGAGCGAGCGTGCATCTTGTCGTCGACCATGTGACCTAACTTCAAGAAGTAAGTTACCCCTACCGTAGCACGTTGCTTGAAAGGCTCTCCCGTACCACCATCGTAGAGCTGCGTCTTAGCACCGGGATCAATCCCAGCCTCCTTAATGTACTCTTCGATGTCTTCGGGTGAAGCCCCATCAAATACAGGAGAAGCAAAACGCTTGCCCAACTTACGTCCGGCACGAGCCAACACAGCTTCGAAGAGCTGACCAAGGTTCATACGAGAGGGTACCCCTAGAGGATTAAGACAGATGTCTACCGGGGTACCATCTTCGAGGAAAGGCATGTCTTCTTGACGTACAATCTTAGACACAATACCCTTATTACCATGGCGCCCTGCCATCTTGTCTCCCACTTGGATCTTACGCTTCTTGGCGATATAAACCTTTGCAGTCTGTACAATGCCACTGGCAAGTTCGTCTCCAATTGTTTCGTCTTGAATACGACGACGGAACTCCGCTTCCAACTCCTTATCCTTACGGATGTAATTAGCGATAAGGGTCGTGATAAGTTCGTTTGTATGGGCGTCTTCTGTCCAGTTGCTACTCTTTATGTTGCTATACTCGTCAATGCTTTCGAGCATGGTGCGGTTAAACTTTTTACCGGCGGCAATGATCTCAAGAGAAGCAAAGTCCTCTACAAGATTGGATGTATGCCCTTCGGTAAGTTTGAGCAACTTATCAATAAATACTTTGCGAAGCTGTTCTTTCCTTTTGCTATACTCACCTTCGATACGCTCAGTGATCTCTTTGATGTCCTTGCGCTTCTTATCCAAATTCTTGGAGAAGAGCTTGGTATCAATAACGACCCCACGCAATGAGGGAGAAGCTTTGAGGGAAGCATCCTTTACATCGCTCGCCTTATCGCCAAAGATGGCACGGAGAAGACGCTCTTCCGGTGTGGGATCAGATTCGCCCTTGGGGGTTATCTTACCCACGAGAATGTCTCCGGGAACAATATGCGCACCAATGCGCACAATCCCATTTTCTGCCAAATCCTTTGTGGCATCTTCGCTCACGTTGGGGATGTCGCTCGTAAGCTCTTCGAGACCTCGTTTGGTCTCACGCACTTCGAGTTGCTGCTCTTCTACGTGTACCGAGGTGAAGAAGTCTTCGCGCACAATACGTTCGTTAAGCACGATAGCATCCTCGTAGTTATATCCCTTCCAAGGCATGTAAGCCACAAGAATATTGCGCCCAAGGGCCAATTCTCCATTCTGAGTTGCATAGCCCTCGGTGAGGATATCTCCCTTTTCCACACGATCGCCCTTACGACAGATAGGCTTGAGGTCAATCGTTGTACTCTGGTTCGTCTTGCGGTATTTGGGGAGAGGATAGGTAACAACAGGTTCTTCAAAGCTTACGAAAAGCTCCTCATCGGTCTTGTCGTAACGAACCTTGATTTGATCTGCATCCACGTAGATAACCTCGCCGGCTCCTTCTGCCATAACTTGCGTACGAGAGTCGCGAACCAATTTGCCTTCCACCCCGGTACCTACAATAGGAGCCTCGGGCTGGATGAGGGGCACTGCCTGGCGCATCATGTTAGATCCCATGAGAGCACGGTTGGCGTCGTCGTGCTCCAAGAAAGGAATTAACGAAGCAGCAATCGAAGCGATCTGCGAAGGAGAAACGTCCATCAGGTGCACCTGATTAGGAGCAACGATGGGGAAGTCCGCAGCGTAGCGTGACTTTACTTTGTCGCGAACAAACGTTCCATCAGGATTAAGCGGTGCATTACCCTGAGCAACGTTCATTTCTTCTTCTTCCTCTGCCGTGTAGTACTTAAGCCCTTCGTCTGAGAAATCTACTTTCCCATCCTTAACGGCACGATAAGGCGTCTCTATAAACCCAAGGCTATTAACCTTAGCATAAACACAAAGAGAGGAGATAAGACCGATGTTCGGACCTTCCGGAGTCTCAATAGGACACAAACGACCATAGTGAGTATAGTGAACGTCTCGAACAGCAAAGCCTGCGCGCTCTCGAGTAAGACCGCCAGGTCCAAGAGCTGAGAGACGACGCTTATGAGTAATCTCGGCAAGAGGATTCGTTTGGTCCATGAACTGAGAGAGCTGATTGGTACCAAAGAACGAGCTCACTACCGAGCTAATAGTCTTAGCATTAACAAGATCTGTAGGACCAAACACCTCGTTATCTCGTACATTCATACGCTCACGGACGGTACGAGCCATACGGGCAAGTCCCACTCCGAATTGGGCGGCAAGCTGCTCACCCACCGTACGAACACGACGATTAGAAAGGTGGTCAATATCATCAACGTTAGCACCCGTTGTTGCCAACAATAAAAGGTGGTTAACAATGGAAACAATATCCTCTTTGGTAAGCACACGAACATCGGGATCAACATCCAAATTGAGCTTGGAATTGATGCGGTAACGCCCTACATCCCCAAGATCGTAACGCTTATCAGAGAAGAATAGATTATTGAAGGATTCCTTAGCCGTAAGGTCATCCGGAGCGATTACACTGCGCTGGATGAGGTAGAACTGTCTCCAAGCTTCAACTTCGGAGATCGTGCTATCCTTACTCAAGGTCTGTACAAGCAGATTGATAACATTGCTATTATCAGACTCCTTGAAGAGCAATACGTCGGGAATGGTGAGTCGCTCTTCTTGCAACTTCTGGATTTCTTCCACGACCTCTTCGGTAAGGAGCGTGTCTCTTTCCACTCGAAGTTCGTAACGCATCTGCGCCGTTACTTCTCCGGCAGCGGCGTCCAGAGACTCTTCTTCTAAGTTGCGGACACCAATACGCTCTGCCACGCGTCGTCCGATATAGTTCTTAAGTTTTGATGTTTCTACAACCTCTCCAATCCCAAAAGCACTCCAGATATCACGGTCGGAGCTATAGCCAATAGCACGCAAAAGAGTAGCTACGGGCACCTTCTTCTTACGATCTATATAAGCATAAAGAACGTTGTTAGGGTCGGTTGCAATTTCGATCCAAGTTCCGCGGAAAGGGATAATACGAGCCGAGAAGGTACGCACACCCGAAGGGAGGATATTGGAGCTAAAGAAAACACCGGGAGAGCGGTGAAGCTGAGATACCACTACACGCTCTGCACCATTGATCACAAAGGTGCCACTCGGTGTCATATAGGGGATAGGCCCGAGATACACGTCCTTGACCTGTGTTTCGAAGTCTACGTGCTCAGGGTCATTACAAGAGAGCTTGAGTTTTGCTTTAAGGGGAACACTGTAAGTGAGCCCTCGGCTAATACACTCCTCGATAGAATACTTAGGAGGGTCTACACAATAGTCTATAAACTCGAGAGTAAAGCTATTGCGTGTGTCTTTTATAGGAAAGTTTTCGGCAAATACCTTGTACAACCCTTCTTGTTTTCTGCATTCTGTAGCAGTCTGCAGCTGGAAGAAGTCTTGAAACGACTTAAGCTGCACTTCCAAGAAATCGGGATAGGGCAATGTATTCTGTATCTTGGAAAAATTCTCTCTGATAGTATCAGTAGTATTAGCCATCTGTTGCTAGATTATTGATTCTCTACGAGTAGGTGGAAAAAGACAAGAAAAGGTCGAGAACTCCTGCAAGCAGGGTTCTCAACCATTGATTACCTGATAATCAGGCAGTAAGGGGGATTACTTCAATTCTACTTCTGCACCAGCTTCTTCGAGAGCAGCCTTCATTGCATCAGCAGTAGCCTTGTCTACACCTTCTTTGAGGGTAGCAGGAGCAGCATCTACGATATCTTTAGCTTCCTTGAGGCCAAGACCGCAGTGTTCCTTTACAGCCTTAACAACTTGGAGCTTAGCAGAACCGAAGCTCTTAAGAACCACGTCGAACGAGGTCTTTTCTTCAGCTTCAGCAGCACCAGCAGCACCGGGAGCAGCAGCAACAGCTACAGCAGCGGCAGCGGGTTCGATACCATATTCTTCCTTAAGAACGTTAGCCAATTCACTTACTTCTTTTACAGTAAGGTTAACGAGGGTTTCAGCAATTGCTTTAATATCTGCCATTGTAGTATGAATGGATTATTCGTTGATTTCTTTGTTATTACTTATCTTTCTTCCAAGGTCTTAAGAACACCATGGATCGTCTGACCAGCACCCTGGAGTGCCGAAATCAGGTTCTTAGCAGGCGACTGCAAGAGGGCAACCACTTCTGCCACGAGCTCTTCTTTGCTCTTGATAGAAACAAGAGCTTCGAGGTTCTCAGGACCAAGGTAGATGCTTTCTTGTGCATAAGCAGCCTTGAGAGCGGGCTTACCGAGTTCTTTGTTAGCCTTAGCAAACTCCTTGATAATGCGAGCAGGTGCGTTAGCATTCTGCGTAAACATTACACAAGTATTGCCCTTGAGCGCACCATATAGCTCTGCAAAGTCAGTCTCGCTTTCAGCGAGGGCCTTGCGCATAAGGGTGTTCTTAACTACGACAAGCTTAACGTTTTCTTTATTACATACAGCACGGAGCTCAGCAGTTTTCACTGCATCAAGAGCTTCGATGTCTGCAAGATAAAAGTGGGGATATTGAGCCAAATAGTCTGAGAGCTTCTCAACTACGGTACCTTTTACTTCCTTTCTCATCTTTAGAATCTCTTATTAAAGGTCTACTGATTTAGGATCGATCTTGATACCAGCACTCATCGTGCTAGAGATATGAATGCTCTTGAGATAGGTACCCTTTGCGGAGGATGGCTTGAGACGAATGATCGTATTGATAAACTCGCGTGCATTATCCTTAATCTGTTCGGGGGTGAAAGACACCTTACCTACAGAGGTATGAATAATACCGCTCTTGTCCACCTTAAAATCGATCTTCCCTGCCTTCACTTCGCGTACAGCATTACCAATCTCGTTCGTTACTGTACCACTCTTAGGGTTTGGCATCAAACCGCGGGGACCAAGCACACGACCGAGAGCACCAATCTTACCCATTACAGAGGGCATTGTGATGATCACGTCGATGTCTGTCCAGCCACCCTTGATCTTATCAATATATTCATCGAGTCCAACATAGTCAGCACCAGCAGCTTGTGCTTCGGCTTCCTTGTCGGGTGTACACAACGCTAGAACGCGTACTTCCTTACCGGTACCATGAGGGAGGGTTACTACCCCACGTACCATTTGATTAGCCTTACGAGGATCTACACCAAGACGAATATCAATGTCTACAGAGGCATTGAACTTCGTGAAAGTGATCTCTTTAACCAATGATGATGCCTCATCAAGGGTATAGAGCTTCCCGGGTTCAATCTTCTCGGCAGCCAACTTTTGCTTTTTGCTTAGTTTACTCATGTCTTACAATTGAATCTTATAGTTGTTCGGGAAAATCACCTTTGATAGCAATACCCATACTGCGAGCTGTACCGGCAACCATACGCATGGCAGCCTCAATAGAGAAGCAGTTTAGGTCTGTCATCTTGTCTTGGGCTATCGTCTTAACCTGCTCCCAAGTGATCTCAGCCACCTTGTTTCGGTTAGGCTCTGCACTACCCGTCTTAGCCTTGGAGACTTCGAGGAGCTGTACAGCCACAGGAGGAGTCTTAACGATAAAGTCGAAAGACTTGTCGGCATAGTAAGTAATTACTACAGGGAGTACCTTACCGGCCTTGTCTTGCGTTCTGGCATTGAATTGCTTACAAAACTCCATGATGTTAATCCCCTTGGCACCAAGTGCTGGGCCAACAGGAGGTGAAGGATTTGCAGCCCCACCTTTAATTTGCAATTTGATTTGTCCTGCAATTTCTTTTGCCATTGTCTTAATGTCTTATCTATGAATAAAACAGTTTTGCACACGTTGCTAGTAGATTCTATCTCCTTGTTGGAAGCTCAAGGGCAATAGACTCTAGAGAGCAAATACTCGTAACAGGTTACTCCTTTTCAACTTGTGCGTAGCCAAGCTCTAGTGGAGTCTTTCTACCGAAAATCTTCACCATCACCTTGAGCTTTTTCTTTTCTGATAGTATTTCTTCTATCGTAGCAGAGAAGCCTACGAAGGCTCCATCTATGATCTTTACGCTCTCTCCCAGCACGAACTGCATATCCACAACATCGGGACCTTCGTTCGTCGTATCTACCTCGTGGAGGAGCTTCTCCACTTCGGCCAAGCTGAGAGGGCTAGGATTGTCATTACCAAGGAAGCCAATAACGTCGGGCAAGTCGCGAAGGGCATTGATAAGCAACTGACTCATCATGCACTCAATAAGCACATAACCCGAGAGATAAGGACGCTCTATAATAACCTTCTTGGTCTTACGCTGCGTCATCACCTTCTCGGTTGGTACTACAACCCGAAACACTCTCTGAGAAATGGTAGAGGGCTCAGGAAGGGACATCTCACGCTCGATCGTCTCTTTTACCTTCTTCTCTTTCCCAGATATAGCACGAAGCACATAAAAGCGCTTCTCGTTACTTTCTTCAATCATACAACAATAAACTTACACAGCACGAATGCTCTGCTTATCGCTTTAGTCTACTCTGATTAGATAATCAACTTGTAGATCTGTTCCATCCCGAAGTTGAATACCGTATCAACAGCAAAGATACAGACAGCAATAATCACGGAGGCAATCATAACCACCACCGCACTGTTTGTCAGTTCACTTCTGGTAGGCCAAGACACCTTGTGCGCCAATTCATTGTAAGAATCTTTGAAGGCCTTTCCGATCTTGCTAAAAAACTTCATATACTACGATATTAGCACGGGTTGAGAGGCTCGAACTCCCGACACCTGGTTTTGGAGACCAGTGCTCTACCAACTGAGCTAAACCCGTATCCTTAAAAGAAGAGCACCCTCCTCCATCGAGAGTCTTAAGAGATCACTCAAAAGGATAAGTACCCTTCTTATTATATACATCCTCTACACTCTTCTAACGAGAGCTAAAAGAGGAGGAAGAATTAATCTTCGATAAGTTCTGTAATCTGACCTGCACCTACCGTACGACCACCTTCACGGATAGCGAAGCGGAGACCTACACTACATGCTACAGGAGCGATGAGCTTAACGTCGATCGTTACGTTGTCACCAGGCATCACCATATCAACGCCTTCGGGGAGGTTGATTTCACCCGTAACGTCGAGAGTACGGATGTAGAACTGAGGACGATAGTGACGCATGAAAGGAGTGTGACGACCACCTTCTTCTTTCTTCAAGATATAAACCTCAGCCTTGAAGTGATCGTGAGGCTTAACCTGTCCGGGGTGAGCGAGTACCATACCACGCTTGATTTCATCCTTATCTACACCACGGAGGAGGAGACCTACGTTATCACCAGCTTCACCTTGATCGAGAAGCTTGCGGAACATTTCCACACCCGTAACAACAGTCTTCTTACCTTCTGCACCGAGACCGATCATCTGAACTTCGTCATTCACGTGAATAACACCAGTTTCGATACGACCTGTAGCTACAGTACCACGACCTGTAATAGAGAACACGTCTTCTACAGGCATAAGGAATGGTTTATCCACATCACGAGGAGGCAGAGGAATCCAAGTATCTACAGCTTCCATAAGTTCCATAATCTTGGCAACCCATTTAGGATCTCCGTTGAGAGCACCAAGAGCAGAACCACGGATGATAGGAGTATTATCGCCATCGTAGTCATAGAAGCTGAGAAGCTCACGCATGTCCATTTCTACGAGTTCAAGCATTTCTTCGTCTTCAACGAGGTCACACTTGTTCAAGAACACAACGATACGAGGAACGTTTACCTGACGAGCAAGAAGCACATGCTCACGAGTCTGGGGCATAGGACCATCAGTAGCAGCAACTACGATGATAGCACCGTCCATCTGAGCAGCACCCGTTACCATGTTCTTAACGTAGTCGGCGTGACCCGGGCAGTCTACGTGTGCATAGTGACGATTAGCTGTTTCGTACTCAACGTGTGAAGTATTAATGGTAATACCACGTTCCTTTTCTTCAGGAGCGTTGTCAATTGAATCAAACGAACGAGCCTCCGAGAGACCTGCATCAGCAAGCACCTTCGTAATAGCTGCCGTAAGAGTAGTCTTACCGTGGTCTACGTGACCAATAGTACCGATGTTTACATGCGGTTTCGTTCTGTTGAAATGTTCTTTTGCCATAGCAATTTATATTCTTATTGATCTTACTTTGGAGATTGCGCACTCTCTCACTTGAGCAACACAACGATCTCTCTGCCCTACTCCAGAGAGCCGGTGCCGGGACTTGAACCCGGGACCTCTTCCTTACCAAGGAAGTGCTCTACCGCTGAGCTACACAGGCATCTTATAGTCGTAATGAGACTTATATTTACACTCTTCAAGAGTGGGCAGTGATGGATTCGAACCACCGAAGGCGTAAGCCAGCTGAGTTACAGTCAGCCCCATTTGGCCACTCTGGTAACTGCCCCTCCATCTATAGCGCATCATCCCTTATCTACTATCACTCCTCTGAGTGGGAAGGACGATCCGCATTCTCTTGTAAACACACCAATCCACAGGAGGGCATTCAAGAATCGAGGACAAAGGTACACACAAAATCAGAAATCACCAAACTTCTAGCGAAAAAAACTTCTTTGCAGATTTCGATTCTGAGAAACTCATAGGTACCTAAGACGCCTCATGAAGCGTCTGATGGCGATGATATTCCCCACAGAGATAAGAAGGATGATGATTAAACCTAGCCCAAGAGACGAGAGTATACTACCGGGAGTTGCGAGGCCATCCAACCTCGGGAGGTATAGACATCGTACCCAAAAGAGTACCCCCGTGGCAAGGACGTAAACGGCAAGATTCACCAAAGAAACAAGCCTCTCGTAAGGGAGAGCGACCTCAAAAGGAGAGTAGCCCAACAGAAGTAAAATACGCAACTTCTCTGTATTCTTCTGCAGGAGCAAATGGATACTCAAAGTGAGAATAAAGAATGACAGCGTGGAGATAAGAAGCCCCACAGCGAGCACAATAACGAGACTAATGGTTAGGAGGTAGTTTGCTTTGTTCCTATTCATCTTATCTCCTGCCACCTCACAATTATGCGCATTGAGGTATTGCTCCACCTTTGCATCCCCGGGCTGAGAGACTTCTAGGATTATTCGGCTTACTTCGTTTGCAGAAGAGTATGTCCCCAACTGCCTACTGCTCCACTCCATAAAGCTCTCCGGCACTATTATAGTGTTGATACGACTAGAAAATCCCACGATGTGTCCCGTAACGCTCAAACTCTGCCCCTCACTCCCCGTCAGATAGAATTGAATCGGGATTAACCCCACCATTCCTTCGCTAACGCGTGGCAAGCCTTGCGATGAGGCAAACCCAAAATTGTAGAGCGCTAGATAATCTTTGGGAATGATAACCGGCACCTCCTGCGGCTGAATCGGATCGAAATGCCAAGCCGAGCTCTCCACATCAAGAAACTCCTCGGGCATGGATTCGAAAAACATTTGCGTCTCCAAACCTCCCTGCCCCGGCTGCGCAACAACGGCCGTCACATTGTATCGGGAGGAGGAGAAGGTCCCCAACTTGCGCACCCAAGGCTGAGACGAGAGTTGTGCTAGCTCCTTGGACGAAAATACTCCTGCCTTACTATCCCCTCGAGAGAAAAGACCACCTACGGCATCTAATCCCCCCACCTTTTTGGTGAGCACCAAATAGTCCTTATTGATGAAGCTGTCTTCACGAGAAAAAACAGTGCGCACATCAGCATAGAATTGCAGTCCTATCATCACGATACAAAGCCCTATCACATTAGCAAGAGCAAAGCCGACCAATTGTCCTGTACTTACGTTTTTACGCAAGAGCTTCCCTAATAGATTGCGATTCATAGCTTGAGTGTATGCGTGTAATCTAGGAGTAAGGGATTACCAACAGAGGTGGATATAATAGCCGCGCCCTGCTTTTTTGCCTCTTCGCAAACGAGCTCGGCGACAATCCTATTATTCTCTTCATCCAAGTGGCTCACAGGCTCATCCATAAGATAGAATTGGCATGCTTGACAAAGTAGGCGTATGATGGCAACGCGCTGCTGCTGCCCCACGGACAACTTACTTACAGGACTATCCCATTTGTCTTTAAGCCCAAGGGTATCGAAAAGTCGAGCTATTTCCTCTTTGGACTTGTAGTGGGTAAGTCGGTTTTTGAGGAATACATTGTCCGCCGCCGAAAGCTCAGGGAACAACGCCAAGTCTTGGGGTAAATAGGCAATTTCTTCCCTTCTTATCCTGCACCAATCTTTCACGGTAAGGGAGTTTATATCCCGACCATCGAAGAGAATTGAGCCCTTATAGTCTCGTCTGGAACCACAGATATAGGCACACAGCGACGACTTGCCGGCTCCGCTCTCCGCCGACACAAGATAGGAGACACCCTGCTTTAGGTCTAGCCCCGACTGAAGCCATACCTCCGACCGGAGAGGAGGCTCTGCCGAGAAGACACAAGGCAGGGTATCTTGTAAGGTAATTGTTTGCACTCTACTTATGATTGAATCATCCGCTTTACGAACCCTTCTAGGATATTATCCCCCTCAGCAGCATCATTGCGGAAGACAATAGTAGATTCGTGCGGAGAAGACATATGCACCATTAGGTATCCATCCAAACTATACTCTGTAAATTGCTTTACAAGCGTGCTTAGAGAAGATTGGGAAGACAAATCAACGAATAGCCCCCCATAACTCCCCACAAAAGAGGCAATATACTTATTCTCAAGGGCACTTTCTTTGGGTTGAACAAAAGGTGCATTTCGGTAGTATACATAGTTGTTTAGAGTCCCATAGTAAGCACCATTGTCACTATTAAAGAAGTCTTCATCTAGGTGATACGCTCCATTATTTTGCGAACTCTTCGCCTCGGTCATTTGACACAAGAGGGTATCCAAATGCAGGAGAAGTTCAGCACTATTCTTACTCTGAGCGAGCAACGTATACTCAGGGGCAGAATCCCAATCAAAGATTGAGCTTGGCAACTTTACGCCTCCCGCTATTTCTCCCCCAAGGCGGCAAATAACCTGCTTCGCCAAGAGGGCCTCAGATTCCGATGAACTTGTAAGAGCCAATGCCTGACACACTGCGTCTAAGGCTTTCTCTCCAAGAGACGAGACAGCAATAAGTGCAACATCCTTTGGGAAGTTGGCAAGAAGTTCCTTTGTCACCTTAACATCACTCATAAAAGGAGAGGTGTAGGGCTTCCCTTCCGGATCATAAAGTTTGATTTCGCTCCTGATTTCTTTCTTCTCAAAAGAGATAGTAGCAATCACACGCATATCCTTTTGCTCTTTGAGCATGGGGAGTGCTTTCTCAAAATCCATGGACTCAGGGGCCTCTTCCTCAATGGCTTCTACCTCATCTTGCTCCACCCCCTCTTTAGAGAGTTCTTCCAAATCCGCTTCCCAGTCCCGCCAATCTATATCTTCGTCAGCTGCATAATTGTGGTTAAAGTTCAGACCGCGAAGTTCTTCCAGGTCAGTAAGAAGAGCATAATTCATATACATACCGGCATCCTTAGCATAGATATCGCTAATGTGCGGTATGGTATTAGCATTATTCTCAGGCTTTATTTCTACATACTTCTTGACAGCCTCAAGAGGAGCCAAACCCATGTCATTCGAAAAAATCCAAACCTGTTTTTTATTACTTACAATCGTAGAATTATTACTAGAGGCAATCCAGTATCCTTCCTTTTCTTCACCTTGTTCGCCATAGCCCAACTTAGAAGAGGCATCTCTAAACTGCTTGAAGTCTTTTACGAAAAAGGTAAAAGTAAGATTCTTTTCCGGGGTGATAAAGAAGAAAAGATCGTGCAACTTTATTGATTTGGCCAAATTCATCATAAGGTTAAACTCCTCATCTTGGACAGCATCCTTGGGGAGATATTTCTCAAAGTTGCCCTTTTTGATCAAATCTGCCCCGTTGCAATAGGCCACAAATAGGCTCTCTTGAGGGATCGTCTCGAGTAATTTCTTGGCGCCCTTGGGGCTGCAAGAGGCAAGAAGTCCTACAACCAACAAAGTTGCCACAAGCCAAGTGTAACGAAATGTCTTCATCTCTATATCATCTTTTAGTTTAAACTCCCAGCCCATTATTGGCTGGCACTTTTAGCAACAAAGGTATGCATATAATGGCATTTAGATGAACGTCTCCCCTCCGCCTCCTCTTTTCCGAACTCCCCCAGCCTACTCTCCCTAAGCATTTTAAGGATAATCTCCTCTTAATTTTAGGGGAGTCCGAAAAACAAAACAGCCCTAAATCAGAAAAGATCTAGGGCTGCACAGATCTGTTATTAGACAAATATTTTATTCCAAATCAGCCTCAATTGTATGCGAAGAGAGCTCCTTGACAGTGAGGGTAAAGGAGAGAGAGGATTTTTCTGCTATACGATCTGTGGTCAGCTTGTCGGGGAAAAGGTTACTTCCAAATCCTAGAATTGTATTAAGATGGATGGCGTATTCGTTATTTCTCACCACTCCGTAACGCCCGAAGGAGTTCCACAAAGGCGCTTCTGTTTGCCCGAAATGGCGAATCGGGAGAAGGTAATAATTGTAAGACTGGTGATAGAATTGTATCTCATTAATGGTAAAGGAGGCTTTGCGAGCTGTGATCAAACCTTTCTTTTTCGAGTCTTTCAAACCCTGCTTCAAAGCCTCTAAAAATCCAGAAGGCATCCCATTTACAGGCTTATCATAGGCATCTATATTTTTCAGCACCTCTTGTACGAGAGAAGCAAATGCGCTCTCCCTCATCGCTCCTCCCTTATAACGGATCCAACCCTCTTCTGTTCCTAGTTGATCTTTTAGTGACTTTGGTACCACCTTTGCCCTTACGACAATGTGGGGAATTAGGGAAATAAGGAAATGATTGGGTGGGCAAGTTGTCTCCTTTATGTATAGTCTCTTGTTGGATAAGTCTGTGCTATTGCGATCCTTTCCCACAGAAACAAAAGACAACGTTGGATTGGGAGCAACTCGATATTTACCTATAAACTCATCCGTCAAAGCGCCAGCAGACTGAGCCTTTATCTCCTCATAACCAGGACTGTAGGCATAATCTTTGGCAAGAGGCTGCACCTCTCCCTCCATCTTTGTCCGACGTATTAAATCAAAATCCCGAGAGAAATATATCGTACGAAAAGAGATATTTTCATCCAACAACAGGGCTTCTTGGTTCGCAACGCGGGGTGTGCCATAAGCGAAAACACGAGCGAGCATCGGCTCTACCTCTAGCTTACAGGCTGGTTTTCCCCCTAGCCCTTCTATTGTTTCACTAAACTGATCTTCCGTAACATGGCAGGGTGCGCTATTTACGGGAGACATGGTTACACTACGGAATTTACCCCCCTCCAGGTCTGCGAGATACGCGATATCCCCCCTGATAGCCTCACGGAAGTCTTTGAGCTGTGTATAGCCTTGCAACTTTCTTTCCAACGTTTCCGTAACATTGACAAAGGAGAGAATGTAGCACTCTTTGCGAACGAGTTTGATGGGTGTTGGTGAAGCCATGTTTCCCTCCAGCTTCTTAATCCCGAACAATTTGCTCTCGGGCTTATCCCCATCGAAGATGTAAAGAGAAAGGCAACGAACCTGATGGATAGGATCTTCACTCCCGTCGCGCAATACCCCTTGGGGGCAATCTAAGGAGAAAGAGATGTAGGCAGAGTCTGCACTAGAAGTTGTGGTCTTTCCCTTATTGGGAGACGAAGTGTGGCAAGCCGACAACAAAACGCCCATAAAAAGACCTCCAAATAAGATCTTTGCTGTAGATTTCATATACATTTTATATTGTTTATTCCTATGCAAAGTTAGGGATTTTTTCAAAAGAGACCTCTTCCGTACGACTGGGAATTAGACTATAAACTCTGGGAAGAGATGCTCAGCGTGGGGTTCTGGTTTAGGCAAAACCATCCGAATGTGGATGACCATACAGGTCTCTCTAGGTCTTTTTTGTAGGAGAGAATCAAGGCAAGAGAAGTTGTTTAGAGGTCGTTTTGGAGAAAAGAGCGGATATATAAAGTGGGAGGGCTTACTCTAGAAGTAAATACCCTCCCACGGTATCGGAACAAAAGTCCTCTCAATCCATGTTTCAGAATATCCCCAAACTCCGGTATTAGGGACAAAAGAGAAGATTATCAAAATATCCTCTTTCTCTCCCCCTATCCGGCGTGGGCCTCACCCCAAACCTCAAGGGGGATTGAGACAATCCTCCTCAATAAAGACTGAGGGCTATACTTAATGCTGATCCTTAATCTTTTCGATTTGACGTTTAAGAGCGTCTACAGCCAAATCCACAGCCTCCTCAAAACTAGAAGCCTGCTTCTCTGCAAAAAGGTCGGGACCAGGCACTTCCAAACGAATCGAAGCCTCCTTATTCTTATCTTCGCCTCCCTTGGCAACCTTTAGCACCACCTCAGCTTTAACTACACCTCCATAGAGACGATCCAAACGATCGAGCTTCTTTTGTACAAACTCTTCTAGTGCCGTAGTAGCGGTAAAATGTACTGATTGAATCCTAACTTCCATAATAGACTTCTTCTTTGATGCTCGTGGATGAGCGTTATACATCTGTTGCAACTCTGCTAGCGAAGTGTGTGTATATAGTACCGTTGTAGCCACGCTTTTATGCCCCAAAAGCTCCTTTACCGCCATTAGCTGCGCTCCATTGTTGAGCATAGCCGTGGCAAATGTATGCCTTAATACGTGGGGGCCTCGACGTGCCAAACCGGGAATAGATTGCAACCGCTCGTGTACAATCTGATACACTACCTCTCCGCTAAGAGGTTGGTTACCCAAAGAAACAAAAAAAATCTGAGATAAGCCTACCTTTTGGTGCTTGAGTGCAAGATATTCTGAGATACGAGCGGCAAGATGATCCCCAAAGGGAATTATTCGCTCCTTCCGCCCCTTACCAAAAACACGCAGCACCCTCGAAGACAAATCAACGCCCCCCTCCAAAAGCCCTACCAATTCACTTCTACGCATGCCCGTCTCGTAGAACATCTCTAGGATCAATTGATTCCGTAGAGCGACAAAATCGTCTTTATCTACCTCTTGCGCATAAAACAAGTTACGAATCTCCTGCTCCGAGAGCACCGCAGGCAACGGACTCTCCCCTCGAGGGCCACGTACCAAGCGAGCAGGACTTTGCTCCAACAATCCGATCTTTACAAGGTAACGATAGTAACTCTTGAGGGAGCTTAACTTGCGATGCACGGAACTTCTCTTCCGCCCCTGCTCTATTAGAGACGACAAGAAACCTCGAATCAGGTCTCTATCTCCGTCACTAGGCACAAAATCCTCACCTAGCACCTCCTCCACATACTGCACATACTGTTGCAAATCCAACTCGTATGCCGCAACCGTATGCTCCGACTGATTGCGTTCATAACGGAGGTAGCTAAAGAAACGTTCTATACTCGAATGAGGCATAAGCTCCTAAAAAAGAAACGTTGCTCCCCACACAAAAGAGGGAAGCAACGCTAAGTCACATACTAAAAAAGAGAGGCGAGGCAATTAAGTTTTAGCTCAACATGACATCTTACAACTCGCCCTAGAGCTAAAGGTCTAAAGGCTCTGCCACCAAGAATCCCATTCAAGAAAGGATCGGAAGCATTCCTTCCCTCTCCTCTTCCAAGCTCTTAAGAGATAAGAGCCGGTAGTTCTTTGGAGCCTATGTTTATTGCTCTTCTGCCTGACGAAGTGCCTGCACGTAGATGGCTTTTTCCATCTTCTTGCGCTTCACTTCGGAGGGCTTAATGAAAGCCTGACGTCTTCTTAGCTCACGAACTGAACCAGTCTTGTCAAACTTCTTCTTGTAACGCTTCAACGCGCGCTCGATGTTATCACCCTCTTTGATTGGAACTATAATCATAGTCTACAATATTACTTTTATACTTCTATCTTATGTTGTTATTCTACTATCCTAAGTGCATAAGGGGGAGCGTCTTCTCAGGAGCCCCTCTCCATACACGCGACTGCAAAGGTAGATATAATTCCACAACCGACAAACATTTGCAGCCTATTTTCTTAAGAAGAGAGGCCTCTTCCTCCTTTTTTACAGGCTTTTACTGGAATATATAGCGCAGGAGAAGTAGCACCGTAACAATAGCAAGCGTGAGGGAAATCTGACGCCATTGACCACTCAATAGCTTCACAAGGGTATAGCAAATCATCCCCAAAGCCATCCCCTCTGCGATGTTGTAGGTAAGCACCATCGTTATCATTGTAATGAATGCCGGCAAAGCCTCCGACACATCCGTAAGGTCAATCTTGGGTACAGCATCCAACATAAATACTCCTACCATAACCAAGGCTCCTGTGGTGGCCGCACTGGGTACCAACAAAAAGAGAGGTGCAAAAAAGAGAGCCAAGATGAAAAGTGCCGCCGTGGTAAAGGAGGTAAGCCCCGTGCGACCGCCCTCAGCGATCCCCGATGCGCTCTCCACAAAAGTTGTAACCGTGGAGGTGCCCAATGCAGCGCCCACGCTCGTAGCAAGAGCATCGGCCATCATTGCCTGCTTGATGTGGCGCACATTCCCCTTCTCATCCATCATCTCCGTTTTGGCAGCAGCCCCGATGAGGGTTCCCACCGTATTGAATATATCCATAAAGACAAGGGCAAAGATGGTGAGCGCCATGTCCATATTAAGGAGCGAACTGAAGTCAAATTTTAGGAAGGTAGGATCCAACGACTTGGGCATAGAGACCGGAATAAAACCATCGGGCAACTGAGTAACCCCCATAGGGATCCCTACAAGGGTGCAGATCAAGATTCCATAAAAGAGGGCTCCACGCACCTTGAGGGCGATAAGTACACCACTTATCACAATCCCGATGCACGCTAAAATAGCCGTAGGAGTAAACTGCCCAAGGGTAACAAATGTGGCTTCGTTGGAGACGATTATACCTGCATTCTTTAGCCCGATAAAGGCAATAAACATACCAATCCCCGAAGAAATGGCATAGCGAAGATTGAGCGGGATACACTTTACAATCTGCTCACGGATATTAAATGCTGTAAGAATGATAAAGATAATCCCCTCTACAAATACGGCAGCAAGGGCAGTTTCCCAACTATACCCCATCCCTTTTACGAGCGTAAAGGCAAAGAATGCATTGATACCCATACTCGGAGCCTGAGCAAAAGGCAACTTAGCAAGGAAAGCAATCAGGATAGTACCAATGGCAGAAGCAAGTGCCGTAGCTGTAAATACAGCCCCTTGGTCCATCCCTGCCTGGCTTAAAATGTCGGGGTTTACCGCCAAAATGTAACTCATCGTAAGGAAGGTGGTAAAACCAGCCATTAGCTCGGTACGACGATTGTGCCGAGAGGGGTCGAAACCCAATAACTTGTAGAAATTCATCAATCCGTAGGTTTACAAAGTCTATTTACGGCTGCAAAAGTACAAAGTTCTGCCTAGTGCCGGCGCATTTTCTAGCCAAATTTTCCTCCAAAACTAGGCAAGGCGGGCGCACATTTTACCCTAAATAAAAAAACGAGGAGGGCCGAATTTTGCCCTCCCCACGTAGGATTAAAATTAGAGAATTGCCCTAGAGGAAAGTACGACTAGTGCTAGAAAGTAACAGAAGCCGCAACACCTAGAGAAGTAATATGCTGAGGATTAACAGCAAAACCGGTGAAGGAGGAGTTGCGAAATAGGTAACTATAATCAATATAAGCCTTCACTCCCAAAGCGGCTCCTGAGGACAAAATATAATCGTACTTGACAGCTTCTTGTAGACCAACGCCCCATTTACTCTTCGTAAAGGGAGTGACCGATCCCACACCAAAGGCAAAATTTGCAAGAACGGCTCCTGCATTCTGAACCCAAGAGACACGGTGGTTCTCCCTCTTGTGCATACAGAGTTTCGTAGTCAATCCCCCATAAAAGCCTGAGAGCGAGGAGAGACTTGAGGGGTCATTTTCTGCTTTACGAGTATATTCCGAGAGGGCAACATACAAGCCCAACCAGTCTCCTCCCTCTTTTGCAAAGTGAGGAAAGAGCGAATACTGCACTCGAAATCCATCCAGTTGAGTATGCAATGCTGCAGTACGCCCAAGGCGATAGTCCGAATACAAAATCCCCCGTTCATAAGAGACGTCTACTACAGAGGTAATCCATCTTGAGAGACCGCCACGCTGGTTCTTTCCCTTCACCCCTGCTGCGTCTTGAGCAAAAAGGGTCGTAGTACTGAGCAAAAACACCCATGCAAATGCAATACAAAAAGCTCTACTTTTCATCTTCATTTCTCACTAAAGCCTAGACCGTCACAGGCCGGACAACAAAACTATTTTCTAATAACAATCAAGCGAACGTTCTCAAATGGGTAGCTTTTCTGGATGAATATCTTCCCGATCTGAGCGCGACGGAGTAAAGTTAGAATTAAAAATCGGACTGACAAAAATTACAAATCTACAAAGTAGCAAATAGAGGGCATACAGCGCAATGGAGAGATGTATTTCTCCTAGCCTAAACCCGAGTAACACTCCCGAAATACACCCGAATAGGCAAGGCTAATCCTATAGAAGGGCAAGGGAATTTTTCTTCACCCCCTTCTCCTTTTCTGTGGTTACCTTCCTAATTATAAAACCTCTACTTTCGCCCTTAAAGAGGGCAAGACAAAGTCAAAAAGAAAGGAATCTAGATATTTTTCTTACCAAACGCTTGCACATATCAAATTTTATCGTACATTTGCACCGTGGTTTATTCATAATAGTATTGGATTTAGGTTTAACAAGACGAGAGAACCCCGCTGGGAAGCAGGGTTCTTTTTTTATGTAAAGTTGGAAGAGGAAGGCTCTAAATCTCCGAAGAGACAAAGCAATAGAATAGCAAAGGGATTCTCGAAAGTCCCTACAAAAGCAGAGACGATTCTTTCCCTATCTCTCTATAATAAAGGGGAATACGCCCTCATCAGTACGTAAAAGGTAGCTCCCAACAGGTAGGTGAGACAGGGGTAACTTTAGCCTCCCCGATGCTCCCGTCAGCTCTTTTTGTACGCACTCTCCTGATGCATTATAGAGGTATAACCAAGTATTTGGAGATAGATTCTCTACCAAAATATACTCTCCGGCGGGATTCGGGTAGAGAGCAACAGAATATTGCGGAGTAGGCTCTAGAGCCATAGGAGAGCCCTCAAAATCTTCTGTAATCTCCCTCCCTTGGGCATCTACACCGGTCACGACACGCACTTCCCATCCGGCAGTACGCACCCTGTCAACTAGGGTTTTAGGACAAACATTATACTCCGGCACTTCTACCCGAGTAGTAAAAGGAGTAAAAACTCTCGGGGACTGCTCAGGGCTACTCTTAACCAAATGCTCAACAAGTTGCTCCATACGCTCCAAAGACAATCTATTGCCATAGCAAGAGAGCTTCTGCATATTCGCTCTATCACTCAAGAGGATAGCGGATAGCTGATTGCGGTCACATTGCAATTCTTTCAGCCAAAGGGAGGTTAGATCAAGCTCCGTTAGTGCATTGCGTCCACAGCGCAAGACCTCTAGATTTTCGCAACGGTTGACACTGAGATGGGTCAATTGATTGTTGCTACAGTCGACCTTATTGATATAGGTAAAGCGGCTTAAATCGAGAGAAGAAATGCCCAGACCAAAGCAATAAAGCGAGCGCAATCGCCCATGGGGTAGCTTGTTTTCGTCAAAATCGCGAAGAGGATTATCCCCAATGGAGAGGTGTAGTAAAGAGCGAAGAGGGCGAAGGTCCCCCATAGATTTCAGCTTATTCCCATGGATGTAGAGCATCTCTAATTTGGGGAATTTACGGCAATCAAACTCCTCTAGCCCCAAGTGATCACACGTAAGTTGGAGCAAGGGCAGGGAGCTATAGGCGTAGAGATTGAAGTCTTGGTCAAAGGGATTCCCCCCTATCCCCAGGGCTGCGACTTTAGGATTTGCCGAGAGATCCAACTTCTTTAGCTTCAGATCCGAAGCCGAGAGCGAGGTGAGATTGGGTAGCCTCGAAAGGTCTAATTCGGCTATGGGATTGGCGTCACAGAAGAGATAGGCAAGGCTGGTGTTCTTAGAAACATCAAGGGAGGTAATGTCATTGCCCGCGCAGTTAAGCGTAAGAAGACGAGGCGCCCCCTGTAGATCAAGAGCCGCCACCTTAGGGGTATTCTCACCTTTCGCTCTGTATGGGATGAAGAATTCTCGCAGAGAACCCACTAGAGAAAAAGAGGTAGTACCCGAGGGCAATTCCAACGAAACCGCTTGCTTACGATTCTTTATCTCTCCTAACGTAAGTCTACCCGAGCTGGGGGACTCAAGGGAGACTTGGTCTCCTTCGGAGATAGAAAAGTAAACTTTTTGATTCCCTTCTAGGGGCTGAGGGGATAGCGTTACGACGATTCGATCCGTAGCTCGTAAGGCCGAAGTTTGCCCCCAAAGGGGGAGTAAAAAAACAAAGGATAGTGCACAAAGCAAGGCAAAGCGCACTACCCAGGCGTAGCATTTGTTCATTATTTGTTTGTGGATTAAGGTAAGGTTAGCTCTCTAGCATGGGAGATGAGGGCTGAATGAAGTCTACAAAACAGAGAGAGGCAAGCGCCGTTCCATACCGTTTTGTAATGGTTATACCCTCCGTGAGGAAGGTAAGCTCGCCGAGGTAGTACTGGCTGTAGGTTTTCTGATGCAGGTCATTAATCACGCGGATAAGACGAGACTCGAGTTCCTCAATGCGGTAGCGTCCGTTTACTTCGCATACAAGTCCTCCTACTTTCTCATCAAAGTTTTCGTCTTTGTACATCCAAGCGTAGACAATTCCTGCCGATACAAACTCATCTTGATAGCCATGCGAAACGGACATGATCGTCTTCATTTCTGAGCCAAAGGGGGGCATATCCACTTCGTCCATAGTAGCAAGGCGAGCCGTTGCAGGTAGCACAGACGAATACGTCATGATATTATAGTCGGAGATACCGGCATCGTAGAGAGCCATATGGTAGCTACCGGCGTGGAGTTCGAGGTCACTCTCTCCGCTCCCCTTGGTCACAAAAAAGGTGTTGGGGATGATGTTTCCAAAGATATTGCTCATTCTTCTTTTTCTTCTTCTCAGGGTTACTTACAATCTTTCTGGATGCAAATGTACAACTTTTTCTAGGCTGTTAGAGACGACTACGCACTGCGGTAATGAGACTATCGGCTCGCGCCAGGGCTTTGGGGTCTTGGGCATCTATGTTATACTCCTCCGGGCGAGGTACTCTCAGCGTTGTACCGATGGGTACATTATCGGGATTGGAGATTTTCTCTTCGTTGGCAAGATAGATATAAATCCAAAACTTCTTATTACCGTAATGCTCTCGGGCGTAATCGGCAAGACGATCTCCCTTTTTGATCGTGATGTAGACCTCCTCAACCTCCTTGGAGGGAGGGGCAACTACCACCGAATCCGTAGGGGCAGGATCTGTAGGATGAGGGGCGGAAGCCGTTTTTTCTCGACTGGGTTTAGACGAGGAGCGGGAAAGAAGCCTCGCTCCCACGAAGTAACCTCCTACAAGAAGTAGGCACAATAGAGGAAGAGCTATCCAAAGCCATACCTTACGCCGCGAGTGGGGACGGGTAGGAATAGGGGGTATGGGATCCTCGGACGCACAGCACGCCTCCTCTTCTTCCTTAGGCGAAGGCTCCATAAACTCCTCTTCCGAGAGAGAGGGCAGCTCCGGGGGAAAGGTAGGCAAGGGGGGGAGCTCTACCACCTCTTCTTGCTGAGGCAAAAGGTCTTCTTCGGGCAAAAGAGGCTCCTCTTTCTCCGCCTCAGGGGCGACCTCCTCTATCTCTAGAAGGCTAGGAGATGGAGTGGATTCCTCAAGCTCTTCGGCTGGGAAAGCTTGGCACACTGAGTAGACCGGAATTTTTGTCAGCTCCTCTTCCTGATCAATAGCACGCTGAAGCAGGTCATCAAAAGCCTTGTCTTGAGGCAACGCAATAGGAGAAAACGCATCAAAAGGCTTATTGATACTCTGGAGAAGTCGCTCAGAGGGGGTAAAAGTAAAAGCCAGTTCCTCTTGAGCCTCGCCCTCAAATAGTCCAATCCCCTCCCAAAGAAAAGCATTACCGCTGTGCAAATGGTGCAACATCTGCTCGGTGAGGGCTTGATAAAAGGCATGTACACTCTTAGGGGAGAGAGGGGAGGACTCTTGCAAGATCTCCTCAAGGTCTCCGGGAGTAGCACTTGAGGCTAAACCGGTCTCAAGGTGCAATCGGGGAGGAACGAGAAGCCGACTCCCAGAAGGCAAGAGAGCAACGTACTCCATTTCTTTACGCACGTGCCATGCCACCACCCCCGCTACAGAAACGGGAATGGCAGATGCAAGGCGATCCGAAACTATGCGCCCTAGAAGGCTCCACAGCTCTTCGCAACTCTCGTATTGCAACTCCGATCGCTCGGCAAGTTGGCTAATCCATTGTAGGGTCTCTATCATAACTATCGGGACAATGGGGCTTGCGCCAATAAATCAAAGCCATCTACTCCTACGATAGGTAGGGGGTAATAATGCCCAACGCGGAGAGACTGGGCTTGCTCTATGGGGATAAGGACCTCGGGATCCACCTCAGGAGAATCGTATTGCGTGCGCCCCACAACAAACTCCTCCTCCCTGCGATCTATAAGCACCTCCTGAGTAGTTCCTACGAGACTACAGCTATACGCCTCGGCAATAGGCTCCTGCAGTGCCATAAGTTGCTCCAGACGATCCATTTTCACCTCCTCGGGTATCTCGTCTTGATAGTGCTTGTAAGCATACGTCCCAACCTCGTGGCTATAGGCAAAGGCGCCCATACGCTCAAATTGCCTGCGCTCTATAAACTCGCATAGGGACCGGAAGTCTTGCTCCGTCTCCCCGGGATGCCCCACGATCAACGTGGTACGCAACGCAATACCCGGCACTTCTTTGCGAATCTCATCAAGGAGGCTCTCTGTCTCAAGCTGGGTGATATTGCGGCGCATCTTTTGAAGCATATTGTCGGTTGCGTGCTGCAGGGCAATATCCAAGTACTTACAGATATTATCTCGTTCCCTCATTATGGGGAGAATCTCTCGGGGGAACTGCGTAGGATAGGCATAGTGCAAACGAAGGCGACGCACCCCCGAAAGATCCGAGAGTCGCTCCAAAAGGGGAGCCAACAGCACCTTGCCTCCAAGATCCTGCCCGTACGATGTAAGGTCTTGTGCGATCAATTGAAATTCGCTACGGCCCTCGTCTACAAGCGTTTTTACTTCATCTACAAGAGACTCTATGGTACGCGATTTTTGCCGCCCCGTGATAAGAGGGATAGCGCAGTAGGAGCAACCTCTATCACACCCCTCCGAGATCTTCACATAGGCGTAGTGTTTGGGGGTGGTTAGGAGGCGTGCCGTATCCGTCTCGGGAGCGAAGGAAGGACCTAGGTCAGCCACTAGATTTTTCCAATCGAACTTGCCGTAGAGAGCATCAATCTCGGGGATTTCTTTTTTAAGATCACCACGGAATCGCTCACTCAAGCACCCCATTACAATCAATTTGCCAATGCGCCCCTCTTCTTTAGCACGCACAAAAGCGAGTATTGTATTGATCGACTCCTCTTGAGCGGCACCAATGAATCCGCAGGTATTGATCACGACAATCTCCCCCGTTATGCGCTTGGGATCATGGCGCACCGAGTAGCCTGCCGCCGCAAAACGCCGCATCAGGAGCTCCGAGTCTACAAGATTTTTGGAGCACCCCAGCGTAATTACGTTTACCTCGTTTCTTCTCATTCGCCAAAGAGCGAAGCTACAAACTCGTGCTTACGGAAGACCTGGAGGTCTTCGATTTTTTCCCCTAAGCCAATGTACTTTACGGGGATGTTGAACTGATCGGAAATACCAATCACCACTCCCCCCTTAGCCGTGCCATCGAGTTTGGTCACGGCAAGAGCATTCACCTCGGTAGCGGCTGTAAACTGGCGAGCTTGCTCAAAAGCATTCTGACCCGTAGAGCCATCGAGTACCAACAATACCTCCTGAGGGGCATCGGGTACCACCTTCTGCATCACACGTTTTATCTTGGTAAGCTCATTCATCAGCCCCACTTTATTATGGAGCCGACCGGCTGTATCAATCAACACAACGTCGGCATCTTGCGCCACGGCACTAGCTACCGTATCATAGGCTACGCTGGCAGGGTCTGCCCCCATTTTCTGTTTGATCATGGGTACATCCACACGCTCTGCCCAGACGCTTAATTGGTCAATAGCAGCAGCGCGGAAGGTATCGGCGGCGCCAATTACCACCTTATGACCAGCCGCTTTGAACTGGTAAGCGAGCTTGCCGATTGTCGTAGTTTTACCTACGCCATTGACCCCTACCACCATTATTACATAGGGCTTACTCTCTGTCGGCAGCACAAAACTATCTCCGTCTATGGTGCCGCTCTCGGTGAGTAGAGCCTCTATCTCGCTACGCAGGATGCCGTTAAGCTCGGCTGTAGACACATACTTATCACGGGCTACGCGCTCCTCTATACGCTTGATAATCTTGAGTGTGGTATCTACCCCAACATCGCTGGAGATAAGCACATCTTCGAGGTTGTCGAGTACTTCGTCATCCACCTTGCTCTTACCGGCAAGTGCACGAGAGATCTTACCAAGTACCGAGTCTTTGGTCTTCTCAAGCCCTGTATCGAGTGTCTCTTTTTTCTTCTTAGAAAAGATTCCGAATAATCCCATATCTATCTAAATTTCTCTCTACTAAAACTGCCTTCCGGCGTCAATCCATTCGCTCTTTGTAATCCTGATAATCGAAGCGACGTAGCAGCTCCTCTTCGCCATTAGCCTCTCGCAATACAAGGTCGGGATGCGCCACTCCATTAAACATATGCGTCTTAACCGTAGTGTAATGGATCATATCTTCAAAGATAAGGGTATCGCCCACCTCCAAAGGCCTGTCGAAACTCCAGTCTCCCAAGAAGTCGCCACTTAGGCAACTATTCCCCCCGAGTCGATAGGTAGGTAGCCCCTCCACAGGCTCGTGATGCGCACCTCGTATCACGGGTTTGTAGGGCATCTCCAAACAATCCGGCATGTGACAAGTAAACGAAACATCGAGAATTGCCGTTTTAATGCCGTCGTGCTCTACAATATCCAGCACGTGACTTTCTAAGAAACCGGTCTGCCAAGCAAATGCCGACCCCGGCTCCATGATAAGCTGTAGATGGGGGTGACGCTGACGGAAAGCCTTGAGCACGGCAATCAGATGAGGCACGTTGTACTCTTTGTGGGTCATAAGATGACCTCCGCCTAGGTTAAGCCAACGCGCTTCTGAGAGGGGCGAGGCAAAACGTTGCTCTATGATGGAGAGCAGTTTCTCTAGCTGGAAGCTATTCCCCTCGCACAAAACATGCACATGCAACCCCTCTATTCCCTCGGGGAGATGCAGTCCCAACTCCTCGGGCGAGAGCCCAAAACGAGAGCCGGGCAGGGCCGGGTTGTAGAGGTCTGTCTCCACAGGAGAGTAACCGGGATTGATACGTACGCCGTAAGAAACCGACGAAGAGGGGGAATACAACGCTCGGTACTGACTGAGGGAATTGAAGGTTATATGGCTGCAACAACGTGTCCACTCTGCCCAATCTTGCGCCCGATAGGCAGGCGAGAAAGCATGCGCCTTGCGCTCCAAGCCCTCATACCCCAGACGAGCTTCCCAGGGAGAACTGGCGGTACTACCGAAGCCGTATTCCCGAAAGATGGGGAAGAGCTTCCATAGGGCGAAAGCCTTAAAAGCGACAATAATCTCTACTCCGGCCTCATCCGCCACCCTGCGGATAAGGCTCAAATTACGCCGAAGAAGCGGCTCCTCAACTACATAACGCGGATATGCTTCCATGCTACAAAGATAGCGACTAATCTGCGACTAGCACTCCACGCCCCAGCGGATATGGCGGCAACTCCCCTCAACAGGAGCGCGGCATCTCCATTAGCAAAGGAGCACGCACAGGCCTAGTTCCTCCTTCATTCTCGCTAAATTCCGGCACGAAACCAGCCTGCAGGAGCGCGAATTCTGCCCTATATTTCTCTCCTTTTCACCCTATATTCCCATGCGTAATGGGCGACAAAAAGCCCCCTTCGCCTCTAGAGGTAAAGGGGGCAATCCATAACTTTTACAGCTTAGATATGCGCAAAAGAGTATTCTTCATTGGAGAGGACTCAGAACTTAATCATAATTCTCATCCTCATTTCTCAATCGAGTGAGACGTATATTCATCGTTATATCTTCGGCTTCTGATGGATCATAAGCAATCATAGCCCCTTGCTTTTGATTTTCTCCCTCTCCCTTCTTGAGCACAATGCGTATCTTATCTCCTTTTTTGAACTTATGGGTAACAACCGGGAAAACAAGCGTCTGCGACCAAGTCTGAGTCCCTCTATCAAAGGGTAGGGAGGAAGAGGCTATCGTAGCCCAACCTCCATGACCCGTTTTTTTCTGAAGAAGAGTTATTACCGAAGTGGCCCCATTGGCATTGGACTTGAAATTAAAACTCCCGGTAAACTCGTAGTAAGCCTCGGTAAGGATCTCAATCTCTTCGAAAGAAGCTCCAGCCGACACCCTTACATCCTTCTCATTTTTCAGATACACCTCGTTGGACTTCCACTGCAACGTCATACCTTGAGAACTGTTAAATCTTGCGATTTCAATAGGAATCTTTCGATTAGAGGCAAGCACAAAGTGAATAGGTCTCTTCAGTCGGCGGATTTCTTTTAGATTAGAAAAGGGTACCCACTCACTTCCCGTCCAGACATAGACAAGATTTGCATACACTTGCTGATCTCCACTCCCAGCAGCGTGCGTATTGTACACCATCATTGCCGTCTTGGGAGAATGTATTGTATGGGTATCCTGCTTCCCTGTAAGAGCGACCTTGGGCAGCAAAAAGCCCTTCTTTTTCCCAGGGGGAAGGTTAGAGACATCAAGGTCTAAGGCAGAGGTGTAAGGAGTGCGGGTACCGACCCCAACAGCACGATCCTGCTGCGCCTGGGCCGGAACTGCCAAAAGGCTCAAGCTCAAAGCAAGGAGACTGTAGTATATATGTTTATAGCTCATCACAAATAATCAACTAAGAGAGTTTCTGTATCTTGATCACCTTAGAGGTATTAGACCCTCCAGCAGGATTTACATTGGCTACCCAATCCGATGTATTATGGTCACTACCAGGTCTATCTCCCATTGTCTGTTTAACAACGGCACGAATCTTATCCCCCTTCGCAAACTTTACCACCATGGGAGAGATCACCATATGGCGGCTATTCAAGACCGTATTATTCCCCCAAGCAGAGACACTACGAGCAATATTCATCCAGGAAGAGGAGTGGGATGATTTCCGTTGGATGATAAACTCCAAATTAGTACATGTATTAAGCAGGCTGACATTCTTCCAAATATTGGGATTGTACCCAACAATCCCGGATATTTCGTAGTCTCCAGGATTTAAGATTTCAAAGGTATCCTCAGCATCATTCAACCGAACATTATTCCCGGTATTGAGGGTTATATTCTCTTGAGAATAAGTCAACTGTACCTCATGACCATTGTACAAGGAATTAGTCTTTTTTGAGGCGACATTCTGGGTATCCCCTTGCAAGATAAAAAAGACTTGAGGCAATAGCTCCCGAATCACGATATCAATGTTGGTCATATCAAGCCACTTCTCCCCATCCCAAAAGTAGAACATATCATGCTCAACCTGATTATCCTCAGTACCGCTATCTTGCAAGTTATAAACAACCAATCCTACGGCAGGGCTGGGGATCGTCGTCTGATCCCTCTTATCCGTAAGCTGCACACGAGGGAGCAGCATCCCCTTCTTTGCATTAGCCGGGAGGGCAGAAACATCTACATCCAAAGCGGCAGAAGCGTCGGGTGTTTTGGTAAAAACGCCCACGGACTGGGCAAAACCTTTCCCAGAAAACGGAAGCATCACCAAAAGAGATGCAGTCCAAAAGAGACTACTTTTTTTCATATATATTTCTATCTCTCTTAAAGATTAAAATCTAACAACAACGCACGGAAACCTCTCGCTACAGGATGGTCAGCATCAGTCCCCGTATAGGGATTTTCTGATCCATGCCCCTGGCTACTATTCTTGTAGGGAGACTGTATAACAAGACGTATCTTATCTCCTTTTAAGAGTCGAACAGATGTCGCATTGATTGTTGCCGTCTTCAAGAAACCTCCGGCATCGAAGCCCCAAGCAGCACGCACCACTACGAGGTCTTCCCAAACAGCTGCTCTAGTAGCCTGTCTCTGAATCTTCAGGTTGAGGAACGCTCTCTTATGATAGGTAACACCAGGCTGATGAGGGACATTATCCTGGATAACCGTGGCAAGTGGATTATAGTGAACAAAGGCGCTCACATCGTAGGTCCCCGTCACATTAACCATAAAGTTCTCTTCGCTTAGTTTAGTAAATATATTCTTTCTGTTAAGGACTGGCTCCTCTACAAACTTGAGAGGGAGGTCGGCACCATTAACCCCTTGATTATTGTGAGGAGGATTCAACTGTGTGGTTGTAAACTCCTGCTTAGTCTTCCCCTCTATATAAAACTCCCGGGGGATAACGGCATCGTACACAAGAGGAGTGTACACCATACGCTCCCAACGATTGCCCAACCAATAGTAGTAATTATCAGCATAGACATGCCCCCAAATGAAGTCATATGTCTCGTCGGTATTATACACAAGCATTGCTTTGGCCTTATTCTCGGTACCCGCAGCAATGGGCACAGTCGTCTTATCCCTTTGGTTCTTAAGATCTACACGAGGAGGGAGGAAGCCTTTCTTCCCACTTCCCCCCGGGTTATCGGCTTTTACCTCCATTATGGCGGAGGGGTCTACAGGAGAATTCCCGGTATTGATCCCCACGCTATTGGTATTCTGAGCAAGGAGGGAGAAGGCTAGAGACTGAAGCAATAGGATAACCGATAGCCTCGCCATTCCCCTCGAAGTGCAATTAAAAATAGTATTCTGACTCATGTTATGTTCCATCAAGATTAGGGTAACAACACTTTTGCAATTGTAGAAGTCTGGTTATTAACCACCTTCACCACATAAGTTCCGGGGAGAGGCAAAGAGTATTCCTTTCCCGAACGGGCAGGTACCTCAGTCTGTAGCACCAAGGCTCCTGTAGCGTCGAAGACAAGCACCTTAGAGTCGAGAGCCGTAGTATTATCTACCAACACTCTCGTATCCCCTAGCCCTACTACACGAATAGGCTCGGTGGCAGGAGAGAGACTATCCTCACCCTCTGTTACGAGGTCGAAGCGATGCTTATCTAGAGACTTAGTAGTAACAAAGGTGTAAGAGCTGGTCTGCCCCACAGGGGTAAGCGTGCCCGTCACACGGTCTCTAAGGCATAGCGAAGGATAGCGACCCTGTAGCTCGGGACTAACGCGGAATGAAAGCGTATAGGCTCCATCTTTGGGTGCCTCAAAACCAATTGGCAAGCCCTCAATCTGTGCAGAGGTTGCTACTTGTAGAGGACCTTCCGATGAGATCACATAGAGCTGCGGACGGCCTCCGACCAAGATCTTGCTACCATCCCATCCATTATCGAATCCGGCAGTCGTACCCTCCTTGCGGAATACGAACAAGCGGTCTGCACCCTCGTTAGATGCTACATCTATATGTAAGAACTCTCTCACATCCTCTTCGTCTCCGGCTCTAAGCTTCTCAGAAGCCTTCTCTTTTACAATGCCAGAGTAGGGCATGGTGAGGGAAGCCTTTGCCATTCCCCTGTTGCAGATCATAAAGCCTTGTAGAGAGGGGATCTCACGAGGCAGGTCCCCCGAACCGGCAAGATTCTTAGGAACAGAAAGGTAAGTTCCTGCAAAAGTTGCGCTTGTCTCCTGATTGTGCGCAAGCCACTCTATACGGCTTCCCGTATTGTATAGGAAGACCGTCTGCTCTAGTCCCGTACCAAACCCTATTGAGGAAATGTTGTACGAAGCGGTATAACTATTGGCAAACGAATTGAATGCACCATACAACACACCTGCTGCCTTAGCTGCCACCTCTAGATTGTTGGGATCCTCAAGATTGAGTTTCCCTCTAAAGATATAGGTGGCCGGTACTGGTTGCGTTACTTCATAGCCATGGAAGGGAGTCAAAATATCTGTAGGCTGCGCAAGCACCCACTTCTCGTCGTACTCATCGTTTTTACTTTGGTTATACTTACGCACGATGGCAGATGAGGGGAAAGCTTTCTCCACAGAACCTCCCACTATGGGCGTACCAAAGTATTGCCATTTGGCGTGCTGCTTATCAAAGTTCCCGTCGTAGCCCTTGGTGTAAAACTCTACGGTTACGAACAAATCTTTATTCTTCGTAGGAGCGTCGAAAAACAGAGCTCCATTGGGTTCTCCGGGGATTGACTTTAGTCGGACACGGTAGGCAGGATCGGCATCCCCATAGGAAGATGTAGTTGCCTTATCCACCTCGACCTTATCTTTTACGCGCAGAGAAGATCCGGCATTAACAACGACCCCCCTACCCGTTTCGCTCTTATTGATAAGCTCAGTAACAACACGATCTTCTCCCTTTGCCACATGTAAATCGCGCAAAGCGGGGCGATCATTGTTATTGGCTTTGGTAGCAAACTCAACTTCCACCACCTTATCCCCATCCGACTTTAGCGTTTTAGGGACATAGTCCCCCGTCCAATTCTCCTTCTTAGCCCACGTATTATCAACGCCACCATACCAAAGGTTGTACTTGAGAGAAAGGGTGTTACTCCTATAGATAGGCTCACTATTATTGTACTTATCTGCGATACGAGTGTACAAATCCTCATGGCTGGAATGCCCGTGACGAGTCTTGATATGCTCTTCCCCAGAAGTCGTAAAGGTCCCGGTGAGACGCTCAAAACTATCGAAGTTTGGGAAGGCATCCGTGCTCATAGCAACAAACAAACGCCCTCTCACGTTACGAAGGAAACGAGTCTTCCCGGCCACCACCTCATAGTCTGTATCCTCACGAAGACGGGTGTAACTATCAGTTGCAGCATCATCTTCGACATACCAAGTATACTTCGTTTCCTTTTGAGAAGAAGCTATGCCCTTTGCATGAAGCTCAGAGGAGAGATCAATCCAATCCTTCCCCACTGTAAGCTCCATTTGAGGTAGCACATAGCGCTCTTGCAAGTTGTAGTGGTAGGCATTTGCAGGAGTGCCGTTGGGGAGATTTGGAAGAGTGGAGATCTTGAATTTATTCACCCTCAGGTCTATGTTCCTATATATATTTTGAGGAAGAACGAGGGAACCTACAAATAGGTTCTTACTCAAATCCAAATCAACAAGATGGCTCAGCCCTGTCAAATCTATATTCTCCAAGAGGTTAGAGGAAGCATTGATTGTCTCTAATTTCTTATTCTCCTTCACCTCCAGCGTCTTGTAGTAGTTGCTCGAGACGGAAAGAGTTTTAAGCTCTCTGTTCGTCTTAAAATCACTTCCTCCACTACCCTGCTTGCCCAATAGGTTCTTGTCCAAATGGAGGTGTTGCAGGATAGATGCTGCACTGGTTACCGCCTTTGTGATAGACTGATCTACCGCTTTTACCGTCCAAAGTCCATTCTCTCCGGTAATCTTAACAACCCTATCAGAAGGCACTTTCACAACAAAAGTCTCTTCCTGTACAAGGTTTATCATCTGTCGATTCCCATTCCCATTCCAGTCTATAAAGACAATGGGATACTGTGGACGTCCCGTTGTCATATCGGGAGCCAACGTAAAGGAAAAGTCCTGACCTCCAGCCTTAGTCGTCGTAAACTCTACTAACTGGGTCATGTTGTGAAAGTCGGGATAAGGGGCACCCTGTGCCCTCACCTCAGCCACAAACAACACCAAGCTTAATAGGAGTAGTATATATTTCTTCATAGAAGACAATATGCTATTTTCGTTCTATTTAGTTGTAACTCAAACCCTTTATAAGACTCTTTCTCATTAGTATATCTCCACAGGAAGGGTTATCGTCATATTATAATGCCGCCCACGTATAATCTTTCCATAGTTGACATTATCGTATGGCTCATGCACTACCACATAGTATCTGTGCAGATTATTTGCAGCCTCCCAAGGGGTTTTTACCTCAATCCCGATGTAGGTACGGTCATTGATGTCGGAGGGATCGTGCTCCGGCAAATAACAGACTCCTCTCTTGTCTTTACCGAGCTCAAAAGTCTCATAATCGATAGCAGGGCGTGTGTAGTAAGTCTTCACCCCTCCTAAGAAGAATGTAGGAGGCACTTTGGCAATCCACACTTTTGTGACCTCTCTTGGGTGCTGCGATCTAAGTTCCGGCTTCGAAGCGGAAGAAGTATGCTCGTTTAAGAAGCGAATCTTGTATGAAAGTTTGGCGTAGGTGGGCGTGAGTGTGATAGGAGAAATTGAGTTCACTCCATCATTTACAGAGAGTGTACCCACATATAGCTTTGGCTCTGTTTTGCCATCGGTACCAAAGTATTGTTGGGTATTAAGTTCCTTCTGATTAAACTCTGTAGCTCGCAGCGTGCCGAGATCGTCCTGCTCTCCGGCAACAAAAAACAGAGTCTGTTTTTCGTTAGTTGGGAGTCTGAAATTCACTTGATCGCTCTGAACACTAAGCAGCTTATTGTAGTTCTGAACAGAAGATATAACACGTAAACTACTGATCTCTCCCGTACGAAGCTCTCCGTCGACAGACGAAGCTTTCACCGAAACGGCAGAAGCACCCTGAGGATCCTTTGCATTACGATCTGCACAAGCCCCCAAGCTCCCTACTATAGCCATCGCAGCGAGCAGCCTTATGACATTCTTGGTATACTTACTCATATGGGATCAACTATTAATTATAAATTTTATCTGCTCCCTCGCCCGACAAATTGACCTCAGACCATCCCTTAATAGAAACGGTAGAAGAAAGATCTACAGGCTTTGCAGCATCTCCGGAGCCGGCAGACAAGACCTGAGTCTCTAGTATATAATGAGTATTACGCTCCACCAGACGAGGCAAGATCACTCTATAGTAGTAGTAGCCCTTATGAGCGGGGTACACATCGCCCCCTGCAGGAGGGGGGTACTTCCCTTCCGGGTCATTGATATGAGACTCCGGCACATCTGCATAAAGGGCAAGATAGAGGTAAGGGGGTACATTAGTTTTGTCTGTACCCTGATTATACTCATTGATATAAGCGGTAACCACAAAAGGACCTTCTCTGTGAGCCGCTACAGGAGCGAACTCCCACAGATATTTATTCCCAGGGATAAGGGGCGTTGCAGTGGTTGCAGGGTTGTCATTGTAGCGGTTGCTACGGTTGGAGGGGTCCAGCAAGAGGTTGGCATGCTCCACAACGTGGGTCCGTTTTGCCACGTCCCTAAACTGATAAAAAGAACGCTCCGAGGCTGCGGTGCGTCTTGCATCAAGGGGTTGCCATTGCAAGTTCAACTTTACTGTAACCTTGGCAACCGCCCTTCTGAGTACTACCTGAGCCTTACGATTCGCCTTCGTAAAGGTATGGTCAACCGCCCCTTCCATCAAGAGAAGCGGAGCAGTTATCTCAGAGCTTTCACTGGCAGATTCGTAGTAAATCTGTTTGGTTGCCTCCGAGAAGTCTCCAAACTTCTGTACGGCACGCAACTTAGCTTCGAGACTACCTTTTCCCTTATAGTTGGCAATAACGACTACCTTTTTGAGCCCAACCTCTTCGGGGTTGAGAGGGAAAAGCATAGTCTGCCCGTCTTCCCATTTTGCTTTATCGGTGCGCCCCGTAGCGGTTGCATCATACTCATAGATTTTGTTCTTCCAAAGCTTCTGCTGACCCGTTGTCTCGAAAAATAGAATCATGACATTGTCTATTTGCGTCTCTTCGGGGGTGGCAGTGGCTTGTTTCAAGACCTGAGAATCTTGCACTCTGAGGGCAAGGCTTAGATAGTTATTGGGCTGCAAATCGTCTTCCCCTTGGTGGCTACATGCCGCCGAAGAAAGAAGCAAAATGCTCCAAGATAGCCAGTATAGTGTATGAGAAAAGAATCTTTTCATCTTTATAGGGATTAAATGTACGCTCCTTAAAACGCTGTTTCTTCTTTGGGAGAGCGACCGCTCACCTTGTAAAGAACCCTGAGAGATTTTCCTGACGAAGCGGTGTGTAGCGTGTACTCTCTGAAAGCTCCGTAATCCTGTTCTGTGAACGAGACTTTGTTCGTAGAGTTGTCAATCTTTGCGCCATTGAGAGGCTCAAGGATTACCTCATGCCCTACGGGGACAGAGACCTTGGAGGTGTACAAGCGAAGCTTTATATCCGAATTCGGTTTAATCTTAGATGCGCACCAAAGATTAAAGTACTCGCCGACATAGCCCCAAGAGGTATCCTCCTTCCAATCTGCGATGGAGATACCTACAGCTATATCGCTCCAGTCTTTGAGGCTGAGTACATAGTTGTGATGATGGTTACGGCGGAAAAGATAATTATCATCTTTTCCCAATTCAATTATACGCGTCTGCTCTCCGGAGGCACCCTCCTGGCGGATCGTTAGAGCAAGCCGAAGATGCTGCGCATCTGTATACTCAGGGATATAGCGAGACTGTACAGAGCCAAAAGCGATTTGTTGGGGTGTACCGGAAGCCGGGAAGGTATGCTGTACATCCAAAGTGCCGGCATAAGTGGGATGAGTAGCGTCCGTAAAGAGGAAACTCTTCGAAGGCACCTTAGACAACCCCATATCACTTATGTATAGCTTCTTCTGCTCGGCAGGGCTCCCTTGAGGTCTAAGGATCTTTATGGACAACTTTGCGACTACCCTATCAAGCTCCGCCTCTATGACGAAAGGATTTGCCAGTGTGTGCCCCTTTGGGATCTGACAATTTTCTTTCCGAGCGGTCATGAGCAAGCCTTTTTTAGCGGCTTGGGAGGGAGCAAAGTCTTTTTTGAAGTCGCACTGCAGATCACGCACTTCGCTCTCTGTACTTAGAGCATTGAGAGCTTTTGGTGAAACACCGGTGCAATAGGACTCGTTGGCTATTATATAAACATTGTAGAAGCCCGGCAAAATGCGTGCAGGAAGGCTCCGGCTAGAATAGCCATTGGTATTAGACCCAATACCCGTTGTCGGGAAATCTAACTTACTATTGAAAACGACCGCCCCTGTCGCCGACTTACAAAGGATGAGACGTACCTCAGACACATAGTCTTCGTTATTCGTATTTATAGTCCCTCCAGCCCTAAGAGAAGGCTCTTCCATGCGAAAACTGACGGCGAGCAGAGTACTATCTGAGGTCTGTTCTCCAATGGGATTGATGGGAGAGGTATTGTCTCCTGCCCCCTTGGTTTCGCACGAAACTAGGAGCAAGCCTCCCAATACGAGACAAGAGAGAGAAGAGACAAATCCTCTGAAGAGAGACAAATATGACTTACTTATCATTGTTATATCCTTTATCAAATACCACGGCAATACATCTCTATGCGTGTGTATGGCAAGGGTGAATGTATTTCCCCAGAGAGGGGACATATTCTCTCCCTCTGGGAATATTTGTTATCTACTTTGGCTATCCCTATACCCCAATGCTGTAGGTATGGACAAGCCAATCATTAATCCAAACCTCAACGATCTGGTAGGTATTTTCGGGGCAATCGCAATGATGTGCAACAAGCCTTACCCTAAAGTCGTTGAGACAACGGAGGTTGATATTCTCCGCATAGTTGCTAGAGAGAATTACCCCTACGAGGTCTGTTCGGAACATCTCCACGCCCTTCGTTTTATTGGTCACGATGAGGGCATTTTTATGTCCGCTCTCCAACTTTAGTGTTGTAAAATCGGCACGACAAGTACTATCCCCTACTACCTTGGTTTCCCCAGGATAGAAAGTAGAATCTGCTTTTGCAACTCGTCCGTTTACTTGATATGTGCCATTGCTAGAGGCAATTTCTATCTTATAATCTTCCGGATTGGGAACTCCTTCGATAATAACGGCAATACGATTTGTGTACTCTCTTAGGTTTACAGAAGTCTCCGTATAACGCTCGTAGTTCGTTGTATTCCGTTCTACTTGTACAACAGGGCTCTCTCCATACCAAAGCGTTGTTTCACGAAGATCTGCCCCCCACTTGCCTGTTTGTCGCAAGCGGAAAAGTATATTTTGCTTTGTAGTCTTACCTACTTGCACTTTGCCGATATCGTAGTAATGGTCACCAAGGTTCCCCCACGATAGGACAGTATACAAACCGGATTTCTCCACCGGGATAGAATACTCATAGGCCTCAGACAAACGCACATTGTCCACAACATGAGTACTATAGAGCACATCATTTTTGTCGAATGCGTAGATATTCAGCCGAGTCACCCGTTGGGGGTAGGATTTCTGATTCGCACATTCCGTTTTGGAATAGAATCCCACCTTTATTGCTTGAGGGCAATCCTCAAAGCTTTCGTATATCCATTTGTCGCAAGAAGTCAGCCCCAACAAAGATACTACCATGAGGGGTAGGCCTCCCAACAGCTTATAAATACTCTTCATTACTACATCAATAAGGGTTAGAAAAGTGGGAGAGAGGGTCTTCCTCTAGAAGAGAAGTCTATTGTAATCCCCCCCCGAGGAGGCCCCTCTCTCCCACTTGATTCGTAGTTTGGTTCTCTCTCACACTTCTTGCCCCACAAGGACTTCCATGTGATCAGAGTCCATAGATTTAGAGATCGATACTATAGTTATGCCACGTCCAAGGAGTGATGGTAATAGTTGCTACCATAAAGGTCTTTTCGGTTGGCAGAGGCTCATCAGGATCTGGGTTATCGGGATCGTCTGGGTCTGGTTTATCAGGATCGTCTGGATCATCTGGATTAAATGGATTACCGGAAAGACCGATGTTTTGGAAAGACTTGATGTCTACGTTGTAGATATTGTTACGATATACAGGAGACATTGCCCACTTGGACATATTAACCACATTGGGATTCACCCAGAGGAAGTAGAATACCATTCCCTTCTTATAGGTTACAATCTTGTGCTCGTCATTACCAGCGGCCTTAGCATTTTGCTCTGAGCTGTAGAACTTCTGAGTTGCAAGACCATAGTAGAGAGTACCATCAGAATTTGCATTAGCCTGTTCTCCGTCTGCCCACATATCATCAGCAGGAGTAAACTTACCCTTGATCAATACGTAAGTCGTATTCCCCTTACGGTAGCCCGAAGTCATAGGTTTTGCAAGATCCGTAGCATCTTTATGAGTTGTTTCTGAGATGTACTTGTATTTTACAGTCTTTACTTCAGGAAGCCCATAAGAGGCAACATGAGTAACATTGAGAAATTTATCGCTCTTGAGCTGAGAGTAATCATAACGACTGGGAGCACCTGTGGTATAATCGCCATTGGTAATCCAGTCATAGCTAGGACTCTTACGATCATCCTTCTGAAGAAGATAGAAAGTCTTTTCATACTGAGCGACTGACCATACAAGGTTAGAAATCTTACCAAAAGTCTTCGGTTGCCCTCCGGCAATGGTTGCTTTTACCTCATACTCATTAGATCCCTGAGCTGTTTCCGCAGCTGTAGTTGTCACAGAGACTCTGGCAGCTGCACGAGAGAGTGTGATGGGAACATTATTAATAGCGGGAGCGTTGAGAGCCGAAATATTAGGCTTGATCTCCTGCGTCACAGGCTTCCCAGACATCACAATCACATCCTTGTCACTCTCCAACTGAGCGATTGGATTTGCCCCAAATGCCTCATAGGCTTTCTCATATGCTGTTTTGAAATCTGCTGCATTGTTAGCAGCACTAAGCTCAGCCTTGATAGCATCAGTGATATTGATCACAGCGTATACGGTCTTATTCCCGCTCTTCGTGCGGAAAGGAGCCATCGTCACCTTACCGGTTGCGCCATCAAGGTGCAGATTAGCTTCATCAAAATGCCGAACTTCTGGTTTATCCGTAGGCTTAGCATTATCAATCATGTAAAGGGTGAGAGACTTAATATGGTCAATCCCCTCGTAGGTGTCCACCTTATTGTAATCATCATCTCCGGCACGGAGGCTTGCGGGGAGAGAGAGAGAGATGGTAGAGTAGGTATCATACCCTTTCTCTCGAGCAAGGTCATCCTCATTTTTGTTATTGCACGCAGAAAGCCCTAGGACTAAGGCTGCTCCGGCAAAAACCCATTTACTCAAAAATTTCTGTTTCATTTCGTTCTGAATTATATTAGTAATCAATTTATTATACCCGAGTATCCAAAGTTGTCGCAGACTTAGAAGACAGGGCAAAACCATCAAGGGAAAAGACGAAAAGAGCATTTCTACTATCAAATAAAGAGCTCTCCCCTACAGTCTATCTCAAAATAGAATCAAGACAAAACCCCACGTCACACCTCCGGCACAAAATCTTTAAGCACGAAAGGCGTAACATGCCCTTTTTCCTCAAATAAACCCCACTTGCGACATGGTTCCGCATATACCGCTGTATACACTTCGTTACGCAAAGGTAAAAAGAATATTGATTTAAGCACCAACTTTTCTACCCAAGATGTCTTCCTCAAGAAGTACTGTTATGTAAAATATAGACATGCAACAGGAAATTCAGCTCAAAACAGATGAAGATATTAACAAGGGGAGGGAGATCTAGAAAATAGAAAGCGCATATAACCTATGCATATAAAAAGTGCATTCACTAAAATTTTTCATACAATATTTTTCACTTCAACGAGCAAATTTCTCCTTCCAGATAGGGGGAAAAGAGAAATCCTCCCACAGAAAAAGAAGAATCGAGAAACCAAGAAGAGATGTAAATCCCCCCTTTTTATCGCGAGAATCTCATCCGAAGAGGAAAAAGAAGAAGCATTGAGAAAGGGCAAGAGCGAGGAGTTTCCGCATCTTGTAAGGGGTACACCTATTATATATAGGCTCCTCTTTCTTATCTATAAGAGAGAGGTTTTAATCAGGGGGCGCAGCATCAGAAGACGGGCGAGGAAACAGAAAAGCGGTTCCTACCCATACAGGTAAGAATCGCTTCTTTCTTCCCCCTTAGTGGGGAGGGAAGAGATTTACTTTGAGGTGAGAGCGACCGTATCAAGGGCGATCATGAGCTCCTCGTCGGTAGGAATCACCACGACCTTTACCTTGCTCTCTTTGGTAGAAAGCAGAGCTTCGTCTCCATGTATCTTCGCATTGAGCGTCTTATCGATCTCAATACCCATATACTGCATATCTTCGCAAACGTACTCTCGTGTGGTGGTCTGATTTTCGCCAACACCTCCCGTAAAGATGAGAAGATCCAAACCTCCCATAGCGGCGGTAAAGGCTCCTACATACTTCTTGATGCGGTAGTCGTACATCTCCAACGCGAGTTTGGCACGCTCGTTGCCTTGAGAGATGGCCTCTTCTATCTCGCGCATATCGCTAGAGACTCCACTCACGCCGAGTACCCCACTCTTTTTATTGATTACCTCGGAGAGTTGTGCCATGGACAAGCCCTCTTTCTCTCCAATGAAAACGAGCGCACCGGGGTCTACATCCCCTACACGCGTACCCATCATAAGACCCTCTGTGGGGGTAAGTCCCATAGTAGTATCAATGCACTTGCCCTCTTTGATAGCGCACATAGAGGCACCATTACCGATATGAGCCGTAATAATACGAGCCTTATTGTAGTCAAGCCCTAAGAACTCACAGGCACGCTTACTTACGAAGCGGTGGCTTGTTCCGTGGAAGCCATAGCGGCGAACGCCATACTTTTCGTAGTACTCATAGGGGAGTGCGTACATAAAAGCGCGTTGCGGCATCGTCTGAGGGAAGGCGGTATCAAATACACCTACCTGGGGAACGCCGGGGATTAGCTCCGTAACGGCAGCCACACCCTTAAGCGTAGAGGGGTTGTGAAGAGGAGCAAGATCAATGCATTGCTTTACGCTTTCTACTACCGCATCAGTAATTACCACGCTTTCGCTGAACTTATCGCCCCCATGTACCAAGCGGTGACCCACGGCATCAATTTCGCTGAGGCTCTTGATGCAACCATATTCGCTACCGGTAATCGTTTTGAGGATAAAGTCGATAGCCACCGTATGCTCGGGCATGTCTTTCTCAAGCACCACCTTCTCTCCCGAAGGCAATTTGAGCTTTAGGAAAGAATCCGACAAACCCAATTTTTCCACTCCGCCTTGGGCAAGAACTTTGCCCTCGGGCATCTGAAACAATTTATACTTTACGGACGAACTTCCGCAGTTAAGCACTAATACATTCATATTATAGATATGAGACTAAAAGGTGATTTTATTGTTTAGCAGCAATAGCCTGATTGGCGGTGATAGCCACCATCTTGTAAATATCGTCTACCGAGCAGCCACGACTGAGGTCGTTTACAGGAGCAGCCATCCCTTGGAGGATAGGCCCTACAGCCATAGCACCACCGAGGCGTTCTACCAACTTGTAGGCGATGTTACCCACCTCAAGAGAGGGGAATACGAGCACATTTGCCTTACCAGCCACAGGGCTATCGGGGGCTTTGAGAGATGCCACTGCCTCCACAAGAGCCGCATCTGCCTGCAACTCACCATCAATAGCGAGGTCGGGAGCCAATTCTTTGGCCACGCGTAGCCCTTCTACTACCTTATCTACAAGTTCGCCCTTGGCACTCCCCTTGGTAGAGTAGCTAAGCATAGCTACGCGGGGCTCCATACCACCAATAGCGCGAGCCGTAGTAGCCGAAGCCACAGCGATTTGCCCAAGTTCGTTGGCATTTGGGTTGGGGGTAACGGCACAGTCTGCCACTACAAGAAGCCCCTCTCTGCCGTATTGCTTTGCTTGGGTAAAGAGGAGGAATGCCCCACTCACACAGCTAAGACCGGGCATTGTTTTAATAAGCTGGAGGGCAGGTCTTAGCACGTTGCCTGTTGTATTTTGTGCCCCGGCAAGTTCACCATCTGCATCGCCCGCCTTAATCATAAGACAAGCTAAATAGAGCGGATTTACTACGAGTTTATCGGCCTCTTCTTGGGTCATCCCCTTAGACTTACGAAGCTCCATAAGGAGATCACGATAAGCCTCTTTCTTGGCGTGGCAATTGGGGTCGATCAATTCTGCTTCACCGATATGGGTAAGCCCCAACTCAGCAGCCTTAGCCTTGATAGCGGCAGGTTCGCCAATGAGAACGAGGTTTGCAACACCATCAGCCAAAAGCCTGTCGGCAGCTTGTAGAGTACGGGGTTCTGTCCCCTCGGGCAGCACAATGCGTTGCTTATTAGCAGCAGCACGCGCTACGATTTCTTTCATCAAATCCATTGTGCAATATTCTTTAGGTCTAGCTCTGCCGCTCTCCTCTCAAAGACACCCCTAGGGGAGAAAGAGAAGAAGGCACAACGTAGTCATTTATATATTCGTGCGTTAAGCCCCACAAAGTTAGCTATTATTACCCAAACGAACATAGCCCACCTCGCCAGGATGAGCGCGTGAACAGGAAAAAACCACGCGTGAAACCGCCAAAAAAGTCCGGGTGAAAAAGAAATGGATACAGGCTGGAAAATTTTTATTCCACAGGCAGAAATGAAAAAAGTTTAGGGCAGAATCCCGACAAGAAATTAGGCAAGAAAGATTTGATTATTGGCGAGAGGTGACAGAGCAAGTGGATGGAGAGGGAAAAATTGGAGAGGAGATCTTATTCAAGTCCCTTATATTATTCATTTTTACTACATTTGCGGGAGAGTGTTCTCCCCTCTGTTGCCCGAGAGAGAAGAAGAGGCAGAAAAGAGGGAGCGCACGCCTCTAGACATATCAAAAACGCATCATGGCAACAAAGAAAGAAATACGACAAGCGCTCATCTGTCGTCTTATCCGCAACAACGACGTCCCCAACCAAAAGACGCTACGCGAGCTACTTTTGATCAATGGGATCAGTGCCACTCAGGCAACCATCTCGCGTGACATGTATGAACTCAACATCACCAAAGATCGCTACTCAAGAGAGGATATTAGCTGCTACCGCATGCCCAGCGACCAAGCACGAACCACACAAGAGGTATTCCGTGTGATGGGGACAAAGGGGTTTCGCTCTATCCACTACTCGGGCTCTTTTGTTGTACTTAAAACGCGATCGGGCTATGCCCACAGCATCTGTGTAGACATAGACTCCATTGCCAACAACGCCATCGTAGGTACTATTGCCGGCAACGATACGATACTCGTAATACCGGCAGACGGCGTCTCACGCGAAGAGATTGTAAACGTACTCGCTCAAATCATACCCGAGCTATCCCACGCCAATTAGAAAAACATTCCCCACCTTTTTATCCCTTCCCTATTATGATTCGTAAGAAAATCCTCTTTTTAGCCCTTTTTGCCCTTAGCTTTGGCACCCTGTGGGGGCAACTCCCTAGCACGGTAAAACCCGTGCGCAACATTATTGTAATGATACCGGATGGCACCTCCCTACCTGCGCTATCTCTAGCACGCTGGTACCAACGCTATCAACACCCCAATAAGCTACATTTGCACCTCGACTCAATCCTGTGTGGGACGGTACTCACCTACTGCTCCGATGCCCCCATCGGCGACTCCGCCCCCACCACCAGTTGCTACATGACGGGTATTCCCTCGCAAAGCGGATTTATTGCCACCTATCCCGTAAGTACCGATCACGACCTACAGCCCCTAGACCCTAAGCTCGCCTATCAACCCCTGGCCACTCTATTAGAGGCAGGCAAGTGGAAGCTAGGGAAGCGTACCGGGCTTGTTGTTACATGCGAATTTACCCATGCTACTCCGGCGGATTGCTCCGCACACTCCTACAATCGCAAGAAATACGATTGGATTGCACCGCAGATCGTAAACCTACCCGTAGATGTAGTGATAGGTGGAGGTAACAAGATCATAACCCCCGCGCTACAACAATCGCTCAAAGAACAAGGCATCCCCTATTTTGCTAACGACCTCAAATCCATGCGCACCTTCCAAGGCAAGCAAATGTGGGCACTCTACGAAGACTACGACATGCCCTACGACCTAGATCGAAATCCCTACAAGATCCCCTCCCTTGCCGAGAGTTGTGAGAAAGCAATCTCCCTACTCAACGACCCCGAGGGCGAAGGATTCTTCCTTATGGTAGAAGGGAGCAAAGTAGACTGGGCAGCCCATGCCAATGATCCCGTAGGGATCGCCTCTGAGATGCTTGCCTTTGACAAAGCCGTAGGGGTAGCCCTAGACTTCGCTCGCCGTGACGGAAATACCGCCATCGTTATCATGCCCGACCACGGCAATAGTGGTTTGAGTATTGGGTTGCAACGTCTTCGTCATGCAGATAAGCAAGGGCCGGAGGTACTCTTTGGTCAGCTCACCGACATCAAACGTACCGCTGCCGGGCTTGCCAAACTGCTCAACGAAGCTCCCAACGACCAAGCTCGCGAGCTCTTCCACCACTACGCCGCTATTGACCTCTCCGACGAGGAACTCGATGCCCTCTACCAGTGCGAAGAATACGAGCACAGCCCCATCCCTCTAGAGCAACGCAAGGGGAGCTCCGCACAAACAGGGCTTTACAACGGATCTTTGAGTGCCGTGGTTATCCTTATCTACCAGCAGCACATGCCTTTTGGGTTTACCACTCACAGCCACACAGGCGAAGAGGTATTCTTGGCAGCCTACCACCCCCAAGACACTCGCCCCATGGGTATGATCCTGAATACAGAAATCAACGAATATCTATGCCGACTTTGGGGATTAGAAGGTCAACTTCCCCTCATCACTCAAGAGGCATATGCCCCACACAAACAGCTCTTCGAAGGGTACGACTGCCACATCGTAGGCACCGAAGGCGAAATCCCGGACTACCTAGAGATCTCTCTCGCTAAGTCCAAGAAGCTTCGTATCTATCCCTTTAGTCCCAAAATGGCGATCGGTACAGATAAGGACTTCAAGCGCGGAAAAGAGAAGCTTCTGAAAGCCCCCAACAATGCTGTATGGGTGGATAAAACACAGACATTCTACCTCAACAAGACTGTACTAGACCTTATCCGATAGACATGCGGTAACCCCTAGGAATAATGTTAATGAAGAAAAAGGGGCTATCTTTGCGGTAGTTTTTAGGGATTACCGACGTTATGAATACAACAAAGCAACGAGCATGGCAACATGCCCTTGAGGGGTTCACGCCTCAACTGTTTAAGTGCTTCCGTGGGTATACAACGGAGCGTTTGACCAAGGATATTATGGCAGGGATCATTGTAGGTATCGTTGCCCTACCCCTTGCCATAGCCTTTGGTATTGCCAGTGGTGTAAGCCCCGAGGTTGGTCTCACAACCGCCATTATAGGAGGATTTATTGTCTCGTTTTTGGGCGGGAGTCCCGTACAGATAGGGGGCCCGACAGGTGCTTTTATCGTTATCGTTTATGGTATTATCCAGCAACACGGCATCGAAGGACTTGCCATTGCCACCTTCATCGCCGGGCTTATCCTCATCCTTGTGGGGGTATTGCGGCTGGGGAGTGTGATTCGCTTTATCCCCTATCCTATTATAATAGGCTTCACGAGCGGTATTGCCGTTACCATCTTCACGACCCAGATAAAAGATCTATTCGGACTAACAACGGAGGCTCTACCCGGAGACTTTATCGGCAAGTGGAGTGTCTATGCCGAGCACTTTAGCACCCTCAACTGGGGTGCCACTCTCATAGGCATTGCCACGGTAATTTTGGTCTTCCACTTCCCAAAAATCTCTAAAAAGATACCCGGCTCCCTCGTTGCCATCATCCTAATGACACTCGTGGTATACTTCCTACAAAAGTACACCTCAGTATCGGGGTTAGAGACCATTGGCGATCGCTTTACTTTTTCTTCGAAGCTCCCCGAGATTCACCTCCTCAACCTCGACATGGCCACCATCCATGAGCTACTCCCCAGCGCCTTTACCATTGCCATGCTGGGGGCGATAGAGTCCCTACTGAGCGCCTCTGTGGCCGATGGAGCTATTGGGGAGAAACACAACTCCAATGTAGAGCTCGTGGCGCAAGGGGTAGCCAACGTGGTGGTACCCTTTGTGGGAGGAATCCCCGTAACAGGGGCTATTGCTCGTACCATGACCAACATCAAAAATGGTGGTCGCTCCCCCATTGCAGGACTGGTACACGCCGTGGTTCTTCTCCTTATCATGCTCTTCTTAGGCCCCCTTACCGCCTATATCCCCATGGCTTGCCTTGCCGGCATCTTGGTTGTTGTCGCCTATAATATGAGCGAATGGAACTCTTTCCTCACCATACTACGCGGTCCTAAGGGTGATATTATTGTGCTCGTGGTGACCTTTGTGCTCACCGTAATGCTCGACCTCACCATTGCCATTGAGATAGGGATGATACTGAGTATGCTTCTCTTCATGCGCCGCACCTATCTTGCCAGCGACGTAGTTCGCCAAGACCGGCTGGCACCGTTGGACAACGAGGCAGCTCAAACCACCTCCGAAGAGTCCCTAGAAGTACCCCAAGGAGTAGAGATTTTTGAGATCCAGGGGCCCTTCTTCTTCGGCATTGCCAACCGCTTCGAAGAGGTTACCAAGTTTGTGGGTCGGAAGCCTAAGGTGCGCATCTTACGAATGCGAAGAGTGCCCTTTATCGATGCAACCGGGGCCCACAACCTCTCCATGATGACCGAGAAGTGCCGTGCGGCTGGGATCGTGCTTGTGCTCTCGGGAGTGAGGGACGAAGTGCGCGAGACGCTCGAAAAGTCGGGCATTGCCGAACAGGTAGGCGAGGGAAACATCTGTAAAGACATCCATCTTGCCCTGCAACATGCCCATACGCTACTCCAAGCCGCCCCTGTAGCAGAGTAACCACATCTCAAGAAAAAGCAGGAGGGAGAGACAATATCCACACGAAAAGCTCGTTAGAAGAAAGAGGAAGGAACTAATTTAACACGATGAACAATTCCACAATCGACGAAAAACGGATGGAGTTTTCCGTACTTCTCTCCACCTACTACAAGGAGCATCCTCAATTTTTCACAGCAGCACTAGATAGCGTTTTCTCTCAAACCCTCCCCGCCCCGGAGGTGGTACTCGTGTGCGATGGGCCTCTCACTCCGGAGCTAGACACCCTTATCGAAGGTTACCAAGCGCAGCACCCCGAAGTACTCAAGGTGGTGCGACTCGAAAAAAACGGGGGATTGGGCAATGCCCTAAACGAGGGAATGAAAAATTGCTCCTACGATATTGTGGTGCGTATGGATACGGACGACATTGCCTTCCCCACACGTTTTGAGCGTCAAATCACCTTCCTTCACGAACATCCGGAGGTGGATCTTCTCAGCAGCAGTATCGACGAGTTTGTAGATTCTCCAAGCGAGGTAATCTCCCGCCGCATCCTACCCGAGAAGCACGAGGAGATTGTGCGCTTTGCACGTTATCGGTGCCCTGTCAATCATCCTGCCGTAGCCTTCCGCAAAGCCGCCATCCTAAAAGCCGGAGGATACCTGCACTTCCCCCTATTCGAAGACTACTACCTTTGGGCACGAGTTATCCTACAGGGAGGACGGCTTCACTCCCTACCCGAACCTCTTCTCTACTTTCGCATGAACCACGCTACCCTCGGTCGCCGAAGAGGTTGGTACTATATCCGGCGAGACATCTGCCTGCAAAAAACTTTCTACAAAATCGGTTTCATCAACAAATGGGAGTATGCGCGCAACCTTATGCTGCGCATTCCTCCTCGCCTTGTGCCAGGTCCCTGGCTCTATTACATCTACAAAAGATTCCTACGAAAACGCATCAACGACTAAGGAGATAGGCACTACCTCCTAAGAAGTCAGAAGGAACGCTGCGAATGCTCCCTCTTGCGGTCGGCATCAATCCGCACAAAAATAAACAGCAAGATGGTGAAGCCCCACAGCGAAGAGCCCCCGTAACTAAAGAAAGGCAGGGGGATACCAATCACAGGCACCAGCCCTAGTACCATACCCACATTCACGGCAAGATGGAAAAGGAATATCGAGCCAACGCAGTAGCCATAGACTCGTCCGAAAGCATTCACCTGCCGCTCTGCCAGATAGAAAAAGCGCAGGATAAGAAGTAAATAAAACAGCAACAACGCCGTAGAACCTAGGAATCCGTGCTCTTCGCCCACGGTGCAGAAGATAAAGTCCGTATCCTGCTCGGGTACATAGCTGAGCTTCGTTTGTGTCCCTTGCAAGAAGCCCTTGCCCGTAAGTCCCCCCGATCCTATCGCAATCTTTGCCTGATTTACGTTATACCCCATTCCTTTGAGGTCCTCTTTAAGTCCGAGTGCAACGGCAATACGCCCTCGCTGGTGGGGCTGCAACACATTGTCGAAAACGAACGAGACCGAGAGGGAATAAAGCACACACCCAATCCCCAAAAGAGCAGTAAGTAGGTAGCGGCGGGCAAAGCGTTTTACCGCCATCCAGAGGCAATAGCCAATGAGTAGGGCAAGGATCCCGATGGCCACAAAACTGATATCGAAGGGGAAGAAGTGATTAAAGAGAAGTGCCAAAAGATAGACTCCGGCATAGCCTAGCAGCCCCCAACTGAAGAGGCGAGAGCGATACTTGGGGCTGAGCAAGAGAGCAATGCACATGCAAAAAGTAATGACTGTGGCAATAGCCCAGTAGGCAGCATTTGTGGCTCCCCACATAGTATCGGCAAGGGATAGAGCCATCACAAAAAGCACTACGGAGACAAAGGCCAAACCAAGGAATACCCCCGAGAGCCCCTCCCTATAGAGAGCTAAAAAGAGAGCGGTATATACTAATGCAGAACCAGCCTCTTTTTGCAAGAAAATAAGCATCATGGGGAGAAGCACAATGGCAAAAACCTCACCATAGGCACGCCAAGAATTAAGGCGGAACTCATAGCGATTGAGCGTTGTTGCCAGCATCAGAGCCGTAGCAATCTTGGCAAACTCGGCAGGCTGTAGGCGCATGGGACCCAACACCAGCCACGAATGAGATCCCTTAATATCGGGGGCAATGAATATCGTCACCAGCAGCAACCCCATCATCACGAGGTAGAAAATGGGAGCAAAAGTCTCAAACCATCCTACATCACTCAAGAGTATCAAGAAGATAAGAACTCCGCTTAGCCCCATCCAAATAAGCTGCATAGCAGGGCGGCTCCCCGACTCTATCAGACTCGACGTTTCGAAGCTATAGCTAGCTCCGCAGATGGTGAACCAGCCCGTAACGACAAGCAGGAGGTACAAGCCTACTAGTATCCAGTCAATCCTGCGAAAGAGAGAAGATGGAGCATTAGGGCGCATTTCTGTAAGAAAGGTAAGAGTGAGACATTCGAGAGGCAATCCCCTCAGCCGCGGGCGACAAATGCCCTTCACGCAAATAGTACTCTAGCATCACGCGCCCAATCGGCACCCCATAGGTAGCCCCGAAGCCTCCGTTTTCTACATATACGGCAATGGCTACTTGGGGATTATTGCGAGGAGCGAAACCGATAAACGCGGAATGGTCGGGTCCATGGGGATTCTCGGCGGTACCTGTTTTCCCACACACCTCAATCTCCCCGGGAGCAAAGTTGGCAGCGTGACAAGTACCCGCACGTACCGCCCCTGCCATTCCGTTTGCCACGATCTCCCAATGCTGCGCAGCAATGCCCGTGTACTGCTTATGACTATAAGCCGTATCAAGCGACATGCCCTCTATTTCGTGTACAACGTGTGGACGATAATAGTAACCTCTATTGGCAACAATAGCTGCAAGGTTGGCCATTTGTAGGGGAGTTGCCAAGACTTCGCCCTGCCCGATAGAGTTTGATATAATGGTGGAGGAGTTCCATCCTGCCTTATACCACTTATCGTAGTACTCGCTATTGGGGATGAAGCCACGTTTCTCTCCCGGCAGGTCAATCCCAAGAGGATAGCCATAGCCCATCCGCACCATATAATCTTTCCAATGCGTAAAAGCCTCCTGTACCGTGGGATAACGCCTCCGATCATCAAGCATATAGTGCAATCCCCAAGCAAAGAAAGCGTTGCACGAAGTAGTTAAGGCAAACTCCACAGCTAAGGGAGAACCATGACCGTGGCAGGCAGGTCTCCCTCGCATATAGGGGTAACCCCGATAGCAAGTGTAGAGCGTTTGAGGTGTAATGACCCCCTCATTGAGCAGAATTGCTGCCTGTGTCGGTTTGAAAGTAGAACCGGGAGGATAGGCCCCCTGCAGGGCACGATTAAACAAGGGCTTACCCGGGTTGTATGCCAAGAGCAAGTGGTTCTTCCCAATATCCCGCCCCGATAGGAGAGAAGGCGAATAGGTGGGACTTGTAACGAGACACAGAACTTCTCCCGTAGCAGGCTCTATCATCACAATACCACCACGCTTGCCCTGCATCATCCTCTCACCCAGAGCTTGTAGCCCCTCATCAATGGAAAGCGTCAGATTACGCCCTGCCACCTCCTTTGCGTCGTTAGCACCGTTGTTATACCGCCCTTGTATCCGCCCCCGTGCATCGCGGAGCATTACTTTATACCCTTTAGTCCCTCGCAAAACAGCATCGTAGGTACGCTCTATGCCAGATTTCCCCACATAGTCACCGGGAGCCAAGAGACTATCCTGCTCCAAATCGCTGGGGCTGCATTCGCTCAAGTAGCCCAAGACATGAGCTGCCACCTCCGTTCCGTATCGACGAATACTACGATGCTGCACAGAGAAGCCCGGGAATTTATACAAATGCTCTTGGAAACGCCCGGCATCTCCTGCACTAACCTGTGCCAAAAGACGCTGAGGGGTATAGGGCGAATAGCCCGGATTGAGGTCACGGTTTCGTACAGCTTCGAAGCGTTGCCGGAGTGTTTCGATATTGATCGAGAGCAATTGACAGAGGGCAAGCGAATCTAGATTTTCGCCCACTTCCTTAGTAATAACCATCACATCATAGGCAGGCTCGTTGTAGACAAGGAGCTTGCCCGTACGATCGAAAATAGCCCCACGCTCGGGATAGATAACATGATGATAAAAAGCGTTATTCTCTGCCTTGGACTTATACTCCGGGCTCAATATCTGGAGGTAAAAGAGCCGCGCCACATATCCGAGGACAAGCAGTACGGCCAGAGCCATAAGAAAGATAGAGCGTTGCGCTTCGTTACGATTCTCCTGTTTCATCAGGGCAGACAGGGTTAACCTCTACGCTTACGAGGGCGATATCCCAGCAGCAACAGACACACGAGGGTGAGTATATAAGTTGCCACAATACTGGTGCCCAAGCGAAGCAAGAAATAGGGCAAATCGAACGCACCCACCGCATCAAGCAAGAATAAAAGTGTATGGTGGAATGCTGTGAGGATCAGGAGTAAGAGAGCAATTCCCCAGCCACTAACAGCAAGCGAAGGGGGGTAGGAACCATCTGTATCCGCGTCTACAAAAAGAGGCAAAAGATAGCTCCTCAAAAAACCTGTAGCCGTGAAAGCCGCCATATGCAACCCGGGAGTTCCCGATAGGATATCAAGCAGGAGACCCGAAAGGGCACTCCACAAAGTAATCCCTATTTTAGATACATTTATCGGGATAAGAAAGAGGATATAGATATAAGGAAAGGGGGTAGCCAACCGGAAGACATAGAGCGGACTAAAGACCCACACTTGCAGCAAAACCAGTACTATGATCTTGCAAAAGAGAAGTAGATAACGCCCCATAATCTAAGGAATATAAAGGGATTGAACAGAATCTAATGCCTCATGCGAAACAGAGACTCCGGCCATCACGACATACACAAAATCCAGAGTGCCAAAGTCAGTACCTAAGGCGATAGGGATGTTGTCATTGCCCAACGCAATCCCATCTCGTACCTGATACGAACTATCCACCCTGCCTACATACAGATTGGGAGGGAATACAGAGCTATAGCCACTCGTCACGATAGTATCGCCAACGTTTACTCGTACATGCGAAGGGAGATCGGTTAGCTTCGATGTTACCGAGCCCGGCGTATCCCAAGCCAAGTAACCAAAGTGATTCGTGCGCAAGAGCTTACAACTAAGCTTAAGGGAGGGATTAATCAAGGGAACCACCACAGAATATCCCTGCGATACGGAGGAGACAATCCCTACGACTCCACGAGCACTCATCACGCCCATATCCTTTTTCACTCCGGCCTCTGCACCTCGATTGATCACAATAAGGTTGTGCCCTCTATTGATGGTGGAGCTAACTACTCGAGCTGTAAGGAACTGCAATTGGGGGATTGCTTCGGTAGAGTCTTGTATAAAGGTGAGGGGTTTTATGGTATCGGCAAGAGCGAAATCCATTTGCTGCTTAAGCTGCAAGTACTGCATTTCTAGCTGCGCATTGCTCTCCGTAAGTAGGCGATTTTTCTCCCGAAGCCCTATATAACTGGAGACCTCCCCCGTCACCTGTTGGATAGATCCCACTAGGCGATTAGAAAAGGCAACATTGAGGAAACGATGGTAAAATCCACTATTAAAAATCAGCACAAGAGCCAACCCCTCAATCACTAAGAGGAGAATCCAATGCCCTCGGGAGAGGAGGAATTCAGTCGCCTTGTGCACCTCTTTGTTGTAAGTCGAGCTAGAAGTGTCAAAATAGAGAGGGGGCACAAAACATACCCCACTCTATTTATCAAGATCTATCGGATTAAAAAGTTAAATGTATCCAGGTTCTTCAATGCCACCCCGGTACCCTTAGCTACGGCATGAAGGGGGTCTTCCGGCACTATAAACTGGATTCCAAAACGATCGGTGAGACGGCGGTCAAGCCCACGCAGCAAGGCGCCACCTCCCGTCAGGTTGATACCATTCTCCATCACATCACCGTACAGCTCTGGAGGAGTCTCTTCCAATGTCTTGAGAATTGCCGCCTCAATCTTTACGATAGACTCATCCAAACAACCGGCAATCTCTGCGCTTGAGACAGGGATCTGACGGGGGAGTGTATCCATTTGGTCAGCCCCACAAACGATAAAATCTTCGGGGGGATTCTCCAAATCCTTAACGGCCGCTCCTACACGTATCTTGATCTGCTCGGCAGTACGCTCCCCAATACGAACATTATGCTTCTGACGCATGTACTTCATAATGTCGTTGGTAAACTCATCGCCAGCCGTACGGATACTTTGCTTCGTGGCAATACCGCCGTACGATATTACAGCCACCTCGGTAGTACCCCCACCTATATCCACAATCATGTTCCCTTGAGGCGCAAGGACATCCACTCCGATACCAATAGCCGCAGCCATTGGCTCGAAAAGCATGTACACATCACGACCTCCGGCATGCTCGCTAGAGTCGTGTACGGCACGTATCTCCACTTGGGTACTCCCGGAGGGGATACTTACCACCATACGGAGAGAGGGGGTAAAGAGTCGATGCGACTTCTTATTCAGCATCTTGACCATACCGCGTATCATCTGCTCGGCAGCGTTAAAATCTGCGATTACGCCGTCTCGCAAGGGACGAACGGTACGGATATAAGCGTGTGCTTTCTCGTACATTTCACGCGCTTCGTGCCCAATGGCAAGCACCTCATTGGTGCGGAGATCGAAAGCGACAACAGAGGGCTCGTCTAGTACTATCTTACCATCTTTCATGATGATGGTATTGGCAGTACCAAGGTCCATGGCCAACTCTTGTCTAAAGGAGAAAAGTCCCATTATCTTGTAAACATCTAGTCTGTTAGTCTTTCAGAGGGCAAGTTAGTGTTTGAAGTGGCGCACCCCCGTAAATACCATAGCTAGGCCTAGCTCATCGGCCTTGGCTATACTGTCGCCATCACGCATCGAACCACCGGGTTGCACTACGGCTGTTACGCCGGCTTCGGCAGCGAGAGTCACACAATCGTCGAAGGGGAAGAAGGCATCGCTAGCCAACACGGCGCCTCGGAGATCGAAGCCAAAATGCTGCGCCTTCTCAATCGCTTGCTTGAGGGCTGCCACACGCGAGGTCTGACCAATCCCCACTGCCAGCAAGTGACTATCTTTTACGAGAGCTACGGCATTACTCTTGCAGTGCTTTGCCACCTTTTGGGCAAAAACGAAGTCGTCCAACTCATCTTCGGTAGGTTGCTTCTTCGTAACAACCTCAAAGTCTCCCTTATTTTCGCTACGAAGGTCGGTCTCTTGCATCAAAACGCCACCCAAAGCGGAGCGGAAAGTAAAGCGACTTTCAATAGGTTTCTTTTGGATAAGGAGAATACGTTTGCTCTTCTGCGTGAGGAGCGTGAGGGCATCTGTATCGTAGTCCGGAGCTACGAGTACCTCAAAAAAGAGATTCCCAATAGCCTCCGCCGTTGCTTTATCGATGGGGCGATTGGCTACCAAGATCCCCCCAAAAGCCGACTCGGGATCTGAGGAGAGAGCGGCCAACCAGGCCTCTTCTATCGTCGCACGAGACGCTATTCCACAAGGGTTGTTGTGCTTAAGGACGGCAAACGTAGGAGCCTTGTATTCGGCAATCAGATCACAAGCTGCCGCGATGTCTTGCAGGTTGTTGTAGGAGATTTCCTTGCCTTGTATCTTATCGAAATAAGCGTCAAAATCGCCAAAGAAACGCCCCTGTTGATGAGGATTTTCTCCGTACCGAAGCGTCTCTACTCCATCATAAGCAATACGCAAAGCGGTGCCTTCACCTCCATCGAAATAGTTAAAGATGGCACTATCGTAGCCCGACGATACGGCAAAAGCAGCTCCCGCGAAACGCTTTCTTTCTTCCAAAGACGTGCATCCCTTTTGGTTGGTTAAGATCTCTAGCAAAAGGGGATATTGCGCAGAAGAAGAGACGATAAGCACATCTCGGAAGTTCTTGGCAGCTCCTCGGATAAGGGAAATTCCGCCAATATCTATCTTTTCGATAATATCAGCTTCGGGAGCTCCGGAGGCAACAGTAGCAGCAAAAGGATAGAGATCCACAAGTACAAGGTCGAAGAGACGAAGGTCATACTGAGCCACCTCTTGAAGGTCTTTCTCCTCATCACGACGAGCCAAAATACCCCCAAAGATGGCGGGGTGCAACGTTTTTACACGCCCCCCAAGCATTGAGGGATACTTCGTTAGGTCCTCGGCAGCCACAGCCGGCACACCAAGAGATTCTATAAAGTCTTTAGTACCTCCGGTAGAGACAATCTCTACTCCTAAATCGTGCAGAGCACGTACGATATCTTCCAGCCCTTCCTTATGAAAAACGGAGATTAATGCCCTCTGAATCTTTCTTTCCATCACTCCAAAATAAGCCCCCTAAAAGAGGGATAAAAACTTGCAGATACAAAGATACAGAAAAGCAAACACTCTAGCAGAATTAGAGTAAGAAAGAAAACAAACAAGCCCACAGAGCAGATCCAAACCTGTTGAACACAAAACATGACACATGCAACTCGAGAACCCTCCACAAGCCTGTTGATATTATCAAAATAATAGGAATAAAATCTTTTACTATATTTGTGGCGAAAGCTTTTTCTCTTGGTACGGAGCATTTCCCTTGGAACGCCATCTATGGTTATCTAAGGTAATTTCTCCTTCCTAGAGAGCAACTTACAAAGACAGGTATAACGTTCCCAACAAAAGTATCCGATGAAAAGACTAATCCTAATTTTTCTATTTTTCTTCTCCGGTAGCACTCTGCTACTCAATGGGCAGCAGCTCCAAAATTCGCCTAAGTATCCTCAGGATATGCTTCCTGCCCAAGCCTTTGAGGGGAGCATAAAACTCCGAGAGATTACCCTCCCTCAATCTCTTAAAGAGATCGGCTCTCACGCCTTCAGGGGATGTACCCAACTGAAACAAATTATCATTACCCCGGGCAACCCCACACAATTCAACATTGACGCTTTCCCCGATCAGGAGGGGCTTACCCTCTACGTACCCACAGAAGAAATGCGCCTTGCCCTCAATGCCATGTTTCATTTTAGCAAGACTAAGATTGAGATAGGCAAGCCCTTGGCTCTTTTGCCGACACAGAATGAGGGGATCCTCTCAGTAAGCACGAGAGAGAACATACTCTCCCTTCTGCCCAACAGTGTAGGAGAGATACACATCTTTGATCCTCAAGGTCAGCTCCTATACCAAACAAAAGCTTCTGCCAACACAACTCTAGAAATTGCCCTACCTCAGGGTGTTTATTTCGTCTCCTTCAACAACCAAATAACAAAAGTATCTCTCTAAGCCGATTTGAGTTATGACTAAAATAATCCTCTTTTTCACCACCCTATTCTTCTCTATCGGCGTCCTATTCGCCCAAAACGAAGCTGCCCTTACACTCCATGTAGACAAGGCAGGAAGCCTTAGAAGCCTTCTATCGGACGAGCAATATGCAAAAACCTCAAAAATCATAGTTTCGGGAGAGATCAACGCCCTCGACATCAAGACTCTACAAGAAATGAGCGGAGAAAAGGGCTCCTTGCAAAGCATCGATCTCTCCAAAGCAACCATTGTAGCCTACGAAGAGTCCAAGACCTTTAGCACACTACCCATGCCCTCCTTGGCATTTGGGGCTAGTCAAGACGAGATCAAAGCCTATGAGGCGGCTCACAATGGCGTCTACAACGAGGAGCGAAGCAACCCTGAAGAGGGATTTCACGCGCTTATGTGGTACGATATTGCCTCTGATGAGATCTCTTTCCGATGCTACTTTGTCTCCCAAAATGGGGCAGGTGAATTTGATGAATTTTGGGGCTTCTATCCTCAAGTAGAGTATGCCACACAACCCAATGGAGAGAGTTTTTCGCTCACCGAAGCCTTTATTCAGCTACTCACTGCAAGCGGATTTAGCACCCCTCAATCACTAGGAGAAGACGGCTTCGTAGCGACTAACAAAGAGAAGAACCTAGACATTATGATCAACCTCTCCAAGCTCTCCGAGATAACAGAGGAGGAAGGGGACAAAAAGGTACTCGTACTCATGTTTGCCCCTGCTGGTAATTACATGGAAAACGAAGGCTAAAGATTATGTTACGATTTCTAATAAAGAAGGGTAGCTTAATAGTCTACTCGCTCTTGCTTCTAGGCTCTATTATGGGAGCCGAAGCCCAAGAGGAGGAGGCCGTCACCTTCAAACGTAGGGGAAATGCGCCCAAAGAGGTTGTCCTAGGCATCCACTGCCGCTCTCCATTCACCATAGACTGGGGAGATGGCGTTCGCGAAGAGTTCCCCGCAAAGAACTACGGAGTAGATGGCATACGAGGGGAAGCTAAAGGCAATACCATCCGCATCTATGGCGACCCTCAAGATTTTATTGCCCTCTACCTAGGCAACAACGACAAAGGGAATAGTATCGAAGAACTCAACGTAACACGGCTTAAAAGGCTTCGCTTCCTCCATTGTCAATGCAACGGACTCTCTCAGCTTGATCTATCCTCAGGCTTTATGCTTGAGGAACTGCACCTTGCCAATAACCATCTCAAGAGCTTGGATGTAAAACATTCTCCCCGACTTGACATGCTTATTTGCTATGGGAACGAAATCGAATCTCTCGATCTAAGTGAACTAAACAGACTCATGGCACTACGCTGCGAGAACAACAAGATATCCAGCTTGCAGATAGATCACTTAGGAGAACTTACAGTGCTACGTTGCGGAGGCAACCCAATAGAGCAACTTGATGTAAGCAAAAACAAAAAGTTGCAGCAGTTGTTTATCGAAAATAGTGCCATCAAGCATATCAATGTAAGTATGCTAGACGACCTCCGAGTTCTCAACTTGAGCGGCTGTGGGATGAGCCAGCTAGATCTATCGGGAAACCCTGCCTTACACGTTCTCTATGCCAATAATAATGAGCTTACTCAACTTACCCTCACCCAGCAACCCGAGCTGGAGAAGGTAGAGGTAATGGACAATAAGCTCCAATCGCTCAGCATATCGGCGCCCATTCTCTCCGACCTACGTTGCAGCAATAACCCCTTGCAAAAGATAGACCTAACGAAGACTCCTCTTCTCAAATATCTATTTTGCCAGAAAACCCAACTCCAAGAGTTGGATCTAAAAGCGAACAAGGAGCTTTGCGAGCTACTTGCCTCCAACAATCAATTAAGGCAAATCGACCTCTCGGAGAACAAAAACCTATACCTCCTCTGGCTTGATGGTAACCAATTCACAGAGCTAGACATAGCCCCCTTTGCCGGCAATCTCTTCTCTCTATTCCTTGCCAACAACCAGTTCTCCACTCCCCAACTACAAAAGATAGTCAACCAACTACCCGACATCTCCGGCATAACGGCGAGTGCGAATAAGACTTGGTGGAAGAAATGGCTACGGCTGGCCAACAACCCGGGAGCTGGTGGAGTAGACCTCACCCTACCGCTCCGGAATGGGTGGCGCATCGACCTCAAAGAGAACTGGCCGGGGGACCCTAGCAACCTAGCAAGCCCTCTCCGCCCGGGAATAAACATAGCACAATATGGTGCTAATCTCCTTATTACAGCTCCCAATGGTCACGCTGCGGAATATACGATCTACACGATAGAGGGGCTCCCCATTGGAGGCCTTGCACTCTCGCAAGGGGAAACGAAAGGTATCACTCTCCCCTCGCATGGTTGCTATCTTGTGGTAGAAAAACAAGCTAATGGAGGGATAACAAGAATAGAAAAAGTACTCGTTCCCTAGAATCGGAGCAAAGAGGTTTCTCCCCTTACTCTAGGGAGTAAACAAAAAGTTGCTCAGGTGAAAAGGAGCGTATCTCCCAAAAAAGATGTACCTTTGCGTCGCTGTAAAGTGTACAGCACTAATAGAAACATAAAGAAATGGCAACTAAAATCAGATTGCAGCGTCACGGTCACAAGGGTCACGCCTTCTATAAGATCGTAGTCGCAGACAGCAGGGCACCACGTGATGGTAGATTTATTGAAAGGATAGGTTCTTATAATCCGAACACTAATCCTGCTACGATAGATCTGAACTTCGAGCGTGCTCTTTATTGGCTTGGTGTAGGTGCTCAACCCACCGATACCGCTCGCAACATTCTCTCTCGTGAGGGCGTGTTACTCAAAAAGCATCTCCTTGGTGGGGTGAAGAAGGGTGCGTTCGACGAAGCTACCGCAGAAAGCCGCTTCGAAGCTTGGCGCAAGAAAAAGCAAGATGCACTCAACGCTGTAACAGAAAAGTGCAACGAAGCTAAAGCGAAAGCAAATGCAGAACGTCTCTCTGCTGAGCAAGAAATCAACAAAGTAAAGGCTCAAGCCCTCTCCGAAAAGCGTGCTGCCGAAGCTAAGGCAAAGGCAGAAGAAGAGGCCGCTAAAGAGGCTGAAGAAGCAGCTTCTATGAGCGCAGAAACTCCCGCTGTAGAGGAAGAAGCTCCCGCTGCTGAGGCTCCTGCCGAAGCATAATAGCCGGGGTTCTTAGAGGCTAAGCAACCCTAAAGAAAATACCCCTCAGGTCTCTATCCTAAGAGATTTGAGGGGTACTTTTATTACAGAGGGGCCTCTCCCCTATCTCGCCACCAAAGATTTTCACTCCCCCCCTCGCCTTCACAAAAAGAGTATTCTCGTACACCCGACCTATGCTACACCCCCTCGTCGAAACCGATCTCTACCAAGTGTATCAACTCCCCTCGGGGCTCCGTATCGCCTACTACCCCGAGCCCAGTGCTATATCCTACGCCGGTTACATCGTACACACGGGGGCAGCCCAAGACCCCAATAGGTACCATGGGATGGCGCACCTCGTAGAGCACATGCTGTTTAAGGGCACCCCTCTACGGAAAGCCAAGTCAATTATACATCGTATGGAGGTGGTGGGTGCTGACCTGAACGCCTATACGACCAAAGAAGAGACCTTCCTCTACGCCGCCTTTGGGCAGAAGTATGCCGTGCGCACCCTGCAACTACTCACAGACATCGTGCTACACAGCCATATCCCCGAGGAGGAACTAAAAAAAGAGAAGACGGTAATTATCGAGGAGATTAATAGCTATCGAGACTCTCCTGCCGAGATGATTTTCGATGAGTTTGAAGAGCATTTGTTCCATGGCACTGCCCTTGGGCATAATATTTTAGGGTCAACCGCCTCGGTAGAACGCATTACAAACAAAGCGGCTCGAGACTTCCGCCAGCATCACTACAGGGCAGACAATATGATCCTCTGCCTCCGGGGGCAATTCGATCTTGCGTGGATTTTCGACTTCTGCAACTACCACTTCGGGAGCGTTCCTCCCACAAAAATAGAGCGAACTCCCCTCTCTTGGGATCCCACCACCGCTCTACTCCCCAACAAACGGCATATTACGCATCGCTTCGATACCTACCAAACCCACCAACTTATGGGGGGATTTGCCTACAGCATGTACGACGAGCGACGCATTATACTCACGCTACTCAACAACATTTTGGGAGGGCCGGGGATGAACTCGCGGCTCAATCTAAGTCTGCGAGAGGAGGCCGGGCTGGTCTACTCCGTGGATAGCAACTACACGATATTCTCGGGCGGTGGGCTTTTCTCAATCTACTTTGGATGCGCCCATCGAGACGCCAAAGAGGCAACTCAAAAAGTGCTAGACGAACTTATGAAGCTCTCTTCTATCCCTCTAGAAGCGGACGAACTTGCCAATGCCAAGCGGCAACTTATGGGACAACTTGCCATCTCGGGCGATGCTCGTGAGAACGCCTTTCTCTCTATGGGTAAGAGTGTTTTGTTCTATGGTAAGTACGATGCTCTAGACGTTATTGAGCGACGAATACAAGCCATCACGGCGGAGCAACTCCAATGCACAGCGCAGGAGCTTTTCGCCCCCGAGCGTCTTTTCACCCTCACCTATCACTAAAAAGAAAAACAAAAAGGGAAAGGGCAACTTCTCTACAAGAGGAGAAGTTGCTCCCTAGCACGTGCCACTTCCTCTGCACTTGTGACTAGAGAACCATCCGCAAGGGGGCGACGGAAAGAACCATGAAAGCAACGGGCTCCCGTCTTTTGTGCCAAAGAGAGGATATTATCCGCCATCACCCCACTACCACACTGGATCTTAATACGATCCTTGGCCTGCGATACAAGATCGTGTAGCTCCTCAGCTCCCTCAAGAGCCGTAGCGGCACCTCCCGAAGTAAGAAGGCGAACAAACCCAGCCTCTATGATGGAAGAGAGCAACGTGGTACGCCGAGGGGCAACATCAAAGGCGCGATGAAAAGTACAGGGTAATCCCCCCGCAGCCTCTAGAAGTTTTGCATTCGCATCCGCATCGTAATCGCCCTCAGAGGTAAGGCATCCAAAGACAAATCCATCGGCACCTTCTAGGCGCATCAAACGTATATCTTCTGCCATTACTGCCACCTCTTCCGAGGTATAACAAAAGTCTCCTGCACGTAGACGAATAAGAGGGAAGATGGCGATACTGAGCTTTGCACGGAGCCGACGCAAGAGCCCCAAAGAGGGAGTAAGGCCTCCCACAGAAAGAGCAGAACAAAGCTCAATACGCTGCGCTCCGCCCTCTTCTGCGGCAAGAGCATCGTAATACTGCGAGGCACAAACCTCCAATTCCCAGCCGGTCTTTGTAATCATAGCTACCAAGAGTCCTTATTATAATGGGCTTCTTTGATATTTACACGCTCCCCATCTAGTCTTAGAAAGTCTGGGTTAAATTCCTATATACCTTTCCGTTGTACTCAATCGACCAAAGTACCCATTTATTCGAATCCAGCCGAGGGAGAGAAACATCGGTAACGCTTTGCGAGGTAGTCACACGGCAGAGGCGTTCTCCCAATATGGTATAAAGAGAAACAACAGCGGTTTTGCCGGAGCCCCCCTTAGGAAGAACAATCCGCATCGTATTATCGAGTAGGACAACGAAAGGACGCTCTTTTGCAGGGTCTTCTTCCTTAGAATTCCCATTCTGAATAGGCTGAACAATAGCATCAATCCAAAACGATCCGGAATATTGTAGGTCTGAGGGAAGATTCCCGCTATTCGACTCTTGCCACAAACTAGCCCCAAGGGGAAGGATTTGTGTAGAGTTACCCGAGCGTGGGAGCTGCTTGCTTCGCAGAATGGGGAGCTGCAAAGGCGTTGAAGAATTGTCTTTCGCCCCCGTTACCGAGATGTACAAATAAGCATCTTTGGCAAGTGTCACATTCTGGGGGATGGGTACAAAAAACTCCATATCTCCCCCGAGCGTACGAGGAGCCTTACCCCCTAAATGCGTGTAGTTGGGGTGACGGAGTTTTGTTGTATAAAGCTCCTCTTTGGGTCCTTTCGCATCCCCACTGTAGAGAGTTATATCCCCGGAGGGGAAAGTTCCGCCCGTAGTTGCCACAATTTTAAGCCCCAATACACGAGAGCTATCCGAGAGGTGGTAAAAGGTGCGCACCCCGGAAATGCGCGCGACATACTCTGCCGTACGTTCGACAGAGTCGCGTCGGAGCGAGTAGAGATTGTGCGACAAACGTTGCGGATTGAGGGGTGCGTAGGGGTCAAATCCGCCCAAATTACGCTTGCCTGTAGACTTAGGATCAAGCCATGGTTGCAGCTTTGTTGCATCTGACATATTGGCACCCTCCCAACAACGAGAGATAGCAAAATAATAGTCATTAAAGGGGGTATTACAATAGGAGCTTCCCCCTGTCAATCCTCCGATAATGCGCCCTTCCGGATCTAAGAGGGGAGAGCCAGAAGAGCCTCCGGCTGTAGTACCCACTGCCCACTTATCAATGTGGTAATGCGCGTTAGTCCACACCTTATTCTTTACATCGTAGTCCACAATAGGGATTTTACTATCGCAGCGAGTGTAGCGAGCCGTAGAGGCTTGAGGATGGTGCATGGCCGTATAGGGAGGATTATGCTCCCCGGCATTCCACCCTGCAAAGTAGGGACGGTAAGAAGCCGGTACCCTGCCTACAGAATTTGCGTCCTCTTTTTCCACGCCCGTAATGCGCAAGAGACAAAGGTCGTGATCCTCATCCCATGCTACGATCTCAGCCCCCGAGAGGGTCTGTTCTTCACTGGGGCGAGTAAGCACATTACCCGTCGGACTTCGGAAGTTGAAGTAAAAAACACACTGCCGCGCCGTATTTTCGCGATAAGCTTGGTTGTTGGCATAACTAAACGATCCGTTGAGACAGTGTGAAGCTGTAAGCACGTACGCCTCTCCATTTTCGGCGGTATTATTGATGAGAGCTCCGGAGAAGACAACACTACCCCGAGCAACAACCAGCACGAGGCTACGGCTCACATTGTCGAGTTCGGGATGCGTTACGATATTGGGGGCACAGTCTATCCCCCCCACAAACCAGGGTTCGCCCGGCTTATAAACCCCTGCGGTTTCATGCATCAGAGAGCGAAAACCATAAGAAACACTACCAATATGCAGATTGGGGAGAGAGTAATCGCCTTTTGGGGACTCGTAGCGAACGACGAGCTGCTCCCCTGCCACAGGAGCAATGGCTAGGCTATTAGACTCCGTATTGTTGTGGGCTCCAAATGCCCCACGCACTATATTTCTCTCGGGAGAGAGCACAAAGAGACGGCTCCCCTCCTCTAGGGAATATCGATCGAAGAAGAGCTGAAGATAGGCTGCCCCCTCACTCCGAATCGCTAATTCCCAAATCAAACGCCCTTCGTTGTCGTACGATAGGGTGCCACTATTACTCGGGGAGAGGTCAACCTCCTGTGGGATTCCCATCCTAAAGGTGGCGCGCACAAGGGGAGCACCAAGGCTCTCTTCCTCCAAAAGTCGCTCAATCTCTGCTTTTGGAGGCGCCGGCAACGTAATGACCTTTTCAGCCTCGAACGAAGCTGAGCGAAGCTCAGAAGAGGTAGAGATATTAGAAGGTATCCCTCCCAAACTCAACTGAGCCAAAAGGGGCAACGAACTAGCTCCCACGACAGTGCAGAGAGAGACGGAAAGTATAATCGATCGAATTTTCATATTCAAAATAGGCTGTATGGTGTGTGATTAGTCCTTCAATTATTCAAAAAAAGCCCCCTCTCCTAGCTGTACTCCATTGAGAAAGTCCGCGATGGGCAAGCGTTTTTTAGCAGGAGCTTGTAGCTCTTCTATTGCCAAGATGCCGCCTCCTGTTGCGACATGCAGAGAGCGACGAGGAGAGGGCAACACAGAGCCGGGCGTTGTACCCACAGGCAGAGGCTCTTCGGAAACGACGCGTGTGACAAACAATTTGTACGTCAAAGGCTCTCCCGCGCCAGGAGAGACAAGGGTAGTCCATGCCGTAGGCAAAGGGGATAAACCACGCACAAAGTTATGAATTTCTCGGGCAGATCGGCTCCAATCAATCCGTGTATTCTCTTTTGTCAACTTATGGGCATAGGGCTCTTCAGTGTCCTTAGGTTGAGCTACACCTTCGGGGATGTTACCTTCTCGGCACGCTTGTAAAAACTCCCCGAGCAAGAGGATGCCCTCTTCCGCCAAACGATCATAAAGATCGCCAAACAAAGTATTTTCGTCAATGGAGAGCGCGCGTTGCCCCAAGATATGCCCCTCATCCAAGCCCTTGGTAAGGCGAAAAAGAGAAACGCCCGTCTCCTTGTCTCCTGCCATTAGGGCATGATTGATGGGTGCCGCACCACGCCAGCGAGGAAGCAACGATGCGTGGATATTTACCGTCCCGAGGTCGGGCATTGCCCATAACTCCTCGGGCAGCATCCTAAAAGCAATAACCACCCCTAGGGAGGGTCGTAAGGCACGCATTTCTGCAAGGAAGCCCTCATCTCGGAGCCGCTCCGGTTGCCAAATGGGGAGCCCCAAACGAAGAGCCTCCACTTTTACAGGAGAGGGCTGCAACTTATGCCCTCGCCCTGCAGGTCGATCCGGAGTAGTCACCACCCCCACCACAGAGTAACCGGTCTCTACCAAAAAGGTGAGATGCCGTGCTGCAAAAGGGGCTGTACCCAAAAAGAGAATACGTATATCTTGTTGTTCCATATAGTGCAACGAAAAAGGATCTAGAGAGGTCAATCTCCTTGACTTAAGTCTGTGAGTACTTCTCGATATGTATTAAAGATCTTCGATTTAGAGATAAACCCAAGGTAATGCCCCTCGGCATCTACGACAGGGAGATTCCATGCCTTGGTATCGTCGAATGTGCGCATTGCCTCCTCCATAGACATCGTAGATAAGATTTTGGCAGGAGGAGAAACCATGAACGTTTCCACCTGGAAGCGATCGTACAACTCGGGGCGGAACATAATATTGCGGATATTGTCGAGAAGAACAATCCCTACCAAACGCTTGTCCCCATCTACCACAGGGAAAACATTGCGTCGGCTCTCGCCAATGATCCGTACCACATCGCCCAACGTCATCTCAGGGGCTACGGTGCTAAACTCCGTCTCGATAACACTATCCAGATTCATCAGAGTAAGCACAGCCTGATCCTTTTGGTGCGTGAGCAATTTACCCTCTTCGGCAAGACGCAACGAGTAGATACTATGGCGCATAAATACTCGGATGGTACAATAGGCACTAAGTACAACCAGCATCAGAGGGAGGAAAAGATTATATCCCCCCGTAAGCTCGGCAATGAGAAATACCCCCGTAAGAGGAGCGTGCATCACGGCTGCCATGGTTCCGGCCATCCCCATGAGAATGAAGTTTTTCTCGGGAAGATAGACACGAATAAAGGGGAAGTAATTGAGGGTATGCGAAAAGAGAAAGCCCGTAAGCCCTCCCACAAAAAGCGTAGGAGCAAAGAGCCCCCCACAACCTCCACCTGAGTTGGTAGCCACCGAGGCAAATACCTTAAAGAGAAGCACCAAGGTGAGGAAAAGCACAATCCACCAATACGAGTCTCCCAATGTGGCAAAGAGAGAGCCCTCCATGATACTACTGTAATCATTGGTCAGCAAGTGCTCAATAACACTATACCCCTCGCCATAGAGTGGTGGCATAAGTACAATGAGAACACTCAAAATCACCGCTGAGAGCAAGAAGCGATTGACATACTTAGGGATACGCTTAAACCGCCGCTCCAAAAAGAACATAATGCGCGAGAAGTAGAGTGCCACAAAGCCACAAAGGATGCCCAACAGGAGGGTATAGGGGATGCGATCTAGGATAAAATCTTCGCTTTGCATGAAGCTAAACATAGCCTGACGACCCGTCAAGATATAGGCGAGAGAGGCTGATGTAACGGAGGTGGTAAGCAAGGGTAGAATACTCACAAGGGTCAAATCCATCAAAAGCACCTCTATGACAAAAACTAATCCCGTGATAGGAGCCTTAAAAATACCGGCAATAGCACCGGCTGCACCACACCCCACAAGGAGCATCAGGTTGCGCTGCTCCATCTTGAAGAACCGCCCCAAATTAGAACCAATGGCAGCCCCCGTAAGCACAATAGGTGACTCTGCACCCACAGATCCCCCCATACCAATGGTAATGGCACTAGACAAAACCGAAGACCACATATTGTGCGGTTTGATACGACTCTTACGCTGGGATAGGGCAACGAGTATCTTGGTAACCCCATGGCTTATATCGTCTCGCACCACGTAACGCACGATCATGGCGGTGGCAAAGATACCTACCGGGGGAAGCACCAAATAGAGATATTGATTTCGCTGCGCCGCCGTAGTGGCAAAGTGCTGGAGCGTATGGACCAATTCTTTGAGCACAAAAGCAGCTACCGCAGTAGCCAGTCCCACGATAAAAGCAAGTATTAAAACAAATACACGTTCGCTGATATGCTTCTCACGCCAGAGGATAAAGCGCATGAGAGCACCGGGTTGTGTAGTAGTGGACGATGAGGTCATTTTCCTTCTCCGTTTAGTATCGTACGTATCGTATAAAAGAGCACTACAAGATCGAGCTTTAGCGACATATTTTCGTAGTAAAGCCAATCGTAGCGTAAGCGTTCGAGCATCTCTTCGAGGGTAGAAGCATACCCATATCGCACCATTCCCCAAGAGGTAATCCCGGGCAAAACGTTGTGCAAGAGGTAGTAGTAGGGGGCATGCTCCACGAGCTGATCGATGTAGTATTGCCGCTCCGGACGTGGACCAACAAAACTCATATCACCTCGCAATACATTGTAGAACTGGGGCAGCTCGTCTAGTCTATAGCGTCGCAACCAACGCCCCAATGGGGTAACGCGAGGGTCTCCTTCGAACGAAAGTTGTGGGGTTTCTCCCTCGGTATTGGTGTACATGGTGCGGAATTTGTAAATAAGGAATGGTTTACCTCGCTTACCAATGCGCTCTTGCCGATAAAAAACAGGCCCCGACGAAGAGCGGCGAACGGCAATAGAAAGCACTAAAAAAAGAGGGGAAAGCACAACCAAAGCAAAGAGCGCAGCCACCCGATCAAAGCAGTACTTGAGGTTCTTTGCCAGCTCACTCATATTCGTCTCTGTCACTTCGATCATGGGTACCCCCATAAGTACAGCATGGGTAAGTTTAGGGCGTGGTTGCGAGAGCGGCACACTCTCTGCCTCTATGTAGATAGGGCAATGGAAGCGATACATTGAGTAAAGAAGGTGCCCAGCTACAGGCTTCCACTCGGGAGAGACTGTAAGGTAAATAGCCGTGGGGGAGAGGGTAGAAAATATAGAAGCGATCTTGTGGGATAGCTGCTCCAAATCGGCACATTCGGGTGTAGCCTCCTCGTCAATCAGCACTCGCCCTCTCTCTACAAAGCGCATAGTTTTGGTGCATTGAGCAAGGTGCTCCACCTCCTTTTCGGAGCCCACAAGCAAGACGCGCTCCCAATGCTCGGGGTTATCTCTCTTTCGTATCCCCCCTAGGGTAATACAGAGTCGCCCCAAATAAACCCAAAAGAAAGCGAGGACGAATATCCCCACAAAGAGCTCCAAATAAACCCGAGTATCGAGTACAATATCGTCTACCACCCAAAATAAAAAAGAGACAACACTACCCACAAACACGGAGCAGAGCGTAACCCACAACTCGTCAAGCCGACTCTTATTGATGGGTTTATTATAGTATCCGGAGAGAGCAAAAAGAGCCATCCACACCAACCAAACCAAGCCGCTGACAAGCAAATTGCGCGGACTCAAGAGATAGGCACCTAGGCTCCCCCAAGAAGAAGTTACCCCCTCTACGTTGTACCGCAAGATATTAAACAGAAGGATAGTCAGCAACATGGCCAGACTATCCGAGAGAATATACCTTAGACGATACAATAGGATACGACTCATGAACGCAGGATCTTTACTTCGCCTCCCAACCCTATGGATATAATTTCGCTAGGACGCGCCGGAGTACATTCGTCTTGACGGACGGGGACGACATAGTCCACGGCGGCTTTAATCTCCTCCGAAATCTCTGCAAAAATCTTGGGAGCAGGTTGCCCCGAGAGGTTCGCACTCGTAGAAACCAAAGGCACCCGCACAGCTGCACAAAGGGCTCGCGAGAAAGCCTCATGTGTAATACGGATACCCAACGTACCCTCGGGAGCAATCAGCGAAGAGGCGACATTGCGTCCTCCTGGGTAGATAAGAGTCAGAGGAGACACTGCCGCATCAATCAATTGATAGGCAATATCGGGCACCTCACGCACCAATCCCGGCAACTTGGCATCACTATCAATAAGTAGCAACATAGCCTTGCTCTCGGCACGTCCTTTGAGAGTAAAAATACGTTGCACCGCCTCTTCGTTGGTGGCATCACACCCCAGCCCCCAAATAGTATCGGTGGGATAGAGAATAATCCCCCCAGCTTTGACTACCTTGGAAGCCTCCTGCACCGCCCTCTTATATTCTTCGGTTAATGTGTTGCGTTGAACATCCATTAGAGTTTACAAACTGAGCTTCGAAATATACGAGGACAAAGATACAATTTTGAAAGCGTTGTGCCATCAATCTAGATTCTTTACCCCACGAAAAACAAAGACAGGGGCGAAACACAGAAAAACACTGCGCTACTTTTTGGGAGGGTACAGGGTAAAAAAGAAATGTTTTTCGGGTGGTTTTTCGTAGAATCTAGGGCAAGAACGGGAAAATTTTAGGGCAGATATCCATCCCTTTTTCAGTGAGTAAAATTTAAGGGATTGGGAGCGGTGTAGTATTTTCAGAGGAAAGGGCGTAAGGGGCGCACCTTGTACAGGAGCGAGACCACGATAAAAGAAAGTACCGCCGTAAGGCTCCAGCGCAAAAGGATAGAGAGCCAGGCCTGCTCCATAATTGAGGGGAACCACAAAAGAAAGGGCTTTGTAACCACATCCAACACCACGATATGGATGAGATAAACACCCAAAGAACGAGCTGAAAAGGAGCTTAGGAACCTAGGATTATGGGATAAGCGAGGGAGCGAAGAGAAGAGCGCAAAAAGGCTAATGGTAGCCACGGCCACAAGGGGCGAGAGGTTGCTCGTCACATACTCCGCCCAAGAGGAACCATGGTATAGCATGAGCAAAGTTATCATAGCCAGCGTACTCGTGCCATAAAGCACACCCCAAAGAGACTTTTTCGCCAACGCATGTTCCTTCAAGACATACCCTAATAGGTAGTATCCAAGATAGGGGATAAATAGAATGGGAATAGGCAGCTCTACCTGGTATACGAAGAGAAAAAGGCTACCGATCACCTCCAAAAGGAGAAGCCCCACAGCGATGAGGGTAAGATGCCTAGAGCGCGATACTCGCTCTATGAGCTTGCGAAGGAGAGGCGTTACAAGGTACAGCCCAAGAAGAGGGGGTAGAAACCAAAGATGGAAATAGCCTTTGGCCCAAAAAAGATGGAGGGCATACTCCGCAACATCAGCCCCTTTGACAAAAAAATAGAGGTAGTAAAGAGGAAGCCAAACAGCGAGGGGGATGAGAAGTCGAGGTAAACGTTTGCGATAGAATGTAGAGGGCTTCTCAATGGGCTGAGCGAGAAGAAAGGCTCCACTTAGCATAAAAAAGAGAGGTACACCTATCTGCACGAAGCCCTGCACCAAAGCTGCAACATATCCGTTACTACTCTGCCAATGCTCCGGAGCAAGGTACTGCCCCGACGTATGAATGCCAATCACAAAAAAGGCAGCAAGTGCGCGGAGGGCATCCAGCCCCTCATGTCGGATTGCATCCATCGTATCTAAGGAATCTTTCTTCTACAAAAAGAGCCTCTCTAGCAAAGCTCTCGGCCATCTCCCCTCTCGGGTAGCACCTTGATATTCGCTAGAGAAGCTCCTTGTACATTTCGCTTCTGATGTTTCCTCCGAGATCAACCGCCAAAGTCGTCGAAGTTGACCTGCTCACGAGGCACGCCCAAGTCTTCGAGCATCTTATTGACAGCGTTGGACATGGGGCCCGGTCCGCACATATAGTACTCGATATCTTCCGGAGCCTCATGATCTTTGAGGTACATATCGTATATAACCTGATGGATAAATCCGGTAGCTCCCGTCCAATTATCTTCGGGTTGAGGGTCACTCAGGGCGATAACGAAGCGGAAGTTGGGGAAGTTCTTTTCTATCTCGCGGAAGTCCTCTTCGTAGAAAATCTCACTCTTAGAGCGTGCTCCGTACCAATAAGAAACCTTGCGCCCCGTCTTTACCGTATTGAAAAGGTGCAAGAGCTGAGCACGAAGGGGAGCCATCCCTGCCCCACCGCCGATATAAAGCATCTCGGCATCGCTATCTTCATGAATATGGAAGTCTCCATAAGGGCCACTCATCGTCACCTTATCTCCCGGCTTGAGAGAGAAGATATAGGAAGAAGAAATACCCGGCATAACACCCGCTTTCCAAGTACCGGTAGCCCGGTCAATAGGAGGAGTGGCAATACGAACGTTGAGGGTGATGATGTTACCCTCGGCAGGATAATTCGCCATTGAGTAGGCACGAATTGTCTCTTCTGTATTTACAGCCTTCAAGCCAAAGAGTCCCACTTTTGCCATACGCTCCCAATCTTTACGGAAGCGATCGTTCCCCTCTTTATCGCATATATCGTAGTCGGAATAAGAGATATTATATTTGGGAATTTTGATCTGTGCATAGCTACCGCTCTTGAAGTTCATCACTTCGCCCTCGGGCAGTTTTACAACAAACTCTTTGATGAAAGTGGATACATTGCGGTTGCTAACGACCTCGCATTCCCACTCTTTTACGCCAAATACAGACTCAGGAACGATGATCTTGAGGTCCTCTTTCACCTTCGTTTGGCAGCCCAAACGCCAATGTGCTTTCTGCTCCTTGCGGCTAAAAAACCCCTTCTCGGTAGGAAGGATTTCGCCCCCGCCCTCTACCACACGGCAGCGACATTGTCCACAGCTACCACTTCCACCACAAGCAGAGGAGAGGTAAATACCGTTGTTTTGTAGCGTATTAAGCAGGGTACCTCCTATGGGGACTTCGAGTTTACGCTCGTCATTTACTGTGATGGTTGCATTGCCCGAGGGAACAAGTTTGCTCTTGGCAACAAGTAGGGCAATGACCAATATAAGGGTGATTACGAGGAAGATAACTACGCTCGCAATGATTACGATAGAATTAATCGCCATATCGTGTATTCCTTTTTATTACTTAGTCTTCTACGAACTTTCCAAGCTGCCTCTTAAAGTTTAACCCCCGAGAAGCAAACAAAAGCCATCCCCATTAGCCCCGTAACAATGAGGGCTATCCCAAAGCCTCTCAGCGGCTTCGGGATATTGGAGAATTGCAATTTTTCTCGGATTGCAGCCATCCCGAGGATTGCCACGAGCCAACCAATACCCGAACCAAAGCCGTAGACGGTTGCTTGTCCCAGGTCTATAAATTCGCGTTGTTGCATAAAGAGAGAACCTCCCAAGATGGCACAATTCACAGCAATGAGAGGCAAGAAAATCCCTAGCGATGCGTACAAAGTGGGAGCATAACGCTCCACTACCATCTCCACCAATTGGGTGAAGGAGGCAATGACTGCAATGAAAAGGATAAAGGAAAGGAAGCTAAGGTCTACTGTAGCAAAAGAGGGACTAAGCCATGTGAGTGCACCCTCTTTGAAGATGTAGTTTTCTAGCAAATAGTTAATCGGGAGAGTACAGGTAAGCACGAATGTCACTGCAATGCCCAAACCCAATGCCGTCTTCACATTTTTCGATACCGCGAGATACGAACACATCCCGAGGTAGAAAGCGAAGATCATGTTATCTATAAATACCGAGCGAAAGAAGAGGCTCAGGAGATCTACTGCGTAATTCATAATCAGTCTTTCTAGTATAAATTATCCTACTCTTCTCTCTACGCTTCTTGTAGATTTTTATTGTAACTCCGTTGTACCCACACGATACAAGCAAGTATGATAAGAGCCATTGGAGCCATATTCATAAGACCAAAGTTGGCATACCCTGCATCGTAGAAAGATTGAGGGATAACGCGGAAGCCGAAAATACTTCCATTGCCCAAAAGCTCACGCACAAAGCCAATAATGAGTAGCACCATACCGTATCCAACTCCGTTACCTACCCCATCGAGGAATGATTCCCAGGGTTTATGCCCGAGAGCGAAAGCCTCAAGCCGCCCCATGAGGATGCAGTTCGTAATGATAAGACCAACGTATACCGAAAGCTGTTTGCTGATGTCGTAGACGTAGGCTTTGAGCACTTCATTTACGATTGTTACAAGAGCCGCTACCACCACGAGCTGTACAATGATACGAATACGTGTTGGGATGGTATTACGAATCAACGAAATAATAACATTGGCAAAAGCCAATACAGCCGTTACAGAAAGCCCCATTACAAGAGCGGGCTTGAGCTGCGACGTAACAGCAAGAGCCGAGCAAATACCCAGCACCTGGATAAGTACAGGATTGTTGCTACTGAGCGGCCCTAGTAAAACCTCTTTATTTTTGTTTGCCATAATCTCTATTCTTCCTTATTTGGTAGCGTTGGCTTGAAGATATTTCTCGTAGGGTTTGAGCGAGCTCGTGAGCATCGCATCAACCCCATTACTGGTAAGTGTACCTCCGGTTACTCCGTCTACAAACTCACGTTCGTCGGGCGACTTGCCATTTTTCACCACAGCAATCCCTATCACTTGTCCCTCTGCGTTGGCAATATGCTTGCCGATAAAGCGAGAGGAGAAGTGCTCTGTTGCTATTTCGGCTCCCAGCCCCGGAGTTTCTCCGGCATGCCCAAAGTCACTGCCAAAGACAGTGGTTCCGTCCATATCAATAGCCATATAGCCCCAGATTACATTCCAAAGTCCGGCTCCATTGAGAGGGATAATGAATTTTTTCGTCCCATCAACTTCTGCGACATACAGAGGGAGCTCGGCATCAGGATTGGTTGCGAGCAACTTAAATTGATTGGCAGTATTTAGATTGAATGCGGCATTATTGGCAATCTCTTCGCCCTCAAACGTACGAAGCACTTCGCCCTTGGCATTGATGAGGAGCTCCTGTTTGATGATGGTTTTGTAGAGCTTGGTCACCTCTTTTTTACTGGGGGCAACCTGATGTACGGAGCGAAGGATCTGCTCCATCTTGTCTATCTTGATATTCTCTTCTTGGGGTGCCTTGAGTACCTGTGAGGTGAAAGCAAGAGCAACAGCTACGAGAGCAACCATAATGGCTGCGTATACTATAGTGTATGTATTACTCTCTCTATTCATAGTTTCTTGTCTATTACAAAGCTCGGATTGATTAGTTTGCCCTTTTTAGACGGCGAGCACGACGTTTGATATTCGCGTTCACTACAAAGTAGTCGATAAGGGGAGCGAATACATTCATTAGTAGGATGGCAAGCATCATCCCCTCAGGATACCCGGGGTTGAGTACGCGGATAAAAACGCACATGACCCCCACAAAGAATCCATAGATCCACTTGCCGGTCTCGGTACGTGCCGAGGTTACAGGGTCCGTTGCCATGAAGACAAGGCCAAAGGCAAAGCCTCCATACAAAAGGTGCATGAGGGGAGTCATCTGCATGGCTGCCGTAGAGCCGATAGCGTTGAAAAGCAGAGCCATAAGGGAGGCTCCTACAACGCCCGAGAGCATAATCTTCCAACTTGCAATCCCCATCCAGATAAGCAATGCAGCCCCTATTAGGATGGCTAAAGTAGAAACCTCGCCAATAGATCCTGGGATAAAGCCCAAGAAAGCATCAAGATAAGAGAGAGGTTCGTTTACGATATTGTGCAACGCGGGGAGAGATTCTCCAGCGGTAGCAATCTGCCCGAGGGGAGTTGCTCCGGAGTAGCCATCCACCAAAGTACCGGCTCCTACTCCAAAGCTGTCACCGGTACGGACAAAAACGCTGTCTCCCGTCATCATGGTTGGGTAAGCAAAGAAGAGGATTGCACGAGTGATCAACGCCACATTGAAAATATTATATCCCGTACCACCAAAGACTTCCTTGGCAAAAATTACAGACATGGCCGTTGCTACGGCAATCATCCATAGTGGGGTATCTACCGGAACGATGAGGGGAATCAAGAATCCCGTTACTAGGAATCCTTCTTGTATCTCCTCTTTTTTCCATTGAGCGACAGTAAACTCAATCCCCAATCCCACTACATAAGCTACGATGAGCTTAGGCAATACCGCAAGGAAACCAAAGCCAAAAAGCGCCCAAAACGAGCGAGTGGCAAGCTCCCCGATGGCGAGATAATGCTGGTATCCCACGTTGTACATACCAAAGAGCAGTGAGGGTATTAAGGCGAGAATCACCATACTCATGACTCGCTTCGAGTCTATTGCGTCGTGAATGTGGGTCCCCCTACGAGCGGTATCGTGAGGCACAAACATAAACGTTTCCATCCCCTCAAAAAGCGAATGGAAGGCATGCAACTTACCCCCTTCGGAGAAAGTCGCACGATATTTATCAAAGAATCCTTTCATATCTATAGAGAAGGGTTAGTTCATTTCTTTGTAGAGGAGGTCGAGCCCGTTGCGTATGATGTACTGCAATTCCATCTTCGAAGAGCAGACAAATTCGCACAACGCAAAATCCTCGGGAGCCACTTCGTAAATCCCCAAAGCCTCCATTTTGTCGATATCATAGGCAATAGTGGCTTTGATCAGATGCTCGGGGAAAATATCCATGGGGAAAACGCGATCGTATTCGTGGCTCATAATCATAGCCCTCTCGCCACCCTTAATGCGTGCATCAAAGGCATATTCTCTCTTTTTCCCAAGCAACCACGAGAAGTAGCTACGGTTGGCGCTAAACTGCTTAAAGCGAGGAGCGATCCAACCAAAGGCTTCGTCGTAATCGTCACCTTCGGGGATAATGCTTATCAAATCAATGTTGAGTGAAGCAAATGGACGCTCATCCGAGATACGCACTCCCGTAAGGACGTCTCCATTGATAATCCGTTCGTGCTCTTTCTTGACGCAGAGATCGGAGCCGTACAGATCTAGCACTCTTGCTCCCGGAGTGATCGTTGCATAACCACGTTGTGCAGCATCGGAGCCGGCAATGGCTATCGTACGAGAGAAATCTACCTTACCCGTGCGCAAGAAACGCCCTACAACGAGCAAGTCCGTGGCCTTTAAGGTCCACACAACTTCTCCCTTATTGAGAGGGCGGGTATGATTGATAAGGACTCCCACGTTACCTGCGGGGTGAGGGCCCTCCACGGAAACGACTTCCACTCCTTGAGGTGCTGTAAAAGCAAAATTCGCAGGGACGCCCAAATACACAGAGCCATTAGTAAGCGTCTGTAGAGCAGAAAGAGCAACTTTCAAGTCCTCTTCTCTTCCCTTTAATAGGTACTCCATAGAGGGAGCGAGGGGGGCTGTTAGATTGGCCGTTACAAAGATGTCTCTCGGCATCTCCTCGGGGTTGGCAATCCTATCATAGGGGCGTTGTTTGAAAAACGCCCACATTCCCGAGCTAAGCAGCATCTCAAGAAGAGCCTTGCGAGAGGAACTCTCCTTTTTATATGGAACAAAAGAGACAGAAGCCGTCTCCCCTGAGGGACGAACTTCCACGCTCAGAATCTTTCGTTTTGCCCCTCGATTGACAGCGACAACCTCGCCGGCTACAGGGCTTGTGAACTTAATTTCGGGGAAAGTTTTATCGTAAAAAAGAGGCGTACCGCACTCTACCTTATCGCCTACATGTACCAAAAGCTTTGGGGTTACACCCACATAGTCATCGGGGACCAACCCATAGGTACTGCTTGGCTTAGGGGCACTCAAATGCTCCAGCGGGGCTTTCCCTTTCAGATTCAAGGAGAGGCCCTTTCGTATTTTTATCGATTTAGCCATGACTACAATCTCTGTCGTTGCTACAAATTCAGTTTTGCAAAAGTAGTCAAATCCCATCAAATAGGTACCCTACTAGGATGGAATATTACGACCTTTAACAACGAAATCTGCTCGCAAGCAGAGCTATACGAACAAGGATTAGGCCACTAGCGAACACTAATCCAATGACAGAAAAAAAACTTTATGACACAGAAGCCCCCTAAGCTACCGCTCAGGATTCGTGTTTTTCTCTTCTGTGAAGTCTACATACTCCCCCTGACCCTTATCAAATTTGCGCTTATCCACCGTCGTAATATCCACCTTTTCTCCGGGCGAGCGGTGTGACTCTCTCTCTCCTCTTCTCTTCTGAGAACGAGAGGCCTCTTGGGAGGCATTATACATCCCTGCACGGCGTAAAAACCATTTCAGGATCTGAATACGGAAGAGGTAAAAGAGTACCCCTATAAGGAGGATTATGAGGAAAAAAGTCATACTACCAACGGATCACTACTTGTTATAAGACCGCCACAAAAGACGATAAAGCGCTGAGCTGATAAGGTAGCTTACGACAAAAGGAAGCAACCCCGCCCACCCCAAGATACATACAAACAGTATGCCAAGAACAAGCAAGACCAGTGCAATAGACAGAAGTACGCGATCTTTTTTCTCCGTTAGCGGAAAGTGTATCTTAAAAGCAAGTAAAGGAATATCGGCCACCAGGTAGATACAACTTATCAATATCAAGGGATACACAATACTCAATAGGAGAGCCGTAGAGAGCTGCAAGAGAGAGAGCATAGCCACGATACCAATCCATAATAGAGCATTGGCTGGTACCGGCAGCCCCAAAAAAGAACTAGTTTGCCTCGTATCATTATTGAACTTAGCCAAACGTAGAGCCGAGAATGCCGCAATCAGAAAAGCCGGAAGTGCCGCCCATATAGAGGGAGTTGCCTTTCCCAAATAGGAAAAAAGAAGGAAAGCCGGAGCAACGCCAAAGCTAACCACATCGCTCAAAGAGTCGAGATCTGCACCAATAGCACTCTGAGCATGAAGCAGACGAGCCACCAAGCCATCGAACAGATCGAAAACACCGGCCGCCACAATGCACCAAGCGGCGGCATTGCTATCCCCATTGACCAAGACCTGATAAATGGCAAGGCAACCTGCTATGAGATTAGCAAGAGTGATGCAATTGGGGATATAGTAGCGAATGCTTTTCATCTTTGTACAGAGGGAAGTCTACCGATAACGGTAGTATTTCCTTTCACTTTTGTCTCCGGCGCTATAAATATCTCTGTGCCTAGCGGGAGGTAAAGATCGATGCGCGAACCAAACTTGATAAAGCCCACAAAGTCGTTAATAGTACCAACCTCTCCCACTTGTGGGTAGGTAACGATACGTCGCGCAACAGCCCCTGCAATCTGACGCTCCAGCACACGATGCCCTTGAGGAGTCTCTATTACCACAGCACTCCGCTCGTTTTCGGTACTACTCTTTGGTAGGAAAGCCTTATAGAAATTCCCGTCCGTATGGCTCACGTGGCGCACGACACCATTACACGCAAACCAATTGGCATGCACATCATAGATAGACATAAAAATAGAAACCTTGAGGCACTGTGTCTGCAAAATCTCCCCCTCATACACCTCTTCTATAGTCACGAGTTTACCATCGGCAGGAGCTACAATAATATCTTCTTGCCCCTCTCCTTTATTGTGTCGATGGGGACTCCGAAAGAAATTGAAAGCCAATCCCATAAGAGTAAGCGTGACTACAAGAAAAAGGATAGGAATGACAATATAAGGAGAAGCCAGGAATGCGAGAACGTCTATAACTAAGAATATAAGAAAGAAACTAATCAGGATTCCTCTCCCTTCGTGGTGAACTTTCATCAGTTGCCTATTGGTGTCGTTTGTATCTTTTGTGCTACCTATGGGCAGCATTAGCCCTGCAAAAGTAGCTCATTCTTGCCGATCCATAACCCTTTTGAAAGGACAAATACAAAATTCCTCCCAAATAAGCCCCTAAAACAACGATACTTATGCACACAAATATTGCCCTTACTTCACCCCCACGAGAGGAGAACATTTTTCTTTGACAAGGGCGCCTCGCCGTCTTTTTTAGCTCTCCCCAACCTCCCCCACCAAGTGGTACAACGAGATCTTCTTTCGGATATAAAAAGTTGCCCCCCGGAGATCAAACCATAGACATAAGGATGGGTTCTTCGCCTTTTGACCACCGAGGGGGCAACCCCACAAACAAATAAAACGCATTGGCTCAATCCGCACCCCTCAACTCGCACCCCAATTAGGGATAGAAAGTGAAGGCAATACATGGAGCGGTATAGCTACCATGCGCTTTACGAAACGAGAGGATGTGGGTTCCTTTTATCTCGTCTCTCAAATATGTCAATCCCCCATCTTATTCCCTGCTACCCCTCTTATGTACAAAGGGGTGTAGGAGTTCTTTCCTAAATAGCTCCGTATCTTGCTACTTTTTGGGGGCTTCTCCGCTTGAGAAGTAGGATTAATAGTTCTGCTTACAGGGCTCGAAGTAAGCCTGCGGATGCTGACATGCGGGGCACTTTGCGGGTGCTTTCTTCGAGGTAAGCACATAACCACAGTTACGGCACTGCCACATAATTTCTTCTTCGCGAGAGAATACTGTTTCTGTCTTTACTCGCTCTAGAAGGATGCGATAGCGACGCTCGTGCTCTGCCTCAACCTTAGCAATCTGGCGGAATGCTGCTGCAATCGTGGGGAAACCTTCTTCCTCAGCGATGTCTGCAGCCTCGGGGTACAACACGGTGTGCTCTTCGTTTTCACCATCAGCAGCGGCAGCCAAATTTTCCATCGTGGTGCCAATAACACCAGCAGGGTACATGGCAGTAATCTCTACCATCCCACCTTCGAGGAATTTGAAGAACGTTTTGGCATGCTCACGCTCCTGCTCTGCAGTCTCAAGGAAGATGGCAGCGATCTGCTCATAACCCTCTTTCTTTGCCACACTTGCAAAGAAGGTATATCTATTACGTGCCTGAGATTCTCCGGCAAAAGAGGCGAGTAGATTTTTCTCTGTGCGAGTTCCTTTGATTGACTTTTCCATAATTTCGTCTTATTATTTGTCTGTTTTATACTTATTTCCTCGTGCAAAAGTAGGTATTAAATATTAGACGTAAGCCTATTTTATACCTATTTATAGGTAATCTGTATTCTTTACTAGTACAGAAATGTACTACACGAAAGATTCAAAAAAAAGTGACACGACCTTTATTACTGCCCTACAGCCAGTTGATTAGCAACGAAATAACGAAGAGAAGCCCTCTCTTTTCATTTCGAATAAGACCTTGGTATTAAGAGTCAAATCCTCTCGTTTAGAGTACCCTATGCGCACAAAACACCACCACCCCCTTGCAATAAGAGAGTGGTAGACAACATGAAGCAGATAGTACTTCTCCCCTACTAAAAGAAGGACAATAGGGAATGCCCTATAGCCGTATAGAGACGCCCAAGTTGAGGACTGCAAAAAGCCGCGTCCAAGCATCAATCGATTTTAATGTTTCATCACGGGGCACAAGGCTATTAAGGTTACCCTCTCTCAGGTTAGGGGAAGACAACTTTAGAGGCCCATTGTAGAGGAGTCCTAGATCCCCAAAGAACGACACTCTAGAGCGTGGCACAGCAAAACCATAGCCAACCCCGATATAAGGCTGTACCCAAGAAGGGGACGCAACAGAAGCCTTTATAGAGGTATCTTCGTCGGGCTGGAGAGTAAAAATAGTCTCCCCGTTCTCCTCTAGCCGAATTAGAGGCATGTTCAACACTCCCTTCCTTCTCATCTCTTCGGCTACCGACTTACCCGTCTTGTGATCTACAAGCTGCACCGATCCGCGGGCTTGATAGCGGCCTAAGAACAATCCGGCCGTTACCCTAAATGGATTTTTAAATGGATGATAGTCAAGAAGCAATTGTCCTCGCACCCAACCCGACTTCATCTTGATGTCCAGATCAACAGGATTCTCAAGTTTCTGTGCATAGGACGCAAAAGCTTTTACCTTATCAACATCCACTCGCGAGGAGTAAGACAGACTAGGCATTAAGCCAAGCCCAGCACGGAGCGATAGCTCGGGCATAAAGCAGACAGAGCCCCCTATCGTCAAGCCCTCAGGAGCTCCTAGGGTCGTATAGAGGCCAAAGGAGAGAGGAGCCTTCTCTTGCGCTCCCGCCGAGAAGGCAATAAGGAGGGAACACACTACCGCTGATAGTCGTACTAAGATTTTCATGTGCAAACTGCTTTTAGATTTCTATTCCTGTGTGATTCTTTCCTTGCATCATCACTATGTAATGCGCAGGAGGTATCAATTCCTATCGCAAATATACGCTTTATATTCTGCACAGAGGCTCTTTTTTCAAAAAAGTCTATAAGGGAAACAATCTCCGGCCAGAATCTACAACGTTATAGGGTAGAATTCTTTCGAGAATAGGCTGATTACGAGAGAGCATTCTACCCGAAAAAGTAAAAAGTATAGGGCAGGAGTTCTGAAATTCTTAGCCTGCGTCCGGTCTCGTTTCAAGGGGTAAAAAAAGAACGCTCCCCTCTTCCGGCTTCCCCAACAACGGGAATAGACAAAAGAGAAGAGCGCAATTCATCCGAAATCTCTCGAGTGAGAGCCGGAGCCTACACCGGTCGCACTACATAAGCTACGGGGCGGTCGCCATCCACAAAGCCAAGCACATTATTCGTTAGCTCACGCGCCATCATAAGTCGCGCATCGTAGGTTTGCGTACCCACATGAGGGGTCATGACCACATTGTCTAAGCGGAAGAGGGCAGCATTGGGCTTATCGGCATCCTCGTACACATCAAGGGCTGCACCGGCAATTTTCCCGGAGGAAAGAGCCTCCACTAGGGCGTTTTCGTCCACCACCGCTCCGCGAGCCGTATTCACAAGGAGAGCCGAAGGCTTCATCCGAGCGAGCCTATCAGCATCCACGAGATGGCGAGAATCCTCATTGAGAGGCGTGTGGAGAGAGACAACATCAGCCGTCTCAAATAGAGTATCTAGGTCGCAGTAGGACACACCGAGCTTCTGCTCTATCTCCTCTGAAAGCCTATGGCGTTTGTAGTAGATCACCTTCATCCCAAAAGCCTGACAGCGCGCGGCCACACTTCGACCTATGTTACCAAAGCCTACAATCCCGATCGTCTTGCCAAGGAGATCCAAGCCCAATCGGTCTAACCTAGAGGGTTTAAGATCTCGACCCATTGTGCGCAAAGCGCGATCCCACTCCGCCGTGCGTCGCGAAAGCGACAGCAAGAGGGCAAAGGCCAGCTCCGCCGTGGGGGCAACTACACTATCGGGCGTATTGGTTACGGCAATCCCCTTTTGCCTACAATACTCAATATCTATATTATTAAAGCCAACGGCATAGTTGGCAATTAGCTTGAGGTTAGGAGCCTTATCGATAATCTCCCTATCAATAGGAATGTCGAATACCGAACAGAGGATGGTGGCGGAGGGGATCTGCTCCATAATCTCTTGCCGCGAAAAGTCTCGTCCGTGGGGAGGACGCACAAGTTCGAAGCGCTCTTCAAGTTCTTCAAATCCCTCTTCGATGGTATCGAATGCCATGAGGATACGTTCTTTATGTCTGTCTGTCATATTACCAAGGTCTAATTGAATACGACTACAAAGATAACTCCCTTTCCCTCTTCTTGCAACGCAGCGAGATATTAAAGGCGGACGAAGAAGAAAAATCTTCACACTCCCACAAGAAGATCCCACCGCCCCTCTAAAACTCTACAATCACACTATATTACAGAGACTTATGAATCAAACCACAAAAAATTGGCACATCAAAATCACTTTGGAAACAGAAAAATTTATCGCCGACTATTGCACAACTAAAAAAAAGCAGTACCTTTGCTGTCGCTTTCGAGTTGAGAGAGCGTTGAACGAGAACGGCAGAGGCTGTTCTACAGCTCTTGACAAAGACGGTCGGAGCACGCTTCGAGTTTTGGTGCGGTAGTTCAGTTGGTTAGAATACCTGCCTGTCACGCAGGGGGTCGCGGGTTCGAGTCCCGTCCGCACCGCGAAATACGGAGCAAGTGCTAGAGAATAAGATAGAAGTCGATTGTGTGCGGCTCTTTTCATTTGGGCCTAATGCCAAGAGAAGAGAGTAACAAAGAAGCCCAAGTGGCGGAATTGGTAGACGCGCTCGTTTCAGGTGCGAGTGTTTCGCGACGTGCAGGTTCGAGTCCTGTCTTGGGCACGACGACAGCTTTGAGGGAGACCTCATAAAACTTGAAACATTTTGCGCGAGTGGTGGAATTGGTAGACACGCTACTTTGAGGGGGTAGTGCCGGTTACGGTGTATGAGTTCAAATCTCATCTCGCGTACTTCCCTTTAAGCATTTATCCTTGATATTGAGGGTGGGTGCTTTTTTTATTTCTATCCCCCTACGAATAAGAGCTTCACGTGCATTGAACCAAAATAAGGCATGTCTGTTTTACCAGTAGTAACAGAAGAAAAATTGCATTTGAAATATGAAAATCAACGAAAAAGTAACGAAAGCTATCGACCTACAAATCAACCGCGAGATGTGGTCTTCCAACCTATACCTCTCCATGTCTATGTACCTACAGCACAAAGGCTATGCAGGTATGGCTAAGTGGCTTATGGCTCAATCTAAAGAAGAGATGGAGCACGCTTACGACATGATGAACTTTGTAAACCGCCGCGGAGGCCGTGTGACCATCCTTCCCCTTGAGGAAGTTCCCACAGAATTTGGCTCTGTAGCAGACACTTTCACACAAGTATACGAGCACGAATGCAAGGTAACGGCATGGATCGAAGAGCTTGTTCAGGTGGCAGCCGCCGAGCACGATATGGCTTCTCAAGACTTCTTCTGGAAGTACATTCGTGAGCAAGTAGAGGAAGAAGATACCGCTTGCAGCATCATCGATCGCATCAACCTCTCCAAGGAACAAAACCTAATTTTCTTGGACGAAGAGCTCTCCAAGACGGGGCTTTAAGAAGCCCTTTTCTAGGGATTAAAGGATAAAAAAGAGTTTCTATACCGCCCATCATCTCCCTCTTACATGAGGCGTAGATGATGGGCTTTTTGTTGTATCTTTGTAATGATGGATACGAACAAGCCTTTACAATATGGGGAGTGAAGATAAAATACTCTTGGTGGCAGCTATGCCCAAAGAGGTGCAAGAGCTTCTCCCCCTCTTCTCGGAGCCCCCGAAAAAGGAGGTGTCGCCTCTTGGCTTCGAAGGTTGGCAGGGCACCACGCACAAAGGGCAATCTTTGCTTCTCCTGACCACGGGTATAGGCAAAGTGTCTGCAGCCGTAGCCACAGTAGAGGCGATTCGTTTATTCGCCCCCTCCCTAATCCTCAATGTGGGGGTAAGTGGCACCCTCAGCCTGAGTGTGGAGAGAGGCGATATCGTGGTGGCTAATTGGGTTTGCTATCACGACGTCTACTGCGGAGCAGAAATCCCCTATGGGCAAGTACAGGGTTACCCTCTGCGTTATCCTGTAGAGACTTCTCTTGTTGAGAAATTCAGGGAGACAGGAGTGCCTTTCCATCTAGGAGGAGTAGCCTGTGGAGACCGATTTTTATCCTCTCCTGCCGAGTTCTCCTTTATCAAAACGAACTTCCCCGAAGCTCTCGCTTTGGACATGGAGAGCGCAGCAGTAGCGCAGACGGCCTATATTCACCACCTCCCCTTGATGGTAATCCGGCTCATCAGCGACACCCCGGATCGCGCCGACGGCTACACGCAATACCGCCGATTCTGGGGAGAAAAAGCGTTCCGCTCCGAGCGGTTTTCAGCCATCCATAAACTCATTAATGCAATCTAGTATAATCAAATACGAACCCTAAAAATGGAGAAAATACCCAGCTTTCAACTCGATCATATCCGCCTCAAGCGAGGCATCTACGTCTCCCGCAAAGACCGCTTTGGCGATGTGGTAATCACCACCTTCGATATCCGTATGAAAGAACCCAATCGGGAACCCGTGATGGGCGTACCCGAGTTGCATACCATCGAACACCTTGCAGCGACCTATCTTCGCAACGACCTCGAATGGCGCGATCGCATTGTTTATTGGGGGCCTATGGGGTGCCTTACGGGCAACTACCTCCTCATCAAGGGAGATCTCTCCTCTCACGATATTTTGGATTTGATGCGAGCCACGTTCCGCTTTGTACGCGATTTCGAGGGCGTAGTACCCGGCACCGAGCCTAGAGATTGCGGAAATTGTCTCCTGCACAACCTCCCCATGGCACGCTACGAAGCCGAGAAGTACCTTCGAGAAGTACTCGACGTAGCAACCGAAGAGAATCTTGTTTATCCCTCTTAACCTCTAGAGAGCCTTCAAGAAAAATGGCTACTTTTGCCTACGAAGAATAACTATAGCAACAACCTCTGATATGCAGTTTAAAATAGCCTCCGGAGAGCTTTCGTCCCTCCTTCAGAACCAAAGTAAGGTAGTGCCCACCGTCTACAATGAGATGCCGGTACTCACCTACTTCCTTTTCGAAATACAAGACAATAACCTCTACGTAACAGGCTCTGACGGTATGATGCGAAGCCGCGGGGTACTACCCGTGATCTCCTCAGAAGGGAATGCAACCTTCGCCGTTCATCCCAAGGATATATTGGAATACGTAAAGGGACTGCCCGACCAGCCTCTCCTCTTCGACTACGAGGCTGAGACCTCTACCCTACTGATGACCTTTGAAGGGGGTTATATCCGTTTCGCAACGAGCGATGGAGAACTCTATCCTAAGGACGACAAAGACAGAGAAGAGGCCGAAACGGCACACGTTGCCACCATGTCTGCCTCTGCCATGCGTCGTGGTTTGGATCTGACTATTGGCTCTATGGCAGAGGATGCTAGGCGACCTATCCTTGCTTCTGTTTGCTTCGACTTCAAAGCAAAGTACCTCGCAATGGTAGCTACCTCTACCGAGATCCTTACGAAATATACAGACTCTAGCGTGGTGGATCCCTCTATTGTGGAGCCGGCCGACGTGCGAGTACAATCGCCCTATCAGTTCTGTTTGCCTCAAAAGATGGCGAACTTCTTGCGCGCTCTCTTGGCGTCTTTTACAGACGAAGAGGTAACTCTCTCGCACACGGACCGCAAGGCGTTCTTCAAAGTTGGTAACATTGAAGCTTCTACTCGCCTCGTAGAGGGCCGTTATCCGCCCTACGACTCTGTAATCCCTAGGGACAACCCACACCGCATCTCCATAGAAGGGCGTCTGTTTGTACCTGCCATCAAGCGCATGAACTCCTTTATGAGCAGCCCCAATCATCCCCTAGTGATGCAGATGTCTATCGAAGGTAACTTGATGACAGTCAGCATGGATGTACAAGACGTGCGGCAGGCTGAGCAACGCTTCCCCATAGAAAACCCCTCTAACCTGAGCATGAAGCTCCGCTTCAAGGTACATAGTTTCATTGCCCTTATCAATACAATTGAGTCGAGCAACATCGTCTTTGAGATTGCCGATGCCTCTCGAGCAATGGTTATCATCCCCTCCGAGAACCCCAAGGATACGGAGCTAACCAATGTGATCATGCCCATTACTACGGCTCGCTAACTTCCCCTTTCTTCTATGGAACTACAGCTCAAGCGTCCACTTGTATTCTTCGATATTGAGTCTACGGGTCTCAGCCCCGAGAAGGATCGTATCGTAGAGATTTCCCTCATCAAAGTCTACCCCGATGGGCACGAAGAGGTGCGCACGCGTCGTCTCAATCCGGAATGCCACATCCCCGAGGAGAGCACGGCAGTCCACGGCATTACCGATGATGATGTGCGCGATTGTCCCACATTTCGGCAAGTGGCCAAGAGCTTGGCATCTATGATTCAAGGGTGCGACATTGCGGGCTACAACTCCAATCGCTTTGACGTACCCCTCCTAGGAGAAGAATTTATCCGTGCCGACGTAGAGGTCGATTTCTCGCGATGCCGGTTTATCGATGTGCAAACGATCTTCCATAAAATGGAGCGTCGTACCTTAGAGGCTGCGTACAAATTTTATTGCGACAAGGACTTAACCGAGGCTCACTCCGCCGAAGCCGACACTCGCGCCACGCTCGAAGTGCTCAAGGCTCAGCTCGACCGCTATCCCGAAGATCTGCAAAACGATGTTGAGTTCCTATCTTCTTTTACAATGCAGCAGCGGAATCTTGACTTGGCAGGACGCTTCGTTTACAACGAAAAAGACGAGGTCGTGATTAACTTTGGCAAGCACAAAGGCGTACCCGTTGCCGAGGTGCTCAAAAAAGAACCGGGGTATTACGACTGGGTGATGAAGGCCGACTTCCCCGAAGACACCAAGCGGCATCTTACGCGCCTTCGTTTCAAACTCGCTTCCGAAAACAACTAATCAATCCCTCCATCAAGCCTTTTATGAGCCTTCAAGGTAAGCATATTGTTTTGGGCATCACGGGCAGCATTGCAGCCTATAAGAGTGCTACGCTTATTCGTCTTCTCATAAAAATGGGTGCCGAAGTGCAGGTCGTTATCACCCCTTCGGGCAAAGAATTTATTACCCCCCTCACCCTTTCTACCCTTACACAAAAGCCTGTAGTCTCGGAGTTTTTCGATCGCCGAGATGGGTCTTGGCACAGCCACGTCTCTTTGGGATTATGGGCAGATCTCATGCTTATTGCACCAGCTTCGGCAGCCACCCTCGCCAAGATGGTAACAGGAGTTGCCGACAATATGTTGCTCACCACGTATCTTTCTATGAAAGCTCCGGTCTGGGTGGCTCCTGCCATGGACCTAGACATGTATCGCCATCCCGCAACTCAGAGTAATCTACAGACCCTCCGCGAGCGAGGAGTGCACGTAGTAGAACCGGGAGACGGCTTCCTAGCAAGTGGGCTGGAGGGCAAAGGGCGTATGGAAGAGCCCGAGCAAATTGCACAGGCCGTAGCTCAACACTTTGAGGCAGAGGCGCAAGGATGTAAAGAGAATCGCCTAGCCGGGATGGAAGTGCTCATCACAGCAGGCCCCACCTACGAGCCGATTGATGCCGTCCGTTTTATCGGGAATTACTCCTCCGGACGGATGGGATATGCGCTCGCTGCTGAGTGTGCTCGCCGAGGTGCCCAAGTTCATCTCGTCTCTGGCCCCTCCACCCTCCCCGATCCCCAAGGGGTGCACGTAGAGAGAGTATCAACAGCTTGCGAGATGCTAGCCGCCTGCCAAAAGGTTGCAAACTCATGCCGCCTTGCCATTTTTTCCGCTGCTGTGGCAGACTATCGCCCCGAGCACAAAGCGGAAGGCAAGATGAAACGAGAAAACACAGGCGCCTCCATGTCCCTCTCTCTTGTAAAGAATCCGGATATCGCCGCCACCCTGGGCGGCGAGAAAAAGGAGAATCAAATCATGGTAGGCTTTGCCTTGGAGACCTCGTCTGATCACGAGGAGGCAAGGCGCAAGATGGCACGTAAGGGCATGGACCTTATGGTGCTCAACTCCATCAACGACAGGGGAGCCGGCTTTGGCACTCCCACCAACAAAGTCACCTTGATTCCCCAAAAGGGAGAGCCTTTGGAGTGCTCTCTCAAGAGCAAAGAAGAGGTAGCAAAGGATATTCTCAACTACCTCACAAACCATTATTTGCAGCAATGAAGGTTGTCCGTCCGTTTCTGATTTTGCTTTGCCTACTGCTGGGAGCAAAACAAGTCTCTGCACAAGAGCTCAAGGCAAAAGTTGCGATCAATACCGAACGACTGGGGTCGGTCAATGCCAGCCAGTTCGCAGAAATGGAACGCCAACTAACCGACATGCTCAACAATACGCGTTGGACTTCGCTGCAATACTCCCCTGCGGAGCGCATCGAATGCGCCTTTGCCATTAACCTTACCGCCGTAGAAGAAGAGCGAAAGTACGCCGGAGAGCTTTACATCACAGCACAACGCCCTGTCTTCAACAGCTCCTACCAATCTCCTCTTCTTGTTTGGCGCGACCGTGAACTTAACTTCGATTACCAATCTTTCGACGTCCTAACTTATTCCCCTAACGACATAGGAAGCAACCTCATTGCCAGCATCGTTTTCTATGCATACTACATAATCGCTCTCGACCTCGATAGTTTCTCCCCCTTGGGAGGCAACGTGGCTCGTGACGAAATGCGACAGCTCGTCAATATTGCCGGGCAGGCAAGCACGGAGTGGAAAGGCTGGAAAGCCTACGACAACGACTACAACAGATACGCCATAGCAGAGGCCCTCAACGACCCCACTCAAGAGCCATTCCGCCAAATGTGGTACACCTATCACCGAAAAGGACTGGACGAACTTGTTGCCAACGTGCAGCGAGGGCGCACTACCCTTTTAGAGGCTCTTAACCAACTAGAGGAGGTCTGGAAAAACACCCCTCGCTCCCCGCTTCTCATTCTTTTCTCCCAAACCAAACTTCCCGAATTGGTCAAAGTGGCAGAGAAAGCTACCGCCGAAGAGAAGCAAGCGGCCTACAAGCTCCTCAACAAGATATACCCCACAGAGGGTAATACGCTTGATGCGCTCAAGCGTTAAGTTCCCCAAGTCGCTAAAAAACAATAGACACTGATGCTCCAACTCCTCAGGATTCAAGATTTTATTCTCATCGATCTCTTGGAGGTTTCTTTTGCCTCCGGCTTTACTTCCATCACGGGGGAGACGGGTGCAGGTAAGAGCATTTTTGTTGGCGCGCTCTCGATGTTACAAGGCCGCCGTGCCGATAGTAGCCTCGTCAAGGCAGGGGCAAAACGAAGCGTTATAGAGGCAACCTTTGTAGCACTCCCCCCGCATGTGGAGGAATGGTTGCGCCAAAGGGATCTTTGGATGGAAGATGGTGCTTGCGTTGTATGGCGAGAAATCTCCGCCATGGGGCGCAGTAGATGTTTCATCAACGACACGCCCGTCTCCCTCGCTACGCTGTCTGAGCTGGGCGTTCTGCTCATTGATATTCACTCCCAACACCAGAATCTTCAGCTTTCGAGCAACCAATTCCAATTGCACATAGTGGATCAGATGTCAGACGATCCTCAGCTTCTCCCTGCCTACAAGGCCTCATACACTCAATACGAAGAGTCCGTCCGCACTCTCGAGGAGCTAAAAAGCCAAATAGCTCGCAGTAGAGAGGAGTATGACTACAATCTATTCCGCTACCAAGAGTTGAGCGACGCCCACCTCGTAGAGGGCGAAGAAGAGGGCTTGCTTGAGGAGGAAACCCTTTTGCGTCATGCCGACGAAATCAAGAGCACGCTCTACCAAGTGCAAGAGATGCTTGATGGAGAGTCCTCAAACGTGATCAGCCAGCTCTCCGGAGCCATTCGCCAACTCGAAGAGATAACAAGCAAGTTCCCGAGAGTAGAAAGTCACCTCGAGCGATTGAACTCCTGCGCCATAGAGATGCGCGATGTGGCTAGAGACCTCGCCTCTTTTACCGAGCAGGTAGATACCGATCCCGAGGCTCTTGCTCACGTAACGGCGCGTCTCGACCTCATCAATACGCTGTGCCAAAAGTACCATCACCCCGATACAAAAGGACTTATCGCGCTCCGCGAAGAACTTCACAAGAAGGTGCAATTCTGTGATGGGCAAGAAGACCTTCTCCTAGAGGCTGAAAAAAAATCCGCTGCTGCCCTAAAAGAGGTACAACATCTGGGTGAAAAATTATCGAAAACCAGGCAGAGTACCGCCCTAAAACTAGGCAAGAAATTGTCGGAAGAGCTGCGGTTACTGGAGATGCCTCACGCTCGAGTAGAATTTAGAGTAACGCCCCTAGATGCTCCCTCGCCCACGGGATACGATCGTGTAGAAGTGCTCTTCAGTGCCAATGGAGATGCCGAGTTACAACCCGTGGGGAGTGTTGCCTCGGGAGGCGAAATGGCTCGTTTGATGCTCACTATCAAGGCAATGCTTGCAGCGTGCGATCACCTCCCGACCATTCTTTTTGACGAGATCGATACGGGAGTCTCCGGGCGCGTGGCAGATCGTATGGGGCAGGTACTCCGATCCATGGGACGCCACCTACAGGTGATTGCCATCACCCATTTGCCGCAGATTGCAGCACGTAGTGAAGCGCAAATGGCGATCTCGAAGCATTACAACGAAGAGACAGAAAGAGCCTCTACCGAGCTACGTACCCTCTCGCCCCAAGAACGCGAAGAAGAGGTGGCACGCCTCATCAGTGGCTCCGTTATCACCCCGGTAGCAATGGCTGCTGCCCAAGAATTACTACAAAACAATGATTAAAGAAAAAATCATATTTGGCATCCACTCCGTACAAGAAGCCCTAGAGGCCGGTCAGGAGATTGACAAGATTTACCTGCGCCGTGCGCTCGTTTCGGAGGAGGTTCGCGCCATCAAACGATTGGCACGAGAGCAAAGAATCCCCGTCCTAGAGGTGCCTGTGGAGCGACTCAATCGCTTTACAAGAGGCGCCCATCAGGGCTGTGTTGCCATCATTGCACAGGTCTCTTACACTCCGTTGGAGATGCTGGTTCCTCAGATTTTTGAGCGAGGAGAAGATCCCCTTATCGTACTACTCGATGGGGTAACAGATACGCGCAACTTCGGGGCAATAGCGCGCTCTGCCGAGTGTGCAGGTGCCCATGCCCTTGTGATTGCCGAGCGAGGGAGTGTTTCCGTCTCCGCAGATGCCGTGAATGCTTCCGCCGGAGCCCTGATGCGTATTCCCGTGTGCAGAGTCCCCTCAATAAGCGGAGCTGTAGGCTACCTTGCCGAGTGCGGACTCCAGATTGTTGTCGCCAACGAAAAGGCAGAAAACACCTACTACACGGCCGATCTTACGGGACCTCTGGCTCTCGTGATGGGGAGTGAGCACGAAGGGGTTTCGCCACAAGTGGCCCGACTTGCCACGCTATCGGTAGCCATCCCCCAAGTGGGAGAGATTGGCTCCCTCAACGTATCCGTAGCCGCCGGGATACTCCTTTTTGAGTCTCTCCGTCAGAAGCAAACGAAATGAATATCACCTAATTATAGAGAAGAGATATGAAGAAAGTAATTAGCACAACCAATGCTCCTGCAGCCATTGGTCCCTACAGCCAGGCTGTAGAGTTCGACAACATGCTCATAACAAGTGGACAGTTGGGGCTCGACCCCAAGACCGGTGCTTTTGTAGAAGGAGGCGTAACGGAGCAAACGGAACAGGTATTCCGCAACCTCAAAGCCATCCTCGACGAAGCCGGGTACACCTTCGATCACGTTATCAAAACGACTTGCTTTTTGGCCGACATGGCGGACTTTGCCGCTATGAATGCCGTGTACGAAAAGAACTTCTCGGGTGCTTTCCCGGCTCGCTCTGCAGTTGCCGTAAAGACGCTTCCCAAGAACGGACTTATCGAAATTGAAGTAATCGCTCGTAAGTAATCCGACCTACGGGGTGCCCATAGAGAGGTGAGGAATCTTGAGAAGCCTCGCCTTTTGGGCACCCTTTTTTTGTCCCATTCGAGAAAGTTGCAGCTCTCTTCTCGGGGGCTCACATCTCTCTCCTTGCCACATAGCGACCCATACCGCAAGCCTTTAGAGCCTAGCTAGTTTTTCTTTATCCCCCTTATGAAACAACCGTTGCCCCCAACCTCCGACCCTACGGAGCATCTTTTCACCTCTCTTCGTGAGCACCCCTCTATTGGCTCTTTAGCTCAGACTCTATCCTCCATTCAGACCGGGGAGGTGGTACGCTATAAGGGGGTAACGGGTTCGGCTCTCGCGGTGATTGTGGCAGGGCTTCACGTACAGGAGACAAAACAGCCCTTGCTGATTGTAGCCAACGACGAGGAGAGCGCAGGCTATCTCTACAGCGATTTGATTCAGATTTTAGGGCGCGAATCCGTTCTCTTCTTCCCCTCTAGTTACCGCCGTCACATCCGCTATGGGCATACCGATGCAGGGAGCGAAGTGCTTCGTTCGGAGCTAATTGCCCGCCTCTCGTTGGGTGAATGTCCGATTATTGTATCCCACCCTTTTGCATTGGCGGAGGGCATCCCCAATGCCAACGAAGTAGAGACGCATGTTCGCGCTCTACGTGTGGGAGAGGAGGTGGATAGGCAGGAGCTCAGAGCTTGGTTCGTGGACGAAGGGTTTACCATTACGGACTATGTATACCAACCCGGGGAGGTGGCCTTCCGTGGTAGCATCGTAGATATATTCGCGTACAACGCAGAGCGCCCCATCCGATTAGACTTCTTCGACACCGAGATAGAGAGTATCCGTTCGTTTGATATAGACACCCAGCTCTCGCACGAAAAGCTAGAAGAGGTCACCCTCTCCTCTAATCTTGCCAATATGGCAGGGGGCGGACAATCGCTCTTCTCGTTTCTCTCCCCGGACTACACCTTACTCTTTACCGATTATGAGGCGGCATTAGGGCGAATAACTCAGCTATACCAAGAGGAGGCCGTACTTGTAGAGGGGGAGGGATTTTCCTCTACCGAAGAGATGAGAGCCAAGCTAATCGCCCTCGAAACATTGCCCCAAGAGATCCACGGCCATCGCCTGATTTTGGGGATGCTCCCCTCGGGCATCGTACCCGCCCAAACAGTAGAGTTCGCTACCCTCCCCCAGCCTCTATTTCATAAGAATTTTGATCTCCTTATTGAGGGCTTAAAGCACTATAAAGAGAAGGGGTATAGGGTATGGTTCCTCACCGAGAGCACACCCCAAGCAGAGCGTTTGAGGGAGATCTTGAGCGATTTGGGCGAAGCCTCTCTGATGCCCGAACCACTCCCCTTGACCCTACACGAGGGGTTCGAAGACGCCGATAGCGCCATGGTCTTTCTGACCGATCACCAGATCTTTGAGCGTTACCACAAGTATCGCTTGCAGAGCGACCGCATCCGCACAGGCGGAGTCTCGCTTTCCCTCAAAGAACTCAAGAGCTTCACCCCTGGCGATTTTATCGTGCATTACGACCACGGAATCGGGCGTTTTGCCGGGCTTTTCACCCAACGCGACGGGGAGAAGCAGCAAGAGGTGGTGAAAATTGACTACCGAGATGGTGCCTATATCCTCGTGAGTGTACACAACCTCAGGAAGCTCTCGAAGTACCGAAACAGGGATGACGAGCCTCCCAAACTGAGCGAATTAGGCGGAGGAGCGTGGAACAGACTAAAGGAGCGCACCAAGAAGCGAGTAAAGGATATTGCGCGCGACTTGATTCGTCTCTATGCAGCGCGCCGAGAGTCCGAGGGCTTCGCTTTTAGCCCTGATAGCTACCTACAGCATGAGCTGGAGGCCTCGTTTATCTACGAAGAGACGCCCGACCAACTCAAGGCAATGGAGGCCGTGAAACAGGATATGGAGCAGCCGCGACCCATGGATCGGCTCATATGTGGCGATGTGGGCTTCGGCAAAACAGAGATCGCCATACGTGCGGCATTCAAAGCGGTAGCGGATAGCAAACAGGTGGCCGTACTCGTACCCACCACCATTCTTGCCTACCAGCATTATCGTACCTTTTCGGAGCGACTCAAAGATTTGCCCGTGCGTGTCGCTTACTTCTCACGCGCTCAGTCAGCCAAGGAGTCGAAGCAATTGCTAGAAGACCTCAAGGAGGGGAAAATAGATATTGTGGTAGGGACCCATAGGCTTGTGGGGAAGAATGTGCAGTTCAAAGACCTCGGGCTACTCGTAATTGACGAGGAACAGAAGTTTGGGGTAGCCGTAAAAGAGAAATTGCGCTCGCTGCAAGTCAATGTAGATACCCTTACCATGAGTGCAACCCCCATCCCACGCACCCTGCAATTCTCCCTTATGGGCACGCGCGACTTGAGCAACATCCTCACCCCGCCTCGCAATCGTTACCCCGTAGCTACAGAGGTAATTCGCTTCGACCCTGAGGCTATTGCCGAGGCCATTAACTTCGAGCTAAGCCGCAATGGACAGGTATTCTTTGTCCATAATCGCATTGACGATATAGAGGGAATTGCACGCATGATACAGCAGCGCATCCCCGACTGCCGAATTGCCGTAGGGCATGGACGCATGAACCAAACTGAGCTGGAGCAACTCTTTGTCTCCTTCTCGCAACATGAGTTTGATGTGCTCGTCTCTACCACCATTGTGGAGAATGGCATTGATGTTTCTAACGCCAACACCATCATAATAGACAGTGCACACCATTTTGGATTGAGCGATTTGCACCAGTTGCGAGGGCGTGTGGGTCGCTCCTCACGAAAGGCATTTTGCTACCTTATTACCCCTCCCATGGATCTCTTGCCGGAGGCATCGCAGCGTCGCTTACGAGCCATTGAGAGCTATTCAGATCTCGGTAGCGGCATCCGCATTGCCATGCAAGATCTCGATATTAGGGGGGCTGGTAATGTATTCGGCAGCGAGCAGAGCGGTTTTATTGCCGACCTAGGATTCGATGCTTATCATAAGGTATTCGACGAGGCGGTGCGAGAGGTGAAACGTGAGGAGTTTGAGGAGCTTTTCCAAGACGAGAGCGCAGAACTTGCCGCCGAGGAGGACTGCCCCTTCGAGAGCGATCTCTATCTATCGCTACCTCCCGACTACGTTCCCCAAGACTCCGAGCGCATCAGTCTCTACCGAGAACTGGACAATCTCACCACAGAAGAGGAGGTAAAGGAATTCCGTGAACGGCTCGAAGATCGCTTCGGACGACTTCCCTCGCAAGTGGAGCAGCTTATCTTGGTACCCATTTTGCGCCGCTGGGGTCGATCGCTCGGCGTGCAGCGCATTGTACTCAAGGCGGGGATTCTTTACTTTTTCTTACCCGAGGATCCGGATTCGCCCTACTATCAGGGGCCTCTTTTTGGGAAGCTTATTGCCTATGCTTCGTTCCACCATCGCCAATGTAGATTGGAAGAGAGCAAGAAGGGGCTTCGCATGGTACGTTTTTCGGGCATCGGCTCTGTTGGCGAGATTATCACACTCATCCGCACCATCCTTGGGGAGCAGGCATAATTCCCCCTCCCTCTTCTCGGATTAGGAACGAGGTTTCGTCTTTTTCCCTAGATAACGAAGCCGCTCTTCTGTAGGGAGCTTCTCTATCGAATAGCGCAGCGTAGTACGAGGCATCACATGGGCGTAGCGATTGAGGAAATCTCGGAGAAGGTCGAGTCTTTTCTTCCCCACTTCACGCAGCATCCAGCCCACAGCTTTGTGCATAAGATCATGGGGATGATGCAATAAATTTTCAGCAAGGCAAAGGGTATCATTGCAGTCCCCCTCACGGATAAATGCCCAAGTAGAGACAACGGCAATGCGCTGCTCCCACATATTAGAGCTATCGGCAAGGTGATAAAGAGGCGAGCGATCGCGCCGGAGCAGATAGGCTCCCACTATTTTATGAGCACTTAGGTCTACCAAGTCCCAATTGTTAATTCCCGAAGTATTCTTGAGGTAAAAGTTGTATACCGCCTCAGGCTCCCGTTTGTATTTCTCCATCAAAGTAAGAAGAGCTGCAAGGCGACATTCGTGCCAAGGGCTGACGAGTAGCTCTTCGAGATCCTGCCAATTCACTTTCTCTTTGTAGGCCTTACTTACGGAGCGCACCTCGGGTACCGTTACCCCCAAGAAGCGATCGCTTTCGCCATACTCCCCCGGCTTACATTTGAAAAATCGGCTCAGATGCCGTGCTTTCTCCTCTCCGCCCTGAGCGCGGAGTTGCTCAAAAATCTCGTTTGCAATGGTCATTTTTCTGAAGATAGAGGTGTGTAGAAATTAAGAATGCAGCCATAAGGCTCATAGCAATAAGGTATTGACTTAAGCAGGTAATCACCTCAATAAGCATGACAACCAGCATAATCACCACATAGATAAGGGCGGCATAATTGCGGCTGCGCAGGGCATATCTTAGGTAGGAAATGAATATCACGACCCAAAGCAATAGGCTCATAATCCCCCCCTCTACGTAGCACAAAAGATATTGATTGTGGAAGTGTGTGGCATACTCCCCCTGGTAAAAAGGAGAGATAAGAGCCTCTGCAGAGCCTAGTCCATAGCCCCAAAGAGGGTTCTCTTTTAGATACATGATGGCCGTCTCAAAGAGGTTAAAGCGGTGCTCATCTATGAGGTATTTCAAGGCTGATGGATAGCACAAAAAGAGGAGAAGAGAGGCCACCGCGATGATAGGGAGTAGGAGCAAAATTCGTTTCTTCTGAGCACCTTTTTGGGGAAAGACAAGGGTGGAAAAAAAGTAGAGAAGCCCAAGGGAAAAAGCTCCGCACAAGACTAACATCAAAATCCTACTTTGGAATATGAACACGAAGAGGAGGAACCCCACAAGAGACCCCACTAGGAGGTTCCGAACCTCGGGCAGACGCTCCCGCTCCAGCAGCCAGTAGAGAATGGGGGCTAGCATGATAAAGCCAAGGTAGGTGTAGTGTTGGAATCCAAAAAGAGAACCCAAAAAGAGCGTCCCCATCGGCGTCCCATTAAACACAAAATACATTTTTTCAAGCCCAAAAGCCGCCCCCAAAGAGGTATCAGTAGCCCAACACACTACTACATAAATCGCTACAATGCTGAGGAGGTAGAGGTAGCTAATGCGGAGGGCATAGTGCATAAAGACACGTATATCACGAGGATGCGGAGGGTACATCAGCAGTAGGAAAATCGAGGGCAGTAGGCTGGCTTCGCGTATCCACCACTCTAGAGAAACGGATCGATTGGGAGACCAAAAGAGGGTACAAAGGTCGTACAATAAGAAAATCCCGATGGCGAGAATATAGCCACGAGGCTGCCACAAAGGGCGTTCGCCCAAGCGTACAGCGCGGACAACATAGAGCACCGTTCCCACAAAGAATGGAGCTATCGTACCTATAACGCTGGGGATAACGCCAAACAAAAGGTTGCCATACCCCAGCACCCAGCAGGCAATCGCCCCTTGGCGTAGCCGCTCGATTCCCTCCTCGTGCCTAAGGAGCGAGAGAAAAGATTTCCCTTGTGATGTACGCGGATAGAGGATGGTAATGAGAAAAGCTACAGCCAGTGCGGCATAGAGAGGGGGGCCTAAAGGTTTCAGCCCCTCAACCAGATTGAAGATAATCAGAGGGCGGATCTCCTCAGCAACCAGGGGATAGCACGCAAAAACAATCCCCCAAACGAGAGGGGGAAGTAAGAGGAGTAAAAACCATTGCTGCCCCTTGCGGGATACTTTCTCGTGCGGCTCCGTTACGCGTTTAGCTTCTTCCATAAAATTAGGAGGGCTCTTTCTCTCAGGATATTTGACCCTAAAAAAGGGCTCCCATCACTGGAACAAAAGTACTGCATTCCTCCGTAACACATAAAATCTAGAGTTGGGATAGGATTGCAACTCTCCAAGAGTCAAAAAGAGGCAAGACAAATAGACAGTGAGAAGCGGAAATAAAAAACAATTCGACACACCTTCTGCTCAAAAAAGTCAAAAATCAAAACTAAATGCATCTATTTGGATTTTTATTCATACCTTTACAAGCGAAAAGAATCAACAATAAAAGAAAAAGCATCAAGTTGTCACCAACACCTTCTCACATGTATCAGAAGCATTAAACACTTATTGGCATTATGAAAAAACTAAACACACTGACCTTGTTACTATCTGTAGTCCTTCTTCATGCCTGCACACCAAAGACAGAATGTGATAAAGCGAAATGGCATAAATATGCTATTGAAGCCTATTACGTACCAAATTATGTTTATGTAGCGAAAGCAGAAAGGTCAGAAGACCCTTCTAAACTCTATTGGAATCTTTGGTTCAGTCGTTCTGAAGAATCCACCATCACGGAGAAGACTAATCCAGAATTATTTGAAAAGATAGCACGAGAGCATGGCGAAACGGGAGTAGGATTTTATGCCTTTCCTCCCATGTTACCATGTCTATATGGAGTCCAAAAGATTGAGGTTGCAGGCTACAATAAAGAGAATGAGACCTCTCTTTCTCTCGTCATCTCTCTTTCGAGTTTCACTATTGAGCCATTCATCCAAAGAGGATATAAAACCGACCATAATGGAATATGGACTCCTATAAACCTATCTTTGGAGAGCATTATCAACTATGATTATTTCCCATGCCCTATGGAGGGACGTGGATTTCTTCTCTCCTGCGACAAGGATAACATAGAAGGTAAGTTTGATCGGGTAGAGGTGCGTGTAACCCTCAAAGACGGCAAAACACTCCGCACCGACATGCCGCTGTAGCTCAATCTCAATAGTATTGATTCGCAATAAACATAAGCACATTTACCAACAACACAGAGTTATGAAAAAGTTATATTTTTGGGGAGTAGCCGCTGTTCTACTAGCCCTTTGCATTGTAGCATGCAATAAAACTCAGCTTATAGGAAAAACGAAACCATTCCACGTTCCCTATGCCATAGATCGCTATCATATTCCCACGAAGTGCAGTCTAAGAGCACTAACAAATGAGCAAAAAGAGCCAGAATTGAAATGGGAGTTCCTATTGGGTAATGAAGGTGGTAGCGAGAGCTATATCTCCCTCCCCAAAAACAAAAAGGAATTTACAGAAGTTGCCCTTGAGCATGGAGAGGATGGTAGTGGCTTTATGACCTGCATCCCCCTCCCCATGAGCACGAGCCTCATTTATAAATTGGAAAAAATACAAGTCTTTGGCGTAAAAGGCAACAATGAGACCGAACTCTCATCCAAAGTAGAGATTACATACGATAGTATCGAAGACTTTATTCGCGGTGGATATAAAAACCTTTCGGGACCTTTTGTAAAGAAAGAGAAGAAATCCCTAGCGACACTTACACCCAACGACTACCTATGGATTCCTACAGAAAGTATCTTATCGTGCAATGGTAGTGAAATCAAGGGGAAGTTTGATCGGGTAGAGGTGCGTGTGACCCTCAAAGACGGCAAAACACTCCGCACCGACATGCCGCTGTAGACAGCGGCGAGACTCTCTGTAACACACTGTAAAAACGAAGGAAAAGGGGTTCGAGACAAGGCTAGAGTATTCCAAGTCTTACCGAGATTCAGGAGTACCTCCGAGGGGAATCGAACCCCTATCTAAAGTTTAGGAAACTTCTATCTTATCCTTATAAATCAATCAATTATCAATTTCCACTCCATTTTTGTGGAACTATTGTAGAGTTCCTGTTGTTTCTACGTCTAAAAAACACACCAAAATCCAGTATACAAATACCAATCCAAAGTCGGTGCGACAAAGGTATAACTTTTTTGAGACGACAAAAAACGACCGCATGTGCTTCACAGCAGACGCGGCCGAAAACAAAATAACATCCTACAGAAATCTATCTCTTTTTACCTGCCAACTCTATGTATTCAGAGTAGACAATTCTAGTGTGTGGATTGGAGCTTACCATCTCCTGTCTTATAGCTTTTGCACCCCATCGAAAAAACAAGAACCTCTTAGGAACTCGATGTACCACCTGATATAATGTATCTACAGATTGTACAGAAAGTTCTACAGTGCTATCAGACTTTATTAATCCATCTATATTAACCCAGGGGTCTTTCCACTTAATTGCAGGCAGCTTCTCTATTCGTCCTGAATCGACATAAACGATACTATCCCTTATCACAGTCTTAATATCCAGACTTGTCTGAGTTGCGGCTGTAGACACTGCTTGTACACGCTTCAACTTCACGTTAAGCCCATCTATGACCTTCGTGAGCTCTTGATTATAGGCTTCCAATTCTGCCTTAGTGAGTTCCAGCCTCTGCACCGAGGAAGCACTCCTACCAGCTTTGTCTTGATAGAACTGCACCTTGCTCATCAGTGCGCTCTGATTCCCAGACAGCCTTTCTTTCTCTTGTTGCAAATGCCTATTCAACCCCAACAAGGATGCGCACGCCATCAGCATTATAACGCACGCAATAGCCAGATACTTATTCATTTCCTTTGATGTATTTAATTATTGCTTCAACATGAGTATCCACTATAGCCTCTCGACCTTCAGCAGAGAGGATATAAGCCAATTCTCTCCTATTATCCATGAAGAAGTTTTCCGTGAGCACGGCAGGACACTTCGTCCTGTTCAACATGTAAAACCCAGCTTCCAAGTCGAAATCACCATCAGATAAATCTCTTCGGATTTTCCTGCCAACAAACTTCTCCTCTGCCACCCTGTAGAAACAATCTGCGAGCTCATCAGCTTTTGTTTGCCCCACGCTGGTATAACAGCTCCAGCCCTCAGCATTCATCCAATTGCCATTCCCTGCAGCATTGCAGTGTATGGATACCAAGAGAACATTCTTTGCCCCCAACCTGCCACACACTTCATTTACTCGCCGAACTCTCTCCGCTAGTGGTATATCGGAAGTCTCACATACAATCCTCTCAGCATCGTATCCTCTTGCCCTAAGGCGCGCAACGACTTCTTGTGCGATCTCACGCGCATACAAATACTCACGAAGGGAGCCATCTGGAGAGCGTTTCCCGGGCGTATTCTCTCCATGCCCATTATCAATCAATACCTTCATCACTCATTCATGTTATGATAGAAATCCAACTTTATTCTCTCATATACCGCAGAGACATTCGTATACGCTCTGCTATTGTTCTGTGTTTCGTTATAGACCTCTTTCTCTACAACATCTGCCACCCACTCAACCCATTCTTTCGAAGTGTAATTGCTGAGCCTCTTCCCTCTGTATGTGTAGTAATCGAATCGACTATTACGGTCTTCGTGTAGATTAGTTATGAGGGTATTGATCTTTCGACGAGTAGCCTCTCTGTCTATAATGTGGTTTTCGTCTCTTACTTTTTTTATAATGCGACAAACCTTTTCCACAGCGAAATCAAAGTAGATTCCAGAAGTGTTCTTAATTCTCAACTGCGTTTCTGATTGTAATCCTTCTGAGATATCAGCAAGCTGCTCATTCTGTCGCTTTGTCTCATCGAGCAAGTCAACCATAAGCTGCTTATTGTCGCTGATCATCCCATCTATAATGGACTTAAACCACTTGAAGCAGGCGACCATCAACCCACTAGCCAACAAGAGGAAAAAAGCGGCCGTTATGGCCATCATCCCAAGATCCCCAATCCCCCTGGCGACCTCTGTTACATTAGCTACACTATCCATCTACAAGTCAATCGGGATATTATTTTGCTTACAATCAGCTTCAACCATTGCTCGAATCTCCAATCGATCTTTCAGGAACTCCTTATATGGGAGTTTAGCATCTTTTGGAAGCAAGCCAAGCTCTGCACTCTGATAATCATTCATCAACTTAATCTCGGTGTCAACCGGATACTTTGCGGTGAGCAACGTGTGGAATATATTATCAGCGGTCTTTGGATATTCCACCCTGAGACTGTCATACTGCAACATGGTGCCAGTAGCTTTTTTCTTGTCGGTGGTAATCTCAATCCCCCTGTGCTCATCCTCATTCACTAGCACAGTTTTAATATTGTGGTTATACAGGAATGTGCCCTGACCGTTGTTCAGATCATCAATAACGGATGGCATCTCTTTTGTTAGTAGCCCTATAGTCAAAGTGTTTCTTTCCATGTTTTTATAATTAATGCTATACTTATACCCTTCTCCATTAAAAACGACACAAGCGAAATCCGATGTTCATATATGCATACGAGGAGCGAGATGTCGTCGTTAGATAACCGAGTCCAGCATATGCGCCATAAGTAGCATGAGCAGCTAGAAATGCTCCATACCATCCAGAGTCCGATACATCAGGCGCATAGAAGTAGTCACAACAGCCCTTGTTGTACGCCCCACCCAAGGAGTCCGGGAATGAATAGCCATTAACAGAGATTCCATATGTCCCTACATAGCCAGAAGAGCGAGGCAAGCCTGCAATCGCAACATAACCATCAGGTGCGATTGTAGCACTGTTTGACGGGGTTGCGAACTTAGTGGGATCATCACACACATACACAGTGTTCGTAGTCTCTGCCGAATCAGGAGAGTTGTATACAAGCACGTCATCAGCCAGCATTAAAAGATACTCAAAAGGAACCTCAAAACCCCTGTAAGAGGTAACTTGTACCGCCTTATCTCCTCCAGTCCAGCCCTTAACTGTGTAGGAGACCTTGCCAGTGTTATTGCCAAGAACTGCGGTCACACCACCAGGGATAAAAGGCCTATAAACGCCCCATGTATTCCACTCTGCACCATTCACACCACATCCTGATCCCAGTCCTCCTTGTCGAAACCCTTCTTCTGTAAGTGTTTCTATGTATACGTCCTGGCTATTTAGCGAAGCATATTCAATTCTCTGTAACCAAGCGATAGTATTATATGCCCTGTAGGCTCCAATGTGTGTTCCGTTTTTGCAATATGTCCTGACGACACTCTTGTTGATAGCCGTACGCCCCATGCCAAGCTGTGAGCTATGCGTTCCATCCATTGATGCATCAGAGTCTCCAGCACCTCCTCTACAAGAAACGGCATTTTCAGAGAATTGAACTAGTCCATTACTATCACGTGCGACCTCATTTCCGTCCCACCTCAAAAAACATCCTGACACAGCCTCATTCTTAACTGTGTCTATCGTCGAATACCAAGGCGCAATGGTCTTACGCTCAATCTTTACAAAGCCTGGAAGGGGATACTCTGATATAGCATATATCCACTTCGTCCCTGATATTTCCAATCGGAAATAAAACTCAGGAATCTCGAGCATCACATTTCCATCTGTTGTATCAAGAACAGCAGAGACTCCTCCTTCCTTCTTCCTGCTGTCGTTGGGATGTAGATAATATTTTACGGACCCATCAGGATTCTCAACAAATCTCTTCATCCGAGACTGTATAGGTAGAGACCTGTGCAGGTCAAGATTTCCTACTCTCTTCAGCTTATAATCACTGCTTGAGTAATCGCCCTCAACGCCATACCACATATCATAAGGGTATTTTGGCCTAGTTATTCCACTTCCAAGTAATAGTCCCATAATTATACTATTAATAACAACTGCAAATATAGCACATAAATGCGTACCACATACACACTTACGCTAGTTTATACCACCATTTTGGATCCATGATCATAAAGACACAGGACCCATCATTACGAGAGTAGTCATCCGAGATATAAATGGCAAATTCTGTTGTACTAACCACCTGTACGGTAGCCTTGAGCTGATCAGTCCCTATGCCGGTTGCAAAAACGAAATATCCATCTGGTAGCGATGTAGATCTCGTTCTGACAATGTAAGCCCCCTCCCCCTGTCTTGTTACGCTCAGCATCTCATGAAGACTCTTGCCATTGTACCAATATCCATCGAGAAAACAAGAGTCATTAGTAGAACCACCCTTCATAGTCCCCATAGCAATCATCACAGGATACCTCCCTGACGATGCCGTTTGCTTGAACTGCTCTGGACCAAATCGACTTGTCACATCCCAACGAGCAACTGCATCATAATACCTACCATTATACAACTTAGGAAGCTCAAAGCATGTCAGTTCTATAGTGGTCTTTGGCGGAACAACAACACTATAATTAGTATTGCTCCCCCCGATTGTTGTATCTGTAATGTCACCAGAGATGCCAAAAGCACACACGCTGACAATATATGATGCACCTCCTATAGGAGATGAGTTGTACAGACGACATACTTTACCAATATCATCCAGCTCCCAGCCCATTGATATTATTTTTTGCGACGAGATCGCCGGCAAATAGAATATATTCACATCTGAAAACCCTCCTTCGTACGCAGTAGATAACTGAATGGTCCCCTTCAAACGAATAGTACCATTAACACCATCCATATATATGCGCCCATCTTTGCTTTCCAGGCGATTATTACGAAATACCCACCCTGCTATATTTGCCCCTTCAGCCAAAAGGAGCTGGGTTGCAACTTGCTCAAACTGTGCCCCGAATGTACTCCAGTAGATAGTATTTGTAGGGACCTGTCCTCTAAATGTGCCAGCCCCTACACGAGCTACATAATAACCACCATTATACTTTACTGCATCGACGCGAACAGACGTCCCATAATAGGTTTTACTGCCATCATAATCACCCTGAAAAGTGAGAACAGGACTATCTCCCTTATCCCCTGTATTACCCTTAGCTCCTTTCGTTATCAACGCCCAATAGCGTGTGTCTTTAGGTCGTGTACCGGATGCGGGAAAGTCGTTGATATATCTGTATGCACATACCTCTCCATTATCGGAATATGTCACCTCATCACCCTTATAATACCCAACTACAGGCGAATACGCCCCTCTATACACTCCTATTTCAGATGTTTTTCCGGATGGGCTTTGGACAAGAGACCCCTTGATTATTAGCTTTTCATTCCTCCACTCGAGACTTGATTTAGAGTTTCCAATGCGAAATGTATTACCATCCAAATCTAGATAGCACTGACCATCAGAGGTGATAATCTTTCCAGTGGTTATAGTGTTTCCGTTGATCCGGGTAAATCCGTATGTGGTTACAAAATCCCTAAACCCTTCAGCGTAAAGAGAGGAAAGGATGCCAACTTGGAAGTAATAATTATTCGGATCCTCCGTAATCTCAAACTTGAGAGGCTCCTGTGTTAGATACCATACACCACTATCTCCAGACTTTGAGCATTTGGCAAACAGATAGTATCCACCGGAGCTGGGCATTATAAGCTCAGAGCTCCCCATACTCCACCTCCTAACGGAATCCTTATCAATGGATAGGTGCGCCAGCTCACCAGCAGACGCTTTGAGACGATTCCCCTGTCCATTTACATTCGGCTCAAGCACCACTCCAGCAAGAACAAACTGTTGGCTCTTAGAGCCCACTGTGAGCATATTAGTGTCAATGGAGTTGGGACGTATGTTCTCGGAGTCGAAGTAGCCATCAGTATCATATACCATATTGCGCAGCTCCTCAGTAGTACGCCAACTTTTTCTAGCCTTGTTAAGATCCCTCAGGCGATTGCTTTCTATGATTTGATTGTGCTCAATAACGTCTACAACGGTTTTTCCGAACACAGAGACTGTTGTAACATCCGAAAGTGTCAGAGAATAGTCATGCTCCAAGAGGAGATTTCTGCTAACCTTTTGGATCCTGATATTCTTTTCGATACCAAACCTTATATCTCGTACAGGCACATAATCACCCACCTTGAACACCACCGTATCACTATCATTTGGCAGAGAGTCTAAGAAGTACTTTCTGTCAAGCATAAGCTGATACTGTGCCCTAGCTTGCTTCATATTCTGAAAATCATCATACCCGGCATACCACAGATCCTCTTCGGCGTTCTGTACATAACTATCAGGCAGATTGATATCAGTAATCTTGTATTTATCTCCTACAGAGATTCTGAATGCCTCGTTGTCGCCTGTGGTAGGAATTGTCAGTCCTCTCTCATCTGTGAAAGCTATTAGCTTGAATTTCCGCTTAGAATGAATGTAACCTCCATCTTTCTCTAGCTCGAATTGCTGACCTGCCAACTTACCGGTAATGAAATTAATCTTTGCAGTGACTCCAGCAATAAGATACTTTGTCCCATCAGCAGTCCTCTCGCACAAGTCAAAATCCATTGTGTTATCAACGAATGAGTTCACATCCCCATCGACAAGGGCAGTAACCTCTCCGGTTCTGGTCGGGTGTATATTGTCATACTCCTTAGAGTCCTCATCGCTACCGATCTTGTCCCTAAGCTCTGCATCCTCGAAGTAGCGCTTACTATCATCGTCGATTCCGATATACTCACTCTTAGCTGGTATTATGGTTCCATCTGACAAGGTATGTTTCCTCTTGTTTTTCCTTCTGGGGTATGGAAGCTGGAGCCTTTCAGAATAGTCCCTATAGCCACTCTTGATGTTGGTTGTACCTCCCTCCACCCAGAGCCTGGTAATGATTGCCTTATCATCCACCTTCTCTTCTTTTAGCCTGTAGAGTCCGCTGCCTTTGCCCCACTCAAAGAAAGCATTCCCACCAGGAGGCACCACCTTGGATCCGAACTTACCAATATGGATAGTCCGAACTCCATTCCTCTGTGTTATCTGAAAATCGAGATTGAAATTCTCCTTGCTACACAACGTTTGGAGTGCTTGTAGGCAGTTCTGCTTGGAGAATTGTATCGTTTTAGGCTCTGTATCAGGACAATTTGTTTCGTCAAATTTCCACAATCCAGGGTAGTCCCTCTCCACATTGTAGATGAGAACCTTTATAAAGTCCTTGATTGAGTAGGTGAGGTCAAACGTACTCTTAGTGGACTTACCATTAGCATCTGTGTTCCTATACAGGCTCTTCATGAGCTCGTACATAACACCGTAGAATGTTGCCTCGTAGGTGTAATGATCCTCCGAATGAGCCTCCCTAGTCGCTTTTGTTCTCAGAGTATACTCTTCGCCGAATACTAGGATCTTATCTCCCTTTTCCAGTTCTATAAGCTCACTGGAGACAAAAGAGAGCTGTACATTATCATCGCCCATAAGAGAGGTGTTCTGTACCGCAGATTTTACGGCACAAAAAGGCTCCCTGGACTGTAGCCGGACCTTCTCGCCGTTTCGCTTGATTACTTCAAAAGATCCCATACAACAATAGCGTTAGTTGATAAGCTAGTTATGTCCTCAATCACACCCGCTATCACGATATCATACTCCCCAGGCTCGGCATAAGTGTGTACAACCTCCTTATCAACGCCAGAGACATTGTAAGTATGCGTACCATCACCCCAGTAGATGTTGAGCAGCTTTGAGCTTGACACCTTGATCTTAGCGGTTGTATTTGCAGTCCCTCCGATATGGCGTAACACCTTTTTTACCGGCTCATCCTCAACTAGCTTGAGCTTGAACTTGCCCACCATAAGATCTTGATCGTACTTACCCCACTGCTTCTGAGGGTCAGACTCCTCCAGAAGCTCGACCTCGTACACAAGCGGCTTTGTACTACCAGCATACTCCACTTTCAGCCTGCGGTTCCCCTCCTTGTCAAACTGAGCAAAGAACAGATTCACCCACTCAACATAAGCCGACCTTCCAGAGGCCTCCATAAAGCAACTCAGCTCTATCGTACGTTCCTTGTAGCGTGGGCGCTTCTTATCCCTCGCAATGCCATGATAGCTATCCCACTCAATTTGTAGTGCCTCTTTTCGCGCAAGCCTGCCAACCAGACCAGAGCTCTCGGACACGTACACACCAAAATCCTTGAAATTCCTGCCATCTATGTAGTACTCTACATCAGACTCCTTCTGCATCAGAAAGATTTCCTTGTCGGTCTTAGCCTCATCATACAACTTAACCTCATCAATCTGAGCATAACAGCCATCTAGAGTTTCATCGTTGACAGAGAAGCCTACAGGATGCTCGGACATCATGCCTGTGTACACCTTGCTATGATTAAGATATACCGCAAAAGACTTTCCGCTCCTGACAAAAGCGAGGAAAACCCATTCTCCTGGGACTACATCCATCCATTGCTCCAGATATTGATCCACCCCAGGCAAATTAAGTAACCAACCCAACCTTGCGTGCACTGGCTTCACATACATTGAGAGTGTGAAGTTTGACCCGAGAGGAATGCTCGTATTAGTTATACACTCTCCACTACCATTCAGAGCTAGAGATTTTCCCCGCTTGGCATCTCTTGAAAAATTGGCACCACCGGATAGCATTGCATCAGCCCTACTGAGAGAGTAGTCATATGCAATGTCACCATCCGGATCGTCAAATGGCAAGTGGAGAATCAAATTCTTGTCTATCATACTCAATATGTCTTTTTGTTTTGTGAAACTACTTTAACGCCAACGCCTGAGAACTCTACTCTAGCATCGCCATATTTATTGACCAACACCCTTGCATTAGATCCAACTACATCTAGCTTCAGGGCTGCATCGTCAAACACATCTACAGTGAGGTGAGCATTGCCACTCACCTTAATAGTCACATCTGAGCTGTGGCGGATATAAGCACGACACACAGAGTAACCATTATAAGTAAGTATGCCCTTGCACTCCCCCTGAAGCACAACATCAGGCACATCTAGGAGTTGCAACTCCTTCTCATCAACAAAAACTCCATAGGGCTCACACTTGCCCTTGAAATTCTCTCGGATAAAGTCCAACGTGGGATAATCATTCCCAACGCAGAAATCGATACCACGCACGTAGAGATTAACAAGACGCTTCATGCTAACGCCTTCCTTGAGTTTATTTTGCCATTCTTGGCATAGTCCCTTCTCTACGCCATCCTGTTTTAGTTGCTGAATTAGTCCCATAAGATTCGTTTTACCAACAATAACAAAGTTACAAAATGCGTACCTCATACGCATATTAGAATCTCGGATTATGATATGCCCCTTGATAGCAAGGAGCTATCCCTATTCTCAATGCGTCGCAATGCCAATTTTATCTCGGACAATTCCAAGGCTGACACTCTTGTGTTGTATGCTATCTCCGCCTGGTACAGAAGTTGACTACGCATTATCGCCATCTGGTCGGTCTGATTGATCACAATTGCATTCATCCGACCTGCCACAACACCACCGGTCTCCTCACTCATTGAACGAACAGCACCGGCAAGAGGATCCTTAGAACTATCTCCATCTTGTAGCCATTTCTTGTTCTTCTCGAGATATTTGTCGGCCTTGTCTTGCATCTCTTTTTCCATCTTGTCCAGCAACGCCTCTTCTTCCTCAGATATAATCCCATCCTTCATTGCCTCCGCGAAAAATCTCATGAACTTCTCTACCTCTTTCTTCAGATCTCCCTTGAGATGCTCGATGATCGCTCTTCGTATCATTCTCTTGATCATGTCTGTAGACTTCTTGGCAGCCTTCTCTCCTGAGCCCCAAGCCTCTGCATACGCCGTAGCAAACTCTTCAATCGCATTCATGATGCCAGTGCCGGAGATGGCCTCAATAGCCGCATACTTATTCTCTGCGATCTTCTTCTTATTCTCTGCGATTTGCTCTTCCCACTCCTTGATTCTATTCGAGTCTGATTTTTTCTTCTCCTTCTCCTCTTGTATTTGCTGCTTGATTTTTTCGTTCTGTTGCCTCAGATTTTCGTTCTGCTGCTCCAACATTGAGGACTTACTGACAGAATAAGCCTTCTCAATTGCATCACCTAGATTGTCATAACTCTTCTTAAGCCTATCAACCTCTAATTGTAATGCCTTGATCTGCTTCTCCTTGCTCTTATCATGTAACTTGTTGAGAGAGGTTATCACTGAGGTAATACCACTAACAAGAGAGGTAATACCTCCTAGGATGTCTCCAGACATAATCTGCCCAACACCCATTGCAGCCTGCCCAGCACCCCCTAAAGCTTCCGTAATGCCTCCTATCGTATCTGCAAGTTCTTCGTCTCCAAAACTGGATGCAATCGAAGAGATTGAATCCCCAACAGAACCTACAACCTGGCTGATACCCTGTATACTAGCTGTCATCTGCTTGGCAGAGGTCTTAACCTGTTTCTCTAGGGCCTGGATCTGTTCAGGAGTGAGGTTATCCTGTTCAGCCCTTTTCAGCTTCTTACAAGCCTGGATATAGTTATTGAAAGCACCCCCAAGAGCCTTGAAAGGATTAAGCTCTACAACCTTTTCCTTTGCCTTGTTGAGGCTGTCAATTAAGGCTTGATAATCCACAGGAGACAGCTTTAGATTGGCATTTGCCATCTGATTCTCAATGTTCGTTATCAACCTCTGAATCTCTCCGGCACTAAGCGAATCCAAATTCAGAAAGAGATTCTTCCAGTCGGCAGAAGCTTGCAACTGCTCGGCATTGATGGCAGAAAGGGCATCCGCTTCTCCCTTGTTGATGCGCTCTAACAACTCTGCATTGTCCCTGGCGACATCAGAGAGCCTCATGGCAGCATAATTCGCTACTATCTCACTCTTCTTCTCTTCATAGCTCTTAAGGTCGTTGAGAATCTTCTGATTGAGCTCCTTCTGAGCCTCACGCTCCATGTCGTCAAGCTGATTATGAGCCTCTAGAGTCTCATCTTGTCCAAGCCTAAACTTACCATTTGCCAGATCTTCCTTCGCTTTAGCAATAGCTTCAATCTTTGCAGCCAACGTAGCCGCCTGCCCAACAGTCTGACTCACGCTCTCTTTGAAAAGATCCATAGCGGAACGTACTCCATTAATCTCATCTCGTTGTATCGTGAGAGAGAATAGTGATTCGCTATCCCCTGAGGAGAAATCTGTTGGGTTCTGAGCCTTCTTGACTTCCAACTTTGCAATCTCCTGGTCTATCCATTGAGAATAGGAAGCACCTCCCTTGAGCAGTTCGGCAAACTGCTTGTTGGCAACATCGGACCCCATGGCATTAACCCAACGGAAATAGAGCTGATACTGCTCTTTTCTGTAGCGAATCTCCTCGTCAAATAGATCGGTGCTTGCCTTGTTGTAGCTCTCGTCTTCTAGACTTCTTCTCTCAGAAAAACCAGCCTTTTCGACCTCAGACAATCCGCCTTTTCCTGCCTTTTTATGGGCTTCTACCAGTTCTTTCTCCTCCTTGTCGATCCGATCTAGATTCTGCTTGTGCTGTAGGTCTAAGGTAGCCTTACGCTTAGCGTATCCATCTTCCATTACAGCTATTCTAGCCTCCTCCAATTTCCGTTCAGCTTCTAGCTGCTTCTCTCCAAGCTGCTTCCTCGCATTTTCGGCATTGTTAGATTTAGATCCGCTTTTAGTTTTCGGAAGTTTATCTTCTAGGCCCTGAATACTCTTTGTTAGCTCATTATACCTTGCGCTGTTAATCTCAACATTAGCCCTTTCGTCCTTAAGTTGCTTAATTCGAGCATTGATACCAGCCTCGGTGTTGAGGCTAGAAGTCTTTTGCGAGATGGCAGCATTGACCTGCCCAAGTAGCGACAATAACTCTGTTAGCCTGCTTGTGTCCGTCTCAACCTTGATTTTCTTGTTGTTGATATCATCAATTTCCCTCTGTGTGTCTTGTACCTTTTTGTCTAGCTCATCAAAAGACATCGATACGTAATCAATACTATCAACTGCTGCTGTTGCATCCTTTGGGGCAAAGAATGCAGACAGCTGATTATTAACTTTGTCAATCTCATTTTGGGCGGATTTAGATGAATTCACAACATCTGTTAGGTATGTTTTTAGGCTACCATAAAAAGCATTCATTTCTGCATCTGTAGCCCCTGTAGCTGTCTTTACCATATCAACAATCCTGCTGAGAGCCTGATCAAAAGCCTGGGTGTAAGCATCTCCAGTAAGGTCTTTCAGATCATTGGAAGATTGTATTGCCTCAGCCTCAACAGCGTCCCATACAGCACCTGAAGCATTGCGAATATTCTCCGATATTTCCTTATAGAACTTCTCTGTTCTAACCATTTGCCCACGCTCAATAATAGTTGTCATACCCGCACTTACCTTGTGGTAAGCACTTTCCGCAGCATCCACCAACTTTTCTAGAGCTTCTGCATTTCCTTCCGACTGTCTCTGAAGAGTCTGTTCGATATACTTTGCCTTGATTTTCTCCGCAGTCGTGCCCTGGATCGCTTTAGACAGCTCCTCGTACTTCTCTTTCTGATCATCTAAGGTGGCGTTCTCTTCAAGGAGTGTCTTATTGTATTCCTTACAGATTGCATTAACCTTTTCTATTACATCTTTGTGAGTTTTGGTACCACGCTCACTATTCCGTAATACGGCAAAAAGCAGATTAAGGTTGTCAATCTCCTTTCTTGTTGCCTCCTGAAACTCTCCCATGGCATCCGAAGCCTCCTCTTCCTTGCTCCTGAAAAGCGTAAGAACACTCACTAGAGCACCGACAAGCCCAAGAACCCAACCTATTGGATTACTCATCATCGAAGCCCATAGCGACTTCATGGCCAAAGTTGCTTTGGTCGTAATCACCGTTAGTATTGAGGTTCCAGCAGCATTTGCCGACTTAGCCACCGTGTCTGCTGCCGTTGCAATTGTAGACTGTCGAGTAGCAGCCGTCTCCAACGCCTTCTTCTTTGCAAAAAAGTCGGTTTGTGCAGCCAGGGCAGCCTTACGAGCCAGAGCCTGGTTGTCCTGGGCGGCTTCTAGCTTTTTCTCGGCGGCGGCCACAAGGTGAGCCTGCCCAGATTGTTTGGCCCAGTATACTTCGTATCTAGCAGCTTCGGTTGCCTGCATTGCCGCGATAGCACTCTGTTTGGCAGCTTCCACCCTGGCGGCAGCAGCACTCACATCTGTGCGCATTGCACTGATTGTTGCTGTTTGATTTCGCGTTTTGACTGCCACCTCCTGAGCCAAAGCAGCACGATAAATAGCACTCTTTGCCGAAAGATCCGTCTTACTAAGAGCCTCCCTTTGCTCAACGGATAGCACACTCATTGCTACAGCCTCATAATTGGCACTCGACGCTGTGAGATTAAGATTGGACAAGTACTCCTGCTGTTGTGCTGTAAGTAACTGTTGGATAGTTGCTATCCTAAGCTTCTTAACTAGATTAGCCTGCTCTTCCGCTGTAAGCTTATGTTGCAGGGCGGCAGTATGAGCCTTCTCTGCGGCTATCATTGCCTGGGTCTGCTTTGCCGTCTGACCTGTCAAGTTGGCATCCAACTTCATTAGTGCCAACTTAGCCTGTCGCACAGTGTTGTCTATAAGGGCAACTCCAGTATAACCCTTAGTGGCAAGCGTATTCAGCACTATGGCAGCCTTGTATGATCCATAAGCAACAGTTACAGCCTTAACAATCCTCAGAACATCCTCGAAGTGCTCCACAAGATACGTTGCCCCCGATATTACACCGGAAAACAGGTCCTGATTGTCTGTACCAATCTTATTGAGAGCACTATCCCAAGCATCTCCTAGGTTAGAGATTTGTCCGGTCAATGATGCAGACTGCTTCTCCATGAGATTATAGTACATACCAGTAGAGCTAGTAAGATTTTTGAAGACTTGCTCAATCTCCGCAAACCCCACCTTTCCCTCAGAGACAAGACCTGCCACCTCATCCTTATTCACTCGCATTATCTTTGCAAGCTCCTCATAGATAGGGATACCACGTCCGGCAAACTGTCTTATGTCCATTGCATAGGCCCTACCCTGCGTCCTCAGCGTACCATATAGGTATGCAATCTCCCCCAAAGGAGCACCAATGCCAGAGGCTACGTTACCGAGCATTGTAAGCTCATCCACCACAGTATCTACAGAGGATCCATAGGCCATCATCTCTTTGGCCGAGCTAGCTATCCCTTGCAAGTCGAAAGGAGTCTTTGCAGCTGTCACAACGAGTTCGTCCATCAGCTGCTTAGCCTTGGATTCGCTTTTTAGCATCGTGCCAAATGCTATTTCCAGCTGTTGGAACTGCCCTCTAGTCTGTACAATACTCTGTAGAAGGCTTCCCATCCCCTGACCTACCAGATAGGTAACTATATACCTTGCTCCATTCTGGGCAAAGCTCAGAATAGACTGATCCATCTGTGCAGATTCGGACACCGTTGTACTCGACACCTGCCTAATATGCTTCTCCATCGCCTGAGTAGAGACGTTGAAATCATCTATATCTAACGTGGCCTTGAAGCCTAATGCACCATTGAGATTCTCCATATCACATCAACCCATTGACATAGTTCATAATGTCCTCTTTTGTTTCCAAACTCCTTCGCTCAACCTTCCCTTCTCCGGTCGCTCTTCCATTGTCCTCCGCATCAAGATCCTTAATCCTCGCAGCATCCGCAACCATAAGCTGTACATTCGGCCACGAGATCCCCCAGAGCAAGTAGTAGTAAGTCCACCCGAAGTTCTTGCACATCTCCCCTCTACTACCCCAAGGACTGTCAAGTCCTATTACTCTATCAGATTTGCCCTGTTCTTCGGCCTTGTTGTCCCGACCTCCATTATTGATCTGATAGAGGAGGTAAAACCCCCTGAATTCATCATCTGACTAATGACAGCCGCGAGCTGTTGCAAGCGAGACACAGTAAGATGCTCAATGAAGAACTCTTTCAACTCCTTAACATCATCTGAAAGAGGGCTTGTTACAGAGGGATTATTGACAACCGCAACAGCAGCAATCTCAGCCATTATGGGTATATACTTGAAGAGCTTCTTGCTCTCCTGAATCGGCTGATCTTGTATTGATTGCTCATCATATTCGATCTGTATGTACAGCCTTCTGAGAGCGTCAATAGTTCCAAGATACAGTGGCTTAATCTGGAAGTTGCGCATATACACCTTAACCATCCTCCCGAGCGCTGCATCCGGAACCTCTTCAAGAGAGACATCCCAGCTCTTTGGCAATCTTCGATCCCTCCAGATCTTTACATGGCTACGAAAATGTTTGTTCCACCACACGATTCTCTTAGGTGGATTCATGGGACTAATCTTTAGGGGTACCGAAAACCTGGCTCCCATCTCAATAAGAGCATTAATCGCCTTTTCCTCGAGCTCTAATTGCTCCTCTCTAGTGAGATCTGTGTCTTTATTATCTGTTGTCATAAAAATACGTATTAAAGAAGCCCCCTACCGTATAGGGATAGGAGGCTTCCTGGTTAATTAGACAGTTGGGATCTTACGCTTCCGTCGGATCTTTCATCCCATTGACCATTTGCAGTTCGGATTGCAATTCGATAGTCATCGGAACAAGGCAGATGCCCTTAGAATTGTAGGAAATCTCGAACTTAGGAATAATCCTAACTACAGAACAACCTACGAACAACCCCTCTTCGGGCTTGATCCACAATGCCCACTCCTTGTAAGGCGGCTTCTTGGGACGGGTCCACTTGTGCTTATCATCTCCGGCCGCCTTGTCGATCTCGCCACCGAAATAGCGAGCAAGGAGCTCCAGGTTTGGATCCATCAGCGAGAGCTCAACAGTAGTATCCGTTTCACCTACCATTGTTATTTTCTTATTGCTTGTCTCTGACTTGTGGACAGTGGTTTCTGGGTCACTATCCTTGAGCGTACAAGTATCTTGATACACATCCCCAAGATCCAACCAGGCATTACCATTTGCAGGCATAGACCCATCTGCTGAAGCAGGAGCGATATAGATCTTCTTGAGACCCATCGTTGAAAAAACTGGCATAATCTCTAGTTTTTAATTTGTTTTCAATTGTTTCTTACAGTCAGCTCTAGAGCCAAGGAAACAAAGTGCTCGTTGTGGTCTTGCTCCTTAATCGGCGGATTCAGCCTACCTATATTCCAATTGTAGCCCTTACCCACCTCATAGTGGTTTTGCAATACCTCTATAACCCTTGCCCTGATCTCTATCAGCCTTCTAAAATTGATCTTGTATACAGACTTCCCTTTTTCTATTGGAACAATAATGTCCGGCACATGAATATTTACGTTGATCTGTCCAAATCGCACAGAGCCCTCACCATCAATCGTGTGAGGTACTATGATTACATCCTCTCGGGTATAGTCGCTTCTCTCATAGCCAATAATGCCTGAGATCATTGTTTTTACGATGCTCTTTGTGAGCATCTGATAAACTCTTATTGCTATCTCCTCTGTTGTAAGCATCATAGCACGCTTCCAAGTAATTCATTTGCCTTACCTTTGACTTTTGCCATCAGCTTATTCATGGCGGCTGGAAAATCCTTTTTGGCTTTCAGTTCGGCAGGGAGTATCACATTATACCCTTTAGCTTCCACATAGGCAGCGTAATTCATGCCAGCCACTATAATGAGGGAGAATCCAGAACTACACTCATTGGCCATCTTCATGGCTGCTTGTAATGCAGAATCGGCACTACCCCCCGACTGAGTACTATAGTAAACTAACCTCTTATTACGCACTATAGCATAGCCTATAGAGTTCGTGAGGTTGCCGGTCTGATCGGTATATGTGCGATTGTCTTTAGCATACTTGACGAGCTCCTCTCCTAGACTCTTCATAAGAAAAAGAACTGCTTGCTCTAGTCTTACCTGGAACGTATTAACTTGAGACGCTATCGCATCATTTCCAAACGTTGGCTTTACCCCCATACCTCAATGTACTTCCTGTTAAGGCTGTCCACACCTTGTATCGTGAACTCATCTATCACACCATCCTCAGAAACTACTTGCATTCTGGCTCCTATAGCCAGTTCGCCCCTAAAATGCCGTGGGATGAACACATCATAAGTGTAGGCATACATTTGCCCGTCAGCCCCAATGATTTGCCGAGCTGGTATAGACCTCCCAATCTGGCACTCACAGCCTTTAACCCACGCAGAAGCACCAGTCTCAGAAGTAGAGTAAAACCCTGTATCTGGATCTTCCTGAGTACTCTGAATAGAAGTGTAATTGAAAGTTCCATTATACCTGCCCATGGCTACCACATATTAGAGCCATCTGTAATAGATGGGATTTCGACAAAATCCGAGACATCCAATCCGTGCTGGTTGCAAAGGTCCTTAATGCGTTGTCTTAGCATATCGACACTATACCCCTGAGACGACTTGCCCATGCTGTCACTTGACAGCACGATGAGCCTTTTCAGGACACTGATAGCAGCTTTAGCGATAGTCTCTTTGTCTACTTCAGGATTGTACTCAGAATCCGATTCCGACACATTGACATCAGCCAAAGCCTTCCTTATCGTTGCCTGACTCGGCGTATATGGTTCCAGCTCACCGATTAGAGCCTCGTATTTTGTCATCGTTTGCACGGCTACTCCTCTTCTTTGTTAAGGACTTCAAGGAGGGCTGCAATCTGCTCCTCTGAGAGCTTGTCAAGAGCGTTGGATACACCCTTAATACCAGCATTACCAGATACAGGAGCGCCGATAGCACTCAATGCGGCCTTAACATCAACCAAACTATACTCCACACCTTGGAGTTCCACAATATCACCACCAGTGTTGGCATCCTCAGACTCATCCTCCAAAGAGATGATTTCACAATACCCTCCCTTAACAAGGGCATTAATCCTGTCAATATCAGTGGTTACTACAACATCTCCGGGAGAGAGCACTTTGCCCTCATCCCTTCCGTTAAATGGTTTAATTACTTTCAGTTGCATACATTAAAAATTAAATGGTTGGCAATACCTCATCCTTATCATATTGCGACTTGGTGAGATATCCATTTTTCGCCTTTTTGGCGTTTTCCTTCTCCGTGAAGCCTCGAACCTGCATGCAGACGATAGCTCCGATTTCGGTAATAAGAGGGAGCATACGGGCGGAGCCCTGTGTGTACTCTGCTGCCACCTGACCTGTAGAGTCTCCAGTACGCCACTTAGCGATACGGATACCATTACCAGCGTTCATGTAGTCTACATTTTCCTCTTCCATCAACTCGCTATCTTCAATAGCAGGCTGAATCTCGGCAATCTTACCAGCAGGCTTGATGGCGATATAGTTAGCATTCCACGGCTCAACAAGAGCACGCTTACCATCAGGGTTGGTAGCCATCTTCCTCCTTACCACGGTGATAGGAGGGATCTCATTCCCAGACAAAAGGTCTTCGAACTGTGCTTTGGTAACGGTCTGAGCGACCTTGTCATTTCCATGCACAAGAAGGCGAGTCTGTTCGTTGGTGCGCAACCATGTATACAGCTTCTGATCCATAAGGATCTCGCCAGGCTCAATGCCTCGAGCGCGCAAATCAGAACAGATCATCGAGAGCACAAGGATAGGATTTACCTTCTTGTTTTTCACGTTATCATCGCTCCAGAGCATTGAAGCCATAAGCTTGTTTGCCTCTGGCATCAGATAATCCACCTCGTACTCACGCCCCCCTGGGTTGTTCACCTCAGGCTTGAACTGAGCTACACCGTAGTTGGACATAGCCATGAGCAGAATAAAGTCCATAACATCCTTACATCCTAGATAAGCATCTTGCATATCGTGCGTAAGAGTCTTTTCGATCTGCTTAACCTTCTGAGCTTCTGAGAGACGCGGATTTTCATAAACTTCCATGAGCTTACGGTAATCACGAGCCATCATCGGGAACTTGTGCCCCACACGAGGGATCTCCTTTGTCCAGACGTCGAAGCCGTCAGAACGCCTCATTGGCGTTGGTGATTCGTCTCCGATAAGAGTAGCCATGAATCGCACATTATACTTACCAACAATAGCCTCAGCGGTCAAAGACATCTGAGGAGTATTGTAAGTACACCACTCATCACAGTACATCTTCTGAAAGAGGTTCACTTCTCGTTCAGAAGCTATATCGAATGTTTTCCTCCAGGTTGCCAGGAGATCCAGAGGAGCCCCATTCTTGTGCAGCCCGCTAAGTGTTGAAAAAATTGATTTCATTGTTTAGCTTTTTAGAGTGACCTAGTTAGTTTGACATGAGGGTTGGCAGACAAGAACAAACCTGTAGTGTCTTTCTGTCCGGCAGGAATAGGCGGCACACGCCTCTCGTACATTGCATATTGCATTGTGTCCGCAGTTACATCTACAGAGGTCTCGAACTCGCTCACCTCCTCATCACGAATCGTTACAGCGTTAGCCTTTCCGATCTCAGCAGCGTTGCCAGCGTTATCTACCACCTCCACGATGGTATCACCCTTAGCAAGCCCAGAGATAGCAGCCGATAAGGTAATCACATAAGATTGTCCGTTTTTCTCGATCTTGGTGATCTGAGGAGCTGCTGCGAAAGCGCCAGAAACGGCACCAGCCTTGAGCACCTTGTTACCAACAGCGAAACACGGAGCAAAGAACTCATCAACAAGGAGAGTCACAATCTTTGAGTCTCCACTATTGACCCCTGCGACTTTTGCAGTCCTAACAATCTGCACTTTTCTAGTCTCCTCATTGACGATTGCAAGTGTTCCAGCAGGAATCACATCTCCTACAGCAAAATGCTGGCTAGAAGTGTCCAAGTTGAAACCACCAGGAACGATAGATGGACTACCTGTAAATATCGGTCGCGTACCAGTAAATGATTCAGTCTTTCTCTTCATTACATTGTTATTTAGCGGTTATTGATTCGAGCAAGCTATCAGCTGCCTCACTGACCTGCTTTTCGCTTGCCACCTTTTTACCTCCTGAATCCTCAGTCATCAGTCCATCTGTAATGAAATCCTGCTTGATAGCTGCGACAGCCTCATCTACGTCCTCGTCATCGGAAATAGACTTTGCCAGACGATCACGGAACTTGGATGGAATCTTATGCCTTTCCATTGCCTCAGAAATCGCCTTTGCACGATCTCCCTTGGCTCTCTCGGCTTTCAGCTCCTCCAGCTCTCTCCGAATCTCTTTCAGCTCTTCACTTTCAGATTTAGGAGCACCGTTCTTTTTCCCTTTTGAGGACTGGCCGGATTCACCATCATCTCCTGGTTCATCATCATCGCTAGGCTCTTCACCTTCCGCATTCGGCTTATTTTTTCGTTGGTTCTCCTTTTGTTTGTTTGCCCACCTTGTTGCCTCACCCTGGCTTTCTTTAGCTATGTCAGCAATAAGGTTTGCAGCTTCTTCAATCGCTGTCTCATCAGTAGAATCATCCTCCACGCTACCACCCATCTTCTCGGTTATCGCCTGTAGATACTTCTCCGAAAGCCCAGTGTCTTTACACTTGGATTTGACTTGTTCAAAGAGTTTTTTATTCATTTGGTTTTGAGTGTTTTATAGGAAGAGTACCACTAGGGTTATCCTCCTGAATTATACTGAGGCAAAGATACACAAAAGTCCAACAGTGTGTATTACATACACACTAAAAATACGAAAGAAAAACAACTGTATATCAAACAATTAAGCTAGCAAACACGCATGAAACAGTGATATTGATGCCAAAATAATTTGTTCTATTAAATAGAATACACTACCTTTGCCTGCGTATAACATACACACATTATCGAAAAATTGATATGAAAGGAACAGAGCACTTCAAGAAGACAATAGCCGAGTATCTGAACCAGAGGGCAGCTACAGACCCGCTGTTCGCTCCGAACTTGGCAAAGGAAGGTAAGAATATCGATGATTGTATTACTTACATTCTGAATCAAGTTAAGGAGAGCGGTTGCAATGGATTTTCGGACGAGGAAATATACTCCATGGCAGTCCACTATTACGATGAGGACGACATAAAGATAGGAGAGAAAATAGAGTGTCAAGTGGCGGTTAATCACGTTGTGGAACTCTCGGACGAAGAGAAGGAAGAAGCACGACAGGAGGCCATCAATGAGTACATTGATGAGCAACTCAGGAAGCTAAGAGAGACACAGCGTCCATTCTCGCCTAAGAAACCCAAGGAAGTTCAAGAAGAAGAGCCACAAACATCATTATTCGGAGAATTACTATGAAGCCAACCACTAGGATTCAGAAGGAGGTGGCAGCATTGAGTGCGAAGCTCCGCCCAATCACCAAGGCTCAGCGCACTTGGGCATTCCGAAACTGCTTCGGCCATTACGTTGTGGCGATGAAGTCTGGGATGAATACTTGTATGGAGTGTGGACACTCGTGGAAGAGCGAAAACCAACTCGCAGATATTGTTGTAAATAAGGTTACCTGCCCGAAGTGTGGTATGGAATTAAAGGTGATTCAATCCCTTAAGAGGGCGTTCGAGGAATCAGCCTACTTTGCTGTTGTGACAACGATAAGGGGGTGGCAAGTTGTGCGGATATACCAACTCCGAATGAGCCTAAAGAAGGGGTATAAAGCCGAATACAATTGCACAGAGGTCGTACAACGTTGGCTGAATGCACAAGGGGAGTCTCTTGTGATGGCTCGTATCCGAACTATGAATCACTATAACGTTTCGTGGTGTCTTGATAGCAAGATGGAGATTCGCTACGGCAAGTGGTACCACGAGATTAGCCCGCATGAGGTATACCCAAGGTATAGCGTACTTCCAGAGATCAAGCGGAATGGATTCAAGGGCGAATACCACGACATTTCTCCCTATCGGTTGTTCTTCCTCATACTGACATATGACAAGGCGGAAACCCTTCTAAAGTCTGGACAATATTCGCTACTGAGATGGCTTGCAGAGGTCGGGCGCAACATGGATAGATATTGGCGAGCTACATGTATCTGCATTCGTAACAGCTATACCATACCTAACGGCTCTCTCTGGATAGACTACATAGATATGCTGACAAGGTTAGGGAAGGATACACATAACCCGAAGTTCGTTTGCCCTAAAGACTTGAAAAAGGCACACGACAAGGCAGAGGTACAACTACGCAGACAGAGAGAACGAGAGTCTGACGAACAATTGCGCCAGAAGGCAAGAGAAGATGAGAGTCTATTCAAGTCGATTAAGGGCAGGTTCTTCGGTATTGCCTTCACGGACGGCACAATCCAAGTCCACGTACTCGAAAGTGTGTATGAGCATCTTACAGAAGGGAAGGCTCTACATCACTGCGTATTTACGAATAAATATTATCGCAGTGAGAATAGCCTTATCCTATCAGCTAGAATTGATGGCAGACGGATCGAAACTATTGAGGTCTCTCTGATCACTATGAAGGTAGTCCAGAGCCGAGGACTACAGAATAAAAATACTGAGTATCACGACCGAATCGTGAAGCTGGTAGAAAAAAATATGCATCTTATAAACCAGGCAAAACAAGGACTGAAAGTTGCAGGATAATAAAACACTAGTATATGCAAACAATAAATACAAGTACAGGCAATGAGGTAAAGATCTTTGCCGAAACCTTTGAAATGGAGGCTTATAATCAAATCGTAAAGCTGGCGAACCATCCAGCTTATAAGGATGCAACAATAAGGATCATGCCAGACAGCCATGCCGGGAAAGGCTGCACAGTTGGAACAACAATGACTATAACAGACAAGGTCACCCCTAATCTTGTAGGGGTTGATATAGGATGCGGGATGCTAACCGTAGAGCTCGCAGATCAGCATATAGACTGTGAGCGACTTGATGCCGTGATAAACGAGTTGATACCTAACGGCTTTAATGTGCACAGCAGCCCGAAAGTAGAATTTGACCTCTCGAGTCTTCGATGCTCAAGCAAGGTAGATCTTAATAGGGCTTACCTGTCGCTTGGTACGCTCGGGGGTGGTAATCATTTTATCGAGATCGACCACTCCGAGAAGAACAATAGATTCTATCTTGTGATCCACTCCGGAAGTCGCAAGCTAGGCGGTGACGTATGCAAGCACTACCAAAGCCTGGCAGAAAAAACAGAAAGTGATAGGTCTATCGAGATACGTAACACCATAGCCAGGCTAAAAGCTGAGGGCAGAGAGTCTGAAATACAAGAGGCGATTAGCAAGATTCCGAACACAAGAAAAGACAAGGAACTAGCTCCTCTATCCGGCAGAGACCTCGAAGACTATCTTAATGACATGGCAATAGTTCAGCAGTTTGCAGCCATTAATCGTGCAACCATGGCAGATATTATCATAGAGGCTATGGGCTTTAGTAAAATCAGCAGATTTGAAACGATACACAACTATATTGATTTTAGACGTATGATCTTGCGGAAGGGAGCCGTTAGTGCAGAGGCTGGAGAAAGGTTATTAATACCAATCAACATGCGTGATGGCTCTCTCATCTGCACCGGTAAGGGCAATCCTGACTGGAATTTTTCTGCGCCACATGGGGCAGGTAGATTAATGAGCAGAAGCAAGGCCAAGGAGCAGCTCAATATGGATGAGTACCAGAAGTCAATGAGTGGCATATACACCACCTCGGTAAATCTCTCTACCATAGACGAAGCACCACAGGCATATAAGCCTATGGATGAGATCATAAGGTCTATTGCAGACACTGTGGAGATAGTGGACATTATCAAGCCAATATACAATTTCAAGGCAGCGGAATGACACAACAACGAAAGGTAATACACGTAGAGCTTATCACTCCACCTGATGGGCTCTACAAACACTATTATTTTGGTAGCGTTGCAGCCATCTATGAGATCCTCACAAGGGAAATAATAGGTGTATCAAAAGAGACTCTATGGAATGTACTACAATCAGGAGAGTACAGGAGCAAGAAAGCCATCATCCGACAAGGCACCATAATCTCGAAACAAACTCAAAGGGGGAAAAGACGGAGGGAGGAGTGATTACACTTGCTGTAAACAAAACAATCACTATCTTTGCACTGCGGAACAGAAATAATAGATGGAGATTGACTTTGACAATAGCACTATAAGGACGATATGCACATCTCCCAGCAAGGCATTTAGGAAGTATGGGAAAGATAATGCTAAGCGTCTTTTCCTTAAGCTGGAGCAAATGCAAGCTGCTGAAAACTTAGAACAACTACAACATTTACCTGGACATTATCACGAGCTAAAAGGGGATCGCAAAGGGCAATGGGCATGCACAATTAGTGGACCTTTGAGATTGATATTTAGGCCAAGCGGAAATGGAACAATTCGCCTTTCAGAGATCCGAGAAGCAACGATAATGGAGGTAACAGACTACCACTAATATGGCAACTCCAAAAAAATACACTATTCCGATTCCAATTCATCCTGGGGAAACCTTGAAAGAATGGCTGGATGAAAATGGTATGACAAGTGCAGAATTTGCCGCACGTTCGGACAAACCGCAAAAAACGATAAGCCAAATTATCCATGGGAAATCCGGGATAATTCCAGAAACAGCATTAGCATTCTCTATCGTAACTGGTATTCCTCCTGAAATCTGGCTTAATCTGCAAGCCCTATATAACGAGGCTATGGTTCGATACCAAGCATTGCCAGAGCGACAAAGAATGTGGGAAGAGTTCGGTTCTCTTTTCCCATATTCTGATATGGAAAAAAAGGGGTGGATCAGAAAGACAAGGAATATTGAAGAGAAAATGAGCAATTTGCTCTCTTACTTTAGGTTGACCACTGAAAGTGCATTCAACCAAAGTTATATTCAAAATCTTTCAGAAGTCCGCTTCCGAGCCACAGGTAATAGCAAGCGTACAAACTACGGCGTTTCTGCGTGGATTAGACAGGGAGAGATTCTTGCACAACAAATTGAAACAGAAGAATTCGATGCGAAAAGGGTTTCACAATACATACCACTATTCAAGGCAGCCTTGAACTCTTCTAACTTAAAAAAACTGCGAGAACTGTGCGCAAAGTCTGGAATAAAACTCGTCTTTGTTGAAAATATTCCAAGCGCATCAATGAGTGGGGCTGCGCTATGGCAAAATAAAACCCCATTGATAATTCTGTCAGGAAAAGGGAAAAGCCTAGATAAATTAGCTTTCAATTTCTTCCATGAACTCGGACATATACTACTAGGACATTGCAACAAAACTATATTTGTTGATGACATAGAAGATCGATTGGGAGCAAGAGAAGAAGAGGAGGCTGCTAATACTTTTTCCTCTAACATTCTTTTTTCGGCAGAAGGACTTTCCGCAGTTGAGAGCAGACCATCACAAGCCAGCATCGAGCGGTATGCAAGGAAAGCAAACATACACCCTTGTATTGTATTAGGACATCTAACGCACATCAAGAGAGTAACATATCAAGAGGCTGGAAGCAAATATAAGCGTCTACAAAAGTCTATAGAGATAGACTACGACAAGCAATGCTAATGGTTGGATCTCGCTTTGAGCTCAACAAAGCCTAGAGACTTTGACAGAAGACACTAGAGGGGTGCTACGTCGGAAGATGCAGCACCCCTTTTTGTTTACAATTCGGGCGGTTTTGTTTACACTTTCGCGTATCAAATGTTATATAAACATAAATCTTATATAAGAGACGCATTTTGTATGCAAAACATATTGTGCATACAAAATATATTGCTACCTTTGTGATGTCAAAAGAACGACAGAACAGAAAAAGAAACGAACGAAAAAAAGAAAACGAAAATGACAACGACAGTAAAAGCCTACACAGTTAGCACGAACTACAGTAGCGCAACGATTTGCGCTCGCAACAAGAAAGAAGCCCGCGACATGTTCCGCCGCCAGTATCTACAAGGATGCGACTACAAGGACAGCGAAATCAACGTACAGTAAAAACCCGGGGGTGGTTTCCCACCCCCAATAAAACAACAGCATTATGAATACAGATATGACATCAGCAAAAAAAATAGCATATTATTATTACTCACCTCGTGGCTTTGCTAATGAGCGTTGCATCCTCAAAGTTGATCTTAATAACAAGGAGCATGTGCAGGAGCTTGAAAATATCAAGCATGCATCTGAGGAAGACTCTAATACCATCTTCTATGAAATGAAAAAAGAAGAGCTAACCTCACATGACCGTGATTTGATTGTATCAATTGATGATATACGATACTTGTAGAAAACGGAGTTCAATAACCCCAGGGGCGGAAGATCGCCCCTGGAAAAATGGTGAATTATGAGAGAGAAAAAGAATAGAACAGTGTACCTCGCTAGGGTAGCATTCATGTGCGGAGGTGATAAAATGCCATATATGCAAACCCTCACAATAAGATACTCATATGTTGCTCCTATTGATGCATGGACTCTATATATCAATGAAGAGAATTATAAGGGATATCTCGAGGGTGTTGATAATGCTTGTTTTGAAGGCTGGGGCAAGGAGATGAATCAAGATGAGGGAAATGCTCTCATAAGAGGACTGCTTAATAGCGGATGGCATATAGTGCAGAGTGGAGATAATGGCGATTGGAATAACGTTGCTTGCCTCTATGCACAGCGTGCTGAAAATGCAGAAATACTGCTAAATGACATGCTAAGTAAGTTGAGAAATTAATAAGAACTATGGATAACAGATTTAGGCTCTCGATTATCGACACTACTCCTGCATATGTAGAGGAGCTCGGTGAGTACGAAGATTGTATAGAGGATATTGTACGCTTCTGCGATTATGAGCCTCTCGATGCATTTAGAAATGCTAAAATAATGACCGCTCTTGCGACGAAAGGAGAGGTAAGGCTAGAAATTACAATTGTAGAGACGGAAGAGACATACTACATCGATCTTAACACAGAGCTCGGCTGGGGGTGTTATGATAAAGGCGACTGGACGCTCTACAGGGCTGCAAAGCATCAATGCTTTGATATGTTTGATAATTGAGGTAATAATATGACAAATAAAGAGTTAGGCGCAATGCTGCGTACATTGCGCGAGGAGAGCGGAATATCGAAGTGCAGAATGATAAAAGAGAGTGTTATAAACAGTACCACAAAGCTATGACACAAGAAGAGCTAGGAGCTAAACTACGCAGTATCCGAGAGGAGGTCGGTATTACGCTGTATCGAATGATCAAAGAGGGGATAATAAAGAGCACGACACAGCTCCGAGATATCGAGGATGGGCGAGACCTTAAGGTATCCACCCTGCTACGTATCTTAGAGGCATATGGTAAGGAGATAAAAATCATCGATAAGTGTGCTGCAGATGTGGCAAAATAATTACCTTTGCAACGTCAGTAATGACGTCGCACCTTTCAGGGGTGCGTGAGTTGAAACGATTACAACACTATCGTTTCCGATTTTTCGATCGTTGGGGAGGCTCTAGGGTCTCCCCCTTTTTTTATCTGGTCTTTGCTAAGTCAAAGCCTGCTCTACAGCCCTTTTGTTATCCCTAATAAAGTAAGGCAGCGTGCCGTTTGCCTCTGCCTTATGATAGCGATCCTCATTGCTTTTTACCCAATCCACAAATTGATTTGGCAGATCCTTTTGATTTTTTGCCTCTACAGAACTGGCATCCTCTCCGTTGAGGATCTTATCGAGCATCTTATCTATCTCTTCCTTTCTTGCCAATACAGGGATCATATAACACCTGCAATTAGGGTGCCATCCCGTCCATTTGAAGTCTTTTGGATATACCCCCTTAAGGTCGTCGCATATATCTACACACGGATGATTGTTGCTAAGCCTTATTTCTACATTTACAACAAAGTCAAGCTGCTGAAATCTGAGAAAATCAGCCTCTCTGTAGGCTATATTAGTCTCAGTTCGCGCAAGCCTCTGAGCGTTTCTGTATGATGACCGATAAATTCCCTGCCCCGGGTGGTATCTCTTTGGATTGTCATCTATCCATTTGTAAGACGAGCTTTCCTTGTCCCAAACCTTCCTCTTCCACTTACTCCCATAAATAGGATTACCGTCCTTATCATCGCCGATCTTAATGCGGAAGCGCCTGTAAAACTTGTCCGGCTCTTGTAGATAGCCTTTAATCTTCGTTGCTAATCGATTGGCTGCCGTCCCCTCCCCCATCGCAAGATCTAACGCATTCTCGAGCTCTTGCTTATACATTCCCGTGTATTTCCAGACTTTCTGGGATAGACTCAATCCTCCACTGACCGTCTTCCTCTCAAAGAAGGCATCCATAGCCTCCTTGTTCCGCTGAAAATACCTGGCAAAGTGATGATCTTCTATCGATCGCTCTCCGAACACGCTTTTCACAAGCTCATCATTATGCTTATTGGACTGCAACCATTCCCTCTCTACACCCCCACGGATCACCTGATAAGTACGGCTGTACATATTTCTAAGAATGGGCGTCACCTTATCACTGTAACCATAGCCAGCAAAGGTAAAAGGCTTTCCGTCCTCGAGTTCGACACCCTTAACCAGATCGATAATATCACCGAGAGCCCTCAGATAGATAGCACGCACCTCAGCAGCATAGCTCTCTGTTCGTCTGAAGAGTTCCTGCTGCTGTTTCTTATAGTCTATGCGCTTTTTCTTTGCCACTACTCACCCTCTCCAAACACATCTATTCTATTCAACTCTTGCTGGCGCTCCAGAGCTGCCACCTCCTCCTGCTTGATACGCTCCATCTCCGCTTTCGCATCTTTCACTAAGTAGCTCATCTCTACATAAGTCTCCCGACTAAGCGCACCATCATTAAACTGCCTAGAGAGATCCGCAAGCAACTCACTAACATCATCACCAAACGGCTCCTGAAACTCATGCCCCAACTCTAGAGCATCATACTCAGACTTGTGGACATAGTCAAGGACATTACCCATTATAGACTTCATGATTGAGGCGTGACGATTCATATAGCCATCGTGTAGCTCCTTATGCCTTTCCGCCTTGATGACTGCAAGCAGCATAACCTTACGGATAGCCTTAGCGGACATACCACCAAGACTCTTCATATTGTCGAAGTCGACATTGGGCGTAAAGCTCTTGGAGAGAATATGCTTGTCAAGACGCTCGAACTGATTCTTCTTACTCTCGCTTGCTTGGTCCCACGTGAGATAACGCACATCACCGCCATTTTTGAGGATAAACAGCTTAGCCTCATCCTCTGCCTTAGGGAGAGAGTTGAGGATCTCAGCAGTGGCAACCATAGCCGGATTGGCAAAGCGATCGTTTACATCCGCATCGGTACTCTCCATGCTCTCAGAACGCTCAATCATTGGCTGTACATCTGCGTGCTCAGGCTCCTGCTCGAACAACAGCGCCGGGATCTTGCCCACTGGGTTAGACATGACAACCACCTCCCAACCATAATTACCCCTTTTGGCTCTATAAATAGAGTCAGAGGTGTATATATCGACGTGATAAACAGTCTTGCCTCCTGCCTCAGTAAGATAATATCCCCACGCAAAAGACTTTAGTCGCTTGTACTGATCCTTTACGGTGTATATGTCATCCTTGTTTTTCTTACTCAGGACATTGAGCAGCAAGCTCGGCTTGCCATCTGCATCTCGATATGTATGATACAGGATGGCGGAACATCCCTCAGCCCCAGCAGCACGTTTAGCCTCCCTCACAGCAGAATCAAAGCGAATGTTACGCATCCACTCCTTGTACTTGGCGAAGGCATAATCCGTATTATCGGAGAGTTGCGACCACTTGACAGGTCGCCCATACAGGAAGACAAGAGCAATCTCATTAATGTACTTAGGATATGGAATAGGTATCTTATTTCGCTTCACAAAGCGCAAGAAATTCCCCTTCTTGTCGTAGACAGGACGGTCCTCTATCTCCATTACCTTATGCGTTGCAACCTCATAGGTGCGCAAGTTATTTGTAGCCTCATGCGAATGATCGTGCATCATGGCTAGAGCCCTGGACACATCCTTAGAAGCCAACAAGTCCATAAAGCCCTGCTGGTATCCAACAGCCGCCTTAACCTCATTTGTTATTACATTTATTAATCCCATATGATTATCAAGTTAAACCCAATACTCTCTCAATATTATCAGGTATATCGTACTCATTGTAGTCGAACCAAGCACGCATAAGCAACATATCTCTCCAGTCTGGGGACCTCCCAATATCCTCCTTTATCGAAGCCTTTGGCTTAAGCATCAGTCTTCCATCAGAGTCCGCCTTCCATGTTTGCAGCTGTTCTATCTCGTTCGTAATTTCCTCCTTATCAGATTCACTCACAAGCTCCTCTTCTATACCTACCTCATTCGCATTGATATGCTCCGCAAGTTTATATCCGCACTGTGTTTGCAGATTCTGATAATTCTCTCCAGCAAAAGGAGTTGAGTTGTTCACAAACCCTTGTATATCACAATTATCCACAACACCTCCTCCGACTCCGTCCTCATCGACAATACATCTATGCTTAGGGATGCGGAACTTTCGCCGCTTGGTATCTATCCACAACTGTATATCGGTCATCTTGCTAATCGGAAAACACCCAAGCTCTATCACAGTCCATCCATCCCACACAGCAAGCCGGGCGTAGTCTGCCCCAAAGCGTGCAATATCCCCTGTTATATAATGCTTCCCGGTTCTGATTGACAAATTATTGCCGAAGATGGCAACGATATCATCATGAGAGCAAAGGGAGTTCGGGTTGTCGTCATACTCCCAATTCCCCTTTAGCAGACGTTCCCTCTTGACCTTATCGGACGTAGTCTTTAGCCCCTCGATATAATCCTGATCAATAAATGGATTCTCCTGCACAAGGCAGGCTATGTAACATTGATAATCTTGTAATACCCCAGTAACAAAAGGCTTGTAGAAGATATTGTACATCCAATTCTTCTTCGGATTACAGGTGATAAATAGCTTTCGTTTTAGCCCGTATTCGGCATTGAGGCAACGACCAACACGTGTTTTGAGTGTGTCGTAAGCCCCGAAATTGACCTCACCTCCCTCTTCAATCCATCCTCCTGTAAACTCAATGGACCCGTAACGCTCATACATCGGGTCTGTTGGTATGTATTTAAGATCGAGGAAGTCTATACGACTTCCGTTATAGAACTCGATATAGCTGAGCTGAGCGTTATACTTCCACACCTCATCAGGGACTCCGTAATAGGAGCTAACTCGCCTAAAGGTAATGTACGTGCTCTGTGTTATTCGCTTCAACTCAGCACGACCAATAAACCACTTTGTCCCAGGATAACACAAGCACATAAAGAGCAGCCACACGGCACCAGTCCAAGACTTTGCCCCTCCAGCTGCTCCTCCATACAGAATCTCCACATGATCCTCATCTGTTAGGATACTCAAAGCCTCATCCTGCTTCTCGTGCTTCACCCCATCTCTAGTGGTGATAAAATCAAAACGCCCTCGGACAAAAAGCTCTATCTTAACAGCAAGAGGCAAGGGCAGATCAGGTGTCTTATTTCTTGTTGCCATTCTTAAGCTTCTCGAGTAGTGCGTGATACTGCAACAACTCTTCATCACTGAGGACTGACAGATCAACACTATTGTTAGTCACTTGCACGTCTCCCTCTATCGGCTGACTTGCCTTGCCAAAGAGCCGATCAAAAATAGAGTCTATCGTAGTCGTTCGCCCGTAGCGAATATCTGAATTGATCGCAGATATTATATTGATGACCCAAACAGGAGTCTCGCCATTAGTATCATCCTTGGCATTTTTCACAATCTTTGCAAGCTCTCCAGGTGTACGCTCCATCAGATAGCGAATGACCTTGTAATAATCCTCCCTACTTAGTTCGTGTTTAACCTGCTTGCCAGTGATCTTTTTCAATTGAGTATACAACGCTGGCTTCCGACCCGGATTCTTGGGCTGGTTTTCAGAGGTAAACCTGTTACCAATCTTGTTCCCTTTCTCAAATCGAGCCATACGCCGTTTTTTCGTTGATTTGCCTAAACACTCTCAAGGCAAAGAGAAACAGGAGGATAAGCCCCTGCTTCCCATGCCTTATTAATCATTCGCTTACATTCTGCTGCTCTTGGTACTTACCCCAGAACCAGGCAATCATATCGGTATACTCCTCTTTGTAGCCAAGCTCCTCATCAAGAGCTTCTGCTTTATGAATAACGCTTGTGAGGTGCTTCTTCTGCTCATCAGTAGCATTCCACACCTCAATCTCCCCATTCAATTGCTGCTGGATTACCTTAATCTCATCAGCGGTTAATTCAATTTTTGTCATAACTTCTTACTTTACAAATTACTTTATAGCTTATACTTCTTAACGATCGTCTTGACCCTTTTGTGTATTTGTCGGATTTTCCGTGAACAGCCTTTGTCGATACCTCGGCCCAAAACTCATCCACATTCGTTTTTGAGTATTCACCATATCCAGACTTCTTTTTATCCTTTCTCCAAGACTGGTACATCTTAGCGATCTCCTTTCCTGCTGCCCTGTGATTAGCCCCAGACAAAGAACTATTCCAGGTCGCGTGTGCAAGCTCGTGTGTTACCGTGTGAGCAAGAGGCTTGTTCGTCCTTGTGTGCCACCCGCTTTCATATCCTTTTTTGGTGACTTCCAATACAGCCTTTTTACCAGAATTGAAATGCGACTTATTGAGGTAGATAGCCTCGGACTTTCCGCCAGAGGAAACCTGTACGCCCAGTGTACCAGCACTCAAAGTAGCTAGCTTGATATTCTTCTCACGGACTCCCAGAACGGAGTGGAATCGCGAGATTGCAGCCTTTGTCTCCTTGTACATCTGCGGATCTTTCATGTTAGCCAACGGCTCAACCCCGGAGATTTTTCCGTGAAAATTGCTATCACCAGGCTGTAAGCCACCCCTTACTCCGCTTGAATTTCTACCCATAAACTATTTTGTCTCACAAATTAATCACACAATCTTCACCTTCTTGCCAGACTTAAGCGCATCAATTATGGCCGACGCGGTGAACTTATCTATACTACGCATCGCATTTGTACTGGATCTAAAATCCCAGCCCTCTAAGTTGCCAGTCTTTTCAGAAAGACTATCTATAAATGACTTCTGATTGTATGTCATAGCTATTGGGCTATTTACCTTATGCCATCCTGTCTGAAATTCAATGGCCTTGGTTTTAGGCTTCCTCCCTTTTCCAGCCCCACCTTTGACACCTCCACTATTACGTCCCATACTACAACTTATATTTAGACATTATCTTGTTGATTTTTACAGCCATCTCTTTTTCAGCCTTCATCACGCCAATATTCTGAATATCAGCATTTGCAAAATCAATGTCGGTCTTTGAAGGAGAGAACATTTTTCCTAACACCTTTGCCTTTTCTCTTATCATAGTTCGGGCTATGGCGTCAAAATTGCTACTGTACCCTTTTTTTGCCAGAGCCACATAAACGTGATCTTTACCATGCACATAATGATCAACAGTAAAAGGGCTCTTTCCATCAGCTACTCTATCACGTACATATCTAAGCATTGACAAATCATAAGATTTAGGTAAAAAGGCATTCTTATTCTCCGCCATGGTCCTTACATTTGCCATATATTCCTCAAGCTCGGCCTTCCGCCTTTGATATCCAGCGCTATAAGCGTCTGTCAAATTCTTTTTATAAACGGAAACACTACCAGACGAAGACCCTATAACACCACCCGAATTTCGTCCCATAACTACATCTTCTTAGCATTAATAAAATCGGTCACATACAACAGCCCATTCTCCCTACAGAACTCTTGCACTTCTGCGCCACCACCATACACAACCAAGTTAGGGCGCTCTAGCCCTGAAATCTCTTGAGCAACCTGAAGGTCTGACTTTAGGCTCTTCATCCAACCGTCGAGTCCTCGAGTAAAGAAGGCGTTGTACCCTTCAGGTATACCCATCTTATTGTACTCTATGAACTTGTGAGAAACATTGAGGTCTGCGTAAACCTTAATACCGCACTCCTGTAAATATCGAGAGAGCCATCGCTTCTTGTAAATGAGCTGAATCCCCCAGGCTATAGGCGTCTGATCATGGCAGCTACAATTGGGCTCTACAACAGCCTTGCAACCACTCGTAAGCAGCTTGATAGGATCTTTGAACAAAGCTTCAAACCTGTAATCATCCACGTAGAAGTGGTAAGTGGCCACATCCTTTCTCAGGCGACTGTTTGCTCCCCATGGGGACAGGGGCAGTTCCACCTTCCCGGCTTGCATTTCCGGCAGGAGGTTAGGGATCTCGAAAACATTGTTGCTCTCATACAGGACATCCCTGAACATAGATCTGTAGAAAGCCTCTTTCTCTTCGTCCTCTTCATCCTGAACACCTCCAGGCTCCTCCCCTAGGTCGTTCCCCTCTTTCATCTCATCCTCTTGAGCTTTCTTCTTTCGCTTTTTAGAAGAGCCACTTTCCTCATCCGGGAAAGCCAACCCCATAAAATCGAAATCTACAGACCCCCACTCCTCGGAGGTCTGCAGTATATTGAAATCCCAATCACCATTGTTGATATTGTCCCTGGCAATAATATCCAGCTCTTCATCCTTTGTAGTGTCCGAATACACCACACAAGGAAGACTCTCTAACTTGAGTCTTCTTGCTGCTTTTAGACGCTGGTTCCCAGCCAACACGACCAGCCTTTCCCCTCGCCGAACAAGAGCAAGAGGACGATGCTCCCAGAATCCATTAATCTTGATACTATCTACCAGGCGCTGAAAATCAGACTTGGTGATAGTCCTTGGATTCTCTGGGAGCAAATCAATTTCCTGGATCCTTATGTACTGAAGTCCACTACTGGTCATCTTCGTCCTCTCCTTCTACTTCCATATCGTCAGATTCCGCAGCGACATCCACCTGATCATCAGGCATCAGATTCTCAGCATCATCCATCACATTAAACACCTTTTTCACCAGTTCGGCAGCACGAACAAACTTGTAGTTCTTCCGTGTCTTAAGATACACGAGCCTTGCACTATCACTTACCCCGGTAGCATAAAAAGTCCCCCTGTAGTCTATTGGGAGAGGCAACGTGTCATAGATAAACACACTCCCCTGGGTAACGCCTGTTATCGTCGCTGTCCGATTGAGTTTGCCATCCATGAAGACGTCCATCTTGTCCCCAACCTTTAGCGTGTCTCGAGGCAAGACTTTTACAAGACGCTCACCAATTAACTCTCGCCCCCCAAATATCCAAAAGAGGAGAAAAACAATCAGAAGAAAAATCGCAACAAAAACCATATTAAACAGCCAGTTAGTTACCAATACAAAGATACAAAAAATGCGTACTACATACACACATTACACACAAAATCAATACCCAAAGACAAGCATAGCAGCATCTCTTCCGTGCTCATTTGTACGTTTGCTCCACCCAGTAATGGAAACAAATCCATCGTGAGTAATCTTAGTCATATTATTCCTCGGTGCCACCATCTCATACTCCACCCCCAAATCTTTCAGGAACCCATCCCAAATAGAGGCATCACGCTTCACAGAGCCAACGCCTTGTAGTCGCTTTCGCTCCTCATCCCTACTCATTCTCTCAGTTCCAAACCAGGTGCGTTGCCTTGGATCTTCAACCCTCACAACAAGCGTTGTACCAGACTCTTCAGCAAGAACCTTCCATCGCTTGACCTCTTCCATCGCCTTGTGAATCTCTGTACTAGAAACACATACTAGAGATCGCGTTCGGTTATCCCAAACAGCGATCCCTGTATTCACTCCGGTATCAATACCTATGTAGATCATTCTTCGTCACCCAGCATAGGGATTTCATGCAATAGGACTCCCTTAATCTGCTCCTCCCCTCTAGGACCAAGCACCTGGACCATAATCACGCGATCCGGAACGTATTTGTAACGGATCTCTTTGATGAGAGGTAAACCAATGGAGTGTTCACTGAAAATATGGACACTCCACCCTGATTGGGGCTCATTTTTAACCGTGACAACCGCATCTCTGTATAAGAATGTCCCAGGCTTGTACGCTCCATAATCATCCGTTATAATCGACTCCCTTGCAGCCGTCTCTTCCAACTCCTTAACCAACTCTGGATTAAGCCGACTCTTTCTCTTTACCCAATACTCCGGGTAAACAACTCTTGATCTCTTCTGTTCGTTAGTATTCATATTATTCTTGAGGTTTGATTGATACTCTTATAGAGGCTTTTGTTTCTACATCCGTCAAGTATTTTTCGTACAGATCTCCGTGCTCCTCTTGGAATTTTGTCTTATCGAAATTCTTTCGCTTAGATGGCGCGATGTAAGATATTCGCATCCTCCCATTCTCTGCCTTCTTGAGGTCGTTCGCTTGCATAAGCACAAGCATTCTATCCTGGAGCTGCTTCTTTCGCTCTTCTAAGCGGGACATCTCAGAATCGATCGATATATACTCGTCCTGTAACGCCAGTAGCTCATCTGGCATAGGCTCAAACTTCTTTGTCATAGTTGTATCTGATAAGGTGAAATCGTGTCATAAATAGCCTTACAGACTTCAATGTCGTAGAGGGCATCATGCAATCTTGAGTCATCAACCGGAATACCCAAAGCCTTAGCCACCACACCCTGCTTGAAGTTCTCCATTTCTGCTCTGCTAGACGCTAGGCAAGCTGTAGCCAAGACCATTACATCAATGCTATTGCTCCAGAAGTACGATCCAAAATATTTATCTCCATTTTGGACGAACCATGCTCTCAGAAACTGATTGTCAAAGCTCGCATTATTATACCCGACAAGGAAAAACTTGTCCCTTTTGTCATACTTGCTTACGTACTTATCCAGCATTGTCGTGAATTCGCGGTAAACATCCTGCATGGGAGGATAAGCCCTTACCTGCTCCTCTGTAACTCCAGCCACATCAAGAGCCTCTTTTAGTATGTCGGCTTTTGGATTAGGCTGTACATGGAAATTAAATGTCTCCATTACATTCCCATCTATCACAACCATTCCGCTTATCTGGTGAATACCGTGTCTATTCACCAATGTCCCCGTAGTTTCTAGATCAAAAAATAGTAGCTTCATTTTCTTGTACTTTTATTGTCTTACCCAATATCCTTGCCCTTTCTTGGTATAGCCCTTAAGCTCCATTACTTCATCGTACCGGCTGTGAATGATGTCAAAAACACGTCTATAGTCTTCTTGATCATATGCAGAAGTAAGGTTGTCCCATTCTTCGATAATAGGTTTGTAGAACGGAAACGCATCAACCACCCTTTGCAGCTCATCTTTCCCGACCTCACAAAACTTAACAAGGTCATAGCATCTCGAGAAGTCACTGGCATCGCCTGGCACATCAAACCCACTGTGAGACTCAGTACCATCTTTGGCTATTCCCATTAAAGCACACCACATGGTTCTTGACGACACCCCGACATGATGGGTCCCTACCCATTGAATCATTTTATTGTAATTCATAATCTTCACTTAATCTAAGGACCCTCTTTCAGGAACAAGGTCGCTCGTGATGACATCCAAAATCTTCGTTTCATCAACCTGTTCTACCTCATAATCAGACACAGAACTTTGCATAAAGTTGTCCACAAGCTCGTGTGCTGTCATCGCTGTATTCGCATTTACCAAGAAGAATTGTGCAACCTTCTTCTCCTTACCGCTTCTTTCATCAAGGGTGATGAAGTTCAACTTGCACTTGAACCACTTGTCCGGTTCTGAAGAAGCATTCTCTTGCCCCAACAATTTACGTGCATCACCATCGATTTTACTTGCCACTCCGAATTTGTCCGTAATGATCTCTGAATAATTCTTGCGCGCTATTGCGACAATATCTATCTCTTCTGATGAATATTGAGCAAGTTCGCTCTGCACGACTCTTTCTGCTATCCCAAAGGTCAAAGCCTGAACCAAATAGAGCTCTGACACCTTTTTCTTTGTTCCGTTTTCTTGCACTCTATCTAAGCGTGCCTTTACTTGATACCACATGTTCTTAAACTTCTTACTTCGTTATTTTCTTGATTATTTCTTCCATCATCTGATTGAATCCTTTTACAGCTTTCTCCTGTGCAGCTTCCAAAGTCTTACACTTACATGTAAACACAACCTCGTCTCCCCTTACGACATACAGTCTCCACTCCTCACCTTCTTCTTGTATTCGATGCTCTATATCAAGCATAATTGACGGTGTCCTTGACACATACATTCGGGCATCTCCGTCAAACTCCCACTCTGGTAGTTTGTACCTCAGATCGGCTAGCTCTAGCTCGCTAACATCGAACATTTGTGGGTCTTCTCCTGTATCAGCATCTACCACATGTACGTCAGTATCATTTCTGCACCCTAGAGCGATAACCCTGTAGACATCGGTATAACCTCTCTCTACAACCTCGTCACCTATATGTATATCTCGTATATCCATTTCCTTACCCTGTTTTGAACAATCTTTTACCCTTTCACGAATAGAACCCAATGCGTATTGCTGCGCTTACCACTCTTATGCCCGAGTATTGGTTTCTCATCCGTAAGCTCCAAAATGTCAGAAAGAGGAATATCCGTCTCGTTCCACTTGAATATCAAGAATCCTCCACCCCTCAGCACTCTGAAACACTCAGAAAAACCCTTCCGTATAGTATCCTTCCAGTCCTTACCAAGATGCCCATACTTTGTCATTTGCCACCCCTTCAGCTCTTTCTTGCTCCCTGTGTACTTCAAGTGTGGAGGATCAAAGACAACGAGAGAGAAAGACCCATCCTTATATGGCATATTCGTAAAGTCGGCCAACACATCAGGGCAAACAGAAAACTTCCTACCATCACAAAGCTCTGTTTCTAACGTGCGAATATCCTGAAACAATACTCTCGGATCATTCTTGTCGAAATAGAACATCTTACCTCCACAGCAGGCGTCCAGAATCTTTTTTGTACTATCTATCCTATTCATTCCTAACTCTATAATCAAATTATCCCCTCATGCCTTAGGATTGAGGATACGATAGCACGCTCGCTGATGCACGCTTCTTGCCTCTCAGCTTTTCGGATGACCTTGAGACGCCCATCAACCTCGTATATAAGCCCCCAGTCTTTAGGGAGCTCTCGTTCCTTGATTAGCCCTTCGGGGCAGCAATAGTACCGATACTCGCCTAAGCCCTTACTTGGGATTTTGCGAGATAGCTTCTTCTTGTCGGCGAGAAAGTCGGAGCGAGAAGTCTTCACCTCAATTACAATACAAGTACAATAACTCCACCCTAAAATATCAGGAACCTCTCCTGCTTCTGTCACAGGCTCTACAACTACGTATGAGCTTCGTGGAGCCGACCTGTCTTTATTATTCTTGAGCCATTCTCCTGCCTTTATACAGAGTCTTCTGTGCTCGCTAACACTAACTTTCTCCTTCTCAATTGTATAGTCAGGATTTTTCTTCATGCCGTTCTTGTTCCTCTAGTTCCCATCACTTAACAAGCTTAAACTCGTATGCAAACACGTATGGGTTTCTATCCCACGTGCCTTTACTGCTTACTCGGTCTATAAGACACGCGAATGCAGACCTTTCAGATTCAAACAAGTGAGGGAATTTTCCCCTTTTGTTCTCGTAAAAACCGAAATTCCCATCAAACCTATCTCCGAACTTGATAATACCCTCCTTGATACAATCTTCATCGCTTATATCTTGCAAGCGTTCCAATCGCACATTGGTTATCTTGACTTGGTGCGGCATCAGTTCGGGTTGAACGAACATCTTGTTAGTCCATCCAGCCGTTTCCTTATATTTATCTCTGAATTTTTCCGCACGATCTTCTCTCGAGAGGTGGTAATTGTGCGTTGAGAAGTCAATAATCATATTTGCGTATATCTGCTTGTAACCCTGCGAAACAGCAACGATTTCGCCAACCTTGTATCGTGGTTTTATGATTATTGGCTCATCAGACGCCTCAAAGTGGAGAGTTATCTTCTCTCCGTCAAACTCGTAATTGCTCTCGGATAAGAGATCCAGCCCTTTTTCTAGTCTTCTTGTCTGCCATTTTCTCTTCTCTATCACCGCCTCAGTAAGACAGAATCGGCCATTTAACATCATCTTTTACATTTCTCACCTCCTTTTCTAAGATTCTGAAGCTTCTTTCCGTCCATAGGACAGATTTCACCGACAGGAGCAGCACCATCTTCCAATCCAAAGCCGCAGCTCTGAACATCGATACCGGAATAGCCATATTCACAGTTTACACACCTACGCTTCACGACTTCCTCCTTTCATCAATTCGTGGTTCTCGTGGACGTTGCCGATACTACACGGCATCTTCACGTATACATGCTTATCACTTACCTCTTCTACGATAAGCACCTCGCCAGTCTCTTTAATTCTTGCTTTCATTTTCTATAACTTTTGCCTTGGAAATATATCTTGTCGAACATCTCTCTGATTCTGTCGTCTATTCTAGCTCCATACCTCTCGCGTATATGCTCATCAGATAGATTAGAGGTTACAATTGTCCAGCACTGTCTGTCATAGCGATTATAGAGCAGCTCCGTGACCGGAGAAAACTCGTTGCCATATATTTTGAGATTTGCAGGCTCCGCACCCAGGTCATCAACGAATAGGAGCTCTTGAGATACTATTCTATTGTACAGATCTTGATTATTACTATACACCTTTACTAGGTTAATCGCAGAGGTTCTGTACACATACTTTCTCTCGTTACTATAAGGGCTATCAAACATGTAGTTAACGAGGGAGCAGATCGCATTACCCATAACTGTCTTGCCGGTACCACAAGTCTCTCCATACAGGAGCAATCCTGTTTTATTATTGCCAGAGAGCCATTTTGCAGCCTTCGCAATCCTTTCACCTGTCGCATTGTCGTTAAGCATCTCCATGCGCCTCTTAACCACCTCTGCCTTATAGCACGCTGATAACATGCTTACCATTTCTCGTGGATCAACATCAGACAAGCTAAAGTGTGTCTTGGTAGCTTGATCCAGCTGCCGTTGTAATACATTCAGCAGCTCTTTCATTGACTTTGTTCCCATATTTCTGTAGATTCTCGTAATACTTATCCTTTACCCATCCTCTGATTGCTAAGTAGTCAGACTTATATTTTCGCCCTCTACTACCCTTGTAATTATTGAGGATTTCGATCATTTCTAGTGCTGGTTCCTCTTCATACTCAACACATAGCTTTGTGTACTCGTCCCTAGTAAGAGTTACAAATTCGGCATATTTGTACTTCTTGGCTTTCTCAATCTTCGCTTTCTGTTCTGGTGTTAGAGGAGGAGGAGACTCTGTGGGCACATCATCAACCTGGAATAAGCCACCCTGCTCTTGTGTGTCTTTCTTCGGAGCTGGCTCCTCATAGGTTGGCGTCTGGACTTTAACGACAAGATCTTCCTTCTCCTCTGGCTCAGGAAAAGAAGAGAACATCTTAGCTTTCGTAACCTCTCCTCCCTTTTTCCCGGCTTCACGCCTTTTGACTCTTATATCCTCCTCTCTTAGCATCTTATTGCAGTAATAAGCCCCATCTGACGCTCTTACAGAGCAAAGCCCATTGTCAATAAGGACATCAAGCCATGCATCTGTGCCAGACATATCTACTCCTACTAGTTGCACAATCCCTCGTCTAGAGTATGGCTGACCTTTAGCGTCCATCATAACACCACGCTCCACACTCTCCCACATATAGCATAACAAATCAACATAGAGCCCCCTTACATCCAAAGGGAGACGTCTCACCTCCAGGCTTAACCAGTCCCCGACATTGAAAGGCATCATTATTTTTGTTGTTTTATTGGCCATATTCTGGATTGAGATTGTTATTCTATATCTCTTAATTCATTTAGCTGTTTAATAATATTCCGTGTAATGCGGATTGCATTCTGAATTCTTGTGCTCTGATCTGGAGGAATACAATCTATGAGTATAGGGATCAATCGTATAAGCTCCGATACGAGGTTATTTGCTATCAATTTCATTTTGTTGTTTCCAATACTTATCCGGGTCTGGTATATCGACCCCTAAATACTCCATAGCATACTCTCTTAGCTTCTCGCAGTAAGTAGAAAACACCACCGTGTCCATTGTTGCCGTTGATCCAGGGAACTCTACAACCTCTCCAGTATGCTTATTGATTACCTTGTCAGCCGTCATTTGAGACTTGAAAAACTCATGCACTTGTTCTACACTGGCGAACTCCCAACCGGCATCTATAAGAGCATCCAAAAGCATAGGATAGATACATCCCCACAGCCACCCATTCTGATCATTTGATCTTGGCTTGCGAACCTTCTTTATCTCTACTCTGTAGATCCCATCACATGTCTGACGGAACCAATCATACAGAGGCTTCAGATCGAACAATCCTCGCCCTTTCTCTATCAGGACCTTTGCCACTTTGTCAAATTCTATCCAAGCTGATTGTTAGACCAGGTCTGGCGGCATATACAATCCGTCCAGTTGCTTTCTCAACCTCAGAGACAAAATGCTCCTCATCAGCATTGTTATCCGACATATGGATCAGTACGATATTCCCCACCTTTGCTAGATCGGTAGTAGCAAGCACCTCCTTACAAGTGCTCAATTCCATGTGCGAACGCATCAGTCGCTCCCTTTGCTGTGGCATTGTACGACCGGCACTGATCGCCTCCGATAACTTCTTGTGTGAATAATTGCACTCGATAAGAATGTGACTCAAGTCCTTGAAGCGATAATCACAAGAACAGCTATCTGTGAGAAACATTATCTTGCCACTCTGTGGGTGATCTATCAGATAGCCCACACATGGAACATCATGACAAGCGCCGAACGGGAGGACCTTGAAGTTTCCAAATTTGTATCCCCTCCCAAGCTCTAGGGAGATAGATCGTGTACTTTCTATCCCTTTTGCAGCCCAAACCTCAGGAAGAGCCAACGTATAGAAGCCAGAATCCACCATTGATTTGATGTATTTAGCATGATCTCCATGCTCGTGTGTCACTACACACCCAACCACCTTCCGGAGGTTGAAATCAAGAGACTTTTTCACCTTCTGAAAGCTCACTCCAGCCTCTAATATCAAAGCCTCGTTCTCGCAATCAAGAACGTAACAGTTGCCAGAACTGCCAGAACCTAGCACTTTTAGACTCACACTCATAACAATGCCGGCTTCTCAATTCCTTGCAGGAACTTATTAATGAAGTAGACTTGCCCCTTACCTGTAACTTTAGGCGTTACCGTAGTATGCATTACTCCATTGCTACCACTTCGGACTCCTCTTTTAATCTCAAATAGCCCTTGCTCTATATACTGTTGGTTCGGAATATTCCTACGCTCTCCACTCTTCCCTAAATAGCCATTACTCCTCAACCATTCAAATAGACGCTTCTCTCCTATATCATATCCGTTTTGGCATATCATCTTGGCGAGCTCTCCGACCAAACAACTACGGTTGCTCCCTTGCACTGCTTGTGTGAATGTGACTGCTGGAGCTTGTAGTTCCAATTGTCTTTTTTGCGCCTCTAGTTGCTCCGCCTGGTCTGCTGCCAATCTGAGTGCTTCCGACAGTGTCTTGGGGATATGCAGGCTGGTAGATCCCTTTGTCATCAGCTCCTTTATCCTATCGTTACACCAGATGGCGAATGCAGGGGATAACCACCTTGCAAACTCTATGGCTACGTCCTCGTGCATCCAAGTTCCTTGTGCATTTGGGTCGCCTCCCTTTATAACTCTCACTAAATCAGCCGAAGTGCTTTTTCTCACTTCGGAAAGAGCATTGATGTAGTCTTGAGATTGCTGGTTTTGCAACCAGTCTACTGGCCTTTTCCCGAAAGCTTTCGCCATCTCTGTCGCATTGACCATAATGCGATCACCATTGTTGAAGGTGATACTCGCCCCATTGTAATTGAAAATCTGCACTCCGTTCATAGCCTTTTCGTTATTAGAATGCCCTCCCCGAGCTCGGGGAGGGTTATTCCAGTCTTACATTAGTACCCAGGATCTATATTTTGCGATTCCGTAGGAGCAGAAATCTGTCCTGTAACATCTTCATATGCGACAGCCTCAGCATCAACAAGAACATGATTCTGATCTTCTGTTGCATTAACCTCTCCTTCGTAATCATTGGATATGGCATTCTGCATCTCAATAGACAGGTAGCCGTATTTGCTCAGGAGGTTACGGATAACTGTCTTGATAGCCATTCCGTGAAAATTACCAAGCCAGCCGACAGTATTGTTATCAGAGAATCGGAGAGCTGCCAGATTGACAAGAGCCTCAGTAGTGACGTCTTTTTTTAATCCCTTAGAATAGCGCTTAGCATGTGCTGCCATCTGCTCAACCGTCATGTACATTGTCTTGCTAAATCCATTCAAAAGTTCGAAATAGCAGAAGTAGCCAACAACCTTGTCCGAAGTTCGCTCTCCATCGAAAGCGATCTCTCCAGTAAGTTTGTTTACCTTTCGCAGTTCGCCCTCATACACAGCATCTGCATTGAGTGTGCGATACTGACCTGTTCGCATTGCTAGCTGAATGAATCCTTTGTATCCCATCTGGAAAGTAGGTACCATCTCCTTCTCCCAGCGCTCTCTCTCAACCCCTTTCTCATCGGTGTACTTCACCTTCTTGCTATTGTTGAAGGGAATGATGTAAGCATACCCCAAGGCCTTGTTGATTGGCAAGTGTAGTACAGCTGCTTTCAGAGCCTCCATAACTACCAACTTCGGATCGCACAATTGGAGGTTCTTGTCTCCGTTGTAGAGGTCAATAACTGAGGCTACAAAGGTGCCAGAGTTCTGACCGAGAGCATTCTTAAATTGAGCCTGTACGCTATCGGCATTCAGCATGTTTTTCAACACGTCAATAGCCTTTGGAGTCTTTACCGACTGGCTCATTTTGTTATTGGTTGCAGTAGCTGCCACCGGTGTTCCTTGTTCTGTCATAGCTATGTTATTTAATTGTTAGGACCTTGTGTTTACTTACGACTAGATTTATGACTTGAGAGATTACATCTATAATCTCATTCACACTCTCCCTATTGTCTATCACAATAGGAGCACTGATCCCCTTTGCGCGACAAATCGCATTGATAATATCAAGTCCGGCATTCAATTTCCCCGCGGCATTGACATCTGGATATGGCACTCCATCCACTGTACAAACACAGGTGAGCTTCTCACCCCCATTCAGCTGCTCATCAACAAAAGAGAAAGAGACAAGACTAAACATACCATTGATACGCTCCATTAGTTTAGCATCCTTGTCCTTCTGAAAAGAAAGGGCTGTATACTCCCACTTCTCTAGGTCTGCCAGTCTCTGGTTGTTCTGAATCCGCTTCTCTTCCAAGTCTGCTAGCTCACGCTCTGCTCGTTCTATCTGATCACGTTTTGCTAGGCGCTTGTAAAGCTCCTGGATATTGCAATTAAGTTCCGACTTAGCCTTCTGTAGGTCTGTTGTGTCTACGGTCTTAACATCAACAGTAAGCTGATTTTCCAACTCTGTAACCTCGTTACGGAGATCTATAATCTCCTGATCGCTGGCGATCAGACTATTCACATCAACAGCATCTGGCTTGTTGGCACGCTCCTGCTCAATCAGCCCCCTTGTTACTAAAATCTGCTCCTCTAGAGTATCTATCTCAGCAAGCGTATTCTCTCGTAGAATAGCCTGCTCTTCCTTCTGCTTAACCTTAGCCGTCCCCTGCTCTTTATTCTTGCGGAGCCTCTCAGCCTTGGACTGATTGAAATTAGCCTGTAGCTCTCTCTGCTTTATCTCTATGTCCTCAACATCTAGAGACCGCTTACAGGTAGGGCAAACAAAAGCCCCATCTGGGTACTGTATCTGCTCTTCACTAATTGCACGATACTTGCCACGTAAAGCGTCTAGATCATTATCTAGACTTGCTATAGTAGCATCTATAGAGCTTACAGAAGATTTCTTACGTTGTAAGTCGGACTCTTGCCCTTTCAGCTTATACTCCAGGTCTAGGATCCTTACCTCAACCTCACGCACTCCATTGTTAGACTCAGTCCTAATTGCGTTTTCTCTATTCGCAATCGCGATTTTCTTTTCTCCGATTTTCCGCTGGATGTCAGCCCTCCTGTTATACTCCTGTTCATTTAGCTTTGATTTGTCTGCGATCTGACTATCAATCTCGGCCACCTGCTTTTTCTTTTCCGTAAGCTCAGATTCCAAAACGCCCCAGTCCTCAGCCTCAGGTTTCAATCGATTTGCAGTGTCCATCTGGCTGGGGATAACCGCAAGCTCATCCTTGCAAGCCCTCTTCTTAGCGGATACCTCCTTGGCATATTGAGCCAGAGAACGACCGGACAACTGTGCTAGTAGCTCCAAGTACTCAGGTTTAAGCTGGGCTACCTCATCATCAGTTACACCTCCTGCCATATCCAATAGCATCTCTTTCTGAACTTCCGGCTTCAACGAAGTGAAGTAGAAGGGATTGGTCACCATCCTGAAAAGGTCCTCCGGTATGACAGCATCCACTTCTACATCATACTCCTTTTTGGTACCAAGTTTCACATCATTGACATAGAACTCCGTCTTGTGATTTTGCAAAACCTCCTCAGTCGTTCCTCTAGGCTTAACCCAGTTCTCAACATAGCACCGCTGTAGCTTGACTTCGACGCCATCAACACTGAAGACTCCGGTAACAGAGTGGTTCAGGTGAAGAATAGGCTTGCCCGTCTTAGGATCCAGCGTCTTAATATTGAAATTGCTGTCTGAACGACCTGTACTATCCTTGCCAAAAAGAAGCCAAGTAATGGCATCAACCAACGTGGTCTTTCCTGTTCCATTTTCTCCGTATACCACAGTTTCCTGACCGGAGAACTCTACAGAAAAACTCGCCAGCCCCTTAAAATTCTCTACGGACAAGGACTTTAATCTTACTGTTCTCATACTATCTATTGATTATTGAATTGATTTTCTCTGATTTATCGGCAGCCATGAGCTCTGCCATAGAGTAGAGCACTTTAGAGCGAGTAGAACTACCACACCGAGATCCGGACACAACCCCTTTCTGCACCCAACGCTTCACTCTGCCCTCCTGGAATAGCCTATAAGCCTCCCTCTGAGATATGAGATCTACAGCCGGCTTAGTCTGCTTGATATAGTTAGCAGCACCAAGCTCCGCCATCTCGGAGCAAAGATTCTTAAGCTCGTACAAATCCAAAGTGATCATGAACTCTAGCCAATTAGCGACAATTCTACTTCTTAAGATCGTTTTCTTCCTCATCAAAGTCTTGAGGATCTCCTGCGATCCAGCGCTCAACAGCCTTAGGCAAATACCCTCGCTCTTCAAGCCAGGAAAAGATCCGAAGACCAAAAAACAAGAGTAGAATTCCAACGCCCTTGATTACTAATAGCTCTAAGACATCTGAATCTTCACACGTCCCCATAATTGCAAGCAGCCCCAAAATCTCAGTGACAAATGACACCAGATAGATGGCCCACTTTTTCCATTGTTGCATCTCTTTCATTCTGGATTCCCCCAAACTTTTTTAATTCCATATTCCGCGAAAATTTCCTCTATGGCTTTAGCCTCAGAGACACGTGGTTCTATTTCTCCACGTAAGCGTGGATAGAAACCCTCCCGGGTAGCTATACCCAAGGCTGACATGATGCGCTCTCTCACCTCTTTCACGTCCTTCCTACGTAATTGCTCGTACCCGAGCTTAAAACTGTACTTATTCATCTCGTTTTTATTATATTTGTCGCTCACAATCGTAATTGACTTCCACTACATTAGTGGGCGCAACGAATTACAACGGCAAAGGTAGTAGAAACATTTCTATTACACAATAAAAATGCGAGAGAAATTTCTATCTCATGAGAAAAAGAATACTCAAATACCTGACATACAAAGGAATATCTAAATACAAATTCTACCAAGAAACTGGGCTAAGCAATGGCTATCTTGACAAAGATGCAGATCTAAACATCGCAAGTTACGAGAAAATAAGCTCATGCTATACAGATCTAAACATGGACTGGGTTCGAACTGGTGAGGGAGAAATGCTGAAAAGCTTTTCAGTCAATGACAAGACAGAAGAAAAAGAAAAGAACCTAATCCCTTTTTACAGCAATGTAATTTCAGTAGGAGGGATTAATGAGCGTCTAGCGAACGTAGATGATACTCAGACAGAAAGTGTAGATGCACAAATGATTGACACTGGGGATTGGTTTAGATCGGCAACTTCGGCGATTGTACAATATGGGGATTCAATGGTAGAATACCCTCATGGATCAATTTTAGCAGTCAGAAGACTAACGGACATGCGAAATATCACCACAGGGAAAAGCTACGTTATAGAGACTAGCGACTTTAGAGTTACCAAGCAGCTTGTAGATGCAGATCCAAAATTCTTCATGGCATATAGCACCAATACAGAGCTCCGTCCAGACGGAACGTTAGTGCACGCACCATTCAAGATATACAAAGAACTCATCCGACACATAGATGTTGTCCTCGGATGTGTCTCTATCGAGGATAGCATATAGTAACTAGTAACAACAAAAGCAACTGCTATGGACTTCAAAGATTCAATCAAACAAATTTCCGAGCGCGTCGAGAAATTAAAAGAGAATTTGTACACAGAGGAAGCAACAAAAAATGCACTCATCATGCCTTTTATCGCATCTCTTGGATATGACGTGTTTAATCCTCTAGAAGTACTTCCGGAGATGACCTGCGATGCTGGGACGAAAAAGGGAGAAAAGATTGATTATGCGATAATGAAAGATGGAGAACCTATAATGCTTATAGAGTGCAAGCACTGGAAGCAAGATCTAAACTTGCACGACAACCAACTCCTACGATACTTCAATGTTTCCAAGGCAAAATTCGGAATACTTACCAATGGGATCATATACAGATTCTACACAGACTTGGAGGCCCAAAATAAGATGGACGAAAAGCCCTTTTTAGAAATCAATCTTCAAGACCTGAAAGATGCTCACATTGAAGAACTAAAGAAGTTCCACAAGTCATATTTCGACGTTGACAACATACTCAGTTCTGCAAACGAATTAAAATACATGGGGGAGCTAAGAAATGCCATATCTTTGGAGTTTTCCAACCCAAGTCCAGATTTTGTCAAATTCTTTGGTAAGCAAGTGTATGATGGGATATTTACGCCAAAAGTCCTCGAACAGTTCACAGCACTGCTAAAAAGGTCCATCTCTTCTCATATCAGTGACCTTATTTCAGATCGACTTAAAGCTGCTATGGAGAAAGAAGACTCCATCAATCACGAAGAAAAGGAAGAAGAACAGCTTAAAGCACATACGGAAGAATGTAAAATCATCACAACAGAAGAAGAGCTACAAGCATTTTATATTGTTAAGTCTATTCTGAAAGATGTGGTACCCCTAGAACGTATCACATACCGAGATGCACAAAGATACTTTGCCATTTTCCTGGATGACAACAACAGAAAAACAATATGTCGATTATACCTAAATCTCAGTACAGTTAAAAAGATTGCCTTTTTGAATGAGGACAAAAAGGAAGAATCCATCTACATTGACACAATAGAGGACATATACAAACACTCGGACAAGATAATAGAGCAAACGGGAAAACTAATCTGAGGGAAAAGACGTCATGAAAAAATTATTTCTAATCACATTTGTGGTACAGCTTATCACTCTTCTCTCTTGCTCTGAAACAAAAAAGGGAACAACGAATGAGAAAGAAGAATTGGCCATAGGGAACATCGCATTTTTCACGGAAGAGCAAAAATTTGATTCTGTAAAAGCCATCTTCCAAGAATCAACAAACAATCCAAAATGGGAGGATGATATGGTCCTTAACTACCCATACGTGTACAACGACTGGGGGTTTGACAATATAAGAGGGCTATTCTCCAACGATGGACTCTTAGTCGGAGTTGTTTTGTCTAGCTTGATGACTGATGGTCGCAGTATCAACTTCGACAATCTTGCAAAATTAGATAGCCTGTCGGCAGTAGAACTTGGCGATCATATAGACTCTCACCAATCACCATCGGAGAAAATCATCAAAGAAAAGGGAGAATATTCCTACAAGCTTTTCCAAAAGAGAAACAAGTGCTCCCTAATCACTTACTCATCAATCGATGACATTCTCTATGAGAACCTTTACGTGTACAATGCAGATCAAATAGACATAGACGAATCAATCAGACGAATAGACAATGATCTGACCGAACTTCAAAAATTAAAATGAACACTCCAGGCAGCCAAGAAATCATGACACGCTTCTACAGCGCATTAGAGGCTCTTATAGCGCTTAAAAAAATCCGTGGGGTAAATACATACTGCCGACGCAATAACATCGACAGACGCAATCTAAACGCCCAAAAAAAGGATTTAGATAGATCCATCTTCCAGCTGTCTTGGTTACAACCCATGATTTTGGACTATGGAGTGAATGCAAGATGGCTGATCACAGGAGAAGGAAGGATGTTCGACGACAAATAATCCAGAAGGTGGTACTATTGAAGTATCACCTTTTTTCATCTTCCCCCCACACCCCCTATCTATTATAATACTATAGTATATATAGAGAGTATATATACGCGTACGTGCGCATTATGCGCGATCGCACACGCGCGGGCGCGCGAGAAACAACCTTCAAACACCATTTTTACCCTAAAACACGAAAGAAACAGACACTGATAATCAGACACTTATAAGATTTTGCTTAGGCAAAAATGCCGTTTTGCTTAGGCAAAATTCTGTAACACCCTATAAATCAAGAGATAAGGTTTTTACGTGTGATTTGACGCCTAAAAACACGAAAGAAACAGACACTGATAATCAGACACTTATAAGATTTTGCTTAGG
>CAUTMR010000001.1:0-396255 GCA_963539975.1 uncultured Porphyromonas sp. | reverse complement strand
CCGCAATGAAGAAAATGCGGTCGTGACACAGGGCAAATTCTTGGATGTGTGGGATGCGGAGAGCTACCTGTCGGCAGATGGTATCAGCAAAGGTAAAGGCAACGCCCGGACGCATTCGCTGCTTAATTTTCTCTACAATCTCTCCAAAGGTCTCAAGAGACATTGTCGTTTGGGATATAAGGGAGATGGGGCGAGAGAAGTCGAGTTGCTCAATCTCTTCAGGCTCTTGTATCACGATGGCCTCTCCGTTGGTTTGCCCTACTAGCCCATTGACTTCAGCGTGTCCTCTCTTGCCAAATATGACAATCTGAGTGTGATGTCCTGCTCCCTCCTGATAGTATTTGCGGATTCTCTTTTGCAGCTGGAGCACTACGGGGCAGGTAGCATCTACAATCGTGATCCCTCGCTCTCGGGCAGCTTGATACACGGCGGGTGGCTCCCCATGCGCTCGAATGAGTACTCGTTTGCCACGGAGTGCATCAAATTGCTCGTAATTGATGGTGGCAAGCCCCATACTCTCGAGCCTATCAACTTCGTTTTTGTTGTGTACAATATCCCCCAAACAATAGAGAAGTTCTCCCTCAGGGGCTGAGGCCATCTCTCGCTCAGCTTTCTCTATGGCATGAACGACGCCGTTGCAGAATCCCGACCGACGATCTATTTCGATGGTAATCATTTTTGGGCGGAGCACTGGGCAATGGTCTCTCTAGCCCATGAGAGAGCAACCTCATCTTGCTGATCTAGGGTAAGGTCTGAGTTGTCGAGTACTCGGGCGTCATCGGCTTGGCGTAGCGGAGAAACGGCACGAGTGGAGTCAATGTGATCTCGCTCTTTTAAGTTGGAGAGGACTTCCTCAAGGGTCGAGGTCGTGTCCCCTTTGCTTCGTAGTTCGTCAAAACGACGCTGGGCACGCACCTCGGGGCGAGCAGTGACAAATATCTTAAGTTCGGCAAACGGAAAAACTGTGGTGCCGATATCTCGCCCATCCATTACAATTCCTTTCTCTCTTCCTAGGGCTTGCTGCTGTAGGGTTAATGCTGAGCGCACGAAGGGAAGTGCGGCAATGGGGCTAACATGATTGGATACCTCCATCGTGCGGATAGCTTCTTCTACATCTTCGCCGTTGAGTAGTGTACGTAGTTGTCCTTGGCTGTCTCGCTTAAAACTTACCTTGAGTTGAGGCATGTCCTTAGCTAGGCGCTCTTGATCCACTTCCCCTTGGTTCCACATTTCGTGTCGTAGGGAGTAGAGCGTAACAGCGCGGTACATGGCCCCACTGTCAATATAAATATATCCTAGAGACTTAGCTAGGGCTTTCGCCATTGTACTCTTGCCACAGGAGCTATAGCCGTCAATGGCAATCGTGATCTTCCTATCCGTCATACGAAGAGAGAGTTATATCAATTATCCTGATTAGAAAACATACTGATCGCTACCAAAGTTCGTGCAAAACGTAACCATGAGGCTAAGAGAAGACGGATGGTAGCGCGAAGCTGCGATCCCTAGGCGAAATGCGCGATGGTTGAAGCCAACTCCTAGAGAAAATCCTGAGAGGAGATTGCCATTTTGTACCTTGAGATCTTGGGCAACTCTGGGGTTGTAGCCTAGACCAATCCACAGTTTATCATCCATAAGGTACTCGGCTCCCAGTGTGAAATGGCGGACGAGGCGAGTCATAAACTTTTGGGAGGTGCTGAGCGAAGAGCGGAGGATGACAGGATTAAGTCCATAGGCTGTAGCATGGATGCGAAAGGGGGCATGTAGAAAGCGTTGGGAGAAACCGAGCCGGAGATCCCAAGCCGGAGGAGTCTTTCTCTCACTGTATCCTTTGATTGTTGCTCCGGCATTCGTGATTGCAGCACCCAAAGAGAGACCTTTCTCTCCATCGTAATAGCTCACTCCGGCATCTACCGCAACACCAAAACTATTGTAGCGTTCGATATTGCCGTATAGCATCTTAAGGGCAACTCCTCCTCGTAGCTTATCGGTTAGTTCGTAGCTGAATACTCCTTGCAGAGCAACGTCTGTAGCGGAGAAGGTAGAGCCTTGTATGTTGTTTTTGTCATAGCTTGTAAGTTTCCCATAGTTCAGAGCTCTCACGCCCACAGCCCAGGCACCACGCTCCCCCACAGGTAACCCATACATAGCGTTGGCGCCATGTGCCCCCGACATGTAGTTGAGGTAGGATAGAAATAAACGTCCTGCGGCTTCTTCTCCGTATAGAGCCGGATTGTCAAAAGCTTGCCCATCCATTCCATCTACATAGGTGAGGGCTAGCCCGCCAATAGCCATTGTTTGGGCAGATGTTGGGATATTGAGGAACGTAAAAGACTGCTCCCTCTCTTGAGCTTTAGCGCGCGAAGTTGGGAGTAAAAGCACGAGAAGTACTACCCAAAGAAGAGGGGTAGAAAAGATCTTTTCCACCGAGAGATGTGCCATGAGAGGGGAGAGAGGATTGTTTCTTTCCATATATCCTACTAACGTGTTATGCATTCTCTGTAGTATATTCCGCCTAGAGCTTTAGTGATGATGCAACCCTCCGAGAGCTGTGCCCCACTGATAGTGAACGAAAATTACAAGCAATGCATTGAGGGCAAAAAGCACGACTCCTTGCGCCGTTCGTACTAGTACTTTATTGAGTTCTTGCCCCTCTGTATGGAGCATTGTACGTTGTAGGTGCATCATTTGGGCAAGATAAATCCCCGAAGATAGCATCCCTATAACAGAATAAAAGGGGAATAGGAGAAGTACGGATAAGAGTAGGTTGGCAAGGTAGAGCTTGGGGGCAAGAGACTTTCCAAAGCGTACGAAAAGGGTGCGCTTCCCCGAGAGGGTATCTTCTGCCACATCGCGATAATTATTGACAACGAGTATATTGCAGCTGGCAAGTCCCATGGCAGAGGCAAGTGCTATGGCTTCCCAAGAGAGAGTCCCGCATTGGATATAGTAAGTACCCCCACCGGCTACCAATCCGTAAAAGAAAAACACCATAACCTCTCCCAAACCATGATAGGCAAAAGGGAAGGGGCCTCCCGTATAGGCAATGGCTCCTAGGATAACGAGCACCCCTACAACGGAAAGCCAAGGGGAGGTGAGTAAGATTAAGGCCATGCCCGTAAGACTGGTTGCAGCGATGCTGATAATAAGTAGACGTTTGACCTCTCGATAGCTAACTTTACCAAGGGAAAGAGGTCGCTCAAAGCCCTTTCTATCCTTTCCGTCCGCTCCCTTTTTGAAATCAAATAGATCGTTTGCAATGTTGCTGACAATCTGAGCTAGTACCCCCACTAGTACGGTAAGAATAGCGGTTGTGGGGCAAAAGAATCCATCTAAGGCTGCGAGAGCAAGAGCCGTAACGACGGGGGCAAGGGAGGCGGGTAGGGTATGAGGACGGACGAGGTGGAGGGCTTGTCGTGGTGTCATGGGGGAATTGTAGGCGGGAGGCCTCTTAGCCAATTTCGGGAGACTGCAGGTTGATATTGGCGAATAGATGATCGGAAAGCGCAATCATAGCACGCTTTTTGTCTACAGAGCCCACTACAAGCACAAGGCTGTAATTACTGCTCCCATAGGAGATCATACGGATGGGAATATCATCAATGGCATCTAGAATGCGGGACTCAAAGCCCATGCGATCCCAGCCCATATCCCCCACAACAGCAACGATTGTCATATCCCTTTGGTAGAGAACAGAACCCCATTCCTCGGCTTCTTCTGCAAAAAGGGCAACCTCGGGAGCTTCCTCTACGGCGATGAGATAGCTGTCTCCCATTGTTGTCAGGAGGTCTACACACAGGTTATGTTTTGCAATCAATTGGGTAATAGCAATAATATAATCGGATAGAGGAGACCCACTCTTGATATGAGGATGGCGGCGTAGAGTGAGAAGGGAAATCCCGTCTTTGGCGGATACGGCTTTGACCATATCGCGACTGGTTTCACACGAAATGAGGGTGCCGGGAGCCTGTGGATCGAGTGTGTTGAGTAGGCGTATTGGGATATTAGCACGACGAGCCGGCTCTATACAAGTGGGGTGGAGTATTTTGGAGCCAAAGTGTGCTAGCTCCGCAGCTTCGCCAAAGTGGAGACGGCGTACAGGGCTAGTTACGTTTACAACCCGAGGGTCGTTATTATGGAGCCCATCTATATCTGTCCAAATCTCTATCTCCTCAGCATGAGCTGCCTCCCCCACGAGAGTTGCTGTATAGTCACTTCCTCCACGGCGCAGATTGTCTATTTCGCCGAAGGCATTGATGCAGATATACCCTTCTGTCAAGAAGAGAGCATTGGGGTCGGGCACTGCTGTAAGTAAGGGGGTTAGATGTTTTTCTATGTGTTGCGGCTCGGGCTCTCCATTGTGGTTGATACGCATAAAGGAGAGAGCATCAAGGTGTACGGCATTTAGATTTTCATACTCGCGCAGCGTAAATGCCATAAGGGTGCTACTGATGATTTCCCCCCGAGATAGGATACGCTTCTCGTCGTTTTGAGTAAAAGCCTCGTTGTGCGTTTGGCTCCGTAATTCGGCAAAAATGGGAGCTAAGGCTTGCCATACCTCTTTACGGAGGGCAGACATCTCAAAGAGCTCTTCTATCACGGAACGATAACGAGCCTCTAGGGCAGCAACAGCCTCTTCTGCCTCTTGCCACTGGGCATTGATAATCCGCTGTGCTAGCTGAACGAGAGCGTCCGTGGTCCCGGACATTGCTGATAATATGACGATTTTACGCCCTGCAATGGCAGAGACCATGTGTGCCACAGCCCGTATACGTTGTGCACTACCTACCGAAGTACCACCAAACTTGAGTACAATCATAACGTATTGTGGAGATTAAGATAATTAGAAAGAGCCTTCCGATGAGTGCCGGATTAGACCTCTGTAGGCTCCATTCCTTCGGGGAAAGAGAGCTGTAAAGTGCGCGAATTAGCGTCTATGGTATAGGTGGGTGCGGGGAGTTCTCGCATTAGCTCGTGGTTGTGTGTTGCCATAAGCACAGCCGTTCCCTCCTTAGATATTTGTTGTACGAGTTGTCCGATAGATAGAGCTGTTTGGGGGTCTAACCCTGCTGTAGGTTCATCCATCAAGATAAGCTCGGGCTTGACAATGAGTGCGCGTGCAATGCAAATACGCTCGGCTTCCCCTCCAGAGAGTTCGTGGGGCATTTTGTAGCCTTTTCCTTGCATTCCTACTTTGTCGAGAACCTCCTCTATGCGTTGCTGGCGTTCGTGACGAGGGTATTTCCCGGTAGCACGGAGTACGAAGTCGAGGTTGGCCGCTACTGTGCGATCGTAAAGTAATTGATCCGAAGACTGGAATACAATACCCATCCGACGGCGAAGAGCTTGGCGAGCATTGCGTTTGAGGTGGGCTAGATTATAGCCTAAGACATAAGCCTTTCCTTGGGTGTGAGGAAGTTCTCCGTAGAGAAGCTCCAAGAGAGAACTCTTACCTCCCCCCACAGGTCCCGATAGGTAAGCAAATTCGTTATGCGCCAGACGTATCGTAACATTGTGTATAAGTTGATTTTCTGCGCGAGCCACTTGTACCCCTTCTAGATGCACGGTGTACTCTGTAGAAGCAGATTTCTTTGTCATAGTGTTCTCTCTTTGTATGGTTACTATTTTATGGAAATCAAACGAAGGTCTCTCTGTAGATTAGTCTTGCTCTAGAAACCTAACGTACTCACTGCAATTGGCTGCCAATTTTTCTATTGTTGCCGGATTGTAAGTGTCGTATAGGGCATGAATCCCAATATATTTAGCCCGAACAAAAGCTGCAATCCCGTCAAAAACCTGCATATAATGAGCCAAGGAATGACATTGTATTCCTCCTTTGGAAAATTCTTCTTTCTTCCCTCCACAGGAGACTGCTACTGCTAGCTCTTTTCCCTCCATCTTATCACCGCCTTCGCCATAAGCCCAGCCGTAAGTAATAACTTCGTCAAGCCATTTTTTTAGTAGGTAGGGTGCTGCGTACCAATAGAGTGGGAATTGAAAAACAATGCGGTCATGAGCTTCGATGAGAGCTTGCTCGGCGGCGATATCAAAAGAAGCTCCATTGGGATAAGCATCGTAGAGAAAATGAAGCGTAGCATGCCCACAAGCAGCTTCGCTCCAAGCCTTATTTATAGTTGAGGTGGAGAGTGTGGGATGAACCACTATTACGAGAGTCTTTTTCATTGCCAAATGCCATTTTTATAAATATCAAAGAGGGAATACCCATTGAGATACCCCAATACGTATTCCCTCGCAAAGTTACAAACTATTTTCTCTACAGGTGAGATAGTTTAGAAGCAATAGCCAAGACCGATATGAACGGTAGAGTTCTTAAATGACAAACCCTTTAGCTGATCTGCAATTCCTGATGCATCTGTTTGAACCACATTGAGGAAGCCAAAGTCTGCTCCTATGGTGCCATAGATATTGCTGAGGTATAGCATTGCAGAAGCTCCCCACCCAACATCAAAGCGGTTAGCCTTGCTAAGTCCAAAGACTCCGTCTTTGAATATGTTGAAGCTTTTTATTGCATCTGCAGCCTTAATACCTGTGTTTTGTGTACCTCCAAGAGCTACAGCAAAGTAAGGACCTGTCTGTAGCGCAAAACGAATGCTGGGGGTGAGAGATAGGCGATAACCTAGATTAACGGGGATCTGTAGATAGTGCATAGTAATCTCGTTCTGAGCATTCTTATTGACTATTGAACCAAGCTTCCCCCAAAAAGAGCTATCTTCCTTAATCTTTCCCTTGCTACCTTTCATTTCGAAGGATAGTCCTGTACTTACATAAAGCCCCTTAGTGAGACTTATATCTGCAAAAGCTCCCACATGGTATCCTACCTTTGTACCTGCACTGAGAACTTTAACACCGTGTTCGGCGAGTGAAGAGAATGAAAATGCAGGACCTGCTTCCACACGAAGATTGAACATTTGTGCGGATGCTGTTGCTGTGCAGATGAGAGCAGCAGCAAGTGAAACCAATAACTTTTTCATGATGTTTTACAGATTACTTTTCTTATTTCCTTGTTCTTTTATAACTATCAATTATAGTCCATAAGCAGCTTTGATAACGTCGTACTTATCTCCCATTTTGAGATTGTAGTACACTTGAGCAAGTACGTAATAGCACTGATCCGGATTCTTTTCGTATACCTTCTCTAGATAGGGTAGCGCTTTTTGGAAAAGTTCGGTAATCTTCTTGTCGGTAGCGGCATCGTACTTATCGCTTGACTTGAGAGTTACAGCCTTGTTGTAATACACGCGTCCCATGTTGAAGTTAGACTCCGTGAATTCAGGGTCAATAGCAAGAGCCTTTCCATACCATTCGAGACTCTTGTCTTCGTCGGTTGTCTCATAGAGTTTCCCCATTACGTCATAGAGTTGGGCGTTGTTGGGAGCCTTTTCGATGGCAGAGGCTAAGAGAGAAATTGCTTCCTCTGTGCGTCCCATCTGTATGAGGGTATTGATAAGATTGACCGAGTAGTACGATTCATTAGGATACAAGGCAAGACCTTCTTGCATTGTTGCAATGTATTTTGCCGTATCAGCACTCTCAAGATAGGTTTGAGAGAGGATCTGTATAAGGTCATTACGACGATATTCTACATTTTTGATTTCCTCCGCAAGCTTGATGGTAAGCTGTTTATCCCCTGTTTGATAAGCATTGATCACAGAGAAGAAATCCACCATCATGGAGTTGGAGTCTACAGCTGCTGTCGGAGTATTTACAAACATAGGAAGTTTCTTTATTTGCTTGAATGCCGAGAATGCACGGAGAGCTTCTTTGTAATTTTGCTTCTCCATGTAGTAGCCCCCTGCATTGATAAAGTAGAGAAGGTTGTTGGCAAAAGCATCCTTAATCTTTTTGCCATACTTCCCAGGAGTTGTACTACCACCATTGGCGGCAGTCTCCATATCGATGGTACCGATATAGTAGCCAAACATGTCTAGAAGGGCTTTGTTCATTTGAGCACGATCGGGCTCTACTCCCTCTAGTTGCTTTACGTTTTCGTTAGTAAAATTGCTCTCTTCTACATACCCTGCAACGTACATGGTTTTGGGGTCTCCCTTTGTTTCTTCGTTTTCGAGAGCCGCTTTGATAAGAGCACGAGCTTCGTTGTAATCTCCTTTTTTATCGGCAATCTTTTCTGCTCCCTTTACATTAGCCTTTTGTGCCATGGCAAATCCACTAGTCATGAGGGCTGCCAATACAATAGACATTACTTTCTTCGTTGTCTTCATTGCGAATAGTTTTTTATAGTTTATACGCTTTACACGGACCTTAGTGAGTAGAGGATCCTACGAGATAGGAGATGTTCGATAGGTTCCTCTTCCCTCTACGGTAAGTTCTTTTTGTTCTGTTATTCTGTTTTATCCTCTTCTGTTTCTGATGCTTGTTCTTGGAGGTCGTCTTCTATCTCCTCGTAATCATTAGAATCTATTTCGGAGGAGAGGTTTACTTCTTCACCGGAAGCCCCTTCCTTTAGTAGGGCTTTTTCTGCCTCAGCTTCTTCGCTGGCAACAATACATACAGAGGCAATTTCGTCTCCTCGGCTTGATAGGTTGATGAGCTTAACCCCTTGGGTAGCACGTCCTATCACGTTGATGGAGGACATAGGCATACGTATAGCCACACCACTGCGATTGATGATCATTAGGTCGAGTTCGTCCGTTACGGAGCGGAAGTCCACGAGGGAGCCTGTCTTCTCTGTGATTTGCATGGTCTTCACCCCCTTACCGCCGCGATTGGTGATGCGGTAGCTATCGAGAGTGGTGCGTTTGCCATAACCGCACTCACTTACTACCAAGATGGTCTCTTTTTCGGGGTCTTTGAGTGCTACCATTCCTACGATGGCGTCTTCTCCTCCTTCGTCTAAGATCATCCCACGTACTCCGGTGGTAACGCGCCCCATTGAGCGTACTTTACTTTCGGGGAATCGGATAGCACGCCCTCCCTTGTTGGCAAGAAGTATCTCTGTCTTACCATTGGTGAGGCGAACGCTTACTACGCTATCGCCTTCGTTTAGTTTGATGGCGAATACACCCTTGCTTCGGGGGTTAGAATAAGCCTCTAGCGGAGTTTTTTTGATCATCCCCTGTTGGGTCGCAAACACGAGGTAGTGCGAAGCCACAAACTCGGGGTCCTTCTGGAGTTTCTTGATGCGGATGCACGCCGTAATTCGGTCGTCCGCCTCTATGTTGAGGATGTTTTGGATTGCTCGTCCCTTGGTACTTTTTGCTCCTTCCGGAATCTTGTAGACGGGCAACCAGAAGCACCTACCCTTGGTCGTGAAGAGTAGTAGAGTAGCATGCATAGAGGCAGAGTAAATGTACTCAATGAAGTCCTCTTCGCGCGTTGTTGAACCCTTTGATCCGACCCCGCCACGTGCTTGACTGCGGAAGTCACTTAGGGGAGTACGCTTGATGTATCCTAGGTGTGAGATGGTTATGATCATCTCATCATCTGCATAGAAATCTTCAGGATTAAATTCTTCACTAGAGAAGACAATCTCAGTACGACGGGGGTCGCCAAACTTCTCTTTAACCTCTAGTAGTTCGTCTTTCACCACCTGCATAAGCAGATTGTCATCGGCAAGAAGCCCTTCGAGGTACTGGATCGTTTTCATGAGTTCGTCAAACTCTGCGCGGAGTTTGTCGCTCTCAAGTCCCGTAAGAGCACGCAGACGCATGTCTACAATGGCTCTAGCTTGTAGCTCCGATAGCTCGAAACGCTCACGAAGTCGCTCCTGAGCCTCCTGGGCATTCTCGGAAGAGCGTATGATGTGGATAACCTCGTCAATGTTGTCTACCGCAATCAGAAGTCCCTCTAGAATATGTGCCCGCTCACGTGCTTTTCGGAGGTCGAAGATACTACGGCGACGCACTACGTCATGCCTATGATCTACAAATTCTCCGATAAGTTGTTTTAGGTTGAGTAGGCAGGGACGCCCTTTTACGAGAGCAATGTTATTTACATTAAAATAGCTTTGTAGGGGTGTGAGCTTGAAAAGATGATTGAGCACCACCGAAGCGTTGGCATCGCGCTTTACTTCTATTACGATGCGCATACCTCCCTTACCGCTTGATTCGTCACTAATATTGGAGATCCCTTCAATACGACGCTCATTGACTAATTGAGCAATGTCGCTTACAAGTTGGGCTTTATTTACTTGGTAAGGAATCTCTGTTACAATGATATTTTCACGACCATTGCCATCGGTCTCAATCTCTGTGCGAGCTCTTAGTACAATACGTCCTCTACCAGTCTCAAAAGCCTCTTTTACTCCGGCATAGCCATAGATAAACCCTCCCGTTGGGAAGTCGGGGGCCTTGACGTAACGCATAAGATCGGCAACCTCTAGATCACCACCTGCATCAATATAGGCAACGCAACCATCAATACACTCTCTCAGGTTGTGGGGAGCCATATTGGTAGCCATACCTACAGCAATACCCGAAGCCCCGTTGACAAGCAGGTTGGGGAAGCGCGTCGGGAGTACGGTTGGCTCTTGGGTTGTATCGTCAAAGTTGTTTTGGAAGTCGACAGTTTCCTTGTCAATATCACGCAGCATCTCGCCGGCAAGTTCTGTAAGGCGAGCCTCCGTATAACGCATTGCAGCGGGAGAGTCTCCGTCTACCGAACCGAAGTTTCCCTGGCCATCAACCAACGTGTATCGGAGATTCCAAGGCTGAGCCAAACGTACCAAGGTCATGTACACGGCACTATCACCGTGGGGGTGGTACTTTGCAAGTACCTCACCAACCGCCTTGGCAGACTTACGTGTGGGCTGAGAGTATACGTTGCCCATCTCATTCATCGCGTAGAGTACGCGCCTATGTACAGGCTTAAATCCGTCGCGAACATCAGGTAGAGCACGGGACACAATTACCGACATTGAGTAGTCAATGTAGGCTGTTTTCATCTCGGTCTCTATGTCGATCTTTATTATTCGATCTTCTATATCTTCCATATCTATAGTGCTCTAGGTTGCAATTCTCCTTAATCTCTTCCCTTAGAGAAGGGCAGGAGTTGTATCCTAAATTTGTACGCTAATTTTCTTTCCAAAGTAGGGTACTTTTGCTTCCCCTTTTCAGTCTATTTTTATTTCGTTTTCACCCAGTTCTCTAAGGGAGTTTTGGGTGCATTTTTTTCTTTTTCTACGTGCTTTTCCCGCTTGGAGTAGCAGTCTATACCGATCCCAAAGGTACAATAATTTTTGCTTTTACATTCCCTTTCTCCCTGTAGACTGGAGGGAGGAGCTACGATAGATTCCTAGGGGGAGTATGAGGGGCGGATCGAAATGAGGATAGACCTAGCCCGGAGAGGCTTTTCAAAAACTTATTGGGGGAGAAAAACAGAAGGGGCTACTACCCTCGGGAAAGAATAGTAGCCCACCTCAAATCAAGTGAAGGTGTGTCTCTCTTGTCTTGTTAGATTGTTTTTAGAATAAGTAAGAAACCCCGATTGCTAACTCAATAGGCGATGTGGGGCACATCATAGTATAGTAGGTTAGTCTGCTACTAAAATCGTGGTCGCCATCCAGAGAGGGTAACTCCCTATCGCCTTCGAGGTTATTGAGGCGAAGCGTCGCTTCTGAGAATATGTGGAGTCTCCCTGCTTTGTCGACGGCGATTTGGAATCCGGTTCCTATCCCGGCTCCTACGAATAGAGCGGTGCTTTTACTTTTCTCTTGATTGTAAGGAGTCTTTGTTGCTAGACCATAGTAGCAACCTATTTGCGCTTTTAGTGAGATGTATGCAGCAAAAGAACGAGTAATGTCTCCCAGTCTATAGTAATAGCGAAGAGAAGGGACTGCCATTATGGAATAAGGGGCTCCATTCCAGGCACCAAAAGCAACTTCTCCTCCAACAAAAACGCGATCACGCACATTATTCATATAGCCAATTTGTGCTCCATAGAGGAGAGAAAAAGGCTTGAAGTACCACATGTTGTTGAGAGTGCCGAGGGAAGACGACACTTCCGGAGATGTAGAAACTACCGGTGTATTTTCAATCGTTTGAGCTTGTAGAGGCTTAATCGAAAAAACAATGAGGGTAAGAGAACCCAATAATAGAAAGTTGCGTAGAAGATTCGTTCTCATAGGCATATAAAATCAGTTTAGTAGTTTAATTGGATACCTGCGGATATTGCAAAGGTTAGGGGATGCTGCTTGTAGAATGTTTGTAGGCGACTTTGGTCATCGAAGTAGTAGGCCATTCCTGTTTCTACAAACAGACCCAAGTTGGGTACAATATCGTAGGATAGCCCTATCTTCCCTTGTAGTGAGATTTGCCAAGGGTTTTCTCCAAGGTTTTCTCCCATTAAAGTGCTACTTATTGCTTTATCCAAACGCCCCGAGGCTCCCACATAGGCGCGGAAATCTTGATTTTTGTAGAATGCAAAATTAAATCCAATGGGGATACCGAGGTAGTGGATTTGCTGCATTGCCCTATGCCCCATGGATTTGTAGTTGTTTAGATCACTGCGCAAAAAGGTATAGACAAGCCCCGTCTCTAGAGCGAAATGGCGGCCTAGGTCGAAACTTACTTTAGCTCCCAAATTGAAAGGGAGTTTGTGCGTAAAAGAAGCTGATTCGTAGGCAAAGGCTGTCCCCGGAGTGGATGTGGGTTGATTGAGTGTACGTGACATAAGCTGCAACTCTCCTCCTGCCGAGGATGACATGTCGCCGTGTCTTTTCGAAGCTGCCACATTGCTTACAAATAATCCGGCTCTTATCTGAGAGTTGGTGCGTGGGTTGGCATTGGCTATCAGTTCTCGTCGGGGATTTTTATTATCAGGAGCTTCAGGACCTATAAATGTATTCTTAGGAGCCTTTTCGGTTGGGAGAGCCTCTTCTTGGAGTATGGACTCCTCGCTTTGAGTTGCCCGAGGTCCTGTCTCTACAGAGGACTGTTCTACTATCTCTTTTTTTACTACAGGAGAGGGTAGAGGGGATACTGGAGAGGAGGAGGCTTCTACCTTCGTTTCTGGAACTGAAGGAACTAAGGTCTCTACAATTTCGTTCTGTGCAATTGTGGGTGTTGGGCTTTCTTGGGGTATATTGGGCTTCTTGAGCATTACCCAAGTAAGCCCGGCAATACCTATTACCAGGGTGGCGGCAGCTGCTGTTCCATAACCCTTATAGCGAAGTATCTTAGCCCCTTGCTGCAATAGAGCTACGGTGGCGGCTACTCTAGACCACTTTTTGAACCTAAGGAGTCTAGCCCCCTTGTGTGCTGCGAGGGGTGTAGACGCTTTGGGCAAACTCGCTTCGAGCTTGCTCCATTCAGCCTCAAAATCAAAGGGGAGACTCTCCTTTTGAGGAGAATCTGCCATCTTTTTCTTGAGAGCTTGGAGCCAAGGCTCTAGCGGTTTCTGTGGTGTGTTGTTGTTCATTTTATTGAGTTCTTGTCTCTTTAACTCTTCTCCCTTGGGAGAAGGTGGTGTGGTGTGTTGTTTAGTTGTTGCGCTGCCAAGAGGTTATTTTCTGCGCTAATAGCTTCTTAGCACGTGCTAATTGGGAGGAGGAGGAGCGCTCATTAATGTTGAGCAGTTGGGCTATCTCTCGGTGAGACTTTTCTTCAAAAACGTAAAGATTGAAGACGGTACGGTAGCCATCGGGGAGCTCTCGTATAAAACCTTGCAGCACCTCTTCGCTGATACTCTCTATTGTTTCTTCTTGTGGAGTGTCGTAGGGAGTCTCCTGATCCGCATCCAGCTCCTCGTCGAGAGAATGAATGGTAATGCGTTGCTTTTGCCTGAGCCACATGAGGCTATCGTTGAGGCAGATGCGTGAGAGCCATGCTTTTAGAGAACCTTCTCCTCGGTATTCGAACTTTTCTATCTTCTGATAAATAGAAAGAAAAGCATCGTGCATCAGATCTTTTGCTGCTTCTAGGTCACCTACATACCTCTGTATAAGGTGTAGTAAGAATGGTGCATAGTTATGGTAAAGCTCTCGGTATGCTTCCCGACTACGAGCCTTACATCCATCGCACAATTCTTGCTCTGTCATTACCTCCAGTCTACTTCTACAAGTGGTCCACTGCGAAAGTAGAAAATATTTTTCTTGTTTTCGTCACCCAACCAGGCTTCATATACAGATTCATTCTTTTCGTTGAGGTAGCAGTTGAGCAAAATTGTATGCTCTTTACCACGGTAGCTAACAACAACTTCAGTGTTGTGTATATCATCCTCGGGGCGGAAAGGTCCAAAAGCTAAATAGGGAGATTTGAAATAATTTTGGTGCGGAAGGAGGAAGCGACTATTGCCTGTTGTGAGTCCCTGTCCTTCTATTTTGTTTCCCTCTATGAGGGGGTAAGTTTTGCCACGGAAGGTAATCTTGTAGAACGAATATTCCTTTCTAGGAATAGAGAGATCGTTTGTTAGATTATCTCTGTAAAGGCAGCTATCCGGCAAGCGCGGGTGGATATATAAGGTAACAGGGGCTGCTTTTGCATTCTTCGATATACGAAAAGCCGCTCCATTGTTTTGGGGATGAATGATTACCTTGTTTAGCTCTTTGGTTTGAGGTTCCAACTCATCGTCAATCCAAACGGCACTGTTGAATCTATTTCCCTTGAGAGTGTGAATAAAAGAGATGCGACGACGCTCCTCGCCGGGGAGGTTAAGGTATAGTACCTGTAGATCTTTGTAGTTGGGTTGGAACTCCCCAAAGCTAAGAATATAGCGACCCGAGCTTTGGCGCAAAAAGAAGTCTCTATACCCCTCTCTCATTGCTCGCATACCTCTGCTTATCCGATCGTGGAGAGGAAAGTTTTTGCCGTCGTAATCAATGGAAATAGAGTCGAGTAGGGCGAGCCCCTCGTCAGTCGTTGGGTCGATTAGCGATTGTCCTTTATCGTCAACAAGAGCAATCTCAAGATTTTCATTACGATAATCCCAAATGAGATCGCTGTGAGGACCCGAGGAACAACCGCCAATCGTGACCACAAACAGGAGTAAGAACAAAAACTTAGTATGGCGCAGTGTGTGTTGGTGTGTTGGGCGCATTCCGGAGTGTTGGTGTGTTGGGCTCGTTGGATTCATTACTTCGTCTTTGCTTCGCTCCCTCGCGAACTTCTATTTTGTTTGCCTTAGCTTTTTCTTTCTGTTTCTTGTTGTTTAGAAGCTCCCCCTCGGACTCTTCCTGCCTGGAGAGGCTTCTATAGAGTAAATGCACGAAACCCCTAAATACTGCACGAGGCTGAGAAAATATTTTTCCCAACCTCGCTATCCGTTTGAAAATGAGTAGAATAGTTTTATTTATTTAGGTCTATTCCCTCTAGTAGTTTGTCGAATACTTCCCCTCGGGTAATTACGCCATTCTGTACAGCGACTGTTTCTATCTCCCCTTGGGCACTCACAGTCCCATCAGGGAATAGGATGTATTGGTCGAAGATAAGTTTTACTCCCTTTTTGCGGCAGTTGATAGCACTTGTAAAGCGATCTCCACTGCGAAGTGACTTCTTATAGGTGATGGATACTTTGTACACGAAGGCGTCGATGCCTGCTTCGTGCAGTGCGCCAAAGTTTTCTCCCAACGACTCTAGAAACTCGTGACGTGTATGCTCCATATAGTGTTGGTAGTTAGCATTGTTTACAACGCCTTGCAAATCGCATTCGTAATCGCGTACTTTTAGATCAATTGAGAAAAGGTAATTCTGTTCTTTCATCTCTCTTTCTGAGTAGGTTTAATGGTTTGTATTTATTTGTTTTGTGTTTCTGTTCCAAAGGATTCTTGTCGCTCTGTTCGCTCCTCGAAGAGGTATACACGATCTCCGGGGCGCACCTTAGAGGGAACGGGGATAGATACGCGTGTACCTTGTTCCCCTCGCTCTATGGGTTGTAGGTCGAAGCGAATTTCTTGCAAAGTGATGCGAACTAGGCCGGTTGTTGGCCCCGTGATTAGGATTTCATCTCCTACGGCCAAACTGCCTGCCTCTAGGCTTAGCTCTGCTACCCCTAGTTTGCTAAAATAGTTAGTCACTTTGGCTTTGTATATCTTTTGTTTAGTAGCAGCTGAACCATAAATGGGCGTCCACTCACCGAGGCGTTGTCCCAAATAGTATCCATCCCAAAAGCCCCGATTGAAGACTGTGGATAGCCGGGCATCCCACTCCGCAATGCGCTCGGGAGTATAAGAGCCTTCGCAGATTGCCTCTATCGCTTCTCGGTAGCACCGCACTACGGTATCTACATATTCTGGTCCTCGTGCTCGCCCCTCAATCTTGAAGACGCGCACTCCGGCATCTATCATCTTATTGAGGAAATGGATGGTTTTGAGGTCTTTGGGCGACATGATATTGGCGTTCTCGACCTCTAGTTCTACATCGCTCGTCTTGTCATATACGCGATAAGCGCGTCTGCAAATCTGCCCACACGACCCCCGATTGGCACTCTTATTTAGCTCGTGCAAACTTAAATAGCATTTGCCCGATACAGCCATACAGAGAGCTCCATGAGCAAACATCTCAATGCGGATTGCCTCGCCTCTGGGACCTGTAATTGGTTCTGTTTCTATCGCCTGATGTATGGCGTCCACTTGCTCCATGTTGAGTTCTCTGGCAAGTACCACTACATCGGCAAATTGAGCATAGAAGCGAAGGGCTTCTGTATTGGATATGTTGAGTTGTGTAGAGAGGTGTACCTCTACTCCTACCTTGCGTGCATAGGTCATAGCTGCAACATCGGAGGCAATGATAGCCGATACGCCGGCTGCCGCTGCATCATCAATAAGTTGTCTCATATAGGTCATATCCCCATCATAAATAATGGTATTGACCGTTAGGTAGCTCTTGATCCCGGCTTTGCGACAGATCTCGGTGATCTTATAAAGGTCTTCTCTCGTAAAGTTATAGGCACTTTTGGAGCGCATATTAAGCCCCTCAATGCCAAAATAAATGCTATCAGCTCCGGCGTTGATGGCTGCCATTAAGGATTCGTATGAACCTGCCGGAGCCATTATTTCTAGAGAATGTAGCTCTGTTTTTGCTGCACTTTCGATCTCTTTCATGCCACAAAGGTAGTACATGGCTCACAAAAAATAGTCGTTTTGCCATATAGGCGTTACTCTTATAATGACGTATACACTACGCTTCTTCTTGAGAATTTCCTTTGGAGCGTTCTCTTCGAGGTAAGTTATCCCCAAGGAGTAAAAACGCGAGATAGTTATTCAATCTTCTCCCTAGAGGTTGTGAGAGCTTGATCGCTTATATGATGAGTAGCAGAATAATTTGTGCCGTGATGATACGTAGAAACATAGAGAGAGGGTAGACTGTAGCATAGCTTACATTGTGGCTATCGTCGTACACTTTGTCCGTGAGATAATCTAGAGCCATGGGGTTGGCCATGCTCCCACACAGCATCCCACAAGTAGCTCCATAGGAGCGGTGGGAAAACTTCATAGCCATCCAGCCGACGATCAATATCGGAAGAATGGTGATAACCGCCCCTATCAGCACCCACTGCCAGCCGTTGCCGTGTACAATGGTGTCGAAGAAATTCGCTCCACTTGCCAGTCCTAAGCAGCCTAGATACATCACGATACCGAGTTGGCGTAGTAGCAAACTCGCACTATTGGTTATGTAGGTTGAGAGTCGGAATCGAGGTCCGTATGCTCCCATTAGAATTCCTATGACAATAGGTCCTCCGGCCAATCCTAGCTTTATGGGCATGGAGATACCCGGGATAAATATAGGAATTGACCCAACAACACACCCTAGCACCAATCCTACGAATAGGCTAATCAGATTGGGGACATCGAGTACGCCTACTTCATCCCCAATCTTCTCTTTGGCATTGGCAATAGCGTTGGCTTCTCCTACCACAATGAGGCGGTCGCCTAGCTGAAGGCGCAGAGAGGGTGAGGCAAATAGCTCAATACCGGATCGGTAGATGCGGGTTATATTAATGTCGTAGAGATTACGGAGCTTGAGAGAGCCAAGCTTTTCCCCATTAAGATCGGGGCGCGTAACGATGAGTCTTTTGGAGACGAGCTGTTTGTCTACGGCGTTCCAATCAATGTCTTCTCGGTTCCAGTCCTTCGAGGCCTTAGTGCCAAAAAGCATTTCTATCGTTCGAACATCCTCTTTATGCGAAGCAACAAGCAGGTGATCCCCTTCCGTAATAATGGTTTGAGAGGTGGGTAAAACAACGGCTCCATTATGCCAAACACGGGAAATAACGAACTTAGCATCCACATCGTGTGCAATAGCTGCAATGGTGCGTCCTAGGATGGCAGGGTTATTGGCAATAAACTCATTGATAAAGGTATTGTGCTGGATGGCAGAAGAGCCTTTCTCTTCTCCTTTTTTGCAAAGAGCTCCGAGGATCACCATCCCAAGGATCATCCCCACAACTCCCAAGGGGTAAGCTACGGCACATGCCAGAGCCATATTGGATTGAGCATCTGTGGAGCCGGGATCAATGCCGGCAAGTGTGCTTTGTGCCGCTGCCAATACCGGAGTGTTGGTTACTGCCCCAGACATGATACCAATTACTTCTGTTATGGGAATGCCGACCACTGCATAAATGCCCCAACAGAGCACAAGGGTAATGCTAATTAGTAGTACAGAGAGAAGATTATCTGTGATACCTCCTTTTTTGAGCGAGGGGAAAAACGAGGGACCAACTTGTACACCCAGCGAATAGATAAAGAGTACCAATCCAAAGTTTTGCGCAAAGGTGAGCATTGTGGAGTCTACTCGCAACCCAAAATGCGCAGCAAGGATCCCCACGAAGAATACAAAGGTGATCCCGAGGGATATCTTGCCCATCTTTATTTTTGCCAGTATCAGCCCTACGGCACAAACAAGGCAAATGGCAATAATGGTTTGTATGTCAGACGGTGTCCAAAACACCTCTTTAATCCATTTAATCATAGCCCAAAAAGGAAAATCTTTTGCCCAAGCCTCCAATATAGGAAGAGGACGTTTCGCTTATAAAATAAATAAAAGAACCGACCTCCAGACCCTTGTTTGTACAGGGTTTAGAGGTCGGTAATATTCTGCAAATATCATATCGCTAGGGGCATTGCTAACCTTTGTCTGTGCAACTTTCGACTATAGTACGCGACTATAGGGTGCCCAAGAGCAAGGCCTACCCTCTCCCAATGGAGCGAGAGCGATACTTATATTCTGGTTTATGCTTCTGTAGTAGCCTCTGGAGCTTCTGTAACTTCGGGAGCTGCTTCCACAGCAGGAGCTTCTTCTACGATCTCCTCCTTCTTGATTTCTAGTTCCTGATAGTTTTCAGAAAGAACCTCAAAAGGAATGCTTACTTGCACTTCTTTGTGGAGACGGAGTTGGCACTCGTAGTTCCCAACTTCCTTCACGGGGTTCTTTAGATAGATGCTCTTACGATCGATTTCAAAGCCCTTTTCTTGGAGAGCTTCCGCGAGTTGGATGCTAGTAACACTACCAAAAATAACACCAAACTTAGATGTTTTAGCTTTGAGCGAGAGAGTAACACCCTCTAGTTTAGCAGCAAGATCTTCAGCAGCTTTCTTGATGGCTGCAAGCTTGTGCTGACGTTGGCGGAGGCTTTCGGCAAGCACCTTCTTTGCAGATTCGCTAGCTATAACAGCCATGCCACGAGGGATCAGATAGTTGCGACCATATCCGTCGCGAACGGTTACAATATCGTCCTTATACCCAAGGTTGAGGACGTCTTCCTTTAATATAACTTGCATATGTTTCTATCTCCTCTCTTTGTTATTTCATCAAGTCGGTAACAAAAGGCAAAAGAGCCAAATGGCGGGCACGCTTTACAGCACGAGCTATACGGCGCTGGAATTTGAGCGAAGTCCCAGTGATGCGACGAGGCAAAATGCGTCCCTGCTCGTTGAGAAATTTCTTAAGGAATTCGGGGTCTTTATAGTCGATGTACTTGATGCCACTTTTCTTAAAACGGCAATACTTCTTCTTGTTAGAATCCACCGACATGGGGGTTAGATAGCGGATATCGCCCTTATTTTTACTATACATGGCTTATTGATTTGTTGACTTGTTAGACTTGAGATTTCTGCGCTTCTCGGCATACTCACGAGCGAACTTATCCTGGCGGATAGTGAGGAAACGCAAAACGCGTTCATCGCGGCGGAAGTTTACTTCGAGCTTCTTGATCACAGAGGGTTCTGCGTTAAACTCAACAAATTGATAGAAGCCTGTTGTCTTCTTGTCAATGGGGTACGCAAGCATCTTGAGTCCCCAGTTTTCTTCGTTCACGATCTCAGAACCTTGTTCTTTGAGAAGATCGACGAACTTCTGTACCGTTTCCTTCATCTGTTGATCAGACAAAACGGGAGTAAGGATGAAAACGGTTTCGTAACTGTTCATACTGACGTTTCTATTAATGATTTACATTCACATTTCGGGTGCAAAGGTACTACAAATATTTGAATCTTAGGCTACTCTCTACAGCTAAAGTTCTAGGAAGCTCTTTCTAACTTTAGGAGCTTATCCTCTAGATTATTGGCTTCATCCCTTAGTCTTGCTGCCTCCGAGAAGTCGAGAGCCTTTGCTGCTTCGTACATTTTTTTGCGAGTACTATCGAGTAGGCTTCGGAGCTGGGATGCGCTAAGATGCTCTATCATAGGATCTTTTGTGGGTATGCTAGACTCAATGTAGGCTTTGTCGGGGAGGGCAGAGGGTAGGTCGCTACCGGAGACTAGGCTTGTCCCCGATTTGACCACTTGACGAGGCGTTATGTTGTGCGCTTTGTTGTAGGCAAGCTGTCGCTCTCTTCGGTCCGCTGTCTCATCGATAGTTTGCCGCATACTCTCCGTTATCTTATCGGCATAGAAAAGAACTTTCCCCTCTACATGCCTAGCTGCGCGACCTGCTGTTTGAGTGAGAGAGCGGTGCGAACGCAAGAATCCCTCCTTATCGGCATCGAGGATGGCAACGAGGGAAACTTCGGGAAGATCTAGTCCTTCTCGGAGAAGATTGACCCCTACCAATACATCAAACACCCCTTTTCGTAGCTCGTCGAGGATGCGTATTCGCTCTAGGGTGTCTACATCGCTGTGGATATAGGCCGTAGCTATGCCGGCCCTCTGGAGGTATTCGCTCAGCTCCTCTGCCATTCGTTTGGTAAGGGTTGTGACCAATACCCTTTGATGATGCTCTCGTCTCTGCTGTATTTCCTCCATCAGGTCGTCTACTTGGTGTTCAGTGGGTCTGACCTCTATGATGGGGTCCGGCAAGCCCGTGGGGCGTATGATTTGTTCTACAATTACCCCCTCACTTTCTTCTAATTCGTACTCAGCAGGCGTTGCACTTATATATATGGTAGAGGGGGTAAGTTCTCTAAATTCGTCGAACGTAAGAGGGCGATTGTCTAGGGCAGCCGGGAGGCGAAATCCATAATCGACAAGGGAGGTTTTCCTAGCCTTGTCTCCGCCATACATAGCTCGCACTTGGGGAATGGTTACATGGCTTTCGTCTACTACGAGTAGGAAGTCTTGAGGAAAATAATCGAGGAGACAGAAGGGGCGAGCTCCTGCACTTCGCCCATCGAAGTAGCGAGAATAGTTCTCTATCCCGGTACAATAGCCAATCTCGCTCATCATCTCCACGTCGTACTTCACACGCTCTTGTAGGCGAGTTGCTTCGTAGTGCTTCTCCATGCTTTCTAATTCTTCTACACGGAGAGCAAGATCCTTTTTAATCTCTTCGATGGCTTGCTTTGTCTGCTCTTTGGTGGTGACAAATAGGTTGGCGGGGTAAATGCTTAGGTTGTCTAGTTCTCCCTGTACGGCACCGGAGACGGGGTGAATAACAGAGAGAGAGTCAATCTCATCGTCCCAATATTCTACCCTGTATGCTACACCGTCATACCCTTCTATCGCCGGAAAAATGTCAATAGTATCGCCATGCACTCGGAAGCATCCAGAGGTGAACTCTACCTTGTTGTTGATATAATAACTTGCTGCCAAGTCGCGCATGAGCCGACTTCTTGGATAGGTCATCCCTCGTTTTAATGTGATGATACAATCCGAAAAAACACCAGGATCGGCCATACCATACAAGCATGATACCGATGAAACGACAATTACATCCCTTCGGCCGGATAGTAGAGACGCCGTAGTACGTAGGCGCATCTTTTCTATCTCGGCATTGATGGCCATGTCTTTTTCTATGTAAGTATCCGTGGTTGCCAGATAAGCCTCTGGTTGGTAATAGTCGTAGTACGAGACGAAGTATTCCACCGCATTGTGGGGAAAAAAGGCTTTGAACTCACTATACAATTGTGCTGCCAAGGTTTTGTTGTGGCTCACAATCAGAGTCGGGCGATTGACTTGCGCTATTACGTTGGCGATGGTAAAGGTTTTCCCGGAACCCGTGACTCCAAGGAGAGTTTGTGCCGGTATGTTTTGCTTGAGCCCCGCAACAAGTTGATTGATGGCTTCCGGTTGATCGCCTGTTGGCTTGTATTGGCTTGTTAGTTCAAAGTTCATAGGGTAGGAGAGGGCCAAAGATTTGGAATGATGTCCGATAAAAAAAGAATCCTCTCCAAGATGCCATCATAGCACTGGGAGAGGATTTTCCACTATCACTTTGAGCCTCTTGTCGGATTCGAACCAACGACCCCGAGATTACAAATCACGTGCTCTGGCCAACTGAGCTAAAGAGGCATTCGTAGGGTTGGGGTGAGCAACCTATATCGCGTCGCTACAACCTGCTACCCTTGCTGCGATCAAGCCCTGGGGGGATCACAAGGAGCTGACCGTATAGGACTCACCCGCGAACGCAAAGGTACTGCTTTTTTTTATTCCTGCAATATGTAGGCAGCGTAAAGAGAGAGTTGGAGATGATATTCTTTTGTTTTACTCTCTTCTTCTATTTGATATCCAGTGTTTTGCTGAATTGTTAGGCGGTGAAACTTTTTTGAGTTTATTTGAGTCCATGTACTTTGTTAGGGTTGGATTTGACAAAATCAGACCAGTTTCGGATGACTTTGTCTGACGAGGCGAGGGGGTTACTCGTCTGGTAGAAGTGGCAGAGTGCTACCGCTAAGCCGTCTGTGGCATCAAGATACTTGGGCATATCAGTCTCTGGTATAGAGAGTATTCTCTGTAGCATTGCTGCTACTTGCTCCTTAGATGCCGAGCCACTCCCCGTAATGGCCTGCTTTATGCGTAGTGGAGCATATTCTGTGATGGGGAGCCCGCGTTGTAATCCTGCTATCATGGCGGCACCTTGCGCCCTCCCGAGTTTGAGCATACTCTGTACATTCTTTCCGTAGAATGGAGCCTCAAGAGCCATCTCGTCGGGTAAAAACTCCTCAATCAAGCCAGTAATTCGACTGAAGATATGATTTAGACGGAGGTAATGATCTTCGTATTTGCTTAGTTCTATTACTCCCAATGCTAAAAGTTTGGGTTGAGATGCAGTAATGCGAATCAGTCCGTACCCCATGAGTTGCGTCCCTGGGTCCACTCCTAATATAATTCGCTCTTTTGCATGTGCCATCTGCTTTCTCCTCTTTTTCTCCCACAAAGATAATTCTCTTCTTTCAACGAAAGAGGGTAGGCGAGGGCAATAGATGTCCTATTTTCTCTGTTTTCTTAATGGGGGATCGGGACTAAAAGAAAGGAGCTGTACTAGGATTCAATCCCAATACAGCCCTTTTATGGATGTGAAGTAATTTGAGGAAAACTCTATCTTGCGTCTTGTTTGGAATAAGAGCTAAGAGGAAAAGAGAACGAGATACTCTTACTTAAAGTATTCTTGTACTGCTTCGTTAAGTACCATCTCCTCTTGGAAGCAATATGCACCCGTCTTAGGAGACTTGACCATCTTGATTACCTTAGAATAGGCGCGGCCATCTTTACTACCGCTTCTAAAAGTTGCAACGGATTTCTTTGCCATTTCTTTTCTCTCCTATGTTTACTTAATCTCGCGGTGAAGAGTATAACGCTTAAGGATAGGGTTATACTTCTTTAGCTCCAAGCGGTTAGTTGTATTTTTACGATTCTTGGTGGTGATATAACGAGAAGTGCCCGGCATACCACTTTCTTTATGCTCTGTGCATTCGAGGATTACTTGTATGCGATTCCCCTTTGCTTTTTTAGTTGCCATATTGATTCTTTGCTATTGCTGCCTATGAATTTATGCGCCTATATATCCTTTTTCTGCGGCACGCTTTAGAGCTTCGTTAAGACCGATTTTGTTGATCAAACGAAGACCATCTGCTGAAACCTTGAGACGGATCCAGCAATCTTGTTCCGGCCAATAGAATTTCTTCTCGAAGAGGTTTACATTGAAGACACGCTTCGTCTTATGATTAGAGTGCGATACATTGTTTCCCACCATCGCACGCTTACCTGTAATTTGACAAGCCTTAGACATCTCTTTGTATAGTCGTTGTTTCTTATTATACTCATTGTCAATTACTTGCTGTACACATTGCTGTCCGATACGAAGTTTAGCATCATTACTTCTGTACGATCAAGCGCCCATGCAGAGCCGTAATCGGGTGCAAAGTAAAGCATTTTTTTTGAGATGACCAAGTTTCTCACTCGTGTTTTTCGGTTTATAGGCTCTAGTATAAAGCCTAATAGAGGGGAGAGGGGCGTGGAAAGGGTGGGGGCTGATGTGCGTATTCCTATTGCGGTTGTTTCTCTCTCTTGGGATGTGGGGAGTCTCAACTGCAAGAGGAGGGGGAAAGATGGAGCTACATGTGTACAAATAAAAAAAAAGGATACTCTCGTATCCTTATGCTCCGGATCTGCAAAGCGGATCCCTCTCATAAAATCCCCTTCCTACCGAGATTGAGTAATGGATAAGGGTGCCCGAAGCGGGACTTGAACCCGCACAGCTGCAATAGCTAAGGGATTTTAAGTCCCTCGTGTCTACCATTCCACCATCCGGGCGACCTCATAGGCGCACAGAGCCACCCACGTGCAAGAGAGTAGGATAAGCTACTATCTTTTACAACAAATCCTCCAAAGGATTGTATAAATCATATAGATTCATCATAATCCCTGTGGAGGATAGAGCGGAAGACGGGGCTCAAACCCGCGACCCTCAGCTTGGAAGGCTGATGCTCTATCGACTGAGCTACTTCCGCATTTCCTTCTTGTCCTAAACAATTGCTAGGGAGAAGTGTATTCTGTGCGTGGGCAGTGATGGATTCGAACCACCGAAGGCGTAAGCCAGCTGAGTTACAGTCAGCCCCATTTGGCCACTCTGGTAACTGCCCTAATTGCACTCAAGATCGCTCTCCGAACTTGAACCGAGTGCAAAGGTACAAACTATTGATTAATCTCGCAAGAGAAATCAATCATTTTTAGTGCTGTCAGTGCAGCTTCTGTGCCCTTATTGCCTAATTTTCCGCCGGCACGATCTAGGGCTTGCTGCTTGTTTTCGGTAGTTACAAGACCGAAAATAACTGGTGCTGAGGCATTTCTGTTGAGGGAGGTAATACCATAGCTCACGCCATCACAAATACAATCGTAATGCGAAGTTTCTCCTCTAATTACGCAACCTAAGATGATAACAGCATCGTATAGTGTCTCTGCTTGGAGGAAGGAGGCCGCTGCATAGGTCAGCTCAAAGGCCCCCGGCACATGGGCCACTTTGATGTTTTCTTTGGGTACTCCGGAGGCTTCTAATGCTGCTAAGGCTCCGTCACGTAGGGCAAAAGTGATGTCGTTGTTCCACTCGGCTACGGCTACGGCAATATGTACTTCTTTTGGAGAGCAACTACGTAATTGGTAGTGAGTCTCCACGTGGTTTTGTTCGAGACTTGTCATAGGGCCTTGATGGGTTTTACTATTGTAATGGTTTTACAAATAGAGAGGGGAGCGTACCTTTAGAGGGTGATATTTTTCTCACGACTCTCTCTGGGTACCTCCCCTTCTTTTATTTATGCTTGGCATAATCTATCTAGATGTATGCCCCTTCTTTTTATTACTTGCCGGCAAGAGCTTTAACGCGTACAATATCTGCTTCTGCTTGATCTACTTCAGAAGCAGTGTAGTACTTGTCTACAATTTTTTCGTAGGCTGCAATAGCGTTGTCGTACTTCTTTTGCACCTCGTACACACGAGCTGCCTTTTGTAGACAGCTGGGAGAGACTACATCATTATCGGCAAGAGCTGCCGCTTTTTCGAAATAGGTTACGGCTTCATCCAATTTGTCTAGCTCAACCATACAGTCGCCCATGAGGCGTACAACGGAAGGAGCTACCATCTTGTCCTTGGCATCGAATTTCTTGAGTTCATCCAAAGCTTCTTGGTATTTCCCAAGATCGTAGTAGGCAATGCCTGCATAGAGATGACTAAGGTTGGCAGCAGCAGTACCGGAGTATTCATCGATAATCCGGAGGACGCCTTCTTCACTCACGCCGTTTACTTTGAGTACAGCACTATCTGCACCCATGATAAATTGCTCCTCGCTGCGGAACAATTCTGCCGAAGCCTTAGCTGCACGAGGCTTACTTACATACTGTATGTATGCCCATATACCAAAGGCCACAACAATAACTCCTAATACGCCATACATAATGGGTTTGGAGTAACGTTCTGCAAACTGCTCGCCACGCGAGATAACTTCTCCGGCAGTCGTCTCTTTTTCTTTTTTCGATTCCATGTTATAAGTTCAAATACCTATCTGACATTTTATTTTGGGGCAAAAGTAGCAAATTCTCTACAAACATGAAACTTTAATGCGGTCTTCTGAGGTGTCTGAATACCCTACCAATGAGCAATTATCACAGAAAAATAGCATGAGAGGAGCGGATTTACTACCTCTACAATAGGGTATTTAATGAATTATATTCCAAGGATCTCCCTATGGATGAAGCTTTTCTATAGCTTGACTTCTTCTGATAAAAGATGTTATTTAGCTCTAAATTGCCCCACGGTCGCTGTCTTCGTTTTCTAGAAAGCGTTCACCCCTAAAGCTCTTCCCAACGGAGAAATAGTAGGCAAGAGACAGGCTTGCTTTCCAACGATTGTCTCGAAGCATAACTTTGGTTTTTTCCTGAAGGTCTAGGAATTGGTGGTTAAACGTTTGAGCAGATTCGGGTACAAATAGATTCTCGACAGCGAGGCGGAGATTCCAAGGTCCCTTACTCCAAAAGCCCGACAAGGAAGAATACCATCCCGAGGAGGAGATGAAGTAACTATAGAGCCGCTGGTGGGGGAGATCTAGATCGCCTTGTATTCCCCAGTTGTTATGCTGATAGGTTACGCTAACCCCTGCGGGGATAGAAAATAGAGAGACCTCTCGCGTTTGTGTCAGTTGGTAGTGTTGGTAACGAGGTTGTGCGTATAATCGGATGATCAACTGCTCACTACCCAATGGCTTGATACCAATGTTTGTTTTGAAGGTGACGTATTGAGAATAGAGCGCATTGCTCCGTTGCTGTATGATTGCTGTCTTTCCGTTTACTTCGTTTCGCTCAAAACTCAGCACCCAATCCCTATTCGTGTAGTTGTATGCAAGGGTGTTGGATAGTTCTATATAGGGGTGACTCCATGAGTAGTAGAGGCGTGTTGTAGCTGCGTAGCAGTTCTCTAAATTTGGATTGTTGCGCACAAAGAGCCCCTCTCTGACCTGACGCATAGCTTCGGTAGTCTCTCCAAGTTCGGGGATTTGGTTAGCTGTTTCTACTTCCCATCTAAGGCGATGGTTTTTTGGTAGTTGGTAGCCAACTAAGAGACGTGGGTTGAAGCTCCAACGCATTTGTGCTTTGTCTAATCCCTTGTGTGCCGATACATAGTGCAGGCTTAGGGCCGGAGTGACTCGATAGAAGAATTTACCCCATCTCCCCTCCCACGAGAGATACGTGCGGTCCCTCCACTGATCTTGTTGGTCTTGCGTTTGTCCTGTGCTGATCCCATTGAGCCAAAAGAGGGCATAAGAATACATAAAATGAGATCCGACATAGAGCCATCCTCCCTTTAGAGGATGGGCATATTCGACTTGAGCTATGAGTGAACTTTTAGAAGTCTTTCCCTCTAGATGCTCCTCTAGAGAGGTTTTTTGAGTTGAGGTTAGGCTCTCTACTAAGTTGTATTCTGTACTCGTTTGGTTGTGTGTATAGACGAGGTTGGAGAAGAGACGACTGCCCGCACTGCTCAGCGTGCGGTCATAATAAATATCCACTACGGGGGTGAAGACTAGTCCTCCGCTTGTTATGTTACCTAGGCGACGTTGTTGTTCGTTGCCGATTTGTACGAGGGCATCGTAGGATTGTGGGTTGCTACTTTTTTCTAGTGAAGAGGAAAAGGATAGTTCCAAATGCCGTTTATTCGGTTGGCTAAAGGCATAGCTTGCTTTGAGCATATGGGAGTTGAGCCTCGTATGAGTAGTCCCCATGGATTGATATAGATGTTTCTCAGCGGTGGTGTACTCAGAAGTTTGTTCCTCGTTCTTCCCTAAAATGGTATGGCGGATGAAGTTGTTTGTAAATAGTTTGAATTGATGTGCTCCTGAGTTGTAGTTGTAGTACAGGCGAGCAACAGCGTCGGTGGCAAAGGGTGCTATTGAGGCTTCTACGCCGGCATGGTGTCCGTTATCCAGAGGTTTAGTGATTACATCGAGTATGCTCCCTCGGGTGTTGTACCGCTCGGGGGCTATATCGAAGTAATCTATCCGAATAATCTTGCCGGGAGGTATAGAGCGTAACTCTTCGTTGGTTGCGTAATGTCCATTGACGAGGATGAGCGGAGTGGCTTCTCCTGTTGCAGAAGCGATTCGCCCTGTGCGTGCCTCTGCCTTGATTTGAGGTAGTGTTAGGGCAAGGTCAAGACTGCTCTTAGCTTGCTTGATTTGTTCTCGGCTGAAGTGATAGCTTTTGCGGTCGATGCCCATTTTTTGCTTGGCTGTGACGACAACCTCCTGTAATTGAGCCGCTGGTGCAGTTGTCTCTAAATTGAAGTCATACCGACCTGTTCCCTGGATATTTTCTCCCTCAATCTCTGTGGTCGTTGCATTGTAACCAACATATCGCACCTCAAGGAGATATTGCTTTGCAAGGGGAGGATTTAGATTGATGTGGTAGTACCCTCTCTTATCTGTATAGGTGACAAGTGTTGGATGCGAGGTGATGGAGTCCGAGTGAAGTGCTACAAGAGCCATCTCGGCAGGCTCTTTCTTGTCTATATAGACGAATCCCTCTATTGCCCTCTCTTGTGCGAAAGTAAGTTTCAAAGAGAAGAGTAGAAAGCTAAGCAGAAGTAGGCTGATTTTTTTCATTATTCTGGCCTATAATTTTTGGCAAATTACCCTATTCCGGAAAATAAATTGGGCACGGCGGTTGGGTTTACAGGGCTATTTTTTCTGCATACGCTTGCTGTTTATCGTTATGAGAAAGACGACTAGGAATACAAGAATAAAGCATACGTAAGAGATATGTACCCACTTAGCTTCCTCCGGGAGGAAGCCAAAGAGCATCGTAACGAGCCCGAATATTGCCAAACCTCCTGCGGCATATGTTTTGAGGCGTTTCTCATCAATCTTTGCACGCTCTTCCTTAGACATGGTATTATAGCCGGCAAGCAGCATCGGGAAGCGGTATATAACGGGGGCTAATATTAGCACAATCAAACCTAGGATAAAGAATGTATTCATAATGCTTGTCCTCTTTTGTCTTTTTGCGAAGGTACATTGTTTTCTGGAATAAAATTGTCTAATAACAAAAATGCCGCATAGGGAACTTTTGTCCCCATGCAGCACCTCATGGTGTACTGAAAAAAGTTGATAGTAGAGGAGGAAGGTTTTTCCCTCGGATCGGGTGGAGGGGATCGGCACCGGCACAACATATACGACAAGTAAAAGGCTATTAGTTGATAACCTCATTAAAGCTGAAGCCGGGGCGAAGTCATGTTTTTTTATTACGTTTGTCCCTGTGAAGCAATTAGAAGACATAACCGAATTTCGCAGTTCGCCCGAACTCGTCGAAAAGCTCTACACCCACGGCATCCTAAAGACTTACAAGGAGGGCAGCGTGATTCTCAACGAGAACTCGCCCATCCGCTCCATACCCATCGTTATCAAAGGGGTCATGAAAGTCATACGCACCGAGGACGATGGGCGGGAGATCCTGCTCTATTACATCAAAGCAGGAGAGAGCTGTATCATGTCTTTCCTCGGGGGCTTGCACAACGAGACGAGTAAGGTCAAGGTAGAGATCGAAGATGATGCAGAAATCCTCTTCTTGCCGATCAGCAAGGTCTCTCTCTTTATGAAAGAGCATCTCGAGTGGCTCAACTACATCTTCCGCACGTACCACAAGAGGTTTGAAGAACTCCTTGAGACGATCAATGCTATAGCGTTCAAGAAGATGGACGAACGCCTGCTGGACCTCATCCACAAGAAGGCCGGACTCGTCGGGAGCAATACCATACAGATCACACACGAACAGTTGGCCACGGAACTCGGAACGGCCCGAGCGGTGGTCTCGAGACTGCTCAAACAGATCGAAGAGTCGGGAGCGGTTCGACTCGGGCGCAACAAAATCACCCTTATGTGACAAAAGTAGCTGTACGGGGCTCGGCTTATGACGACCTTTGCATCGTCAATCAAACCGATCCTATTATGTACATCGCAGGTTATCTAGCTTCCATTTTAATCGGTCTTTCACTTGGACTCATCGGAGGAGGAGGGAGTATCCTCACCGTCCCCGTATTGGTCTATCTCTTTGGCATCGACCCGATCTTGGGTACGGCCTATTCGCTCTTCATCGTAGGAGCCACGAGCATCATTGGGAGTATCTCCTACTACCGTCACTCGCTTGTGGATGTGCGCACAGCCATCCTGTTCGGTCTGCCGTCGATCGTTGCCGTCTTCCTAACGAGGGCTTATCTTGTCCCTGCCATACCGCAAGAGGTCCTCAGGCTGGGGGATCTCATTATCGATAGGAGTATGATGCTCATGCTCCTCTTCGCCATCCTTATGCTCGTGGCCTCCATCAGCATGATCCGTCCGACAACAAAAAGTCCCAAGTCCCCACAATCGGCCCGGACTCACCGCAAGTATCCCTACATCTTGATCCTCATCGAAGGTCTCGTGGTAGGTTCGCTTACAGGTCTTGTCGGTGCAGGTGGTGGCTTCCTCATCATCCCTGCCCTCGTCATCCTTGGGAGACTGCCTATGAAGCAAGCCATTGGCACCTCTCTCGTTATCATCTCTGCGAAGTCCCTGCTGGGCTTCTTGGGCGAGAGCGGACTGAGGGATCTTGACTGGGGCTTCCTCCTCTCTGTCACCGCCTTTGCGATCCTCGGTATCTTTTTGGGCATGAAGCTCTCTCACCGCATCGATGGAGCGAGACTCAAGCCTGCCTTTGGGTGGTTCGTCTTTGTCATGGGTATATACATCATCCTGAAAGAGACGATATTCTCCTGAGGAAACGCTCTTATGTGACCAAAGTAGCTGTACAGAGAAGAAAAACATTTCATCTTTGCATCATAACAAAACAATCCGAACATATTATGAAAGTAGAACAAATCTATACAGGCTGTCTCGCCCAAGGTGCATACTACATCACCTCCATGGGCGAAGCCGCCATCATTGACCCTCTTCGTGAGATCACTCCATATATCGAACGCCTCAAGCGTGACGGTGTCCGACTCAAGTATATCCTTGAGACACACTTCCATGCCGACTTCGTGAGCGGTCACCTCGACCTGAGCCGTGCCACGGGAGCCCCCATTATCTATGGTCCTACGGCCAAGGCTGGCTTCGATGCTATCGTGGCCGAAGATGGTCAGACCTTTGAGCTTGGCAAGGTGAAGATCAAGGTCATCCACACTCCTGGACACACGATGGAGAGTTCATGCTTCCTCCTCATCGATGAAGAAGGTCGTGAGACGGCACTCTTTAGTGGCGACACCCTCTTTTTGGGAGATGTGGGTCGTCCCGACTTGGCACAGAAGGCAGCCAACCTCACTCAGGAAGAGCTTGCAGGGTTGCTCTATGACAGTCTTTACGAAAAGATCCTCCCACTCTCGGACGACATCGTGGTCTACCCCGGTCATGGTGCAGGTTCGGCCTGTGGCAAAAACATGATGCAGGAAACCGTGGACAGCCTCGGCAACCAGAAGCGTGTGAACTATGCCCTCAAGCAACCTGATAAAGAAACCTTTATCGCTTCTGTGATTGAGGGACTCCTCCCTCCTCCCGCTTACTTCGGGGGCAATGTGGCAATGAATAAGCAAGGCTACGACAGCCTCGAACATGTCCTAAAGCGTGGTCAATCGGCACTATCGGCGACAGAGCTCGAACAACTTGTGGAAGCATCCGATGCCTTGGTACTCGATACGCGATCTCCCCAGACCTTTGCACAAGGTTTCATCCCTCGTTCGATCAACATTGGTATTGACGGAGACTTCGCTCCTTTGGCAGGTGCCATGATCGTGGATGTCAAACAACCCCTCGTTCTCATCACTGAACCGGGTCGTGAAGAAGAGGTCATCACAAGGCTCAGCCGAGTGGGATTTGACAATGTCCTTGGTCACCTTGACGGAGGTTTCGAGACTTGGAAGGCTTCGGGCAAAGAGATTGATCATGTCGAGTGCATCTCTGCAGAAACCCTTGCTGCACATTTCCCTCTCAAAGAGGGTATCATCATCGATATCCGCAAGGAGGGCGAGTACGCAGCAGAGCACGTCGAAGAGGCTTACAGCCGTCCCCTCGCCTACATCAACGACTGGATAGCAGATCTCCCTCGTGACCAACATTTCTACCTCCACTGCGCCAGTGGTTATCGCAGTATGATAGCGGCAAGCATCCTTCAGGCAAGAGGGTATCGCAACTTCACGAATGTCGATGGAGGCTTCGAAGCCATCTCTCAGACGAGCATCCCAAAGACAGACTTTGTCTGCCAGAGCAAGATGTCCAAATAATAATGTCATTCATCACCCCTATAAAACATCATAACTTTTTTATGTTCAAACTCATCAAAAGTCTTTTCTCTCGCCCCGATGATCAGACACTCATCGAGGCCATCAAGGATGGTGCATTCTTGGTCGATGTCCGCTCTGCCGGCGAATTTGCCTCGGGCAGTGTCCCCGGTGCAGTTAATATCCCACTGGATCAGATCGAGGCGAAGCTCGACAAGTTCAAGGGCAAGAAGTCGATCATAGTCTTCTGTCTCAGTGGTAGCCGTAGCTCTCAAGCCCATGTCATCCTCGAACGCAACGGATTTGACAACGTCCTCAACGGTGGTACATGGAACCACGTTGCCTCACTCAAGAAGGGCATCTGAGCAGGTTGGGCAATACCCCCCTTTCCCGGGGCATAAAAAGGTTTGAAATTATTGCTCTCCGGTAAAAGTTGGACTTTTACTCATGTCTTACTATTGTACATTCTAACGCTAACGCCAAAGGTAAAACAACCGGGGCTGATTTCCATTTGCGGAAACCAGCCCCTTACTTTTTCTTTTACTGGACAGCGATATAACAAAAATGCCGCATAGGGAAAAGGATATCCCTATGCAGCACCTTTTATTCGAATCTTCCCTATGAGGGGAAGAGAGTGACGTGGCTATTATTTTGCGTCGCTCGTGGTTTCGTATAGAGGAGCGATTATATCTTCGATAGCGTCCCCGTGCAAATCGCGAGCAACGATTTTACCATCAGGACCAATGAGCATAATCTGGGGGATACCCGTAATTCCGTAGAGTTCGGTAGCTGTATTTCCCTCTGTATCGAAGATCTGAGGCCAAGCGATACCCAATTCTTCTACAGCTTTGAGATGATCTTCTTTGCCATCCCATACTGCTACGCCAACAATACCAAGACCCTTGTTGCGGTACTTTTCGTAGATAGGTAGGAGTTCATTCTTAATCGCTTTACGGCAGGGACCACACCAAGAAGCCCAGAAATCTACGAGTATATACTGCCCCTTGCCTACATAGTCGCTGAGAGAAACTTTATTTCCCTCTAGGTCTTCGCCCGAGAAGTCTCTAAATTGGTTGCCGGGCATCGTTTCTTTGAGGTTCGCAAAGAGTGCGATATCTGCCTTAATCAGAGGCATAGCCTTGAGGGCTTCCCCTGCTTTGTCTAATAGATCGCTTAATTTGCTGCTTTCTTCACAGGTCATTTTGCAGAGGTAGTACCCCAAAAAGCCTGCTTTTACGTCGGCATACTTAAGGTAGAATTGTTCAGAAAGAGTGTAGACTTCTTGGATCCAATTGTCACCACCTTGGGCAATCCCTTCCTGTATCTTTTTGTAGATATTGGCATTTTCTTCATTGATAGGTGTACCACGGAAAGCGTTGCAAGTGGTATCTAGGGTAAGAGTCCCGGCTTCTGCTACCACCATGGCATTGATACTTTCGTTGGTAGAAATGAGGCGATAGACTTTGCCCATTTCGCCTTTGAACACGTATTCAAAATTGGGGCCATCGAGGGTGATGCTATCTAATGCGATAGTGCTATCCTCTTGGTCTAGGTCATAAATCCGTAGCATCTCACCCTTCATATCGGGGGATACTATACCTGTAATTTTGCTTTCCTTTTTACAGCCAATGGCAAGGAATGTAAGTGCTGTCAATGCAATGACAGTAAAGATTTTTGTTCGTTTCATATTTGTTTCTTTAGTTCTATGTCTACTTAGAGAGTTTTCTTTAGGGGAGCTTTTTGCTGCACCTTATATATATGGGGTGATAGGTCAAGGAGACTCCTCCTTGAGCGTGAGGATACTTTGTAGTGTACTCCTTCTCTAGCCGGGCTAGCTGGGTACGACCGCAAAGATAGGAAATATTGTTATTGGGGAGATGGGTTACGCCGGTGGCTCGTAGATGATGCAGAAGATCGAACAACGAAGAAAAACGAAGTACTACCTCCTCTTCTTGCACCTCTACATCTTTGAAGTTTCGTGAGCAAAACTTCCTATACGCCGATGAGGGAAAATAGTGGAGCCCTCGCCCCGTGAGGGTGCGCAACTCGTGTAGATTACGTTCTCCAAATGTAGAGATGAGCAAAGTCCCCTGGGGGGTAAGATGCTTTTGGGCATGGGAGAGCAAGAGAAAAGGATCCTCTATCCATTGCAAGGCAGAAGCAGAAGCAATGAGGTCTAGTGGAGTAGTAATTTGGGATAATACTTCGGATATATCTCCTATGAGTTTTGTGTAAGTTTGGTGCTCTAGGTACTGTTCTGCCTTTTCTATAATGGTGGAACTAAGATCGTTGAGCAACCAATGTTGGGTTTTAATTCTTCCCTCCAGGGCTTTGGTTAGTAGGCCCGTACCGCAACCGAACTCTAGAATATGGTCGTACTCTGCACCTTGGGGTAGATAAGCTGCCAAGTGTTGAGCAATCTGATTTTGCACAAGGGCATGCCGATCGTAGGAAGAGGCTGCACGGGCAAAGGAGCGGGCGATACCTTGTTGGGCTTTATTCATGAGGGAGTGTATCGGGTGAGAGGAGTTCCTCCCAATGGGAGTAGGCTCCAAAGGGGTAGTGATCGGCTTGGGGGAGTGTAGCGACTTCTACTCCCGTATTATGCCACCACGCAAGTTGATTGGAAGAGGGAATGATGCGATCTTTGACGGGGATTATAGCATGAGTCCAAGGTGATTGCCCCTGCTCAATGGAGAAGGGAGGTTGCGACCCCACATAAGACAATTCTGTTTTTAACTCTTCGGTAGAGCGCGTTTTGAGGGAGTCGAATAGATGCCGTAGCCGTTTACCTCCGCACATTCGTCGGTTGAATCGCTCTCTATTCTCTTCGTTGAGATGGTCTCTTGTTGCGTCGAAGATGGCACAAGGGATCCCCCAATCATCGTGCCTTGGATAGGGGGTGCCTGCAATGGCAATAGCCCTAAAGAGGTGGGGTAATTTGCCGTACTGATGCAGAAGTGTCGCTGCCCATACCCCCATAGACCAAGCTACAAGATCTACATGAGCGTAGGGTGAAAAGTCGAAAGAGAAGTCTTGACTCCTATAGTCTTCTACGAGGAGGAGATCATACCCCAGGGGGAGTGAGAGGTGATCTATAGCGGCACGAGTCATAGCCCATCCATTACAAAAGATGAGGAGGGAGGGTGCCGGGGTAGAGGCGGTTTGGAGTAGGAGCTGTTTCATCGGAGAGGCTCTAGCATTTGTAGCATGGGGTCGAGATCGGAAGGGGTAATGGCTGCGGTAAGGGAAAGGCGTAGGCGAGCTGTCCCGAGAGCTACGGTGGGGTAGCGAATCGGTTTTACCTCAAATCCTCCTTTTTGCAGTCTCTTTGCCAAAAGACCGCAAGCCCCATTTTCTCCTATAATTAGGGGCAAGATCTGAGCCATCCCGGGGCAAGAGTATCCTTTTTCTTGGAGAGACGAGCAGAGGTATCGGCTTACTTGTCTCAGTTGAGTACGCTCATCTCCTAATTGAGGTAGTAATGCGAATATGTATCGGCTCCAAGCTATAACGGCCGGGGGTAACATTGTAGAGAAAATAAGGGGGCGAGCCATGTTGATGAGGTACTCCCTCAGAGAAGAGCTAATCGCGGCATAGGCTCCCATACTATTTAGGGCTTTCCCGAATGTGCCCACGAGTATGTCAATATCGGCAAGTACTCCCTGCTCTTCTGCCAATCCGTATCCGCTGGCTCCGTGGGTGCCTATGGCGTGCGCTTCGTCGCAGTAGATAACAAGAGAGGGATACTTCTTCTTTAGGGCAACAAGCGCCTTGAGATCGGCTTCGTCGCCATCCATGCTGTAGAGACTTTCTACGGCAACGATGGAAATACGATACTTCCCTTCATCCTCCTTTAATAGCTCGGTAAGGTGATCAAGGTCGTTGTGTCTAAAGCGCGTGAAGGGAAGCCGGCTTAGGCGTATCCCGTCAATAATACTTGCATGTATCATCCTATCCGCATATACTTTTACACCCTCTAGATGCGCTAATGAGGGGAGAATGCCTGTATTAAGATGGTATCCACTATTGAAAAGTAGGGCTGCCGAGTGATCTAGAGCCTTTGCTATTTCTTCTTCGAAAAGAGCTGCCTCCTCATAATTCCCCAATAGGAGGCGAGAGGAGGTACTGCCTGAGGGAGTGCTATACCTAGGATGAAGAGCGGCGAACTGCTCACGTAGGTCATCACGTTCAGTAAGCCCGAGATAGTCGTTGCCAGATAGGTTGAGACGCTTCTCCTTATTGACTACAATCCATTTCCCTAGGGAGGGATAAGGGAGAGAGAGCCGGCGGAGGTTCTCCTTCTTTGCCAGATCTTCGAGCCTTTCGTTTATCTGTTTGTCTAGATCATGCATGACGTTCTTTTGGGGGTGAGGGTGCGTATAACTCCCCTTGGGGCTTGTCTTCTTTTCGCAGGGCAAAGGTACATAATCCCCTCGTAGGTGAGGTCTGTAGGAGATAGGTGATATGTTCTCTTTTTCTTTTGTGTTACCTTTGTAGCAACTAAAGAAACGGATAGCAATTATAGGAGAGTTGCGCTATAGTATGAAGGATAAGATTATTATCATTCCCACCTACAACGAGCGAGAAAATGTCGCCAATATGATTACCCAAGTATTTGCTCTAAAGGGTAATTTTGAGATACTTATCGTAGATGATTCCTCTCCTGATGGTACGGCTTCCATCGTAAAAGAGGAGATGGCGAAATACCCTGAGCGTCTCCACCTCTTGGAGCGTAAGGGAAAACTCGGGTTGGGTACGGCTTATATTGCAGCCTTCAAGTGGTGTCTCTCCGAGGGGTATAACTACATTTTTGAGATGGATTGCGACTTTAGTCATCCTCTAGAAGCCCTCCCTCGACTTTATGCCGCCTGTCACGACCAAGGGTATGATGTGGCTGTGGGGTCTCGCTATATAAAAGGTGGGGGTGTGAAGGATTGGCCCCGTAATCGCATCATGATGAGCCGTTGGGCTTCCTATTATGTCCGTTTCGTTACCTGGTTGAAGGTGCACGACACTACAGCCGGCTTCGTATGTTATCGCCGAGAGGTACTAGAAGCCATTGATCTCGATGCTATTCATTTCAAAGGCTATGCCTTCCAAATCGAAATGAAGTACGTAGCGGCTTGTCTCGGTTTCAAGCTAACAGAAGTGCCCATCATCTTTATCAATCGCAAGCTAGGAGTCTCCAAGATGAGCAGTTCCATCTTTGGCGAAGCGTTTACGGGGGTACTCAAGTTGCGTTTATGGCATACTTTCAAAGGGTATCCGCACCGCAAAGCAAATTAAGGAACGACTGGGGGAAATATCCAAACACTACGAACTACTATGAAACAACTACTACTTAATGCTCAGATAACAAACGAAGGAAAAACTTTCTTCGGTTCTGTACTGATTGAAGGGGAGCGCATTGCGGCAGTTTATCCGGGGATAATGCCCCCAACACAAATACCCGAAGAGGCGCGTAATGCCCAAATAGAAAATTGTGAGGGCTTGTGGTTGTTTCCCGGAGTAATCGACGACCAAGTACACTTTAGAGACCCGGGGCTTACCCATAAGGGAGATATAGAGAGCGAGAGTAGAGCAGCCATTGCCGGAGGGGTAACCTCCTTTATGGATATGCCCAACACGAACCCCGCCACCACGTCGTACGATGCCCTTATGTGGAAGCGCGACCATGCGCACGAGGTCTCTTGGGCAAATTATGCCTTCTTTGTGGGGGGAACAAATAGCAATGCGGATAGTCTTTTTTCTCTAGATCCAAAGATAATCCCCGGTATTAAACTCTTCTTGGGAGCCTCTACAGGCAATATGTTGGTGGATCGTAGGGAGGCGGTGGATACTTTTTTTGCGGATAGCCCTCATCTGATAGCTATTCACTCTGAGTCCGAAGAGATAATCCGCCATAACAGATCGCTCTATATCGAGCGTTATGGAGAGGATCCTCCTATTGCTTGCCACCCTCTTATACGTAGTGACGAGGCCTGCTATCACTGTACGTCGGAGGCGCTCGATAGGGCGACAAAGTACGGCACTCGCCTCCATGTGTTGCATCTGAGTACAGCTAGAGAGGTAGCTCTATTCCGCCATGACCTCCCCTTAAAAGAAAAGCATATCACAAGTGAGGTCTGTGTGCATCATCTCTGGTTTACGGATCAGGATTATGCTCGCCTTGGCACACGTATTAAGTGGAATCCGGCCATAAAGACGGAAGCCGATAGGCAGGCATTGCGCCAAGGTCTGATAGACGGAGCATTGGATATAGTAGCCACGGACCATGCTCCGCATCTTTGGCAGGAGAAAGAGGGCGGAGCTCTCAAGGCAGCTTCGGGTGGCCCCCTTATTCAATACTCTCTACTCGTGATGCTACAACTTGCTGAGCAGGGCTTGTGGTCTAGAGAGTTGGTGGTGGATAAGATGTGTCACCATCCTAGTGACCTATTCTCGGTACAAGAGCGAGGATATATCCGCCCTGGGTATTATGCCGATCTCGTCCTGATCAATCCTCGGGAGAATACAGAGGTGAACAAAGAAAGCATCGTGAGCCGCTGTGGATGGTCGCCTTTCGAAGGCTATAGCTTCGATCACAGCATCGAAAGCACCTATGTCAATGGGCAGCGAGCTTATTACAAAGGTATGTTCGAGGCAAGACCTTCGGTAAAGCCTTTGTTATTTAACCGATAATGACTACTTTTGTGGGAGTTATACAAATCTCAAATACGTACTGTATTATGGAACAACTCGATTGGTCATCTTTAGGTTTTGGTTATCACAAGACCGACTACAACGTACGTTGCTACTACCGCGACGGCAAATGGGGAGAACTAGAAGTGTCTTCCGAAGAAACGATCACCATGCATATGGGGGCAACCTGCCTTCATTATGGACAAGAAGCCTTCGAAGGGCTAAAGGCTTTCAAGGGCAAAGATGGAAAGGTGCGTATCTTCCGTATAGACGAGAATGCTAAGCGTATGATCCGCTCAGCAGAGGGTGTTGTGATGCAACCCGTACCTCAGAAACTTTTCGAAGAGGCTTGCATCAAGGCTGTTAAGCTCAACGAACGCTTCATCCCTCCCTACGAAAGTGGTGCTTCTCTTTACATCCGACCTCTCCTTCTCGGACTCGGTGCTCAGGTAGGTGTTAAGCCCGCTCCCGAATACCTCTTTATCGTATTTGTAACGCCTGTTGGTCCTTACTTCAAAGAAGGTTTCAAGCCTACTCCTATGGCTATTATGCGTGGTTATGACCGTGCAGCTCCATTGGGTACAGGTACGATCAAGGTTGGGGGTAACTATGCTGCCGGTATGATTCCTACGGTACTCGCTCACGATAAGGGTTACTCTGCATGTCTCTTCCTTGATGCAAAGGAAAAGAAGTATATCGACGAATGCGGTCCTGCTAACTTCTTTGGTATCAAGAACAATACATACATTACGCCCGAGTCTACCTCTATCCTCCCCTCTATTACCAATAAGAGCTTGATGCAACTCGCTAAGGATATGGGTATGACCGTAGAGCGTCGTCATGTACCCGAAAGCGAACTTGCTGAGTTCGAAGAAGCCGGAGCTTGCGGTACTGCTGCAGTGATCAGCCCTATTCTTCGCATTGACGACCTCGATGAAAACAAGACTTACCAGATCTCTAAGGATGGTAAGCCGGGTAAGCGTTGCGAAGAACTCTACAATCGTCTCCGTGCTATTCAGTATGGTGATGTAGAAGATCCTTATGGATGGGTTACTATTGTAGAGTAATAAAGTCTAGACGTATAGTCTAATATATACTTTGAGAGAGAGCCCGTGGGGAGACTTCCCTACGGGCTCTTTTCTTTTCGTGAGTAGCACAAAAGCATGTTTGTGCTTATATAAAAAGACCTCATGATGAGCCTTTGGCATTCCTGAGGTCTTGCTCTCTGAATAATTGCCTACTGTCGAATTTTCTCTATTGTTCTGTTATTCGTTCGTCTCTCTGCTAAGTCATTATTTCTTTTACATGGCTGTGAAAGAGGCAAGGAAGCCACAGATAATACCCGGGAGGTTGGCTATAACAATGGGCCAATCCTTCTTCTTGCGAATGAATCCACAGCCTACCCATAGAGTGCAGTTAATACCTGCCACCATTGGTTGTTCTAGCTAGTCGCCTTTATCTCCGGCGAGGTTGGAGCCAATTGAAATGTACATCGCCATGGCTGTTACCATAGTTATCCAACCGAGGATAGATAAAAACTTTTCTTGATTCATACTACTACCATATTTGGTTCTTATACCCTGCAAAGATAGTATTTCCCCCCTTTTATTAAAGTAACTCTATCTCTTGATTTGTGAACCAACCTTTGCTTATGGCTTGATTTTTTACTTTATCAGAATCACTTGTGTACATAACAACCGCAAGAGATTCTTTTGCACGAGTACATACCACATAAAATAGCCTTTTCGTCCTGTCAATCGACGACTCTTCTCCTGCTTCAATGTGCTTAATGTCTGTCTCAGTTAGTTCTTTCACGCCAAATAACTTATCATAACTAAACATAAAGCCTTTTGCCTCAGAATCATCAATTATGACCATAACCCTTTCAAACTCTAGGCCTTTCACGCCTTGATGTGTATCAAAACGTGTATGTTGATTCACATAATCATCATATTTTCTAACCATACTGATTGGTAAATCCATAACCTTAACCCATGCCTGCAAATCCTCCTCTATTTCATCATTAATTTCATCAGGTGTAAGTTCACACGCTTGTCTTATAACCTCTGGAATAGTCAGTAGTTGAGAGTCTCGCACGGCTTTAACAACCTCTCGGATTGAATGATCATCATTAACTTTTTTAGCGACTGTACCCGTTTCTTCTCTGCAACGTAAGTAGAGTTCGTATGATTTCTCAATATTTTTTTTGCTAAGTAATGGTGAATTCGACTTTAATATTTCAAGAGCGATTCGGCCATCCTCTTTTATGGAATCTGCTATAGGCAAAACCTCTTTTGTGAAGAATTCCAATTCTGATACAGTACCCTGCAAAAAAGTTATTTGATACTTGGTCACTTTGGATAATGGTCCGAAAAACTGTTCAAATCCCAATCTCCTTGCAGCCATCATGTGTTCCAAAGTTAGTATTTTGACATTTGTATTTGCCTCAACCCATTTTGCATCTTTAGTAAGTTCACACATCTTCTTCATAACTGTTTGTTCAACCTCATCCTTATTTATTCCATTACCTTGTTGAACAACAAATAGTCGAGCAAATCCTTCAATAACATCTTCCTGTGAAACCTGTTCTGCATGAAAGTCTATATCCTTACCAATTGCATTTGCTAACTTGACAATTCGTTTAGCACAGCGATAGTTCATCTTTTTGACTGGCTGTTCCCACTCTGGAGGAATAATACTCACCATATCCTTCTTCCCATCAGTATAGATTCGTTGTTTTTGGTCACCAAGAAGTCCAAGTGTAAACACATCACCGAAATTCTTTTGAATTTCGAAAAAAGCATCCACAAGTTCTTTCTTTGTATCCTGGCTCTCATCTATCAGCAAAATTGGGTATCGTTGTGCGATGATTTGCTGCAACATCCTACGATTCAAAATCATTTGTGCCGAGATTTTTATGATCTCTGCATGCTTAAGTGCATTATACTCAGGATTACTACCATTGGGATTATACACAAACTTTTCTATCGTCTGTGCTTTTTCCAGCTTCTCCTTCAGGTATTGCAACTTATCAACATTAAGAAAATACGCCCTTGTCGTCTTATTCTTAGTGATCTCAATTTTTCTGCTCAGCTCTTGTATCTCTTCCTGAATATACAGACAATAAAGTTGCTTTATGTCATTTTGATAACACTTGATCACATCCCACACGAAACTATGAATAGTGGATATATGAAAAACTGGGCTATAATCTAATCGATTGATAATCTCATCGGTAGCAGCATTCGTATATGTAATTACAGCCACATTTTTGCCTCGCAACATCAAATCTTGTCCAATCTTATCGCGTATCTTCTTTAAAAGAAGAACCAAAGAATATGTCTTTCCTGAACCAGCACCAGCAAAGAGAAAGAAACTTTTGCGGGGTGTTTCCAGTATACATTTTTCTAAAGTCTCATCAACCTGTGAATCAATATTATTATTCGGCATAATTTATCCATTTGAATCCAAACATTTTTTCAACCATTCCAAACCTTCTTGGATGTATTCAGGAGCACTTATTTCGCAAAAATCTTCCTTATACAAGAGGGAGTTGGCAAAATCTGCTTTTTGGAAACCACCTTTGCTTTCCAGCTTCTTAAAAATTGATTCCTGTAAATCCTGAGCAGAATGATTTTTCTTTAATAGATTAGCAATTGTAGTAATAGTACCCATCTTCTTTAGTCCATCTTGCCTGAACAGCTCTAAGTTGGAAAAGATCAAAGCGTCTTCAAACGTATAAGGACATGTCTCTGTGTAGTCGTCCTTTTCTTTAGTCCAATTTATTTTGATTGGAGTCTGAAAGGCGATTCTGACATTATCTACAGTCTTACTATTCCCATCAAGTGTAATAAGGTCATCAATCAGTTCCTTATCTGGCAACCAATTCCTTATTGACGGATTGCCTGTCTTATATCCTTTCCCTTGGGTCGTAATTACAGCCCTATGCTTTGCTTTTCCTTCTTTTTCAACAGCTTCTGTAGCATCTATGTCTGTCACTATTAAAGTAGGAATTCCTATTTTATTTATCAAACTACGGAAACTATGAGCATGACGGCCATTTACTTCAACGACAGAAATATAAAACGAATCAAGCCCAGCTTTAGCAAGGAAACTTGGAACAAGGATCTTTTCTGCAGGTCCTTCAACCAATATCACTGCATCAGCAAAAAACATATCACAATGCGTTAAGCGGATATATCTTGTTACAAACTGCTTAGTTTCATCACTAGGGCCAAAGGTGTTTGACAAATTTACAACATCTGAAACAGGAATCTTATCACCTGCATCATCTATTACTCGTCTAAAGTAACGCATACAATTCAAATCAAGCTCGTTAACAATATGATTAGAGTGCGTGCTTAGTACAAGCTGAGTATTAAGCCATGGGTAGTCCTTGATAATTTTGTTATTGCATAGAGCTTCAAGCGCTTTCCTTACAAATACTTGCTGTGCTTGTGCATGAAGATGTGCTTCGGGTTCTTCCACAAACACCAAGTGGATAGGTTCTATATTCTCCCTCTCACTTGACGTCTTTAACCACTTTTCTCTGAAATCAATCAACTTCAAATAAATGGAAATTAGGTTTCGATAACCTAGTCCATTATATTTCTCAGGCAAGGCAAATTCGGACATTCCTTGAATAGCAAATTGCACAGCAGAATCGTGCTTAATGGCCTCCTCTATTTGGATCTTACTGCATATCTTAATCTTGGGGTTTAGAAATCCTGGATAGTTAATGTTTCCCAGTTCTTTAACTGGTATTTCAAAGGCCTTGGTCAGTTTTGTATTGTATGTTTCATTTGCTTTTGCAATTCCGCCAACAAGCTCTAAATCACAAGGCGATAAAACCTCTTCCTCCGGATTAAAACTTGAATAATACTTTTGGAATTGTCTTGACAAGGTATCTATTTCGTTATCCGATTGTCCTTCTGGATCTGAGAAATCTCGTGAAGCCAAAATGACGTCCACCCTTATTAGTTCATCCAAAGGATTCTTATCAAGTGAATTACCAGGAGTAGATTGAACTTTATCCTCTTCAGTTGGCTCTATAGATGGATCAATGATATAGTATTTTACATCGAAGTAATCTCTGAGATTTGAGCCTTTACCTAAGAAATCGCAAAGATTCTTTGGGAACAAATCTGGAGAAGACGCCTTCTTCCATTCTTCTGTTTTTTGCAGGGTAAGAGCTTTCCCTTTGGCCTCTTTGTAGTCTGAATATAATTTGGTTATATCCCTAGGAACATATTGTCCACGCACACCAACTTTTTTGCCATCCCATTTACTAAGAGATGGAATCAAGTGATTGACCCTGTATTGCTCTCCATCTTCAACGTTAATCCAAATATCCATTGATGGAACAATACTATCCCATTTATTTGAATGCAACAATGCTTCATCTACAGGGGCTTTAGCTAGCCATTGTTCACCAAGGACGTCAATCTTTTCCCAATTAGTAGCTGTGAATTCCTTAAGTGTAAACTTTCTGTTGTTTTTTAGAAACCAAACAATTGCACTTATAGCAGAAGTCTTCCCACTATTATTAGCTCCGACAAACACCGTTTCCTTTTCACCGAAGTCTATATGACAATTCTTTAGTTTGCGAAAATTCCTAATATGAACTGATTGTATTTTCATATTTCTTTTAAATCTGTCATTTAGGTTCAAATGATTGGCTATCTGGTCTAATGAGATATGAAATGCAGAAGATAATGATTTGTCGATCTATCTTCTGTAGTGACACACAACATTTGTATAACTCGAATAACTTCCCACAAAGATAATACTATGTGCGGAGAAAGATGAAATGTTCTCTGTTTTTCTTTATCTAAGCGTTGCACTTACAACTGGAAAATACACTACGCTCTCCCTATCTACATTCTACTTAATGTATTCGCATCGGGATCGCTTGTTTGTTCTCAGCGGCAAAGGAAGTTCTGGACTTTCACAGATAAAGGGTCAGAGTGGCTCCGTTATAGCGATAATCTCCAAATTTCCATTTTATTGTAGTAGTTCTCTCTATAAACTTTTTGAGTTCATCCACCATGGAGCTAGCCTCATGGCAGTTTTTGTTTATCTAAGTGTTGCATTTACAACTGGAAAATCCAATCCTTATTTTGGGAGAGGAGGTAATGTTTTACTAATGCAGTTCTATCCGAAGTTGGTATACATCTCTTTTTCAAGGATTTCTACCAAATGGTTTAAAATCAGAACTAGCTGATTCATATTTCATTTCCCTGTTTTGCTATTTCAATTGTAGAGGGATTTTCTTGCTGATAAGTATCGTGCAATTATTTGATAGATAAGTATCTAGGGTGTTTTTTGGAGGGATTCTAGGCAGAAATGGATACAAAAATAGGCTGATAATCGACGAATTATCAGCCTATAAATTTATATTTCTAGGGCAGGGTTTTTGTTCTTTCTGCCCTAGGTCAAGTTGTCCGTTGGTGGATTGGGTGGGAAGCCCCCTTCGTTGGCCAAGGTCTAGTGGACTCCCCTCTCTTTGGCAAGAGCGAATGCTTCAGTGAGCCCCTTAGCGAGATCATATTGGGGGCGATACCCTAAGGCTAGAAGGGGAGCAATATTGCACTGCCAATTGCGTTGCTTAAGGATGGGATATTTATCCAGGTTTAGTGCAATGGGATGCCCCGTGAGTTTTCCATAGAGTTCTCCCAAAATACATGCTATATATATGATGCTGAGGGGAACTCGAACTTCGCGCACTTTGCGATGGATATGCTTTGATGCGAAAAGGGTGAAGTCGTGGTCGTCGTACGTTTGACCATCCGAAACGAGATAATTTCTTCCTTCGGCTTCGGGATGGGTCATTACGAGGAATAGAGCTTGCACTAAGTCTCGCACGTACACAAATGAGAGCTGTTGATGTTTGCGTCCTGATAGAAAACTCCAGCCCTTTTTCATGGTATCGATGGAGAGCCAATAGTCTTGGTCACCAAAACCATATACCCCGGTAGGATTGAGGATGGTGTAGCGAAAGTCCGATTGGCGCACATAGTGCTCGGCTAGGAGTTTACTCTTCCCGTAGAGCGTATTTGGCTCGTGTGGCATGGAGGCATCCAAGGGGTGATGGCTACGATTCTTTCCATAGCTGCCCATACTACTCATCAATACGAATCTCTCGGGTAGGGCAGGCATGCGCTCAAGAGCCTCTAGTAGACGGCGTGTATGCTCGGCATTGACCTCCTGAAATTCTTTCTTATGGGGCGTCTTGGTAAGACCTGCGTTATGGATAACATAGCGAAAAGGAGCTTCTGTAGATAGCGAGAGAGGAATCTTCGCAAACTGCTGCGCCATCTGATCCACAGAGTAGAAATCAACTTCCAAGAGATGGATAGGTAGCCCCTCGAAGCGCTCTCTTGCACTCTCTTTGCGTACTGCCACCCATACGTCAAAGCCCAGTTCTATAGCTTTTTCTAGGATGTATTTGCCGATAAAACCTGTTGCTCCTGTAATTAGAAGTCGCTCTTTATGTTCTTCTCCCTCTTCTTGCAAGTTCATCTTCTTTTTATAAACAAAAAGCCACTCAAACGAGGCCGAATAGACCTCCTTTGAGTGACACAATTAATCGTTATTCGTGAATGTCCGAAGTAGTGGCAAGAGGATCTTATTTGTTCTCTGCACGTGCTTCCTTCACCGCTTCTTGGAGTAGACGGATCTTTTCGCCCACAGAGGCTAGATCTCGTTTCAAGCGTTGTTGCTTTTGCTCTATATCTCGCATCACGGAGTCGCCCCACTTAGACGATACCGAGAAGAGATCTAGATTGCCGGTAGAGGTTTGCAGCTCCTTAGACATGCGCTCGCGGGTACGATAGAGTCTTTCTAGCTCATCCTCTAGCTTTTTAATATCTCCACCCATGCTGTCTATATCCGAGGCAAAGGCTTCGAGACGACGCTGATTGCGCTCCATTTGGAACTTTTCGTATACTTTGTCTACGGCACGATAGTAGGCGTTGTACACCTTTTCTTTATCGCGATAAGGCACATGACCCACAGCGTTGAAACGCTCCATGAGGGCGTTGAGTTTACCGCGCATTTCTTCTTGCGCAGTGCCTTCCTCTTCTGTTAGTGCCTCAATTTCACTAATGATTTCACGTTTCTCCTTTAGGCAGGCTACCTGCTCTGTATTGCGTGCATTGCCTTGTTTCTTACGAGCTTCGAAGAAGGTATCGCATGCTGTGCGGAATCGAGCCCAAAGCTCATCGCCTACTCGCTTAGACGAACGTCCCGCCTTTCGCCATTCCTCTTGTAGCTCTTTGAGCCTTTTAGCCGTCTTGTTCCAATCCGTACTGGAGGCAAGAGACTCTGCCTCTTCTATGATCTTGCGCTTGGTGGTATCAGCTTGATCGTATTGCTCACGTAGGGTCTGGAAGAATTGAGCCTTTGTATCAAAGAAGAAATTGCAAGCCGATCTAAAACGCTTATAAATCTCATTGCTCTCACTGCGTGGAGCGTGCCCGGTTTCTTTCCATTGCTCCTGTAGCTTGAGCACTTGCTCGGTGGCACTCTTCCATTTTGAAGCGTTGTTGAACGAATCGATGGGGAGCGACTCTATTGCCAAGCAGATCTCCTGTTTTGCGGAGAGGTTGGCCTCTTCTTGGGCATTTCGGTTGTCGAAAAACTCTTGACGACGCCTATTTAGGTCGTGAGATAGCTCGTTGAATCTAGCCCAAATCTCCTCGCGCATCGACTTTTCTACAGGGCCGATTTCTTTCCACTCGCGGTGTAGTTGCTGTAGCTCTTTGCACGCATCTATGATATCCTCACGAGTGCTGAGCTCTTCGGCTTGAGCTATGAGGTCTTGTTTTGCTTCGAGATTTTTTCGGAAGTCGTAGGCGCGGCTCTCTTCGTTCATCTGACGAAGATCGTAGTATTCTTCGCGTAATCTACTATACTCGGCTTGGAGGTCGTTGTACTTTGCCTCGGGCACTTGGCCAATGCTTTTCCACTTCTCCTCTAGTTCGTAGTATTGTGTACGGATGGTCGAAAAGTCGTCTTGACTCGAAACGATGGAGCGCAAGGTCTCGATGAGCTGACGCTTGAGTTCGTAGTTCTCCTCCTGCTTCTTTCGCTCCTCCTCTAGGTTTTGTTGGTAGCGAAGTCGGTAGGTCTCCAGGATATCGTGTAAGCGACTCTCGTGTAATTTTGCCTCTTCGAGTTGGGCTTTCGCTTCGTCTGTCTCCGCGCGTTCGTACGCACTTTTTTTCCTGTCAAATCCCTTTTTTAGGGCGTCGACATCACGGCGAGAGGGTAAGACTTCAGATTGAGACATCAGTGCAATTGCATCTACAATCTGAGGACAAGTCATCGCTTCGATTTCCTCATAAGAGAAAGTTTTGTAAGCAGGACTCTCAGTAGAGTGGTCGGCTCCGTTTACGGGAGCTTCGGGAGTAGTAGCCTCAGCAGCATCGGGTGCTGTAGTGTTGAGGTTTTTCTCTTGGGGCATCAAGTTAGTATCTTCCATACGCATTCCTTTGATGAGGCAACCCTACAACGTATAGGGATCCTCTCTCAATTCGTTTACAAATTAAGCAAATAAAAATGAGACTAAGGCCTGTCTTTTGTAAATAAAGTGGGGTGTTCCCCAATAATTACTCCCTCAGTTGAACAATCAGGTGTCACTATATCTTGTTGAGGAAGGGAGGCTATCCCCTTTAAAAGAATTCCCTATAACAAAAAAGTACCTCCACCCCCATTGGGAGAGAAGGTACTTATAATCCCTTGAGTTAAGGGCGTTGTTAGCTATTCATCGAAGCTAAGAACTCGAGATTAGAATCCGTAGATTCGATACGTTGTTTGACGAATTCCATAGCTTCGATGGGATTCATATCTGATAGATACTTCCGCAAGATCCACATGCGATTGAGAGTTACAGAGTCGAGAAGAAGGTCATCTCGACGGGTGCTACTTGACATGATATCCATAGCTGGGAAGAGGCGTTTATTGGCGATTCTTCTGTCGAGTTGCAACTCCATATTCCCTGTTCCCTTAAACTCTTCGAAGATCACTTCGTCCATCTTGGAGCCCGTATCGGTGAGGGCTGTTGCGAGGATCGTGAGGCTCCCTCCGTGTTCGATATTACGAGCCGCACCAAAGAATCGTTTAGGCTTTTGTAGAGCATTCGCATCAACACCCCCTGAGAGGACTTTGCCGGAGGCCGGTTGCACAGTATTGTATGCTCGAGCAAGGCGTGTGATTGAGTCTAGTAAGATTACAACATCATGTCCACACTCCACCATGCGTTTTGCCTTGCTTAGCACGATTTCTGCAATCTTTACATGACGCTCGGCCGGCTCATCAAAGGTGGAGGCGATAACCTCAGCATTAACGTTGCGAGCCATATCTGTAACCTCTTCAGGGCGCTCATCAATGAGCAATATGATCTCATAGACTTCGGGATGATTGGCTGCAATGGCATTGGCAATGTCCTTTAGAAGCATTGTCTTACCCGTCTTAGGCTGGGATACGATAAGCCCACGTTGTCCCTTACCTATGGGGCAGAATAAATCTACAATGCGCATGGCTGTCTTATCGAAGACCCCTGCCACATCCAGACTTTCGAGCTTGAATTTTTCTTCGGGGAAAAGCGGAGTTAGGTGGTCAAACGGCACTCTGTCTAAAATCTCCGACGGGAGCTTCCCATTCACCTTCTCAAGAGAAGCAAAGGGGAAATATTTCTCTCCATCTTGAGGAGGGTAGATGGTTCCCTCTACTACATCCCCCGACTTTAACCCATAGGTCTTGATCTGTTGCTGTGAGAGGTATATATCGTCTGGCGAGGAGAGGTAATTGTAATCGGCACTACGCAAGAAGCCGTATCCATCGGGCATAACCTCCAATACTCCAATGCAAGGAAGCATGCCTTCGAAATTGTATAGAGGGGTTTCTTCTGCACCGTTATTCTCTGTTTTTTCCGCTTTATCTTGTCGATTTTGTTGATTGCGGTTATTCCTATCCTGATTTTTCTGCCCCTTACGCTCTTGGGGAGCTGCAGGTTTCTCTCCATTTGCGCCCTTTGTGGGGGTAATTAGTGGCATGATGGAGTCGAGTAGCGAGTCTTTAGCATTGGCATTGGTGAATACCATTTGCGTCGGTTTATTCGGAGAATTAGACTCTTGAAACTCTTTGGGGGTCGGAGTGTCGGGGAGGATGGCTGCCGATCCCTTGGGGTATGTCTCCTCGTTTTTGATAGTTAAAGCTATTTCTTCCGGGATAGAGCTAGAAGAGAGTAGAGCAGGATGGATTGAAGAGCTTTCCGCTTTTGTGTTTCCTGCTAGATGACTTGCACTCTCGGCTGAGGCAGCTTCGATGGCTTTTTTCCGCGCTTCGTCGTCCATATCCGGGGAGAAGAGACTCTTCTGCTTGGGAGAAGAGGGGGGATTTGAGGAGGCCTTTGGCGCTCCTTTTTGGTTATTGGAGCGATCTTTCTCCTTAGATTGAGAGGAGGATTTTCCCTCTGTTGTGTTTGTGTTGCTTGTATCGGGACGCTTAGAGTTACCCCGATCTGCTTTAGATTTCCCTTGTTCTTTTCCAACTTCAGCCTGGAGTTCAGCCTGGAAGTCTAGAATGGCATAAATGAGTTTATCTCTGCCCGAGGGGATGTCTTTCATTCCCAATTCTTGGGCGATAGCGTGCAGCTCTTCGTCTGTTTTGCCATCAAGAGATACAATAGTGTACTTTGTTTGCATCGTGTGAATTACCTTCTGCTATTTTGCTTTGTGCTCCTTTGGTCTTTCCTTTTATCGTAAAGGCTTATGTAGACTATGGAGATGATAAATATATGATTGGCTACGATGGAGAATCAATCAATTCCAAAAACTTACGAAACTCGAAAATAAATCACTTTCCCAGAGGAGAAAGTTTTACTTAGCGATTAGTTCAGAAAAAGGGACGATTCTTTCTACAAGGACAAGGAAGACTTTATATCTCCTAATGTAGATCCATCGATACTATTTCCCTGCAAATGTACAATACAAAATCCAAATAGCGGCACTTAAAAAACATAAAACTCCTTATGAAAGCTTTTTTGTTTCCTCCCGACTGGAGGGAGAGTGCTTGAGGCTTTTATAAGGAGTCTGGCTGTTTTAGTCAAAGGCTTGACGAGGTGCCATCTTGCGCAAGTTCATAAGAGCATAACGCATTCGCCCCAATGCCGTATTGATACTGACTCCAGTATAATCGGCAATCTCCTTGAAACTCATATCTTTATGGTAGCGCAAGATGAGTACGTCTCGCTGTTCTTTGGGGAGACGTGCCACACAAGAGTGTAATAGATCTCTGCGATTTCGCTCTACCAACTGCTCCTCTATATTAGGGCTAGGGTAGGGAAGTCTATCAAGATACTCTTCGCGAAAATTTTCGTCATGGATCGAGACAACATGCTGTGCCTTGGTGCGTCTAAAATAGTCTATCACCATGTTACGAGCGATCCTAAACAGCCACTGGCGGAACTTGCCTTGCATCTGATAGGTACCCGCACGGAGCACATGAATAACCTTGATAAAAGTATCTTGGAATAGGTCATCTGCCACATCGCTATCGCCTACTTGTAGACGTATATAAGAAAGCAACTCACCGTCATATCTGTCGATAAGTGCATCGAAGGCTTCGTTGCAACCTTCAACATAGAGTGAGATCAACTCATCGTCTGATCTCAGCTTTATATCTTTCATATTGCTATGATCTTCTAATAATTAAAGAGTAGCAATGTTTCGATAGGCAATCGTGATCTAGTTTTATATTCCTAAGAGAGAGAGCAGTCTTGGTAGACTATTCCTCCCTCTCTAGTGCAAAGTAACACTATTCTTGCGAAATATGCAACAAGAGGGAGGGAGAATTCAGGTCGCAGATTCCAGTATCAAGTGCAACGGTATGACAAAAGTAGTGCTAAGACTTCATTTGGGGATTTAAAGTCCAAACTTTTCCTAGGTCTATTCTATTGTTTGGCAGCCTCTTGATATTTCGTATTTGTTTGTCATTGATGTCTTTGAACGAAGTCCCTTTGGGTATGTATTGTCGAATGAGTTTATTGAGCAATTCAACATGGGACTTGTCTGTGGAACAATAGGGTTTGGCAAAAAACGGGAACATGGAGCGATCTCTCAATGGATCAACTCAGAAAGGTCAGAGTACTGGCTCTTAAGATAGCTCCTTAGGTCGTCCCTAATCAGTACATCCGAAGGGTACACCACGGCTATAGATATACCCTTCACCCTCAAAGAGCTCTATAATACCCTGCTCTAAAGCATGTTCATTGAAATGTCGCATAATTCTTCAGTACTCGCACTAATTATTTGATACAAGCTTGAATAAATAGTTTCCCAAAAGGTGTAACTTGATAGTACGATTCATCAACTTCGATAGACTTATAAATCGTAGGAACAAGCTTCTCAGTCAATGCTTCAACCTGATATCTCTTCCTAATTCTATTATATTGAGTTTTATCCATTCTAAATACACCTTTCTTATCAAGAAGGATTCCAAGGCTTACAAAGTTCGCCAAGTACGCATTGGTATTCTGTGGATAAGTCAAAGCCACATCATCTTCAACCATAGTAACATGTTCGTAGAGTGTATTATAGCCAGGGTTTTGATTGGAATATGCGTTAATGTCACAATACTGAATATCTTCTTTGTCTTTGAGGTATTCCAAGATTCTTGCTTCATCTGGGGACATCCTTTCAATCATTGAAATAAATGCTGGATGTACAGAATTTACAGTATCAATATTTGAAGCACTAGCAAGTAGATTACTAAAAAGCTCTGCAATTTGATCACTTGTAGTATACAGGAGCTTTTCAACTATAGGCACTCCTATTTGAGGGTGAACTTCGATTCTTTTTTCTTCAGGGATAGCATTTAGCTTTGCTCCATAGTCATTAAGTCGTTTTTCAAAGTTTAACCTTGCTTTGTCATTTTGTAGTTGAAGAGCCATTAATGGAATACTCACAAACTCAACTACTGCTTTAAGAGACTTTCCAATGACTTGTACGCTTGGTTGCAGTGTATCCTTATAGACCAATGACAATAATTTCTTTTCCACCTTTAGCATGGTATTTAAATGATATAAATTAATTTCTATTTATCCCTTCTTTCAATTGCTTCTCGTGTAGGTTCGGCAGTAAGCCATAGACTTCATCCAATTTTTTTTGGCTCTGTTATCATCTTCTCCACAATCATATATTAGCATCTTTGCAGTATTTGCATCGTCCACATCTATTGCAATCTGTCTAGGATGTACAGCTTTATTCCCGACCAATCGCAGGGTACCGCATCAAATCTTTAGCAGGTTTTTGAGGAAGTCTACATTCAGAGCGGCCTTGAATAACCTCTTCCGTAAGGATAGTTTGTCTTTGTATTGTGAGACAATAGCTAAGGCGAACTTTCTTGGTGTGTTTAGGTTGGTGGCTGAATAATCCTTGCGCGCTCGGAAAATCTTCTCTAAAGGTTACATCCAAATGCCAATGGAGTCGATTTCCAATTGCCAATGCCTTCGAACATATTTCCCTATCAACGTGCAATCTTCAGGCTGTAAACTGCTATAATATTGTTTATCGATGCATATTTCTCCGTCTAAACTACTAATCTCACGCTTTACTTGGACTAAATTTCTTAAGCTTTGCCATTGACTATATTCCCCCTCCTCAAAGACTTCTGAAGCTAGTAATGTGGTATAGGTTCGCTTCTCAATACGATCATGATTTCTCCCAAGGTCTCATGGCTATGAGTCTTGTATTTTCCTGTGAAACAACCTTGTACGTCCTCATACAAGTATTTTTGATTCCCCTTAAGGTTTAGGATAAGTCGGCTTCTGATTGGATAATCTGCTCTGCAATGTTAGTTTGAGTCCCCATAGCATCTATACTAACGACTGTCCCTGACAGATCCAAGCTAGAGGTTTTTGTTTATCTAAGCGTTGCACTTACAATTGGAAAATACAGGGGAAATTGGAGGGGAAGAAATTTTATCCTCCCCTCTGTATTTAGATTAGTTTGTTTTGCCAAAGCGGCGAGAGCGAGCCATCATGCAAGAGCCAATAAGCCCGGCTTCTTTCCCGAGGGTGGCAATCTTGATGGACGTATCGTTACTTACCACATTGAGTGTATAGGTACGTACAATAGTCTCAACGGGGAGGCGAAGGAACTCGCCTGTTGCTGCCAAGGCTCCTCCTAAAATTACTACTTCGGGATTGAAGATATTGATGAGTCCTGCAAGTTGTCTACCTAGTTTACGCCCAATCGAATCGAGAACTTCGAGACAGAGTACATCCTCATGATTGATAGCATCGATGATGTCGGACAGCGTGATATTCTGCCCTTTGTTGTAGAGGTCAGAAAGCACAGATACCTCTCCCGCAGCAATACGTTGGGTGAGTACGCGATGGAGAGCGAGTCCGCCAATCTCAGTTTGCATACAGCCTTTCTTCCCACATGGGCAAAGTATCTCATTGTCGAAGATACTCATATGTCCAAACTCACCACTGAAGCCGGACTTACCCGTATAGATTTTTCCATCGAGGATAATGCCAAGCCCAAGCCCCCAGCTCAGATTAAGGTAGAGTACGTTCTTAGCATCAGAGCCTGCTGTTACCCCTTGCGTGTATTCTCCGTAAGCCATGCCTCGTGTATCGTTGTCCAACGAAACATTGAAGCCTAGTTCTTTATTGAGAATCTCTGCAAGCGAAGTTTCTTTTTGTAGCTGTTGGAAGAAGGTGTAGCTATGCCCCGTTAGAGAGTTGATACGCCCGGGCATATTGACATTGATATTGAGTAGGTTGCTCGTGTCAATTTTATGTTCCGAGATAAAGGAGCGAATCAAGTTACAAAGTTCGCTGAGAGCCTCCGGAGTGTCACTTAGCGTGTAAGGAATATCGTAGTCTTGTAGGAGGATGTCTCCCACCAAATTCATAAGTCCAATGTGGATACGATCGTGCTGTACATCTACTCCGATGAATATCCCTGCTTCGGGGTGTAACCCATAGATGTAGGGATAACGCCCTCCATTAGTCTCTAGCTTGCCATAGTTGGCAATACACTTCTTGTTCTCTAGCTCTGTGATGAACTTAGTAACGGTAGGCGTGCTGAGCATTAAATGATGCGCGAGATCGGTAATGGTAGAAGGACCATGTTCGATACAATATGCAATGATCTGGCTTTTCGTTTGTCCAACCTTTGTCCCAGATGAGACTTCACTGAGTAATATGGGTTCTTTCATTGATTTCTTCATTATTGGCAATAGAGATAATAGTGTTTATTCTTCCCCCTTAGATCGCTTTTTTCTGAAAAAGGGTTTTCTAGAGCGGTGCGAAACCGGTCCTTTGGGGGGTGTTCCGTTTTCAGATTGTGTCTGTTTTTGTTTTCCGTTAGAGGCTCTTTTGGCTTGCTTTTCTCCCTTCGGGCGACGTCTATTCCCTCCGTTATTGTAACGCTTTTGAGATGTTTTTGGAGAGTACTTAGGGGCTTCTCCATACTCCGACCCTATGGGGACTTTGTATATCGAGTATCCTAGGAAATGCTCTAAGGAAGCAAAGCTACGTTGTTCCTCTTCATTGACAAGGGTGATGGCAACGCCTCTTCCGTCAGTGCCTCTTGCCGTACGTCCGATGCGGTGTACGTAGTCTTCGGGATCATGAGGCATATCGTAATTGATTACTACCTTGATGTCATCAATGTCAATGCCTCTGGCCACAATATCCGTAGCTACAAGCACCTCCACATAACCCGTTTTGAAGTCACGCATTACCTGCTCTCTCGTGGTCTGATCAAGGTCTGAGTGCATTTCTGCAACATTTACCCCTCTGCTTTTTAGAGCGGTAGCAAGCTGATGTACCTTGAGCTTTGAAGAGGAGAATACCACCGTTTTGGTTGGTTTCTCTTCAGACATTGAGGACAAGAGATCTGTAACAATGGGTAATTTTTGTGCTTCGTAGCAGATATAGGCACTCTGGAGAATAGTCTCGGGAGGTTTGGATATTGCGATGGCAACGTGTACTGGATCCTTAAGAATACTACGAGCGAGTTCCTCTATCTTGGGAGGCATTGTGGCCGAAAAGAGTGCAATTTGGCAGGTCTTAGGTAGACGTCTGCAGATGCTCATTATATCATCATAGAAACCCATGTCGAGCATTCTATCTGCCTCATCAATAACAAAATAGGAAGTGTGAGATATGTCCGCAGCTTGTAGATTTAGCATGGAGATTAGCCTGCCCGGGGTGGCTACAACAATATCGGTCCCGCGCTCGGCTCCCCGCTGAGCTTGTGCCCAAGCTGAGCCATCAGTCCCTCCATATATGGCGAGAGAGGAGATAGAAACAAAGTATCCAAATCCCGTAATTTGCTGATCTATTTGTTGTGCCAATTCTCGTGTAGGAGCCATCACGATAGCCTTGATATACCCCTCTTCGAACTCGCCTAAATAGATTCGATTAATGATGGGAAGAAGATAAGCTGCCGTTTTGCCGGTACCCGTTTGGGCACATCCAAGAAGATCTCGACCCTCCAAAAGAGGTGGAATAGTCGCCTCTTGTATGGGGGTTGGCTCTGAAAAATTCATGGCATCCAGTCCGTCTAGGACTTCGTCCGCAAAGTCAAAATCGAAAAAATTCATTACGCACTATCTTTCCCTAGCAAAGATAGGAGTTTTTTCTTTATAATGACCTTTTTGTAGAAGAAATATTTTGAAACTCTATAATAGCTCCCTTTGCTTGCTTATCTCTTGCTTCCTAAAGTGTTTTATATCTAAACTATTCTTCGAAAATCTCTTTGACTCAAAAAAAGAACTCCCATACAAATAATAAAACTTGTATGGGAGTGATGAAATAGAGACGGTTTTGCCTTTTGGGGAGGAGGGACTCCAGTTTGGTTCGTTTCTTCTTTATTAGATCTTTTGTGCTATACTGTCTGCAATACGTTGCATCTCTTCGCTACTTAGCTCGAGGTGCTGCCCGGTGGCAAAGTTCACGCTCGTTTCGTCTTGTAGGGGAATGAGGTGGATATGTGCATGGGGAACATCTAATCCCAGTACAAAAGAACCTACCTTGCGGCATGGAATAGCCCCACCAATGGCTTTTGCTACCTTTTTGGCAAATAGGTGGAGGGCTGCCGTACTCTCATCATCGAGATCGAATATGTAATCAACTTCTTGCTTAGGAACTACAAGCGTATGCCCTACGGCCTTTGGATTGATGTCTAGGAATGCAAAATGACGCTCGTCCTCTGCTACCTTATAACAAGGTATCTCTCCTGCAATAATCCGAGAAAAAATCGAACTCATAGCTTACTATCAAATTGTGATCCTACGAAGAGAGCTCCTTAGATAGAGATCTCCAAAATTTCGAAACGAAGAAGCCCTATAGGTACCTGTACTTCGGCTATTTCTCCCACCTTTTTCCCGATAAGACCTCGGGCGATGGGGGCAGTAACGGAGAGTTTACGCTCTTTGAAGTTGGCATCTATCTCGGGCACAATCGTGTATTCTATAATAGAATTGTCATCAAGGCGCTTTACTTTTACCTTGGTTAGTAGTTGCACCTTGCTAGTATCGATCGTACTTTCGTCTATAATGCGTGTGTTGGCAGCTTGTGTTTTAAGTTGCGAAATCTTTGCTTCGAGCAGCCCTTGAGCTTCGCGAGCGGCGTCGTACTCCGCATTTTCTGAGAGGTCTCCTTTGTCTCGAGCCTCAGCAATTGCTTGGGCTATGGCAGGACGCTCCTCCCTTTCCAGACGACTAATTTCATCCATTAGACGGTCGAAGCCGTCTTGAGTCATGTAGTGATATTCCATTTCTCTTGGGTTAGAACCATTTCTCTTGCTCTTTCATTACTCATTGGGAGGAGGAATGGCTATTGTTTTCACCTTACTATCAAAAAAACAATGGGCAGGTTCTCTATGCGTCCTTCTTGGTTTCCCTGTCCTAGAAGTCAGAAAAAAGTTTCCGTTTCGTAGAGCGCTTGACCCATTATGTGCTGCGACACCGTAATAGGCCTTTATCGCAATACGAGTGCAAAAGTAGCTATTTCTTTTTAATGTAGGCCTATCCACCCTATCCCTTTTTAGAAATACAATCTCATCAGCTCCAGAGTAATCTTACTGTAGTACATGAGGTTAGGACCACAGAGATAGGGGAGAAGGAGAAAGAGGATAGATGGAGCCTTTTAGTCGAAGCTTTGCTGTATTTCGTTGTTGGACAATACGCGCATGATTAATTTCCCCTGCGGAGTGTAGGTGCTCTCTTGGCAGGAGAATAGTTTTGCAATAAGTGCTTCAATCCCCTCTGGAGAGACTGGGAGGTTGCTAATTGCCCCCCTATAATTCGATAGTTTGAGGGCGAGGATTTCTACAAGAGCCTCCTTAGTAGAGATGGATTGCTCTAGGGCATCGGATATAATTTGTTCAACTAGTTCTTTTGCATCAGTCTCCACCATTTCCGGAACAGCCAAGATAGAGTAGCTCCCTCCCCCGAGCGAAGAAATTTCGAATCCGATGGATTCTAGTTCGGGAAGAAGACCATCTACCAGAGCAACATCCTTTGTGGGGAATGTGCATAACTCGGGAAAAAGTAGCTTACGAGTTGCGTGTTCTTTCCCCTCTTTGGCAAACTCCTTCTTTACTTCTTCGTAGATAATCCGTTGTTGGGCTCTCTTGTAGTCGATGAGAACAACGCCTCTACTAACAGAACTAACGATGTATTTATTGTCGTGGAGAAAGCAGGGTGTTTTCTCTAGAGTTACTGCTTGAGAATAAAAATTTTCTTGGGTAGAAAAAAGTTGATTTTCGGGTGGATTTTTTTCTGAAACTGGGCAGCTTTCCGGAGAGATTGGGGCTGCTTCTTTTTGAGAGAAGGTGGTAGCCCTGTTTTCTTTGTGTTGCTCGAAGCTCTCGAACATAGACTTCCAATCCACCTTCGGACGTCGAGAGGGGGGGGCTGAATACCCCTTAGCACTTGACTGGGTAGTGGGTAGATCTGTCGAATTAAACGGATTGTAGTTCGGATCCAAAGGCTGGTCGGGAGAGGGGAGTACCTCTTTTTGTTTCCCTGAATAAATAGGGATATCTACCACGTTTTTATGCTCAAAGTCGATGGTCGGTACAGCCATAGTCGTGCTCAGCGACTGCCTAATGGCGATGGCTAGGAGCTTGAAGATGGCTTGTTCGTCGAGGAATTTTATTTCCGTTTTTGTGGGGTGTATATTTACATCAATACGAGAGGGATCAATGGAAAAGAACAGGAAATAATTGGGGGCATAGCCGGGGGAGAGTAGCTTCTCGTACACAGAGAGGATGGCACGATGGAAGTAGGGATGGCGCATATATCGCCCATTGACAAACAGAAACTGCTCTGCACCTCGTTTTTTTGCGCAGTCCGGTAGGGATACGAATCCGTTGATATTGGAGATTTCGTTTTCGAAATGAATAGGGATTAACCCCTTATCTACAGACTGACCCAGCGTGTCTGTGATACGGCGCCGCTGTGTAGTGGCCGGTAAATTGAGCGTGAGATTGCCGTCACTATAAAAGGAGAAAGAAACCCCAGGATAGACCAATACGATGCGTTCGAATTGCTCTATAAGATGTTTTAGTTCAGTCTGATTAGATTTGAGGAAACGCCTACGTGCCGGTACATTGAAGAATACATTTCGTACCATAAAACTACTCCCTACAGGGGCTGCAACGTTGCGTACACTCACGACGTCGGAGCCATTAAGGGTGAGTTGGGTAGCCATTTCGTCTTCGGCGCGTCTCGTAGTCAGCTCAACTTGCGCAACGGAGGCAATAGAGGCTAGAGCCTCCCCCCGAAAACCCATTGAGCGCAGAGAAAAGAGATCTTGGACGTCAGAGATTTTGCTGGTGGCATGACGCTCAAAAGCCATGCGAGCATCCATTTGTGACATCCCACACCCATCGTCCGTAACTTTGAGGCTCGCCTTTCCGGCCTCTTCTACCTCTACAATAATACGCTTTGCGCCGGCATCGAGAGAGTTCTCAACCAGCTCTTTTAGGATGGATGCAGGACGCTGGATAACCTCTCCGGCCGCTATTTGGTTGGCAATACTATCGGGGAGTACATGTATTATATCGCTCATTTCTTATAATAGAGGAACCATACCAATACTCCCAATACGAGGAGTACGAGCAGGATCTTTAGTATTTCATTTATTCTCCCTCTGCCCGATATCCCTTTCTCTTCTTGCTGACTAAGATGGCGCATATTTTGCAACATAGAGGAGTGGAGTTCGTCGGCAAACTGAGTGCGATGCTCCTCTGTTTGTGCCTTCTTTTTAGCCTCGTGCTCGGCAATTTGTTTCCCTAAAAGAGTCTCTGTATTGTAGAGGTCTACTTCTTTGTCGGGAGAGATCTCTCCTTTTTCTTCGAGTTCTTTTCGGATGCGTGCTACTCGCTCCTCTAGGGCTTCTCGCTCTTGATTCCAATAGATTGGCTTGTGTTCGAAGCGTCTTGCTCGTTGGTTGTTGAAGAAGAAAAAGAGTCCCATAGTTGTTTCATTGCATTATTGAAAATATCGAGAGGCTGTGGAGCCAGCCAAGAGGGGGTACTATCATCGGGGCGGCGAATGTAGAGACTTAGTTTCTCTTCTTGCTCCGCTTTGTCCTTATCGTTGCCACCGTCTTGAGACTCTTTCTGCTCTAGAGCGGCTTGCTGAGTCTCTAGCTTCTCTACCTCTTTGTCTAGGAGTTGATAAGCTGCCAATGCGGCTTGTGCTCCGCTAAAGCCTCGGAGGGAGGAGGCTTGAGGGTGTGTGTAAGGGATGGGAGCCCCTAGAGAATCTAGTTCTTGGGTAAATAGATCGTCGGGAGATTTTGGGCGTTTCTCCGGCTGCCAAACCAAGCCACTAATCCTAGATATGTCGGGGCTTACACTCTCAATAGGGTGGATCCCCCCCGAGGCGGGCCCTTGCCAGATTGTTTTTTGCAGGGTGTCTGCTGCGAGGTAGGTATATACATGGGGCGACTTTATGCGACCCACCGCATAGTAGTGCTTGATGGATTCTTGCAAGGCATAGTACACCATCTCTACCTCTCCGTGGGCTTGCATCTCTCGTATGCTACTATCCGCAAAGAAAGCAATGAGAGAATCCCCTTTGATTTGCTCAAACTTATCCTCTTCCAACAGGCGCATGGCCTTTGCATTGAGCCAAGCCGTTGCATGATGTAGCGTGTCATCGGCAAAGTGCAAGCGTATTGTATCTCCCTCCAGCTGCATGCTATCCCTCCATAGAATAGGGGCTCCATAGAGAGCCATTGTAGAGTCCATGGAGAAGTAATGGAGGGAGTCTGCTACCGCTTGGGCGTCATTTCTATACACCCTTGCATTGTGGTAGGCTCGCGTTATGCGAATGTCTTTGGGTTCCTGCTTTCGGGTGATTAACTCAAGAGTATCGGCTCCGAGATAGAGTGTGTCTGGTTTTGAGTAATCCGTAAGCCAAGCGTGTTGGGTAGAAAAGGCATACTCTTTATTCTCGTCATAATAACCATATTCCCCTCTAAGTATTGCTTGGTTTACGGTATCAATCAGCACCATATTACCAAAAGCCTCTGCAAACTTCAACCGATTGTCGTAGAGTAGAGAATCCCCCTCTACGGTGCCATGGGTGTTGTATACTATAGAGCGATCGAGTAGGATCCCGAGGTCTTGTTCTGTGTCGTACACCCCTCGTGTGCTTTCTATATGACCGGAGTCCGAAACAATATATGTAGGCCCATCGTATACCGCAATTTTAGTTCGCGTATTGTAGACGAGATAGTCCGTATTCAGAGTAAAATCGGGATTGACAAGTTCCACTGCATCCCGAAAGATAGCTTGGTCTGTACTGGGGGTGTATTCCCCATAGATGGAGGTTAAGGTATTGAGAGAGTCTACAATGGTACCCGTATCGAAGTAATACCCTTTACCTGCCACTCTATCGTAATCCAAACTATCGGTGTAGAGGGTAGCTGTGGAGTTGCGAAGTTCTACGGTGTTTCTGAGTCTTGCAAACCGAGCCATACCATCGTAATTGAGGTATTTCGATAGGATGGTTACAGAGTCCCCCTCGTGTATCTCCACATTTCCGAAAGCCTCAAATTGATCCGTCTCTTGGTCGAGGAAGGCACTATCGCAGGTCATTACCCAATTGAGATGACGTAGCTGTACATTCCCAACGAGACGCTGCACCCCGGGGGTTAATTCGGCGTTATACTCTAGGCGATCTGCATGATCAAGGATAATGCGTCGCGTCCCTTTTGCTTGCGTGTTACCCCCTAAGATAGGAGGTGGTGGTATTAGGGCGAACGAAGAGAAGAGAATAAATAAACCAATGAGCACCACAGTGGAAATCTGCCACCGTGCGTGCTCTTTAGTGTGTGGGTGAGAGTCTTTGTTCGACATTCTCTATTGAGATAGGGATCAATCCATGCTCTTAGGGAGGGAGAATGGCTTTTGTGTGACCTTTGTTCGGTTATTTATTATCGTGAATCCAACCCGGATACTTGAAGTCACAATTGCGATAACCCTCGGCAACTTCGATAAATGTTTTGAGTTGCTGTGTGCGCACCCAATCGTCGAGCTCTTGGTTTCGCTTTTGTTGGAGAGCCATTTCTTTGATCGTTTGATAGTCTTCTGTAAGTGTAGCACGGTGGGCATCGTGCTTATTGCGAAGCTTAACTATCAAGACTTCTCTATTGCCTTTCTCATTGATCATTACGAAAGCTCGTGACAGCTCTCCTACCTTCAGATTAGCCACTTCTCGGCTAATATCCTGGGGAAGCTCCTCAAGGGGGAAGAACGAACTGCCAGCATAGGTGCTTTGGTAGTTGGTATTTACGAGTAAGCCCTCGCTATTGCTCGTATCTTCGTCTTGCGAATATTGAGCTACAGCAGCCTCAAAGGAGAGGGCTCCACTCGTTATTTGACCAGCGATACTATCGAGTTTGGTAACCTCTGTCTCGAGGGCTTCGTCGGCAACTTTGGGGCGCAAGAGAATGTGGCGGAAGTTGATAAGATCACCACGTTTTTCTATGATTTGCACAATGTGGTAACCCTCTTCACTTTGGATAATGGGAGAAACTCGTTTGTTGTTGGGCATATCGAAGAGAATGCGAGCGAACTCACTTTCCAAACTCGTTTTGGCCACAAATCCATATTCTCCTCCGTTGAGGGCGGTACGAGTGTCTTCGCTGTAAAGACGAGCAAGGGTGGAGAAAGAAGTTTTTCCGGAGTTGACCTCCTCAGAGTATTCGCGAAGTTTTTGTTTGATACGATCGATTTCCGACAGCTTTACAATGGGCTTGCGCACAATTTTTTGTACTTCTAGTCGGGTGGGAATATAGGGTAGAGAGTCTGTGGGGATAGAGGCGAAGTAAGCACGTATCTCCGACGGGCTTACCGAGATGTTCGACACGAGTTTTTGCTGCATGGCACGCACGATTTCCCCGCTTTTGGCCTGCCGTCTCTGGTCTTCTCGGATCTGAGTTAGACTTTTATTGAAGTACTCTTCGAGTTTCTCTTTAGAACCCACTTCCGCTATCATCCCTTGGATATTGGCTTCTACATAGCGATTGATCATCGCATCATCTACCGTGATGCTATCAATTTTTGCCTGGTTAAGGAAGAGCATTTGCACGGCAAGTTGCTCCGGTAGAGCGCACTCTGAGTTGGCATCTAGCCGTACACCTTGAGAGAGAAGGCGTAGCTTTTGATATTCTACATCGGAGCGAAGGATCGCTTCATCCCCCACCATCCAAACTACTTCGTCTATGACTTGCTGAGCCAATAGGGTGCACATGGAGACACATGATAGCCCGATGGCTAGAATCCAAGGGCGTAGGGAGTTGAGTCTTTTCATTTTCTTTATTGCTTAGAGAAATGGGGGTTGAGCTAGGTTAATTGGCCTGCTCGGATATGAATTTGATGCGGATAAGGCGTAGCTCCTCTAGTGAATAGACATCACCAAACTCTTCGAGTACAGCATCTATGGAGTCCGTCTCTGATTGCTTTAGGTAGGTATATACCTCCAAAACATCACTATCATCCATTATCTCTTTGATGGCATAGTCGATATTGATGCCCGTGCCAGAGTATACGATTTCTTCCAATTCGGTGAGGAGCTCATCAATCTCTAAATTGTTGAAGAACGCGATATCTTCGAGCGATACCTTGCGGTCGATCTGTTCGATAATGGTGAGCTTGATCTTAGACTTGTTGGGGATAGTACGTACATGGAAGTCCATCGGGCGTTCTATCTCATTCTCCTCGACATGTTTGCGAATGAGCTTGAGAAATTCGGCTCCGTAGCGCTTTACCTTACTCGAACTTACACCGGGGATGTTCTGTAACTCCTCCTCAGTGGTGGGGTAGAGTGTAGCCATAGCCTTGAGAGAGGCATCTTGGAAGATCACGTAAGCCGGCACCCTTAATTGTAGTGCCATCGTCTTACGGAACTCTTTCATGATAGAGAAGAGCTCGGGGTCTCCTGCCTCTCCGGAAGCATCCTCTTTACCTACCATGGCATCCTCTTCATCGTCTTGATCATCAATTACGACCTCGAATTTGGTAGGCTTCTTTAGGAACTTTTTTCCCTTTGCCGTTACCTTTAGGATACCATAGTTCTCTACATCCTTATCTATAAATCCACCTATCACTGCTTGGCTAATGATACATTGCCATAGATCGGCATCTACATCATTCCCTTGCCCAAAGCACTCCAGCTCGGTATGACCATAGGTTTCCGTATCCGCAGTATCCACGCCTCGTAGCACGTCTACTACGTATTCTGCTTTGAATTTTTCTTTGAGTGCGAGTATCGTCTCTATGAGAGATTGCAACCACTCACTTGCATTTAATTTCTTTTTTGACATCGTACAATTGTCACAATTTCCACAATTCTCCTCTCTGTATTCTTCTCCGAAATAATGAAGTAGGAGCTTGCGCCTACATAGGGCGGACTCGGCATAGTTACTTGTTTCGGCAAGCAGTTGTTTGCCTATCTCTCGCTCACTATTGCTCTTGTCTTGCATGAACTTTTCCAACCGTTGCATGTCGCTCTGGCTGTAGTAAGCAATGCACACTCCCTCTCCTCCGTCTCGTCCCGCTCTACCGGTCTCTTGATAATATCCCTCAAGACTTTTGGGCATATCGTAGTGAATGACAAAGCGCACATCGGGCTTGTCTATCCCCATACCAAAGGCGATGGTTGCTACAATTACCTGGCACTCTTCGCTAAGGAATGCATCTTGATTAGCAGCTCGCTCTTGAGCATCCAAACCGGCATGGTAAGGAAGGGCACGGATACCATTAATTCGAAGAATCTCGGCAAAAGTAGTGACTTTGCTCCGACTCATGCAATAGACTATGCCACTTTTTTGAGGGTTTGAGAGGACAAATCGAACAATGTTGCGGTCAACATCCTCATTTTTAGGGAGTATGCTGTAGAAAAGATTAGGTCGATTGAATGAGGAGTGGAAGATGTGAGCTTGAGGAATTTGTAGGGTTCGCAGAATATCATGCTCTACCTTGGGGGTGGCTGTTGCCGTGAGAGCAATGATGGGACGGCGTCCTATAACATCGATCATAGGGCGTATTTTGCGATATTCCGGACGGAAGTCGTGCCCCCACTCCGAGATGCAATGAGCCTCGTCTATGGCAAAGAAGGAAATAGAAATAGATTGTAAGAAAGCTTGGTTCTCCTCCTTTGTGAGGCACTCCGGGGTAACATAGAGAAGTTTGGTTCTCCCCGCTAGAGTGTCCTGTCGCACAAGATCCATTTGACTCTTGCGTAGAGACGAATTAAAGAAGTGTACTACACAGTCGTCATTACAGTAGCTGCGCAAAGCATCTACTTGGTTCTTCATAAGAGCAATGAGCGGAGAGATGATAATTGCCGTCCCCTCAGAGATGAGGGCGGGCAGTTGGTAACACATACTTTTTCCCCCTCCCGTAGGCATCAACACAAAGCAATCTTCGCCCTCCAATAGGGCGCAAATAATCTCTTCTTGGTGATTTTTGAATGTCTCGAAGCCAAAATGCTCTTTGAGATGAGCCAGTAGGGTTAGATCCATGTTAGAGGAGTGGGGGATAGAATGCAATCTCTCTTCTAATTGCGAATATGTAGTTCCTTGCTATGCTCTTGTGCGTATTCTCGTGTTACGAGAAGCTCTGAAACGTCGGTATTGCCCGGGAGGGTGTACATCGCTTCCATCATGATTGTTTCCACTACGGAGCGAAGTCCTCTAGCTCCCAGTTCCTCTTTGATCGTTTTGTCTACGATATAGTCGAGGGCTTCATCGGTAAAATGGAGTTTGATACCATCCATTGCAAAGAGTTTTACGTACTGACCGATAATGGCGTTTTTAGGTTCAGTAAGAATGCTCTTGAGGGTACTTCTTTCTAGAGGATCAAGATAAGTAAGGATGGGGAGACGCCCAAGGATCTCGGGAATAAGCCCATAGGCTCTAAGATCTTGGTGGGAGACATGTTTGAGAAGATGCTGAGGATCAATATGAGAACGCTCACCTTCTTCTTGATAACCAATGTAGCGAGTATTTAATCTGTTGGCAATTTTTCGTTCGATACCATCGAAAGCCCCTGCACAGATAAATAGAATATGACGAGTATTTACGTGGATGAACTTTTGATCGGGGTGCTTGCGACCGCCTGCCGGAGGTACATTGATAATGGACCCCTCGAGCAACTTGAGCAATCCTTGCTGCACACCCTCTCCACTTACATCGCGAGTAATGGAGGGATTATCACTTTTGCGGGCAATTTTGTCTATTTCATCAATGAAAACAATCCCGCGCTCTGCTGCTTTTTCGTCGTAGTTGCACGATTGCAAAAGACGAGTGAGGATACTTTCAATATCTTCCCCTACATAACCAGCTTCGGTAAGTACGGTAGCATCTGCAATGGCAAAGGGTACGTCTAGCATACGGGCTATAGTCTGGGCAAGAAGTGTCTTACCTGTACCCGTAGGCCCTACCATGATGATATTGCTTTTTTCTACCTCAATATCTTCGTCATTGGGCACTTGGAGCACCCGTTTATAGTGATTGTATACAGCAACCGAGAGGTATTTTTTTGCAGCATCTTGCCCAACTACATATTGGTCTAAGAAGGCTTTTATGTCTTTGGGGCGGGGCAATTTCTCAAAACAAAGGTCTGCTTTGGGAGGGTTCTCTACTGTGCTATCTACAGGAGCGGGACCCATCGCTTGGCGGATCATTTTGTTCATTTCGTTGATACAAAGGTCGCATATGGCTACACCTTCTTCGCCTTGTATCAAGAAGTTTACTTCTTCTTCCCCACGTCCACAATAGCTGCAATGCTTATGATTGCCGTCTTTCTTTTTAGGAGCCATCTCTCTTTTTACTGGAGGGGTATTATCTCTTTGTGTGTATAGAGGTCAATCAGTCTTCTTTCTTTGGCTTGGGGCTGAGTACCTTATCGATCATACCATAAGCCTGAGCCTCTTCGGCAGTCATCCATTTGTCTCGATCGCTATCGCGTTCAATGACTTCTAGTGGTTGCCCGGAGTGCTCAGAGATGATTTTGTAAAGTTCTCCCTTTACACGCAAGATCTCTTTTGCTGCGATTTCGATATCACTGGCCTGCCCTTGCATTCCGCCCAGAGGCTGATGAATCATAACACGAGAGTGCGGTAGTGCAAACCTTTTTCTTTGAGTTCCGGCTACCAATAGTACTGCCGCCATAGAAGCAGCCATCCCTGTACAGATAGTAGATACGTCGCAACTGATATACTGCATTGTGTCGTAGATCCCATAACCGGCATATACAGATCCGCCTGGGGAGTTGATATAAATAGAAATGTCTTTCCCAGGATCGGAGCTATCCAGGAATAGTAGTTGAGCCTGGATTACGTTGGCGGTATAATCGTCTACGCCCGCACCAAGGAAAATGATTCTATCCATCATAAGACGAGAGAATACGTCCATTTGAGCCACATTGAGCTGGCGTTCTTCTATGATGGTAGGGGATACATAACCTCCGTTTGCGGATATGTAATGGTGTAGGGTATTGCTGTTGAGCCCTAGTTTACGGGTTGCAAAGTGCTTAAATTCGTCTTGTACTGTCATCTTGTATCTGTTTCGCTATCTCTATGCTTATAAGATGCCTTTAGGGTAGGTAAGCCCCCAAGAGAGACTTCCTATCCATCAAAACAAAGGTAATAAAAACAATAACAATAATCTCCCCCTTTCATCCATCTCTCAAGCAAGAGGAGGGGGAGCAATGGTGTGCTAGAGGGGTGTTTCGGAATCTCTTCTTAGAAGACAGACTTCTTACTTCCCCTCTAGTAAAGAATCTATTTGAAGGTAAAAGAAAGAACTACAGCCCATGGATTTCTTCTCCACGGGCTGCAATTTTTAGATATTGGTAAACGTGAACTTTTTCGTCTCTGCATCCACATCAATATGGATGGGGCGCTCCTTGTCAACACTATTCCCCAGCAAAGCCTTTGAGAGCTCGTTGAGGATCTCTCTCTGTAATACACGCTTGAGAGCTCGTGCCCCAAACTCAGGGCTATAGCCCAGCTCTGTGAGTTGAGTAACGGCAGCGTCTGAGTAGGTCAGCTCTATATCGCTACTCTTTAGAAGGGTGCCAATGGACTGCAACTGCAGACGTACGATACTTGCAATCTCTTGTGAAGTGAGAGGCTTAAACATTACAACTTCATCGATACGATTGAGGAACTCGGGTCGGATACTTTTTTTGAGGATGGCCCAGACCTCTTCTCGTGCCTCTTCCTCTACTCTTTCCCTATTCTCAGGGGTAATGTGGGCAAACTTTTGATTAATCTCGTAGCTCCCTAAGTTGCTCGTCATTATGATGATCGTATTCTTGAAATTGACCACATGCCCCTTATTGTCTGTTAGGCGTCCATCGTCCAAAACCTGCAACAGAAGATTGAATACATCGGGATGCGCTTTTTCGATTTCATCGAATAGAACCACAGAGTAAGGCTTGCGTCGTATGGCTTCGGTAAGTTGCCCTCCCTCTTCGTATCCAACATACCCTGGAGGTGCACCAATCAATCGGGTTGCACTAAACTTCTCTTGATATTCGCTCATATCAATACGAGTCATCATGCTTTCGTCATCGAAAAGTACCTCTGCCATAGCCTTGGCAAGTTCTGTTTTACCAACTCCGGTGGTACCCAAGAATATGAAGCTTCCGATAGGGCGGCGAGGGTCTTGTAGGCCGGCACGGGAGCGGCGTACTGCATCGGAAACTACGCGTATAGCTTCGTCTTGCCCAACTACTCTCTTGTGCAACTCTTCCTCTAGGTGGAGTAGCTTTTCTCGTTCGCTCGTAAGCATACGATTCACTGGGATACCAGTCCATTTGGCTACAATTTCGGCAATATCGTCGCTACCGACTTCCTCCTTGATAAGAGGTTCTCCTGAGCGAATTTCATCTAACTTCTTTCGCTCTTCTTCTACTCGGGCATCGATATCTCGTATCTTACCATAGCGGATCTCTGCTACCTTGCCATAATCTCCCTCTCGTTCGGCCTTATCGGACTGAATGGATAGTTGCTCCTTGTCGGACTTCAATTGCTGGATGGTGTTGATGATCGTCTTCTCCTTATTCCAGCGAGATGATAGTTCGCTTTCTTGCTTACGGAGCTCTTCAATCTCTTGGGAGAGCTGAGACACTTTTTCCTTGTCGTGCTCCCTCTTGATTGCTTCGCGTTCGATCTCTAGTTGCTTGATGCGTCGGCTTATTTCGTCTAATTCCTCGGGTTGAGAATCGATTTGAATACGGAGCCGTGCAGCCGCTTCGTCTATCAAGTCAATGGCTTTGTCCGGCAAAAATCGATCTGTGATGTAGCGGTGTGATAGATGCACTGCGGATAGAATGGCTTCATCAAGGATACGGACTTTGTGGTGATTTTCGTAACGCTCTTTGAGACCTCGTAGGATGGAGATAGAGGCAAGTTCATCGGGTTCTGAGACCATTACCATTTGGAATCGACGCTCCAAGGCCTTATCTACTTCAAAATACTTTCGGTATTCGTCGAGAGTGGTTGCTCCGATGGCACGAAGTTCACCTCGCGCCAACGCTGGCTTTAGAATATTGGCGGCATCCATGGCTCCGGAGCTCTTTCCGGCTCCCACCAAGGTATGAATCTCATCAATGAACAAGAGGATTTGTCCCTGACTTTCTACTACTTCGCGTACTACTCCCTTGAGTCGTTCTTCGAATTCTCCCTGATATTTAGCCCCAGCGATGAGAGCTCCCATATCGAGAGAGAATATCTTTTTGTCGTGAAGATTCTCCGGAACGTCACCACGAATAATGCGTTGTGCAAGCCCCTCTACAATGGCTGTTTTACCCACTCCCGGCTCTCCTATCAAGATAGGGTTGTTTTTCGTTCTTCGGGATAGTATTTGCAACACACGGCGAATCTCCTCATCGCGCCCGATCACGGGATCTAACTTTCCCGCACTGGCAGCTTGACAAAGGTCGCGAGCGTAAAGGCTGAGAGCTCTCTGTTGCTGAGTTGTTGATTGTCTGTTTTGATTTTCCATAGGTCAATGCTTTATTATTTGCTCTATATAGATGCAAAGAATATGCCTTGCCCAAAATTGCTAGACAAAATGTCCAATCTATGTCGTTTTGTTCGTTTTTTCGGACAATGATTACCAAGGTCGTTGAGCCCCCCTCTTCTGAGGAGATATAAAAAAGACGTGCTGAATAAATCTTTACTCAACACGTCTTCTTGTTTGTTGGTCGGGATGAGAAGACTCGAACTTCCGACCTCCACGTCCCGAACGTGGCGCGCTACCAACTGTGCTACATCCCGATGGACTTTTCCGACCGCAAAGGTAATAAGAATATTAGACTTAGCCATCTTGTAGCCATCAAAAGAAGTGCAGAAAAGCTTGACAACTGGAGAGCTTTTTCCATAAGGAAGCCCATAAATAGAAACCCTCCCACCCCAAAAGATGGAGTGAGAGGCTTTTTATTATACTCTTCTCAACGTGGAAAAGTATTGCTTATTCGGCTAGGATAGCTACACCAGAACCGGCAGGAAACAGGTTACGTAGGTGTGTTTCTTCATCTCCGCTATCCACCAATACTCTCTTAAGACCCGTATTGCCTTCTTTGATTTCGTACTGGGCATCTTCGTTATACTCACCATTCCTCAAGTTTATTTCCTCAAGCGTGGGGATGTATTCCGACCTTAGGTCACGTATAAGTTTATTGGACGATAAATCAATCTTGACTAGAGGATTCTTATCAATATCCAGATGAAAGAGCATTGGGAGCTTGCTAAGATCGATTGATTTTAGCTCATTTTCGTGGGTGTGTAGGAACATGAGCTTAGGTAAGTCTAGCTCTAGAGTCTGCAACTTATTATTGTAAACACTTAGGTGCATGAGAGCGGGCAGGTCCTTCAAGTTAACTCTCGTTAGTTGGTTATTATTGATGTAGATCTTCTCAATGGCAGGTAAACCCTTAAACGAAATGCTAGAAATCTGGCATTTAACGGCAAGGACTTGATTAAGTTTGGGAAGGTCTGCAAGGATTAAGTGAGTGAGGTTGGTTCGGTTTACATTGAGGTCTATAAGCTCTTTATTGTTGGTTACATCAATCTCTGAGATTTGAGTGTCTTGGATATATAGAGTATCGAGCTTAGTGTTGCTTCTAACATCAATCTCCCTTATATTCTTGTTGCCAAAGAGACGGAGGTCGCGCAATTCCGGCATTTCTTTTACTTGTATAGACGGGATCTCTGTGTAAGTAATGTAGAGTTTTTCGAGTTTTTTGAGAGCCTCTATAGGAGTCGCATCTTTGATAAATTGGTTTTTGAGATTGAGGGAGGTAAGGTTGGTAAATAATTCTATCCCGTCAATACTGGTAATTTTTTCCTCTGCTGTTGCCTTTGTCTTGTCTTTAATTTCAAGGTCTAATTCGATGAGCAGAAGAGCCTCCTCCGGAGTGATAGCTCCATCTTTATTCGTGTCAATTTCAGGATGGAGTTGTAGGATCCTCTTAGGGAGATTGGAGTCTGTAAACTTGAGACCTTCTGGGCTTACAGTTATGGTACATCGAGCCGTTTTCTTTACTCCATTGATGGTTGCTTCTGCATACACATTGGTAGTACCGGCGTTCAAGGCGCGTACGGTCCCATTATCCACAGAGGCAACATTGGGCTTTTCTACGCTCCATGAAATTTGAGTTTTCTTAGAAACGTATCCACTGAATTTTAATGTAACTTGTTCGCCTACTTTGAGTGTGATGCTCTCTTGCTCGAATTCAAACTTGCTATTGCATGGCTCTGGTTTGAGGCAAGAGGTAGTAAGAAGTACTACCAGGGCAAAGGGAATACTTAGAATGCTCTTGATAATCTTATTCATAACTTGTCTTTTGTTTATCTAGATGTTTTGGTGTATGTCGTCTTTTCTATGGGGTAATGTCTTGCGTAAAAGGAGTGCGCTCCAAGTTCAGACTTACTCCATCTTATTTTCTCTTTTCCACTCTCTAGAGGGAAGTGAGCTCAGTAGCTGTAATGCGGTTGGGATACTCAAGGGATATCTGACTATAGGCCTGCCAACCTACCTTTGGGATAGCTTGATCTATAAACGTGCGAAGTTGCCACAATTTATATTTCCAATCTCCCATCGAACCAAAGTCGATGGAAAGATGATCGTATTGTGTGTCGGCTACTACATGTTTACTCCCGGGTTGTACTCGGATGCCCGTGAAAAAGCTACTCCAGTAAGCATCGGACGAAATGAGATTGCAGAGATCATAGATCTCTCCCGTAGCCTCCTGCTCATCTACAGCTCCATATACCACAAGTAGGGGTTGTGAGTACTTCCCTAGCTGTTCTGCGGGGATGCATTTATGAGCTTTTGATACATAATAGCTTTTGTTGTCGCTAACTACTAAGAACACAGGCTCTGCAGGGGTAATATCCACATGCAACTCTCCCTCTAGGGTATAGTAGACATTTACTTTTTCAAAGAGTCCGTTTTGTTTTAGTTTTTCCTCAATCTTATGCACATCAATCGAGTCTATACTTTTAGTTTTCCCACTTGGGAACATCTGTTGCAGCTCATGTATTACATCCTCTTCGTCTATATTGGCAGCACCTTCTATTCTCTCTATGTTGGCAATATACTTGACAATATGGATGTGACTGCGATCGCGATGCGTCGTGATTGCCAGGGTGATAAGAGTAGCAATTAGGACCAGTCCTACGATGAAGAAAAATAGTTTACGATTCATTCTCAAGGACATTTAATTTCGCTCCAGGAGCATATCTCGCAGCGGAGCTACGATACGGTCGATATTCCCGGCGCCTAGCGTTAGAATTACTCGATTAAGATTCTTTCTCTCTCGTAGCCTTTCTACCAATTCTTCTCTAGGGATTAAAGACTTTTCCGCCGTGGAGACCCTATCCAAAATAAGGGAAGAAGAAACCCCTGGTATAGGTTCTTCTCGCGCAGGGTAGATCGGTAGTAAGATAACCTCGTCTAGCTCCGAAAGAACCTCGGCAAACTCAGGATAAAAATCTTGTGTACGTGAGTATAGGTGAGGTTGGAAGATCCCTGTTATCTTGTCGTGGGGGTAGAGTGCCCGTACAGAGGCTATGGAGGCTCTCAGCTCTTCCGGATGATGGGCATAATCGTCTATGAGCACTCTATTAGGAGTGTCTAGCAAACGCTCAAATCTACGATGAATACCACGAAAAGAGGCTAGTGCGGAACGGAGCTCTGTTTCGGTGACCCCTAATAAGTAGGCTGCGGTGAGAGCTGCTGTAGCATTCTCTACATTGATGGTAATAGGTACCCCCAATTCTAGATTCTTGAATTCTATGCCTCGCTCAGGGAAGTGCCAATCGAAAAAGAGACGTCCCTCATCGAAGTGGATATTGTCGGAGTAACTATCGGCTGTCTCGCCCATAGCATACGTATAGCACTTGACTGCCTCTTGTGTTGCGGGAGTGGAGGTAATCCCCTTTTTATAGATTAGGGTCCCTCCAGGTTTTATTTGTCGGATGAATTGGGCAAAACCCTCACGATAACCTTCGGGAGTCCCATAAATATCCAAATGGTCGGGATCCATGGAGGTGACTATCGCGATGTGAGGGTATAGGTGCAGGAAAGATCTGTCGTACTCGTCAGCCTCTACTACTACATAGGGACTCGCTGAGTCTAGCAGTAGATTAGACTGATAATTGGCACTAATTCCACCTAAAAAAGCATTTGTTTTTACCTTGCTGTTGTGTAAAATATGGGCAAGAAGCGAGGAGGTTGTAGTCTTTCCATGCGTCCCGGCCACGGCGAGTAGGAGATCATCTTGCACTGCGGCTCCCAAGGCTTCGCTCCGTTTTACTACTCGGTAACCCTCTTGTCTAAAGTATTGCAGTTCTCCTAAATGGTCAGGAACTGCGGGAGTGTACACAACAAGTGTGGTTGCCGGAGGGAAAGCGCAACGAGCAAGATACTCCGGATCATCGGTGTAGTGTACGGAGATTCCTTCGCTTTGTAAAGCCTCTGTGAGTGGACTCGGAGTCAGATCATACCCTTCTACCAAGGAGCCTTTAGCCTGAAAATAACGAGCCAAGGCACTCATACCAATTCCACCAATACCAATAAAATATACGTGGCTATATAGCTTGTCTTTGTTCATAGGATAGGTGCTGCTTGTTGCTATTGGGAGATGATACTTTCCAAAAGCTCTACGATACGACGAGCTGAATGAGGTGCGGCCAGTTGCTTGACATTCGCTGACATGTCATTTTGCCTCTGCTTGTCTTTTATCAAGGCTAGAGCCTCATCCACGAGCTGATTGCGGGCTTCGATATCTGTTACTAATACGGCTGCATTGCGAGTGGATAGAGCCTTTGCGTTACAGGTCTGGTGGTCTTCTGCGACGTTGGGAGAGGGAACAAGAATAGAGGGCTTCCCTAGTAAGCATAGCTCACTAATGGTGGTGGCTCCTGCGCGAGATACCACTACATCGGCACAAGAGAAGGCATCTTCCATGTGATCAATAAAGGGCATGGATACGATCCACTGGGTAGCATCGGGACCAAGCTCCTTTATCGCCTCTTGGGCTCTAGGGGCAAAGGCTTTGCCTGTTTGCCAGATCAAGCGTATCTTATTTTCCTTGAGGAGTGCAAGCCCTGCTTCTATACTTTCGTTGATGGTTCTAGCTCCGAGGCTCCCTCCTACGACCATCAGTAGAGGATATTCTTCGTTGGTAAACCCAAAACGGGCGAGGGCTTCACCTCTATCGGGTAGGGGAGAGTCTTCGAGGATAGGGCGAACCGGATTCCCTGTTAAGATGATAGACTCTTTTGGGAAAAAGCGGTCCATATTGGGATAAGCAACGCAGATATACTTTGCTCGGGTAGCCAACATCTTATTGGCTTTGCCTGCGAAGCTATTTTGCTCTTGGATGAGCGTGGGTACTCCTAAGCGTTGAGCCGCTCTAAGGGTAGGGGCAGAGGCATACCCTCCCACACCTACTACCACTTGGGGTTTGAAGTCTCTTACCAGCTTCTTCGCCTTTTGTTCCGAACGGAGGAAGTCAAGCAATACTTTGAAATTGCGCCATGGACGCTTACGATCAAGACCACGAACAGAGAGCCCTTCTATCTTGTAGCCGGCTTTGGGCACTCGTTCCATTTCCATACGTCCCTCAGCTCCTACAAAAAGAATCTCGGCATTGGGATACTGGGCTCGTACTGCATCGGCTATAGCAATGGCCGGGAATATATGTCCCCCGGTACCTCCTCCTGATATGATAATCCGCTCTATTGACTTATTCATGTTCGTTGATTGTTTCTTCATTGAGGCCTTCTAGCTCTTCTGTAATGGGGGCTTGGGAGGTTTCGATAATAGCGTCTGTCTCTGATTTTTCGCGCTCCTCTTGTTCTCTTTTGTCAGCCATTTTTTCCTTGTATATGATGGAGACAACGGCCGCAATAAGCCCAAACTGAATGGATACTGCCCACTGAGAGGATCCTCCATAGCTTATAAGGGGGAGCGTCTGCCCTGTAACGGGGATCATGCCAGTGGCTACAAACATATTGACGAGAGCCTGGAGCACGATACTCGTGGTGAGGCCATAGAGGACAATTTCGTAGAAGCGATATTTTGAGTCTTGAGCTATTTGTCGAATATAGAGCAGTAATAATAGATATATGATGGGTACCCCGATGAGCCCCAAATAACCATACTCCTCGATGATAAGAGAGTAAATAAAGTCGTTGTATATCTCGGGCATAAAGTGACGCATCTTGCTATTCCCCGCTCCTTGTATCCCATTGTGCAACCCTCTTGCTACTGCCATCTTTGCATACTTCTCTTGCATAGTGGCATCTGTTATTACGTAGTTTAGAGAGTCTTGCTGAGTCTTCGATAAGGCATTATATTCCTCCTTTGTTAAGCCTGCACGGTCTGGCTCCAATCGGTTTTTCCACGTGATCATACGCTCGAGCTTGGTGCCACGCACCGCACTATCTGGAGTATACTTGATGGCCAAGAATCCTACTCCTGCAACGATCACCATACCTAGCACTACCTTGATAAAAAAGCGATCGACCTTACCCCCATACAATACGAGTATTAAGGAGAGGATGACCAAAAAGATAGTCATAGACAGAGCATGGGAGAAGACGAAGAATAGGGGGGTAAATACCAAAATAAAGAAAGAAGCCGTGGGGCTACACTCGAATTGTGGAATCCCCCTAAAGACCCTTCTTAGTAGGTTCATTAGCTTGTCTGCCAATCGGCTGATGGGGTGATTGAAATCCCCGAATACCATGGCAGCTACAAAGACAATCCCAATTTTGAAAAACTCTGTGGGTTGAATAGAACCGATTATGGGCATGGGTAGGGAGCGTCGGGCTCCGTTAATCTCTAATCCGATGAAGGGGACCAGTACTATCCCAAGCACAGAGAGAAGGTAGATTAGCCACCCTGTATTTATCAATCTATCACGGCGCTGGATACTGGAGAACAAAAAGAATAGCACCAGCGTGCTGAGCATGATCCCCAAAGATTTGACTAATACTCCCAAAAAAGTTCGCCCTTCTTCTCCTGCCAAGAAACTGATAGCACTGAATTGTACCAGCACAGCAATGGCCCAAAGAACAAGGAAAAGACTGACAATTACACGATTGGAGCGAAAGAAACTCTTACGCAATCCATCGGCTTTCGATACTACATCTATTGGCATATACCGCTCTGTTTGGGGGAGGCTATCTATCCTTAATCGCTAGTACTTTATCCTTAAATTGCTCTCCTCGATCTTCGTAGTTTTTGAAGAGGTCGAAGCTGGCACACGCAGGGGAGAGTAGGACTACATCTCCGGACTGGGCGAGCTCTTGGGCATGGGCTAGGCACTCATCCATGGAGCGAGCATCGCGTATTTGAGCAATTTTACCATCGAAGGATCGGTGTAGCTTATCATTGTCTATCCCCATAAATATAAGGGCACGACACTTGCTGAGCACTACATCTTCGATCTCCGAATAATCATTTCCCTTATCTGTCCCTCCTAGGATTAGTACCACGGGGGCAGTTTGCGCCTCTAGGGCATAGAAGGTACTTTGGATGTTTGTTGCCTTGCTATCATTGATATAGCGTACGCCATTGATCTCTGCTACGTACTCAATACGATGAGGAACATTCTTAAAGTCTCTTAGAGCTTTGCCGAGGCATTCATTGCTTACCCCGAACTCACGAGCTACGAGAGCAGAAGCCATTGCATTGAGTAGGTTATGCTTACCCACAAGGGCTAAATCACGCTTAGGAATAGAGAAAGCCGGTAGGTCGTGCTGGGCTTTTATATGAAGCGTTTCTTTATCGCTCTCATATAGAGCTTTTGCTCCACCAGCTTGTAGAGAGAATGGGAGTAGGGAACACTCCATTGTGTGTCGCTCCAAGTATTTCTTTATGAAAGCGTCTTCTTCCCAATAGATAAAGCTATCTCCCTTGCCAAGTTGCTGAGTAATACGCATCTTGGATAGGGCATATAGCTCAAACTTATGTTCGTAGCGATCTAAGTGGTCGGGGGTAATATTGAGCAGTACGGACACATTGGGATGGAATTTGTAGGTGCCATCGAGTTGGAAACTACTCATCTCTACTACGTAGTATTTGTGAGGATCTTCCGCAACAAGTCGTGCCATAGAAAACCCAACATTGCCGCACATGGCTGCATCGTATCCAGCCGTTTTTAGTATGTGAGTAACCCAATTGACGGTGGTGGTCTTACCATTCGAACCCGTAATGGCAGCGACCTTTGCATCCTCCGGTAGGTATCGAGAGGCAAACTCTATTTCGCTAATAACAGAGATCCCACGCTTTATAAAGTCCTGAATTAGGGGGAGAGAATCGGGTATCCCAGGGCTTTTAATTACTTCGTTGGCACCGAGGAGCCAATCGGGAGAGTGCTTGCCCTCTTCGTAGGGAATCCCTCGTTTTTCTAGTTCTTCTCGGTACTGAGGATTCAATTTCCCCTTATCACTAACTCGGCAAGGAAGCCCTACCTTTTGTGCGAGAATAGCGGCACCTACACCGCTTTCTCCTCCTCCTAATATCAATAAATACGACATATAATACTTACACTGTGTACACCATACAGAGATTGACTCTGCATAGGATTTATTCAGAAGCTAGTGTCTTTTTTACAACCTCTCCAATGAGTTTTCCATCCGCTTTCCCTGCTAGTTGCTTGCAGAGGATACCTACTAAGCGACCGCCTTGCTTGGGATCTGTAATACCGTTCTCCTGGGCAGCAGCTCGCACTATGGGCATGAGCTCTTCTTCGCTCAGTTGTTTGGGAAGATAACGCTCAAGTACAAGGCTCTCTGCAAGTTCGGCTTCTGCAAGTTCGGGACGGCCATTTTGCATGTAAATTTCGGCACTGTCGCGTCTTTGCTTTAGTAGTTTGCGGATAATGGCAAGAGCCTTGTCATCCGGTAGTTCTCCATTGCTTCCTTTGGCCGTCTTTGCTTCGAGGAATTCTTTTTTGATTCCGCGTAGAGCCTCCAGAGTTACTTTGTCGCGAGCGAGCATTGCGCTCTTTATATCTTCACTTATTTGATCGAATAGATTCATAGAACATTACGGATAAATAGAGTTAGTATAGAGATATTCTCACTTTTAGTCGAAATCGATAACATTGCTTACGAGGGGCTTATCGTCAATGGCATTGGTACCACTGAAGCCACTCGCTTTGTTTTCTCCTCCTGCCATGTCGGGATTCCTCAGTTTGCGCAGGCTCTCAAGCTCCTCATGATTACGATTGTAGGCAGGAGTGTTGAGTAGGGCATTTATAAACTCATCGTCATCAAGCTCTTCCTCTTTGAGGATAAAGGGAAGATTGAGGTGACCACGAAGTTTGCGATTGAAGTTATCGACCGACTGAGTTCCCTCGTAGTATTTATTGATGAGTTGCTGTTGATTTTTATGCCGTTGCAGTAGTTCGCTCTTGGCAATAGGATCTCCCAGATTGGCACTTTCGATAGTGGCAGAGAGGTCGAATCCCGAAGCCAAAATGGTTACTCGTAGATTCTCTTTGAGAGACTTATCTTCGTAAAACCCAGGTATGAGCTTATAGTCCTGCATCCCCGAGGTAAAGTCGTTAAGTGCATCCAACTCTTCCGTCTGAAAGTTGTAGGTCGGATCTTCGTCGTTGTCGGGAGCATGGGCAATAGCTATCAGCACACGCTTGGCTTGGGTAATGTCGTTGTTGTTGAGAACGGGAGAGGAGAGAGCGTCATCAATAGCTTTCTTAAGACGATCTTCTCCGCTTGCAATACCGGTACTAATGATAGCTACCCCTCCATTGTTCAGCGTCTTCTTTACGTCATTAAAGTCGAGGTTTATATACCCCGGGTTGATAATGAGATCGGAAATACTACTAGCTGCCTTAGATACAGCGGTGTCTCCTATGTAGAGAGACTTGGTAAAGGAGTTCTTTTGCGCTGCGTTGTACTGACGGAGGCGTTCGTTATTGACAATTAGGATGGAGTCTACCTCTTCTTTGAGTTTTTCTACCGCCTCTAGGGCTTTTATAATCTTGTGTGATCCCTCAAAAGCGAACGGGATAGTGACGATGGCTACTGTGAGAAGTCCCAATTCCTTCTTGGCAATATTAGCCACGACATGGGCAGCACCGGTACCGGTACCGCCCCCCATGCCGGCTGTGATGAATACCATTTCAGTATTGCCGTCGCGGAGAGCTTCTCTAATCTTGTTCGCACTCTCTTGAGCTGCTTGGCGAGCGATTTCGGGCGTATCGCCGGCTCCAAGGCCTCTTGTTACATTCTCCCCGAGTACGATTTTGTGAGGGATCTTATTGTCGTTGAGCTGCTGTACATCAGTATTGAGGATTAGATAGCTTACACCTTCTACTCCCTCTAGGTACATATGCTCAGCTGCATTACCACCACCACCGCCAATACCTACGATTTTTATAGGCTTACGCTCTGCCATCGAGGTGGTAAGGAGGTCGAACGGAAGTCCCCCTTTTAGTACCTCTTCGTGCTCCTCCATCAAATCTCGAGAGACAGTTTCTTGGGCGGGCGCTAGAGTTGGTGTCTCTGAAGCATTATCTGAGTTTACATCAAACTCAATCGAAAAACCCTCTTCGCTTCTCTTGAGTGGAGTATCATTTATATCCTTATTATCTTCTGGAAACATGTCGTTTTCGATTCTAGTGCTTGCTCTTTATTCTTCTTCATCTTCGGGCTGTGTGTTAGAAGCCGCGTCAAGGAAATCTTTGAAGACCTTCCCAATAGAGAATTTATTTTTCTTCTCGTCTCTCCTACTTGTTGGGTCGAATTTGCTATTCAAATCCTCCTCTTCTCTTGTGTATTCTTCACGTTTCGTTGTTCTTCCTTCGGCAGATACGTTGAGAGGTTCATCTTGTTGTAGAGGCTTTGAGGGCTCGTTTTCAAACTCTTCTTCTTGGGTCAGGCTAGAGAACACCGTATTGGCAACCTCTAAGCATCCCTTTGTAGCGCAATAAATGGCGCCAACAATACTTGCATATTGAGAGGGGTTTGCAAAAAACTCATCCGTATTGGGCTCTGCAAAAAAGAGTTTGTCGTTGACAGAGGTAATCTGTATGGAGTCATTAATTCCCATGTCTTTTAGTAGACGATTGAAGCGGCCAATGAGGCAACCTCCGCCTGTGAAAATATATCCTCCGTCGATGCGATTAGCCACTCCGGAGCTCTCTACCAAAGCTTGTACATTGGCAATAATCTCTTTCATGCGGGCCTGTACACAGCGGTTGAGGTCTAAGAGCCTAATTTGTTGAGCCTCTTTGCCGATAAAAGAGGGAATTTCTACAAAATAATCTCCGTCTTTCATCTCGCTTACTGTGCTAAGTCGGTTGCACTTGATCTCCTCTGCATCTTCTCGTAGGATATGCAACGTAGAGAGGTCGCCCGTTACAGCATTCCCTCCTACAGGGTAAACGCGTAGTAACTCTAGAGCATCTTCTTTGTAGACAGATACCGTAGTACAATCGGCTCCGATATTCACAAGAGCACATCCCATTTGCCGGATCCCGGGACTCAAAATTACCTGAGCTTCGCAGATGGGTGCCGCCAAGATACCGGCGAGTTTTAGACGCAATCTCTTTTCTACCAAGTCGGTGATGAGGCGAACATAGGTCTTTCGTACAAGTAGCAATGTGTAGTAGGCGCGCACTTCTCGGCACAACATTCCCACAATGGAGTTTTCTCTCCGTCCATTCACATGGTAGTAGGGGGGGAGTACGGAGAGTATTTCGTATCCATCAAATTGCTCTTTTAGCACTTCCTCTTCCAGCTCCTTTACATGCTCTTCAGTGGCGAGTATTCCATCCCCATCATAGCTGTGAGAGACGATATGTCGTAGAGAATGAAGAGAACGACAATCTATCGAAATGTAGACTTGGGATATGCTATAACCACTGCCTTCTAACTCTTGGTCGAAGTCTTTGATGATCTCTTTGGCTATCGTGCTTGCTACATCTATGTTGTAGATAGTCCCATGTACGATACTGCCCTTACTCTCCACCCGACGCGAAGCCATAGGCACAACGCGCCCCAGAGCATCTTTGTAGGCAAGTAGCCCGCTGAGATGAGAGCTACCTAGCTCAAGGGCAACATACACTAACTTGTTTGTGTCCATATTCCAACGACTGATATTATTACAAACTCCTTTCCTGAAGTAATACAACGGAATTATTCCCTACAAAAGTAACTATAATAGATGACTTATACCCCTATATGCTACCGAATTAATTAGAACGAATGTAGGGGTTGTGAAGATGCTGTGTAACAGAGATTGAAAGGAACTAGCTGTTGAGGGATTGAATGGTTGTTTATTTCCCCTTATGGCAAAGGAGAAGACGTCTCCACGAATTCTGTTAGCTCCTTTTGAGGGAGTGGGAACGTCCCCAAAATATCTTGCCCAATCTTTGCCTGAAAACTGAGTGAAACTTTTTGCAATCTTAGGCAAGACAAAAATATTTGCAAGGCAGAATTCAGAAAAATCTGGGCTGGGACATTACGAAGATTTTACCCAGTTCGTGATCGAAATGTGAGGGAAGGATGTTTTGTACTAGGGCTTTGCTTATAACAAAGAAGGGCGGCTTGGGGAGCGAGATCTCGTAACTCTCAATTCCCAAACTGCCCCTCAGAGTAGGACTAAATCCTCTGTGATTGATGTAGTATGGAGGGATAAAAAGGAGTATCCGCAGGGTGTTATTTGCGGTAGAAGTCTCGACTAGAGCCTTGAGCTTTAGGGAGAACAAGCATATCTGCCAAGCAAACGTTGTCGGGTAAGCGGAGGGCGGCTTCTATACAAGAAGCGATGTCTTCGCCAGTGAGGGGCGTATATCCCTCGTAAACTTTCTCAGCACGAGCCGCATCATCATGGAAGCGAACGAGTGAAAACTCTGTCTCTACCGCTCCGGGTGCTATCTGAGTTACCTTTATCCCATACTTGTGCATGTCGATTCTCATCCCCTTAGAGAGAGCATCCACAGCATGCTTGGTAGCGCAGTATACGTTGCCGGAGGGGTAAACTTCACGCCCTGCGATAGAACCAATATTAAAGATATGCCCACGTCCCCGAGCGATCATCCTGGGAGAAACTACTTTGGTTACGTAGAGTAGACCCTTGATGTTGGTATCGATCATTCGCTCCCAATCATCGACCAAGCCGTCTTGCAGAGGCTCCATCCCGGCAGCTAATCCTGCATTGTTTACAAGCACTTCAATATCAGTCCACTCCGAGGGGAGAGTGCCTAAATGCTTCTGAACCTCCTCAAAGGAGCGTACATCAAAAACTAAAGGCAATGTGTGGCTTTTTGTTTCTTTTTCTATCTCCTGACTCAAGGCAACAAGACGTTCGCTACGACGCCCCGTAATGATAACATCGTATCCCATGTGTGCCAGCCTCAATGCTGTAGCACGACCGATACCCGATGTAGCCCCTGTTACGAGAGCAATCGGATGTGATTTTTCTGCCATAGTAGTTCGATATCTAATTTGAAAAGGATATAATATTATTACGAAGCCATTGCGCCTTTACTTTGTCCACTAGCGCGGAGGGCTGCCTCTACTCCTACAGCAGCGGCACCCAATATGGCGGCATCATCGGTAGGAAGTTGAGAGAGAAGTAATTTGGGTGTTTGGTAAACGCAGAGAAGATTTTTGTTAAGAGCTTTCCGGATGGGCTGCAGCAATCGCTCCCCGGCTGCCGTAACTCCCCCGAAGAGGATAATCGCTTCCGGACTCGAAAAGGTCATGAAATCTGCCAAGCTCTCGCCTAATATCTCCCCTGTCATCTCGAATACCTTTTGAGCAATCGGATCCCCGGCTTCGGCTGCATCATAGACTGTCTTACTTGTGATTTCTTCCTCTTTGACGTGGCGCAAGGGGCTGTCTTCTGTACTTTCTTGGAGCAATTCTATCGCAGTGCGTGCCATACCACGTGCCGAGCAATAGGTCTCTAAACATCCACAACGTCCGCAACCACAGGGGCGACCCCCACGGCGAATTATAAAATGTCCCAGTTCTCCGGCTAGTCCATCATGACCAAATATAAGCTCTCCATTGGCTACAATACCACTCCCAACACCAGTACCCAAGGTAATGATAATGAAGTCGCGCATGCCGCGTGCTGCTCCGTAGGTGCGTTCTCCAATAGCGGCAGCTTTGGCATCGTTTATAAGGGCAACGGGTAGATGCGTTCGCTCTTGGAGCAGCCGGACGATGGGAAAAGGCTCTTTCCATGGGAGGTTAGAGGCAAAGGCTATAGTACCGTTCCCATGATTACCATTGGGAGCACCAATCCCAATCCCATCAATCTTGCCGGCAAGATTATACTGCTGGGTAAGCGCGTGAATATACCTCTCTATTTTATCTGTAAAACAAGTGAAATTGGCACCACAAGAACGTGTCGGGAATTTTTCTCGAGCAAGAATAGTGCCATTAGTCGCCACTACACCTACCACAGTATTGGTTCCTCCAATATCTATGCCTATAGTATATGTTGTTTCCATATAATAACCTTTACTCTTTATATGCAAAGGTATTAAAAATATTATGGTAGGTGTATGTTAGTTGCAATATAAGAGAGCAAATTGGCTGCTTCAAGTGTGCAAACTTGTGCTTTCTAGTGCTGTTTTGTTTTTCTTGGCTAGTATTTCTTTCGTACTGTTGCCCTAAAGGCATCTTTATAATACTCTATATCAAAGGATTGATCAAAGGGATGGAAAACGGCTGTGAGTATATCAAACCGTATGGGTAGGGTAATGCCCTTTAGACGGATGTAAGTGTTTGTGAGGGATATTATGTTGGCTTGCTTACGCCTAGTAACTGCCGACAATGGAGAAACAGAATAATCTTCGTTCCGCGTTTTGACCTCAATAACGATGAGTTCTCTCTCGTCTGTGGCAAAAATATCCACCTCCTTCTTGCCATCAATAGACCAATTCGTATCGAGTATTTTGTACTTCAATTGTTCTAGATAGCGGTAGGCAGCTCGTTCGCCCAATACGCCAAGGTCGTTGTGTTGTGCCATCTCTATTGCTCTAGCTCACGGGGTGAGACGTCTTCTGAAACGTATTGATGTGTCGCTCTTTTTTCTCTTCTAAAATTTGATCTATACGGATCAGAATCCCTGTCTCTTCTACCTCGCTAAACTCGTAATTAATTGCTGTACCGAGGAAGAGGAGCTGGGGAGAAAGGGATATATAGGCACTAAAGAGAGGAGGAATACTGATGCCTGTTTTGCGAACCTCGCGCTTGAGTGCTAGATAATCGGCACTGAGAGTCCCTGCTGAAAAAAGCCGATTCATCTCCTCCGGATCAACATCAATGGTTAGAGGTTGCTTGGGAGTAACGAGGTGCCGATCGTCGTGAAAGTGGCGCTGCATAAAGTGCAAAATGAGGTTGCGACAGCGACGATTGTAATTGGCATACATGGTTACCTTTCCAAAAAAGTACTGAATCTCAGGATTGAGTACCGTGAGCGCTCCCAAGCCATCCCATAGGTTGTCTAATGCAAAGATGGAGAGGTGGTGAAAGCGGGTAGACTGGAAGTCGGGAGAAACAAACGAGCGTCCCAATTCTATTGTATAGGGAAGAATATCTCGTACGAACTCATCGCTGTAGTCAAACATATGAGAAGTGGCGAGTATGTCGGTGCCCTTCGGATGCTTTACCACGTCGGAACCTAAAATATAGCGATAGCCTCCTACAATCACTTGAGCCTCGGGGTTCCAGACAACGAGTTGTTTATAGCCCAATGGATCAAGGTCATACTCATCAATATCACACCCAAGACCACTGCCTCCACCGCCGGTACGGAAAGCCTCTTCCCTCAGTCGTCCTACCTCTCTCATGGTGTGTGGAGCCTCGTGTGCTGAGAAGATATAAATGTTATTGCGTCCTTTATTTGTGGGGCGAAGCAACTTATCGGGGGTAAGTTCCTCCATGATAAGTTCCGGAGCAATAGGGGCTATAATAGGTTGCATAGATTATTGCAATAAAATGATTGAGGTGAATACTAGAGGGACGATGGCGCACTCTCTTGCGGGAGACGATATACACGTTCACGAATGGCAAGAGCAATATCTGCCGGGCGTTTCCCCATAGAGGGAAGCTCTTGATAGGGGATAGGTTCTCCTACCCAAACCCGGAATGACGAGCCTTGGGCACGAAACATCTCATCGGGGAGTAGTGCAGTGCCGATGTTGAATTTGAGCCCGAGGCTTCTGCGCACTCGCTCTATCCTATAAAAGCGTTTACTATTATAACCTTCGAAAAAGAGGGGTACAATGGGACGATGGAACTCCTCGGCATGACGCACAAAGCTCTTTTGCCATGTGAGATCTTGGATGCGACCATCAAAGTGGCGAGAGCAAAGACCTGCAGGGAAGGTGATCACTGGTAGGTCACCCGCTAGAGCGGCATTCATTCTCTCAATGGAGCTACGGCTCTGGGAACCATACTTATTAACGGGAAGAAAAATGGACTCTAGAGGTTTGAGATTCCCCAGGAGGTCGTTGACAATGTAGCGAATGTCTGATTGATAGTGCCCTGCGAGCATGTGAGTAAGACAGATGCCATCTAGCCCTCCTAGAGGGTGATTGGAGACGAAAAGAGCACGTTTGTCTTGTGGCAAACGCTCCTCATGAACAAAACCCAGAGAAAGCCGAAAAATCTCCACTAGCTTATCCATAAAAGCAACGCCTTGCAGGTGCCCATGGTCTCGCAGTATCTCATTGATTTCTTGCTGATGGATAAGTCTCTCTACCAAACGCACAACAAAGTGCGGAACGCTTCGCCCCCACTTTGCCGATATGATGGCACCAATATCTATTTGTTGTGGAGTGATACTCCCTTCCATACGTTCTTTTTTATAAGTGATGTCATACCCAGCCTCGTAAAGGATGTGGATACAACTTTCCTTTCTTTATCTACGTTGTGTGGTGTTGTTCTTCGCAAAAGTAGTAATATATCACTGTATGAATGCCGTCTCCGGGAAAGTTGCACGTTTTATCCGTATCGTGCAACTAAACCCCTTTGTGGAGCCTGTCCCGGACTCGTTATTCCACTCTTGAGAAAAACTCTTCAGTCCTCTCCTAAATACAAGGAGGCTCTTCGGGGGAGAACGAAGTGTTACTCTCTTTACTTTCGATTTGACTCAGGAGACGTTACGAGTCTGGATGAGAATGAATCAAAATCTATGTCTCAAGAAAAAAAGGGGAACGGAAGCCCCATGTATTATTGGAGTGATGCGGATTTTGTTCCCAATTTGGTGTAAGTATATGAAATGGGGTTACATTTGTCCTAGGATGGTTATCAGTTGTAGATTGGTAGCTCTTTCCCAATCTAGTCAAGAAGCTGGAAGTTTTACCATCTTTGAAAGAATTCGTGCTAAGCATGGTTTGTTGGAAAAACGAATATACAGTAGATAAATAAGTCAAAATCAGAACAATGACAAGAAGGTTATTCCCTGCCACACTCCTTGTGGTATTAACGCTTTTGATGGCCGCTTGCGGTAAAATTCCAGGTCCGAAGCCCGCTCCTATTTTGGTAACGCTCCCTAGCTCCCTTTTCGGTAAGAGCTATGATGCTCTCGAAGCTGAGGCCAAACAGCTGGGGCAGATTGTGACAAAAGATGCCGAGGCACGCACTCTCACAATCAAGATAAATGGAGACCAAGGGCTAGCCCGTACCATTTACCTCCAGTTTGATGCTGAGGGGAAGTATCGCTATGCCATGGAAAAGATTGCAAATACAGAGTCCGAAGGAGCTTTTGTAGCAAGCCTCCTAAGTCAAGGTTTTGTACAAGAAAAGACTGCGACCAAGTTGGCAACAGAAGGGGTATTTGTTCATAAACAACGTGGATGGGTCGTTTTCATTTCGCATCGTAGTGATAGTGATATTTCTTATGTTTTCGCTCCTTTTGATGAGGCTATTACATCATGGTCTCGTATTGATAAGAAGGAGCATGCAACAGGGCTTTGGGCTCCTCTTATGGGGCTTGATAATACCCTTGATATGGTAACTCGCTTTGAGGCTCGTATGGGACACACTCTTGATCCCGAAGCAACGATGGCGGACAAGGGTGTCTATTCCTTTAAGACCGGTAACCCTAACTTCCCTAGCACGCGTTATTGGTTGGATGTGAAAACCAAATCTTTCGTAGAGGAGTGCGCTATCTTTGTAGCTCCCGATAAGCGTCCTAAACCCGATGATGTTACAGAGTATATGCGCTCTATGGGATTTTTGATCACCACACTTTCTGATCATGGTAATCCCGTGTACTATAATAAAGACACCAATATGGCTGCTGTGGCTGAGCTAAATAAACCTACGGATGGAAGTGCATTCGTTCCCAAAGTGCAGTTCTTCAAAGGCAATCCTCAGATGGCAGATTCCTTCATGAAAGAGGAGTTGGATATTCCTTTGCCAATCCTCGAATTTGGCAAATACACCCTGGCAGAAGCTCTTGAATTGTACAAGAAGCAACCTTACTTTAAGTCTCTTGATAAGAATGAGCTCGGTGACGTTGTTAATACAACCTCAAAAGATTTTCCCATGATGATTGTATGGGAAGGTGAAGGAGATTATGCCGGTAAGTATGCCATAGCGCTTCTGTTTACTGATGATGTGCGAGTGATTAACTCAACCTATATCGAGAAGTTCTTTACCGGTAAAGGATGGGAGAAGTATTCGAAATCGGCCATACCTACCTACATCGATCGTAAAAACAATGTGATGGTACAGGTGGATCAATCGGGTAATTTTGGTGGATTGTGCCTCGCATTTAGCCCGAATGAATTCTAAACCTTCGCTTTAGAGGATTTTATCTCCCCGCTAATTAGGGGATGGTACCTCTTCATTGATTTCCTCAAAAAGGGGTCGACCTTTCTAGCAAAAGGTCGACTCTTTTTTTTTTGTGAACAAGGGGGGAGGATGTTGCTCCTGTACTAATTTTTATTTCACTTGTATTGTGCAGATCTTAAGGGCCATCCCAAGGAAATAAAATATTTAGGGCAGTAGGGCAGGGAGAAATCAGCTGGATTTGTACCCGGAAACTACCTGGAAAAGTTTTTTCTTTTGCCCAAGAATTTTTTTGTTGTAGGGCAAGAAAGTTTTTCTTTTCAGGCAGCATTCCGAATCCTTCTTTTGGAGCCCTCTTTGTGAAGAAAGAGGGATGTCTTAGGGTGTATTTGGCTTTATTCAAATGTTTAGTTTACCTTTGTAGGTGCTTAGGGGTTGGGGGATGTGCAACATTCCAAGCCTCAGTTCCGTATGATAATAGGAATAGACTAATATAAGTAATCAATAAAAACAGTTGCGGTGATGAAAAAGCACAATTTTTATGCCGGACCCTCAATTCTAAATCAAGGGGTTATCAAGAATGCTGCTGATGCAGTAATGAATTTTGCAGGTACAGGCCTTTCTGTACTTGAAGTATCGCACCGCGGTAAAGAGTTTACCGCTGTGATCGAAGAAGCTGCTCAGCTCTTTAAGGAACTTCTCGATATCCCCGAAGGATACGAAGTTCTCTTCCTTGGAGGTGGTGCAAGCCTTCAGTTCTATATGGTACCTCTTAACCTTATGCACAAGAAGGTTGCCTATATCAACACAGGTACGTGGGCTACAAATGCTATCAAACAAGCCGGATATGTATCTAAGGTATTTGGTGGTGAAGTAGAAGTTTTGGCTTCTAGCGAAGACAAGAACTTTACCTATATCCCCAAGAACTTCATTATCCCCGAAGATGTAGACTACTTCCACTACACCTCCAACAATACCATCTATGGTAGTGAAATCCGCAAGGACTTCGACTGCAAGGCTCGCTTGGTATGCGATATGTCTAGCGATATTTTCAGCCGTCCTGTAGATATCAGCAAGTACGACCTTATCTATGGTGGTGCACAAAAGAACTTGGCTCCTGCTGGTGTTACTTTCGTAATTGTTAAGAAGGATGCACTTGGTCGTTTTGAGCGTCCCATCCCCACAATGCTCGACTACAACACCCACATCAAGAAGGAGTCTATGTTCAATACTCCTCCTGTATTCCCCATCTATGTTGCTCTCCAAACCCTCAAGTGGTACAAGGAGTTGGGTGGTCTCAAGGTACTCGAAAAGCGCAACCTCGACAAGGCTGAGCTCCTCTACAACGAAATCGACCGCAACAAACTATTCCGTGGTACTGTAGCTACCGAAGACCGCTCTATCATGAACGTTTGCTTCGTGATGAACGATGAATACAAAGAACTCGAAGCAGACTTTGCTGCCTTCGCTGCTGAACGCGGTATGGTGGGTATCAAGGGTCACCGCTCGGTAGGTGGTTTCCGTGCAAGCCTCTACAACGCTCTCGAAATGGATAGCGTGAAGGCTCTCGTTGACGCCATGAAGGAGTTTGAAAGCAAACACTAATTAATCCATCTTAGTGCTCTGGCTCATCTAGATACTTCTATTTCTTTTAGAGGTTTCGTCTAGTGAGCAGAGCACTTCTTTTTAATCCTAATATATTGTTATGACAAAGGTTCTTATTGCCACAGAAAAGCCTTTTGCTGCTCCTGCTGTTGCAGCGATTAAGGATATTGTAAGCAAGGCAGGTTACGAAACTGTATTGCTAGAAAAGTATACCGAAAAGAGCCAGCTCCTCGCAGCTGTTGCCGATGTAGATGCTATCATTATCCGTAGTGATAAAATTGATAAGGAAGTATTTGATGCCGCAAAGAATCTCAAGATTGTAGTGCGTGCAGGTGCCGGTTATGACAATGTAGACCTTGCAGAGGCAACCGCACACAACGTGTGTGTAATGAATACTCCCGGTCAGAACTCAAATGCTGTGGCTGAGCTTGTGATGGGTCTTCTCGTATTCAACGCTCGTAATCAGTTCAATGGCAAGTCGGGTAGTGAGCTAAAGGATAAGAAGATGGGTATCTTGGCTTATGGTAATGTGGGTCGCAATGTAGCTCGTATCGCCAAAGGCTTTGGTATGGAAATCTTTGCTTACGATGCTTTTGTACCTGCAGAAGCTATCAAAGAATCGGGTGCAACTCCTATTGCTACTGTGCCCGAATTGTTCGCTACTTGCGATGTAATTTCGCTCCATGCCCCTGCAACTCCTGAGACGATTAAGTCTATCAACTACGATCTTCTTATGAAGATGCCTAAGGATGCCGTTCTCATCAATTCTGCTCGTAAGGAGATTATTGATGAAGAGGGCGTACTAAAGGCTCTCACAGAGCGTACAGACCTTCGCTATCTCACGGACATTATGCCCGCTAACCACGAAGCTATGGTAGCTGCCCTCGGCGATCGTTACTTCTCTACGCCCAAAAAGATGGGGGCACAGACCGGCGAAGCCAACAACAATGCAGGTATTGCAGCTGCTAACCAAATCGTTGACTTTATAGCCAATGGAGTGGAAAAGTTCCGTGTAAATAAGTAATTTCTTTTTTGTAGTATTAGAACACAAAAATATCGATAGAGAGGGGGAGTACATGGGTTTTTATCGTAGAGATACCATGTCTCCCCTTATTTCGATTTTTTTCTTTGAGTATATAGTATGGCTAGAATTAAACCTTTCAAGGGACTTCGTCCTCCCGTTAACCTCGTAGAGAAGGTATCTTCTCGTCCTTATGACGTCCTCAGCAGTGAAGAAGCTCGTGCTGAAGCAAAAGGAAATGAGATGTCTCTTTATCATATCATCAAGCCCGAAATCGACTTCCCCGAAGGTACGGATGAGCACGATGAACGTGTTTATACCAAGGCTCGTGAGAACTTCGATCTCTTCCAACAGAAGGGATGGCTTGTTGAAGACGCCAAAGAAAACTACTATGTATACGCTCAAACCATGAATGGTAAGACTCAATATGGTTTGGTAGTAGGTGCATGGGTAGAAGATTATATGAATGGTGTAATCAAGAAGCATGAGCTTACCCGTAGAGACAAAGAAGAGGATCGTATGAAGCACGTTCGTGTAAATAACGCTAACCTCGAGCCCGTTTTCTTTGCCTATCCCGACAATGCTGAACTCGATGCTATCGTAGCTCGTTACACCGATGCTGCTCCTATCTACGATTTTGTAGCTGATATTGATGGCTTTGGTCATAAGTTCTGGATCATCGATCAAGAAGCCGATATCAAGCGTATCACGGAGATTTTTGCAGGATTCGAAGCTCTCTATATTGCCGATGGACACCACCGTTCGGCTGCTGCTGCCCTCGTGGGTGCTGAGAAAGCAAAGAATAACCCCAATCACAAGGGTGACGAAGAGTATAACTACTTCATGGCAGTTTGTTTCCCCGCAAACCAACTGACGGTTATCGATTACAACCGAGTTGTGAAAGATCTCAATGGTTTGAGCGAAGCTGACTTCCTAAAAGCTCTAGAAAAGAACTTCATCGTAGAAAAGAAGGGTGCCGATATTTACAAGCCTGCTAAGTTGCATAACTTCGCTCTTTATCTCGGTGGTACATGGTATTCTCTCACTGCAAAGCCCGGTACGTACAACGACAATGACCCTATCGGGGTATTGGATGTTACCATCTCTTCTAATCTAATCTTGGATGAAATCTTGGGTATCAAGGATTTGCGTTCAGACAAGCGAATCGACTTCGTTGGTGGTATCCGTGGCCTCGGCGAGCTAAAGAAGCGTGTTGATAGTGGTGAGATGAAGGTCGCTTTGGCTCTTTATCCTGTTACTATGAAGCAAATTATGGATATTGCTGATACGGGGAACATTATGCCTCCCAAGACAACCTGGTTTGAGCCTAAGCTCCGTTCCGGTATTGTTGTTCACAAGCTCGACTAAATGAGTTTCGTGTTATAAACACGGACAATAAGGTCTACTAATAAAAAGAGAAAGGGAGGATTTGAGGGGATCAAGTCCTCCTTTTATTTTCTCTATTTGCTGCATGCTATTCTCTTTTGCTCATAATTCTATTCATCTCTTCGGGTTTAATGGTGAACCATCACAAGTTATTATCCGTTTAGAGAGTAGAGAAAGTAGTAACTAAACTAAACAACAGACAAAATGATCGCAGTAAACCAACCCGTAATAGAAGCCCAAGCTCCTCATCCCGCAAAAGAGAATCTAAAGACAATCTATTTAGCAGGAGGATGCTTTTGGGGAATGCAGAGCTATTTTGATGGAGTACAAGGCGTGGTAGAGACCACTGTTGGCTACGCTAATAGCACTCGTCCCAACCCCAAATATGAAGATGTGGATACCGATTATGCTGAGACAATTCGTGTCGAGTACGATGCCTCGGTGGTTCCTCTAAAGTTTATCTTAGGATTGTATTTTGATGTAATTGACCCTACTATTCTCAATCGGCAGGGCAATGACGTTGGGCGTCAGTACCGAACGGGTATCTATTATACTAATAATCAGGATGAAGTGGTGGCCAAGGAGATGCTTCAAACTTTGGCGAAAAAGTATCCTAAGCCTATTGTTGTGGAGTGTATCCCTTTGAAGAATTTTTATCCTGCCGAGGCTTATCATCAAGATTATCTAAAGAAACATCCTTCGGGTTATTGTCACATAGGAAAAGATAAAATAGCAAGAGCACATGCACAACGCTATGTGGATAAGGACGAGTTGCGCCGTAAGCTAACTCCTATGCAGTACAAAGTGACTCAAGAGCAGGGTACAGAGCCTCCTTTCCAAAATGAGTATTACGATCATTATGCAAAGGGGATTTATGTAGACGTAGTGGATGGTACGCCCCTATTCGTCTCTACAGATAAGTTCGAAAGTGGCTGTGGATGGCCGGCTTTTTCACGTCCTATAGATGATAAACTTCTGGTGGAACGTACGGATACATCGCATGGAATGGTGCGCGTAGAGGTGAGAAGTAAATCTTCGGGGAGCCATCTTGGTCATGTCTTTGAAGATGGACCGAAAGAATTGGGAGGGGAACGTTATTGTATCAATAGTGCATCTTTACGCTTCATTCCGTTGGAGAAAATGAAAGAGCAGGGGTATGGAGATTACATTAAGTATGTAAAATAGACTTTTTCTGTTTCTATTTGTCAAGCTTGGTCTGTAGGCCTTTGTTGGGACACTACCCAAATAGGCCTATAAATCAAGCTTTTGTTGTACCTTTGCGCGGAGTATAGAAGGTATAGCTCCTGTTGCTACTTTTGGTGTGCAAGAGGAGTTGTAGTTTTCTATGAAAATAGGGAATACAAATTATAACATAGATAAGATATGGATGCTAAGATCCGGGAACTAACTGACAAAATTTTCAACGAAGGGGTTGAAAAAGGGAAGCTAGAAGCTGATAGACTCGTGGCTGATGCTCAGAGCAAAAGCGACGAAATGCTCAACCAAGCTAAAGCAGAAGCTGAGAGAATCATCCGTGAGGCTGAGAAGAGATCTGATGAACTCAAAAAGAATGTTGAGGCAGAACTCAAACTCTATGCTGCTCAAACCCTGGATGCCTTGAAGGCTTCTGTGGCAAATTCTATTACCGACAAGATTGCTCAAGGTAACGTAAAAGCGGCTGCTGAAGATCCCAACTTTATGCGCGAAGTTATTCGCAAGATTGTTGAAAATTGGACTCCTGGAAACGATGTTGTAATTGAAACAGCCGATGCCAAGGGGTTAGAAGAGTATTTCGCCTCAAATGCTAAGGACCTTCTCAATAAGGGCGTTACTATTAACGAAGTAGCAGGTACGGCAACCAATTTTGTCCTAAAACCCGCAGATGGCTCGTACAAGATTCAGTTTGGAGAAGAAGAACTAAAGTCTTTCTTCCAGAGCTTCTTGCGTCCTCGTCTTGTGGAAATGTTATTCTAAGTGCACCATGGCAAAGTATTATGCCACAATATCGGGTTTACCGAATATTGGTGTAGACGATAGAAAACTCCCCTTTTCTTCGGAGCTCTTTGTAGAGGAGCTTAGAGAGGTACTTACCTCAAGCGATTTTAAGCTTTTGGAGATGCTTCGCTGGGAACGCGATAATCGATTCCTTATCGATTACCTCGAGTCTCCGGAGAAGGCGTTGGAGGCAGACGAGCAACCTCAGCTACTTTCTTACGAGGAGGTTGCTGCGGTGGTGGATGCTCTCAAGAAGGGTACGAAACTTCCTAAGCATCATTTACCTGCTTATATCATAGATTTCCTTAAGGATTTTGTGATAGAGAAGGATGAGGAAGACGATGTACAAAACGATGAGGAAGAGGTACGTATGTGGCCCCTTCGTCTCGAAGATAAACTTGCCGATTACTATTATACAAAGTTTGCACTCCCTGCTAAAAATAGTTTTGTAGCAGAGTGGTCGCGTCTTAATCTTGATATAAGGAATGTTTTTGCAGCCTTTACAAGTCGCAATCTAGGTTGGGATCCCAAAGATTATATTGTGGGAGACTCCGAGGTTGAGCGCAAATTAAAGACGTCAACAGCTACAAACTTTGGTCTCTCCGAAGAGGAAATGGAGTACATTGCTGCTCTTTCTTCGGTGCAAAATGAGACTGATATTACTCGTCGGGAGCGCATGTTGGATGTCCTCAAATGGAATTGGTTAGAGGAGCGTGTCTTCGATCGCACATTCAATGTTGAGACCATCTTGGCATACTATTTACAGCTACGTATCATAGAGCGCTGGACGGAGCTCAATGAGAAAACGGGAGAAGAAACATTCCGTTCCATCGTAGCAACACTCAAAAAGGAGAGCAACGACTCTCTCAACGAGTTCAAGAGAAATCAAAAGAAATAATATATCCATGACAAAAGGAGTTGTTAAGGGGATTGTGTCCAACCTTGTGACCGTTGAGGTAGATGGACCAGTCTCTCAAAACGAAATTTGCTTTATCACGGTGGGTGGAACTCGCCTGATGAGTGAGGTGATCAAGATCATCGGTGCCAAGGTGTTTGTGCAGGTGTTTGAGAGTACTCGTGGTATGAAGGTAGGGGATGTGGCTGAGTTTGCTGGTCACATGTTGGAGGTAACACTCGGTCCCGGCCTCCTTTCCAAGAACTTTGATGGTCTGCAAAATGACCTCGATAAGATGGATGGGGTTTTCCTACAACGTGGTACCTATACCTATCCTCTAGAGGAAAATAAATTGTGGGAGTACAAACCTCTCGCTCAGGTAGGTGATCTTGTAGAGGCTGGAGACTGGCTCGGTGAGGTTGATGAAAACTACCAACCCCATAAGATAATGGTTCCCTTTGTTTTCGAAGGGCAGTACAAAGTTGTAAGCCTTAAGCCTGCCGGCAAGTATCGTGCTGATGAAGAAATTGCGGTACTTGAGGACAAAAATGGCGAGAAGCACTCTGTTACAATGATTCAGAAATGGCCTGTAAAGAAAGCCATTCCTTGCTATGCAGAGAAGCCCCGTCCATTTAAGTTGCTCGAAACCGGAGTACGTACGCTCGATACACTCAATCCTATCGTAGAGGGTGGTACGGGCTTTATCCCAGGACCTTTTGGTACGGGTAAGACGGTGTTGCAGCATGCTATTTCTAAGCAAGCTGAGGCAGACATCGTGATTATGGCGGCTTGTGGAGAGCGTGCAAATGAGGTTGTGGAAATCTTTGCCGAGTTCCCAGAACTTGTAGATGCTCACACCGGACGTAAGCTCATGGAGCGTACGATCATTATCGCTAATACCTCAAACATGCCTGTTGCGGCTCGTGAAGCATCTGTGTACACGGCCATGACTATTGCTGAGTACTACCGTACAATGGGGCTGCGTGTTCTCCTTATGGCGGACTCTACGTCTCGTTGGGCACAAGCTCTTCGTGAGATGTCAAACCGACTGGAAGAACTTCCTGGACCTGATGCTTTCCCAATGGAGCTTTCGGCCATCGTGGCCAACTTCTACGCTCGCTCTGGATTCGTTTATCTCAAAAATGGCAAGACCGGTTCTGTAACCTTTATTGGTACGGTATCTCCTGCAGGGGGTAACCTCAAGGAGCCTGTGACAGAAAATACTAAGAAGGTTGCTCGATGCTTCTACGCACTAGAGCAAGAGCGTGCCGACCGTAAGCGTTATCCGGCCGTTAACCCTATTGATAGTTATTCTAAATATCTCGAATATCCTGAGTTCCAAGAGTACATTTCGCAACACATTGCACCCGATTGGCTCGAAAAAGTCAATGAGCTAAAAATGCGTTTGCAACGTGGTAAGGAAATTTCGGAGCAGATCAACATCTTAGGGGACGACGGGGTACCTGTAGAGTATCACGTTACATTCTGGAAGGCTGAGCTTATCGACTTCGTGATCCTTCAGCAAGATGCTTTCGACGATATCGATTGTAACTCTCCTCTTGCTCGCCAAAAGTATATGTTGGATCTTGTAGTAAAGATCTGCCATACCGAGTTTGAGTTTGAAGATTTCAATCAGGTAACGGCGTTCTTTAAGGGCCTTATCAACGTCCTCAAGCAGATGAACTACTCAGAGTTTGAGAGCGATGACTTTAAGAAGTACTTGGCACAATGCGAAGAGATGATTGCCAAAGGTGGCAAGTAATCTCCAGGGAAAGAGAGACCTCGTATAGAGAAAATTAATATGGCAACACAAGCTTTTAAAAAGATATATACCAAGATCTCGAACGTTACCAAGGCAACTTGTATGCTAAGTGCTACAGGGGTTGGTAATGACGAGTTGGCTTTGATCCATGGACGAATGGCTCAGGTCGTAAAAATCATTGGCGACGAAGTAACCCTCCAAGTTTTTGAGGGTACTGAAGGTATTCCTACCAATGCGGAGGTCGTATTCCTCGGCAAGGCTCCTACGCTCAAGGTGAGCGATCAGCTTGCAGGACGCTTCTTCAATGCTTACGGTCTTCCTATTGATGGTGGCGCACAGCCCGAGGGACGTGAAGTAGAAATTGGTGGTCCTTCTGTAAACCCCGTGCGTCGTAAACAGCCTTCTGAGTTGATTGCGACGGGTATTGCAGGTATTGACCTCAATAATACCCTCGTAACCGGACAAAAGATTCCGTTCTTTGCGGATCCGGACCAACCCTTTAACGAAGTAATGGCTATGGTGGCCATGCGTGCCAAGAGTGATAAGATTATTCTTGGGGGGATGGGGATGACCAATGACGACTACCTCTTCTTCAAGAACACTTTTAGCAATGCCGGTGCTCTAGATCGTATTGTTAGTTTCATCAATACAACTGAAGACCCCTCTGTAGAGCGTCTGCTTATCCCAGACATGGCTCTTACAGCAGCAGAATATTTTGCGGTAGAAAAGAACGAAAAGGTGCTCGTGCTCCTTACGGACATGACCAACTATGCGGATGCTTTGGCTATCGTATCAAATCGTATGGACCAGATTCCTTCGAAGGACTCTATGCCAGGTTCGATTTATTCAGACCTTGCTAAGATCTACGAAAAGGCGGTACAATTCCCCGATGGTGGGTCTATCACCATCATTGCCGTTACCACGTTGAGTGGTGGCGATATTACCCACGCTGTGCCCGATAATACGGGGTATATTACCGAGGGTCAGCTCTACCTCCGAAAGGATAGCAATGTGGGTAAGGTTATTATCGACCCATTCCGCTCTCTCTCTCGCTTGAAGCAGCTCGTAATTGGTAAGAAGACTCGTGACGACCATCCTCAGGTGATGAATGCCGCCGTACGTCTTTTCTCCGATGCTGCCAATGCACAAACAAAGATGGAGAACGGTTTCGACCTTACCGACTACGATAATCGTTCTCTTGCTTTTGCAGACGATTATTCTCGTCAATTGCTGGCTATCGACGTAAACGTGGATACGACTGAAATGCTTGATATTGCTTGGAAACTTTTTGGAGAGCACTTTACTCCTGCAGAAGTAAACATCAAGCAATCTCTTGTAGAGAAGTATTGGGTTGGTGAGAATAAAGCCTGATAGAAAAGAGTCATGGCTATTAAGTTTCAATACAACAAAACTTCGCTCCATCAGCAGGAGAAGCAGCTGAAGATGCGAGTGCGCACGCTCCCTACGATCAAAAGTAAGGAGAGTGCTCTCCGTCTTGAGGTGAAGAAGACGAAAGACGAAGTGGTGAAATTGGAACAAAAGCTAGAAGATGGCATCTCTAGTTATCAGCACATGGTTGGGCTTTGGAATGAGTTTAATCCGGAGCTTATCTCTGTGAAAGATGTGAAGTTGTCTACCAAGAAGATTGCCGGTGTTATAGTACCGGTCTTGGATAAGATAGACTTCGAAGTGAAGCCATTTAGTTTGTTCAATTCTCCTTCGTGGTTCTCTGAGGGACTAGAGTTGCTCAAGGTGCTTGCTACTACTGGTATAGAAGCTGAGTTCCTTGGCCTCAAACTAGAATTCTTGGAGTATGCTCGTAAGAAGACCACTCAGAAGGTAAATCTTTTTGAGAAGGTACAGATCCCTGGGTATAAGGATGCTATTCGTAAGATAAAGCGATACCTTGAAGATGAAGAGAGTCTCTCTAAATCGTCTCAGAAGATCATGCGAGCCAATATTGAAGAACGCGAACGCAAAGAAAAGGAGGCACTGCTATGATTGAAAAAATGCAGAAGTATCTTTTCTTGATATACCACAGAGAGTATGAGGGCTTTTTGCAAAGTCTTCGTGAGCTTGGTGTGGTACATATCAAGGAAACTAAGAGCCCTAAGCAGTTCGATAACCTACAAGCCCTCCTCGCTAAGCGTAAAGACTTGGCAGACCTGCGTCGTCGTGTAAAATCATTGCGATCCAAAGATGCTCCAGAGGTTTCTATGATCCTCCCCCAATCTGAGGAACAAGGTGTGGCTGTGCGCTCCGAGATAGAAGAGTTCATAGAGAAGGAAAGGAATCTGGCCAACCAGATTGCTGCCCAACGACGTGAGATTGACTATTGGAGTATTTGGGGTGAGTATGACCTCGATCTGATGAAGAAACTTGAGAATGCTGGTTACAAGCTGCACTTTTATGTAGTGGCTTCGCAGCAGTTCAAGGAAGAATGGATTGAGGAGTATCGTGCCGTAAAGGTTAATGATTTTCGCGCTCAAGCCTACTTTGTTACGATTGGGCAAAGTGGTGACGTTCGCCCCGAAGCCGATGAGGTAAAGGCCCCAACGGCTTCTATGGAAGAGATGCAAAAGAAGTTGGAAACCCTACAGCAGGAAGCAGAAGAGACCCATAATAGGATTGTTGAATTTGCTGATACTCGCTTGGGCGAACTGGATGGATATGATCAATTCATCGAGCGTGATTTCGATTTTGCCAATGCTCTCTTGCAGGCGGAACCCGAGGCTAACGATACCCTTATGGTATTGGAGGGCTGGGTACCCGAGAGTGTGGCAGACAAAATTGCTCCCGCTCTAGATGGAGTACCTTGCTACTACGAGCAGGTAGAGATCGAGGCTAATGACAACGTGCCCGTAAAGCTTAAAAACAATCGTTACGCTCGTCTTTTCGAGATGATAACGAAGATGTATTCGCTCCCTAACTATGGCGAGTTGGATATTACGTCGTTGTTTGCTCCTTTCTTTATGCTCTTCTTTGCTCTTTGTTTTGGAGATGGTGGGTATGGACTATTGCTTTTGATAGGAGCCACCGTTGCTAAGTCCAAAGCGAAAGAGGACAGCATCAAGTCTGTGTGTAGTATGCTCATGTGGTTAGGTGGAACTACCGCCATCGTAGGTTCTCTTATGGGGACTGTCTTTGGTATGGTAATGCCTTGGACCGGTGGTACGATACTCGGCTCTGTGCCCGATACCTATATCCTCAACCAGAACACAATGATGTATTTGTCTGTTGTGCTCGGTCTTATTCAGATTGTATTCGGTAAGTTTATTGCCGGATATAAGACACAAGTACAGAAGGGATTCAAGTATGGTTTGGCTACCTATTGCTGGGCTGCCTTGATTCTCTTTGGAGGCCTTGGGCTTGTAGCAATGATGTTGGGAGAAGGTAATCCTATGCTTGCTATGGCATCAAAAGTCCTTTTGGGGATTGCTGCTCTCGCCTTTGTTATTGCTTTGTTTTACAATACACCGGGCAAGAATATCTTCCTCAATTTTGGTTCCGGTTTGTGGGCAACCTACAACAATGCTTCCGGACTTCTAGGGGATACGCTCTCGTATATTCGTCTGTTTGCTATCGGTTTGACCGGTGGTATCTTGGGTGGGGTGTTTAATAACCTTGCCGTACAAGTGGGCGGAGGGCTCCCTGTAGGTCTCAATTTTGTGGTAATGGCAATCATTTTGCTATTTGGTCATGGTCTCAATTTTGGGCTGTGTATGATTAGCTCTTTGGTGCACCCTCTACGTCTTACATTTGTTGAATTCTACAAGAATGCAGAGTTTGAAGGTGGGGGGCGTCAATACACTCCTTTCAAGTAATCAATAATAGAAAAATCAAATAACTCAATCAATTAATTACAGTTCAAAGTATGATTAACGTTCTAACCTACTTAGGAATTGCCCTCATGGTGGCCCTCACTGGTATTGGCTCGGCAATTGGTGTAACTATTTGCGGTAACGCTACCGTTGGTGCTATGAAGAAGAATCCCGATGCAATGGGTTCGTACATTGCTCTTTCAGCTCTTCCTAGCTCACAGGGTCTTTACGGCTTCGTTGGTTTCTTTATGGCTCTTGGCCTTGTACAACAACTTGGTGCCGGCCTCAACATTATCGCTGCTTGGGCTATCTTTGGTGCAGGTCTTACCCTTGGTGTTGTAGGTCTTCTCTCAGCTATTCGTCAGGCTCAAGTTTGTGCTAATGGTATTAAGACGATTGGTGGTGGTGACAACGTATTCGGTGCAACTATGGTGATGGCCGTATTCCCCGAGCTTTACGCTATTCTTGCCCTTCTCGTTGCTATCTTGATCTTCGGTGCTGCTCCCGAACTTGCAGCAGCAATCGCAGCTTAAGAGTATCTAGAAAATAATCTTGTTTCCCTTTATTTAGGGAGATAAATCATTTCTATAGCTCCTGCTCTCACTCCGGTAGAGCAGGAGTTTTTTTTATCCCCTTTTGTTTACTTAAACCTTGATAATAACGCCACGGCTTCCTCGGTCTAGGTGGCGAAGCTTACATTAGCGGAACGACTGTCGTTAGTAAACAGTCGCTCCGCAGAGAGTGTGATGATCGTTTCTCAGAGAGGCAAGCTATTCGTTGCCCTCATTGCTGCCTTGATTAGGCTTGGGTGTAGGTTTAGGCTTTGCCGTTTTCTTCGCAGGAGCTTCCACACGTTCATAACTTACACCCGAGAGTGTGAAATACTTGCGTGAGGGCGAGAGGCGCACGACAGGCTTGGTGATATGGACATTGGGGTTGAACTCCGTCTTGCCTTTCTCCACAATTTTGCTTTGGAACGAAGGCGTGAGTGTACCGATGTCACCAAACTCCACAATGTCTCCGTTTTCCACGTGCCGTTTCGCAATTTCGGCGGCAAGTCGTAGTACAGCTTCCACTTCGGCTCCCGTGAATGTAGTTGCTCTTGCCACTTCCTCACAGAAGTTGCGGTGGTCGATGCGCTTGCGTCCTGTCGGACGTGCCTGAAGCACTGTTTTTCCTGCCATTGCTCCGATGGCTGCCTTACGCTCGGTAAGCGTGTAGGCCAATGGTCTGTTTGCCATAGTCTTTTAGTATTAAGTTTGTTCCTCGTAAATGATGTTCTGCCAACCGTCAGAGCGAGGAGTTTTCTCTCCCATTGGCAGGGCCTTTCGTTACTTGGTGGCAAATATACGAAAATATGATATCATTTTTGGCGAAATATGACGTCATATTTGCAGGGAAATGACGTCATATTTTTAGTGAGCACTCGTCTTTTCACTTGATCCGGGCGTGTAGCCGGTATTATCGTTATCATACAGGAGAGAAGCTCCTATTTAATAAGAAACCCCGGAGAGTATTCGGAGTGTGAGAATACTTTCCAGGGTGGTTTTTGTGAAAAGAATTGCCCCTATTACTAGGTATGAATTTCGTCGATATTTACAAGTTTATTGACAATAGCATAGATCGTGAGTCCGCTAGGGCTATGAATCTTGAGTTTTTTGGCAATATTACGCCTGTGGGTAATTACGGTGTGAATAGAGATAGAGAGCTTAGCGGATATTTCTTTATTCGTAAGCCCTTTTGCCACGTAAGCCACCACGTCTTTTTCTCTCGGTGAGAGTAGGCGTTCGTTGTCTAGATCCATCTCTTCGTTCTCGGCCTGGCTAACAACGGAGAGAAGGTTTTGTAGAATGGTTTCCGTGGAGTCTCCAATGTTGATAGTCGCGTCGTAGCTATAAAGCACAGACGGATCAACAGAACCTGTGGTAAGCGCCAAGATTTTGGCACGTGCTACAGTCAAGAATCTCTCATCTAGGTGTACGCCCATTACGATAGGATTCATCAAGATAATATCGGGAGTAAAGAAACGAATGGTAGAAATAATGCTTTCTATATCAAGCTCAAATGCAATCTGCGTTCTGAACTTATTCGATCGCTTGATCACCGCTTCTATCCCCAAGGCAATTACGGGATTAGGCTCTACGATGAGTAGTTTATGTACACTTTGTATCATCTCAAAATTTATTTCCTCTAAGAGTAAGACTTTAGCCCCAAGGGTATGAGGGATTATGAATTTTGCTTCTGTTCCATCGAACGGATGAGAGGAACAAAAAGGAAATCTTCGACAAAGTTGTGTGTCGCGAGGTCATCTTCGGCAGAGAATAGCTCGTGCAGTACACTAGTTAGTTCATAGCCGCTACCATCGGGGAAATACTTGATCAAGATATTCTTAAGCTCTCCAATACGAGCCTCCACCTTATCGTGCCGGCGAGAGAATATGTCTATATTGTATGCCCCGGCACCCCGTTTTTGTGTACCATCTACTAGAGCACGTACATAAGGGAACACGTTTTTATCCTCATATCCCATATGTTTGTGTACCTCTGCTACGTATTGATCGAAGAATTTATTGATGAGAAATACGATCTCTTCGGGGCCGCCCTCTATGGCACGACGGAGGTGCACCAAAAGTTTGGGTAGGCGATAGTCTAAGAAATAATGGTGTGAACGCTTCAAGAAGTCTACCAAAGCCATGGGAGAAAGCGATGCAAGTAGTTCTTGGCTAGGCTTGGTATTGTGAGATACAATAGTATTGACTACAGCAATAAGTGTCTCTACATGTACATTATTTTCCTCACAAACCTCGCGTATAGTCTGGTCTCCAAACCCAAGGGGGATACCAAAGCGAGTAATAACGAGTAGGAGGTCGTATCGTTCACAAATAAGATCGCTCATGAGCGTATCTGCTGAGTAGAATTGCGTTATGCGTAGTGACATACTTCTATCAATCAATTAGTAATACAATGCAAAGATAGGCTAGCCCAGCATACTATACAAGTAAAAGCTATCCCCAAAAGTAGTGAGATAGCTTTCTGATGTAGTGTTGAATTTCCCGTTTTAGGGCTTTAAGTCGGAGAAATGTCGCTTGCCCAAGAAGAAGTATTGCCAGACAATGGAGTGTGGGTATACGCTGCTTGGCTGCACCGGTGGGGTAATTGGGGGAGTGTAGTGCTGTTTCATTTTTCTGAAGTCTCTATGAGCTTTGTAGATAGCCCAAGCGAAACGAGCCTTCCCTTTTACTAGATACATGCCTGCCGATAGTCCATCCAGTAGCATACGTTTGGGGAGAAGTTTTTTAGCATGCGCCCTAGGGAGATTTTTGTAGAGCATCAGAAGGTTGTTGCGAAAGTTGAGATACACCTTGCGAGCATTACTAGTGCTAAGAGTGGCACCACCCAAATGATATATTGTGCTATTGGGGGTATATCTCACTTCGTAGCCACTCCGTAGCCATCGCCAGCAGAGGTCAATTTCTTCCATATGAGCAAAGAATCGCTCATCTAATCCGCCTACTTGGAGGAAAGCATCACGGCGAACAAATAGACAGGCTCCCGAAGCCCAAAAAATAGAAGCCTCAGTATCGTACTGCCCTTTGTCCTCCTCTATGGTGTCGAATACCCGACCTCGACAAAACGGATACCCTAGATGATCTATGAAGCCTCCTGCTGCCCCTGCATACTCAAACTGAGAGGGATGGTGAAAGCTTCGTATTTTCGGTTGTACTGCTGCGAGACGAGCATTTTCTTCAAGCATAGCAAGAGGAGCATCTAGCCATCCTTCTGTCACGGCTACATCACTATTAAGCAAACAATAATAGGGAGTCTCGCATTGTTCCAGAGCCTGATTGTAGCCCTTTGCAAATCCGTAATTCTCTGAGAAATTAAGGAGCTTTATGGATGGAAATTCCCTCTCCACGACCTCAATGGAGTTGTCTGTAGAGCCATTGTCAATTACCACAATGCAAGCCTTATCACTGGGCGTACAGCGTACAACATCGGGGAGGAACTTACGGAGCAGATGGCTCCCATTCCAGTTGAGGATCCCTATGGTGATAAGAGGTGCCGTGTTCATAATCTTTTCATTCTAGGGAGCAAAAGGCTATACCCGGCTCTTTTTCCCTTCCAATTTTGGCTTGTGTGATAGCTCCTGATAGAGCAATATCGGGGCAAAATTCGTGCTCCAGTCGGATATAATTGTCTGTAAAACCATACATCTTACCATCTACACAAGAGTGCTCCCAAAGTACGGGACGCTTTTCTCCTTCGTGCTCCTTGTAAAAACTGCTTAGCTTGTGATTCGATAGATCGATAAGGGCCTTACTACGTTCTTTTTTCTCTTCGGGAGACACTACGAGAGGTATGGATAGAGCCGGCGTACCGCTGCGCTCACTATAACTAAATACATGGAGTTGCGTTACAGGTTGCCCCTCAAGGTAGGTGAAACTCTCTTTGAAAAACTCAGGAGTTTCGCCCCTCATCCCAACAATTACATCCACACCAATAAAGGCTTCCGGCATCATTTCTTTGATACGAACCAGACGATCAGAAAAAAGCTGGGTGCGGTACCGCCTTTTCATCAGAGCTAGTACGGCATCGCTACCACTCTGTAGCGGTAGGTGCCAGTGGGGCATGAAGCTTCTTGATTGAGCAACAACTTCGAGCAATTCATCGGAGAGCAGATCGGGCTCTAGAGAGCTAATGCGGTAGCGTTCTATGCCATTGACTTGATCTAAAGCCCGTACTAGGTCTACAAATCGTTCGCCTGTGGAGCGACCGAAATCCCCAATATTGACTCCTGTAAGTACAATCTCTTTCCCTCCCTCTTGGGCCACTCTTTCTGCTTGCGTAACCAAAGAGGCAATACTTCCATTGCGACTTACCCCTCTAGCCTTGGGGATGGTACAATAGGTACAGCCGTAGTTACAGCCATCTTGTACCTTTAGGAAGTGTCGCGTTCTGTCGTCGCTGCTACAGCCTTCTTCGAAGCGATGTAGATGAATCCGATCGCCGGCGTAGTGGTGCTTATTGGTAGGTGTCACCCCTTCTCCGGAGAAGAAGGTGATAAGATGCTCTACGACTTCGCTTTTTCTGCCAGCCCCCACTACAATATTCACGCCCGGGATGTTGAGAATTTCTTCTCCCTTTAGTTGGGCATAGCACCCCATGACCACCACAGCTGCATGTGGGTTCTCCCGAACTACTCGGTGGATGAGGGTGCGATCTTTGCGATCTGCCGCACTCGTTACACTGCAGGTATTGATGATACATATATCGGCAGAGGAGCCCTCCGTAGCCAATACTACCCCTAACTCTCGCAATTGCCGACCTATGGTAGAGGTCTCTGCAAAGTTTAGTTTACACCCTAAGGTGAAAAATAAAGCCGTCTTACCCTGTAATACCGTTGTATCTGGAAGCATGGATAAGTATTAGAATGGAACGGAATTCCCATCAAGGGCAATGGGCGAAAAGTTTCCTCCGATACCGCTATCGATGGTAACGAAGTTAACGCTATCGTAGGGGGCAAACTTTGTGTATTCACCGCGGAATATGAGTTTTACGTCTCCGATAGGTCCATTACGATGTTTTGAGATAATGAAGAAGCCCATCCCTTGGGTAGAGGTATTGTCTTCGGGGTTTACCTTGATATTGTACACCTCGGGACGATGGATAAAACATACCATATCGGCATCTTGCTCAATGGCTCCGGACTCACGAAGGTCTGAGAGCTGAGGTCTCTTACTATTGGAGTCTCCTTGTCGTGTTTCTAGGGTGCGGTTGAGCTGAGAGAGGGCTATAATGGGAATGTTTAGCTCCTTGGCTAGGATCTTGAGAGAGCGAGATATAGTACTTACTTCTTGCTCACGATTGCCAAAGCTCATACCTTGGGCATTCATCAGCTGTAAGTAGTCTATGATAATAAGCTCTACATGTTGCTCTCGTACTAACCTGCGAGCTTTGGTGCGAAACTCGAAAACAGAGAGGCTCGGAGTGTCATCTATATAGAGAGGTTTGTCTTGAATATCTCGCAGCTTAGTGCTAAGTTGTGTCCATTCATAGGCTTCCATCTGACCATTCTTTAGCTTCTCCCCCGGTATCTCACAGACGTTACTGATGAGACGCTTTATAAGCTGTTTCGCACTCATTTCGAGGTTGAATATAGCTACCGGTATACCTAGGTCGATAGCCATATTCTTGGCCATTGACAAGACAAAAGCTGTCTTACCCATGGCAGGACGCGCTGCAATGATAATGAGATCGGACTTTTGCCACCCTGCGGTCATCTTATCTATCGCAGGGAAGCCGGAGGATATACCACTAATACCATCTCCTATATTTCTGGCCTCTTGTATCTCCGATATGGTCTCCTCTAGGAGCGAATCGGCTCGGCGAATGTCTTGCTGGATATTCTGTTTTGAGAGTTCAAAAAGAGCCGCTTCGGCCTCTTGCATCTGTACTTCAGACTCAATAGAATCTTCGTACGCCTTGGTGAGAACTTCGGAGGCAAAGGAAATCAAATTACGGCTCGTGGCTTTGCCGGCAACGATATGGGCATGATAGAGTACGTTGGCAGTGGCTCCTACACTTGTTGTAAGGTTGGCAATGTAGGCGGCTCCACCTACCTCTTCGAGTTGATCTGTACGACGAAGCTCCTCTGTGACGGTGAGCATGTCAATAGGCTTCTGATTCGCTTCGAGCTCCCAGATCACCCTGAAAATAGTTTCGTGTGCTCTTACATAAAAGCTCTCCGGCTTAAGAATCGTTGCTACATCGCCCATAACTCCGGGTTGAAGTAGTATTGCTCCCAGCACAGCGCGCTCCAGCTCTACCGCTTGAGGGGGTATATGCCCATCTAGTGCTGTTACTGCACTTTGGCTCGAAGATGCCTTACTCTTTTTTCCCTTTGTGTCGTTTTTTGCCATATCTGATCCTCCGACCTTATGTTTCTATAGGTCTAGTCGAGTTTGAGTACAGCAAGGAATGCTTTCTGAGGCACCTCTACTGTACCAATCTGTTTCATTCGTTTCTTTCCCTCTTTTTGCTTTTCTAGAAGTTTTCTCTTACGCGAAATGTCCCCCCCATAACACTTGGCGGTTACGTCCTTACGTACGGCTTTAATCGTCTCTCGTGCAATGATTTTTGCTCCGATAGCTGCTTGTATGGCAATATCGAATTGCTGACGAGGGATAAGTTCTTTGAGCTTTTCGCACATCCTCCGCCCGAAGGATACACTGTTGTCTATGTGGGTTAGGGTAGAGAGGGCATCAACGGGTTCTCCGTTTAGTAGTATATCCAATTTGACAAGTTTGGATGGGCGGAAGTCGCTGATATGATAGTCAAAAGAGGCATATCCTCTAGAGATACTTTTTAGTTTGTCGTAGAAGTCGATAACGATCTCTCCTAGGGGCATATCAAAGAGTACTTCCACGCGATTCCCTGATATAAACTCCTGCTTGATGAGGATGCCTCGTTTATCCATACAGAGGGATATGATGGGGCCGATGTAGGCAGCCTGAGTGATGATGGTCGCGCGGATATAGGGCTCATCGATATGATCAATCAGGGTAGGATCCGGCAGGCCGGAAGGGTTGTGCACTTCGCTCATTGCCCCCTTCTTGTCGTACACTTGGTAAGAAACGTTGGGGACTGTGGTTATTACGTTCATGCCGAACTCGCGGTCGAGTCTATCTTGCACAATCTCCATGTGAAGCAGACCTAGGAAGCCACACCGAAATCCAAAACCTAATGCAACCGAGCTCTCAGGGGTAAATGTGAGGGAGGCATCGTTGAGTTGCAATTTCTCAAGAGAGGTGCGAAGATTTTCGAAATCCTCTGTTTCGATAGGATATACCCCGGCAAATACCATTGGTTTCACCTCTTCAAAACCCTCAATAGCCTCTAGTGCGGGGCGTGCAATGTGGGTGATGGTATCGCCTACTCGTACCTCTTTACTTGTTTTTATCCCTGATATAATGTAGCCAACATCGCCTGTTTTTACCTCTTTGCGAGGAGCCATCTCCAATTTGAGCACGCCTACTTCGTCGGCCTCATACTCCATACCCGTGGCGATAAATTTCACCTTATCTCCCGTCTTGATAGAGCCATTGACCACTTTGTAGTATGCGATAATTCCTCGGAAAGGATTGAAAACAGAGTCGAAAACAAGGCACTGAAGGGGGGCTTCCGGGTCTCCCTTTGGAGGGGGGACTTGCTCTACAATGGCATGAAGAATCTCCTCAACTCCCATGCCGGTTTTGCCACTTGCTCGTATGATGTTTTCGGCAGATTCTCCAAGTAAGTCTACGATCTGATCTTCTACCTCTTCGGGAGTGGCACTCGCTAGGTCACACTTATTGATGATAGGGATAATGGTCAGGTCATTCTCTATCGCCATGTATAGATTGGAGATGGTTTGAGCCTGAATCCCCTGAGTTGCATCCACCACTAAGAGAGCACCCTCGCACGCGGCAATTGATCTGGAGACTTCGTAGCTAAAATCCACGTGTCCCGGAGTATCTATCAAATTGAGGATGTATTTTTCTCCACCCTCTTCGTACTCCATCTGTATGGCATGGCTCTTAATGGTGATACCCCTCTCGCGCTCCAAGTCCATATTGTCGAGTACTTGAGCTTGAAGGTCCTTGCCGGAGACTGTCTTTGTGTACTCAAGAAGACGATCTGCCAAGGTACTTTTACCATGGTCGATATGGGCAATAATGCAAAAATTGCGGATATTCTTCATTGAAAGATAGCGTGATGTCTTTGTTACTAATGAATGATAGAGCGAGTGATAACTTGGGCGGCAGTGCGAGCAGCCGGCACGCGTCCGAGCTGGGAACGTAGGCGTGCATAGCCTTCTGAGATCTGTTGTGTTGAGGCTAGAAGTCGCTCAATAGCACTATGGAGATGCTCGGGAGTTGCTTTGGCTGCAAGTAGCTCCTCTACCAAAGGGGTATCTAATATGAGATTTACCAGAGAGAAGTAGGAGATAGGCAAGCGCGAAAAAGCCCAATTGACAATAGGGGATCCGACGCTTCGGTAACAGACTATCTGAGGAGTCCCGATGAGTGCCGTCTCTAGAGTAGCGGTGCCCGATGTTACGAGGGCAAAATCTGCTGCTGCCAAGATGCCATAGGTCTGTCCAAAAAGGACTTCTGTCTTATATCCTTGTACGAATGGAGTATAAAACTCTGCCTCAATGCCTGGGGCTCCTGCTATGACGCATTGATACTCTCGGTAATAAGTCCGTAGGGTGGAGAGCATAAGAGGGAGATTTTGTTTTATCTCGGCACGTCTGCTCCCTGCTAGTACGGCTACAATAGGATGCTCTATTGTGAGTTGTGGAGTCTTATTGCATAGGGCTACTTTTTCTTGGGGGGCGCCCCAGGTATCCCAATACTTTCCCACTGCATCTACACACGGATTGCCCACATAGTAGGCATTTACTTTGTGGCGAATCAAAAATTCCTCCTCAAAGGGGAGTATGCTCAGCACTTGTGTGCAAAGGGTTCGCAGTTTCTTTGTCCTTTTTTTCTTCCAAGCCCACACTTTGGGAGGAATGTAGTAAAAGACAGAAGTGCGGGGTAATGACTTGTCTACAAAAGGAAGAATGTAACGAAAGTTGAACCCGGAGTAGTCAATGGGAATCACCACGTGCGGATCGAAATCTTTGATCTCTTGTTGCACAAGATGAGCTGCGGAGCGAATTTCGGGGAGGTGTCTCAAAACGGAGATAAACCCCATAAAGGCAACCTTGCTGTAATGCACAACGGGTCGCCGTCCTGACTCATAAGCCATCTGGTCTCCTCCCATAAAGGAGAAGGTAGCCGAAGGATCTTCAGCTTTTATGGCTCTAATGAGGTGAGCACCATGAAGGTCTCCCGAAGCCTCTCCCGCTATCAAGAAATATCGCATCGTGGGGACATGATTTTATTGGGGGAGTCCGTCGCAGAATGCCTCGTAGAGGTGAGGTAAGAAATCCCTATCGGTCATGTCGATACGGATCGGGGTGAGGGTAGCATACCCTTCTTCCAAGAGATCCCAGTCTGTATTAGGTTCATCTTCTGTTTTTACTTGACTTCCTACCATCCAGTATACTCGTCCGCCGGAGCCATTTGTGCTCTCTAGAAATTCGTCTCTAAAGCGACCTACTGCCTGTGGAGCCACCTTAAATCCCAAGGGGGCAGTACTAGGAAGATTGAGGCTGAGCATCGTATGGGTTGGTATTTTGTTCGAGAGCATCCAACGGACTAGTGAGTTCGTGTAGGCTACGGCATAGCGCATCTCCGCATCATCTCCGTGGTCATTGACCGATACCGCTAGGGAGGGAATACCCGCAATACAGCCCTCTAGAGCTGCCCCTACAGTACCCGAATAAACAACACAGATACCATCATTACGCCCATGGTTAATCCCGGTCACAACAAGGTCGGGACGGCATTCTTTTGAGAATAGCACGTTAAGGGCTAGCTTTACACAGTCGGCAGGAGTACCGGTACAGCGATAGACTCGATAGCCCTCTTCCTCTTCCATCTTGGTCAGTTTCAAGGGTAGGGAAGAGGTGATTTGAGACGAAGCTCCCGATCTCGCTCCCTCTGGGGCAACAACGGTAACATCCCCAATTGTGCGAAGCATAGTGCTTAGGGCTGCTATGCCGGGGGCGTGAATACCATCGTCGTTAGATATAAGAATATGGGGTCTGGATACCATTAATATCTAGTAGGATTACAAATAATATAGACTACCTCTTGGGAGAGTTATTCAGCAGATTCGGGTACGATGCTATCAAGACGAATCTCATACCTCAAAGCTGAGTAGCCTGGGATGTTAATGTTCTGTGATTTAGTAGTTTTAGCACCATAGGCTAGATACCAAGGGATAATCACCTCGGTATGATCTCCTACTACCATATTTTGGAGTGCAATTTGCATACCTGCAATCGCCCTCTGTTTCTCTCCTCTATTGAGTGAAAGGCGTAACCCCTGTTCTTGATCAAAGTTACCATCCAAGGGCGCTGTGCCTGTAGATGATGTAGAAACAAGGAGGTACATAGCATAGTGGATAATCACACGCGAGGTGGATATAGGATGCTCTGTACCGGTGCCTTTGGTCTTGGTCTTCATAAAGACGTAGGGGAGAGAGCCATCTGTCGTAACCTTTTTGTACTCACTTTTGCTCTCATAGTCTGCAAAGGCCTTTTCGTTGCGGCGACGCCACTCCTCAGTGCTGTCTACTGAGCTCTGGCATGCAGGTAGCAGTGTTACCATCAAAGTGGCAACAACTATCAAGATTGGAAATATTCTTTTATTCATGGTTGTCGCAAGCTATTTTCCGTAGTAAAGTCCCCATATCCACCTTTTGGGCGATTTCTTTGCGGAGATCTGTTATAGCAACTCTGTGCTGCTCCATCGTATCGCGTTCTCGGATGGTAACAGTATTGTCCTCCATTGTTTGATTGTCAATAGTGATACAATAGGGAGTACCTATGGCATCTTGACGACGATAACGCTTCCCAATGGAGTCTTTTTCGTCGTATTGACAAGTAAAGTCGAAGCGAAGCTCACGTACCACTTCACGTGCCTTTTCGTCCAAACCATCTTTGCGCACGAGTGGGAGTACAGCGAGTTTGATGGGAGCTAGGGCCGCTGGGAGGCGTAGTACGGTGCGCATCTCGCCATTCTCTGTAGGCTCTTCGCAGTAAGCACCACACATCAAGCTGAGGAATAGGCGGTCTACCCCGATAGAGGTTTCCACTACGTAGGGTATATAGCTCTCTCCTGTTTGAGGATCGAAGTAGCGGAGCTTTTTGCCGCTGAACTCCTCGTGACGGCTCAAATCGTAGTTGGTACGGCTATGGATCCCTTCTACTTCTTTGAATCCGAAGGGCATTTCGTACTCAATATCTGTAGCTGCATTGGCGTAGTGCGCTAGCTTTTCGTGGTCGTGATATCGATATTTGTTGTCGCCCAGTCCGAGAGATTTGTGGAATGCCATACGTGTCTTTTTCCAGTACTCAAACCACTTCATCTCTTCACCGGGAGCTACAAAGAACTGCATTTCCATCTGCTCAAATTCACGCATACGGAAGATAAATTGACGGGCCACAATCTCATTGCGGAAGGCCTTTCCTATCTGGGCAATCCCGAAGGGGAGCTTCATACGCCCTGTTTTCTGCACATTGAGATAGTTAACAAAGATCCCTTGAGCAGTCTCCGGGCGCAGATAGATTTTTGAGGCCCCATCTGCTGTAGAGCCCATTTCTGTGGCAAACATCAAATTGAATTGACGTACTTCTGTCCAATTACAGGTGCCACTAATGGGGCAAACAATCTTTTTGTCTACGATGATGGCACGGATTGCCTCAAGATCGTTGTCGTTGAGTGCTTGGGTGAATTGCTCTAGTGTTTCGTTTTTCTCGGCTAGATAGCCCTGTACTCTGGGATTGGTTTCGCGATAGAGTGCAGCATCAAAAGATTCTCCAAAACGCTTTGCAGCTTTTGCAACTTCCTTGTCGATTTTTTCGTCAAGTTTGGCGAGATAATCCTCAATCAAGATATCGGCACGATAGCGTTTCTTCGAGTCCTTATTGTCGATAAGGGGGTCGTTAAAAGCATCCACATGCCCCGAGGCTTGCCAAATCTTGGGGTGCATAAATATGGCCGAGTCTATCCCCACTACATTTTCATGCAATAGAGTCATACTCTTCCACCAAAAGGCTTTTATGTTATTCTTCAGCTCAACGCCATATTGTCCATAGTCGTACACTGCTCCCAACCCGTCGTAAATCTCCGAAGAGGGGAATACAAATCCATATTCTTTGCAGTGGGATACTATTTTCTTGAAAAGATCTTCTTGAGCCATTTATCCTATTCTATTTATGAGTGTATTTTATCGTCTATAAATCTTTCGCTCCTCTGTCTTTTTCTCGCTCTAGAGAGAGGCAAAAAACAAGAGTGCTGCCCGCAAAAGTAATCATTTTGCAGCAGATGGCAGGTGCCTGGTATAAACATAAGACACGCTGTGAAAACAGAAAAAGAGACTGGGTAGAATTTTTTCGGATTTAGGCCTGTAGCAAAATGTTTTTCAGCCAGTAAGAAGGGAGAGTTCTGCCTAGAAAAGTTTCTATTTCTAGCCAATATGAAATTCATTATCAGCCTGTCTTTTTTTCTTCTTTGGGCGCATTGTGTCTTCTAGTTGCGGGATTTGTGTATCTTTACCTGCGGATAGTGCTCTGGCATATTTAAACATTGGTGCTACGAAGCTGTCTAATACTAAGAAGAGTATGGAGAGATAGAATGAATATCTCCGGTTCTCCGTGCGGGAGGGCATCTATTGAGCAAAAAGAATGACATCAACACTTTAATTATAAGGACTATGAAACGAAACAGATGGCTAATCCTCATGGGGATAGCAGTTTTGGGAATAACCTCAGCATCTGCTCAGAATGATTGGGATTTTGATGATATCTACAACAATCAGAAGCAGGTGCAGGAGCAGCGTAAGGCGATCTCAGCTCGCGAAAAAGCAGAACGTGAGAGACTTGCGAGAGAGCGTAGGCAACGCGAAGAAGAGTGGGCTCGTGCCAATAGAGAAAACTCTCGCTATGCATACGACAATTACGAGGATGAATATGACCAAGAAGACTATTACGATGATCCTTCCGACCGAGATATTGACGCTTACAACCGGAGGGGGAATGCAAACGACTCTCTCTCTAGGCGTTCTGTAAGGAGAGGGAACAATACCTCAAAGCAATATGCCTCTAGAGAAAGAGGGAGTGACTACAAAACTCGCTCACGCTCCTCTCGAGGCCGTTATACCGATCGTATTGCACGCTTCCATGACCCCTCTACCATTGTTGTACAAAGAGGGAATAGTATTGTCATATACACGGACGAAGATTACTATGGATGTGGCTACAATTGCGATCAATGCTCCTACTACGGAGGTGGAGATGTGAATATCTACTTCGGAGTCGGTTGTGGTAGCTGTGGCTATGGTTCCAATTACTATGGGGGCTATCCTGGTTACTATCCGGGCTATTACTCCGGGTATTATCCTTGGTACTCGCCTTGGTATGGCGACCCTTACTGGTACTATGTATGGTATGGACCTTCTTACCCTCGCTACCGCAGGCATGGCTGGTGGGGATACAGCTCTTGGGGCTGGGGTTGGGGCTCAGCTTGGGACTACTATAGCAACCCCTACTATGCTTGGCACAATGGTTATCGCCAGGGATTTATAGATGGTTATTATAGCGGATATTATGGTAGTTATGGCTATGATCCCTATGTTGGCTCCTATTACCACTCTGTAAATCGAACTCCCAATGGTCGTCGCAATAACGAATATTACGGGGCTGCAGGTAATAGCTCTCGCAATAACGGAGGCTCTGTGACTACAGCTTCTTCTGTAAATCAGCAGCTCTCTGATCGTGAGGCTCGTCGCTTAGAAGCGGTAAACGAAACACGAGGTAATTATTGGACAGAAAATACCAATCGTGTAACGGATAATACTTCCTATAATCCTAGAGAGTATCGTCCCTCTCGCTCGGGCAACGCTCGTGGTTCTTATGGAGAAGACTCTCGAGGAAATAACTCTCGCGTATCTTCTGATAGTGGGACACGCCGTCGTAACGAAAGTGTCACCGAACGCCCCGCGCGTCGCGGTTCATACGAAGGAACAACACCCCAACGGATAGACCGCTCACAGCAACGTATAGAGCAAAGAGAAGTGCCCTCTCGTTCGCAGAGAAGCCAATACGAGTCTTACCAACCTCAGCGTAGAGGCACTTACGATACTCCTTCGGAGCCAAGACGCAGTACCTCTTCTTCGCAGCAAACCATACAGCAACACCGTTCGTTTGACTCAGGCTCTTCTTCACAGAGTAGTGGGAGTAGCTCTTCGCGCGGCAGCTATGATGGAGGAGGTTCTTCGTCAACAACTTCTCGAGGACGTCGCTAAGAATTCGGAGGATATATCCGCAGAAATAGATAAACACCAATGCAATTATTATAGATCATGAATGGACTTTTGAAAATGTATTTGGGGATCGTGGCCTGCTCTCTTGTGGGGGTGGGCTCGGTCTATGCACAGAGTGAGACGGATGCTTTTTCTCTAAGTAGAACTGAAATAGACGGGTCGGCTCGTTTTCAAGCTATGGGGGGAGCGTTTGCTGCCTTGGGAGGAGATCTCTCCTCTATATCTCAGAACCCAGCAGGTGGAGCCGTCTTTCACCGATCGGAAATGGCGATGTCTTTCGGGTTTTCGAATCGTTCTACAACGGCATCTTGGTACAATCAAGAATTAAAACATAGTACTAGTAACGTAAAAATTCCCCAGATAGGCTTTGTATCTTCTTACTACAACCCCTCTACGGGCAATGGCTTTTCGTTTGGTATTAGCCGCAATAGGGTGGTTAGTTATGATCGAGATTTCGAAGCAGAAACGAATCCTAAGGGCACTCTTCTCGACTATAATGGCGTCAAGGGAATTCCCTTTTCTATTGCGGACTATACTGCAATGATAACCCCCGATAACCTTCGTTACGATAGTTTCTATGACCCACAAAGAGGAGGTCTTTATGACGCCAATGCTTCGTGGATGACGATCCTTGGTTATGAGGCCGGTTTCATCAATCCGGGCGCTGGAGGAGCGGGCCCTTATACTACCAACTTCTATTACCCTGATGGTTCGGGTTCTAAGGTTCCCTTTGGCCCCAAGCGAGCTACCTTACGGATGCAGGAGAGGGGTGCTGTCAATGCCTACGACTTCAACTTCGGCTACAACTGGGGAGATCGTTACTATCTGGGAGCATCACTCAAGTATACTTCAATCGAGAAGCAACTTGCTTCTACCTACGGCGAAGACTTTTCATACGATGACTACCTTCAGCTTTACAACGAATTAGCTACCACGGGGAGCGGTTTTGGGCTAAGTATTGGTGCGATATTGCGCCCTACTGATGGATTACGGATTGGTCTTGCCTACCATTCTCCCACTTGGCTTTCGATGGTAGATCGCTACTATGCTACGGCAAGAACTCGCTACACGTCACTAACTGATGATGGAAAAACTATAAAGAAGGTGTACAACTTCAAGGGAAAAACTCCTAAGGGAAGCAATAGCTATTTTGTTACTACTCCCAGTAGATTTGTAGTGGGGCTCGCCTATACCTTCGGCAATAGAGCACTCATCAGTGTGGATTATGATTTGATGCCCTACAGTATGATGCGTCTTAAGTTCCCGGGGTCAATCTCGGCTAGTTCGGATAATAGGGCCATTGAATCCCACTACGGATGGCAACATACTGTGCGTGTAGGGGGCGAATTGCGGATATTGCCTTCACTGAGCCTTCGCTTGGGAGGGGCTTATTCTACAACTCCTATGAAGCCTGGGAATGGGCTTACATCCTTCGAGGGCAGTAGCCAAACTCCGATGCTTGTAGCAGGGACACTCCCACACTATACCATTCAAAAGACCCAATGGATCTTTGGTGGAGGGTTGGGGTATCGCTTCTCTAAGGCCTTCTATATAGATGCTTCTCTAGTACGAGCACAGAATAATAGTTACGTTTACGCATTCCCCGCGTTGGCGGATCGTAGTGGAGCTCCTCTGAAGAAAGATGTCTTCGCTACCCCCAATGCAATAAAGCTATCGAACAGCAACATTCGTGCAACAATTACCTTTGGTTATAAATTCTGATTCTCTATAACGATGCACACGCTATCCATCCCTTACGAACGAATCCAACGAAAAGACTTCGATGCCACACTCCTTCGCTTGGAGGAGGCTGCCGTAGAGGCTGCTCGTAATGCCTATGCCCCTTATAGTCGCTTTCGCGTAGGAGCCGCTCTTCTGCTCTCTAATGGCGTGGTCGTAGTAGGGAGCAATCAAGAAAATGCCGCCTATCCCTCGGGCTTGTGTGCTGAGCGTACGGCTCTTTTTGCAGCCGGAGCGCAGTATCCCAATGAGGCTGTGGAGATCCTATTGTTGGTCGCCTTTAGTGAAGAGGATAGGGTAGAGAGCATAACGCCTTGTGGAGCATGTCGGCAGGTGCTTATGGAGACGAGTAGCAGGTACCAGAAGCCTTTTAAGGTGATTATGGTAGGCAAGGAACAAGCCCTCGTTCTCCACGATAATAGAGGACTCTTGCCCTTTGCTTTCGATGGCAGTGACCTGCCCGAATAGATAATAAATAGATACTTTGAACCGTACTGAAAAGGTTGGCTTCTTTCTTTGAGGCCAACCTTTTTTCTATACTCTCAATTACGAATCTAATAATTGGCAAGAACCAATCCCTATGATTATATGAGGGTTTCGTTTCGTGCGGAAGGGGATAAATTTTCGCGCGGAAGAAAATAATTTTTCGTGCGGAAGAAAATAATTTTTCGTGCGGAAGAAAATAATTTTTCGTGCGGAAGAAAATAAATTTCTGTGCGGAAGAAAAATAATTTTCGTGCGGAAGAAAAATAATTTTCGTTCGGAAGAAAATAACTTGTTAAGTGCTAAGGTAATCTCTCAAAAGCTGAAAAGCTTTTTGTGGTAAGTCAATTATCGGTAGTGTCTGTAGAGGGAGCTGTCTCTTTGCGAGAAAGGGCCGACACTTTTGCTGTAAGTGTCGACCCTTTTCTTATCTCTTTTTCGGCTTGGTCTAGAGGAGCTTTCGCGAGCGTATTCTTTCTGTTGACTCCTTCTTCTAATGGGGTGTGGGTTACAAGATAAACCGCTTCAGTTCGGGTGTCCCTAGCGTTTCTATATCGCTGGCAGAGCCTTCCCAGTTTTTCTCCCCACGGTAGAGGAAAATGATGTTCTCTCCGATGTTGTGTACCGAGTTCATATCGTGCGTATTGATGATGGTAGTTATCTCAAACTCTTTGGTTAGGTCGTAGATGAGTTGGTCTATTTGCCCGCCGGTCTTAGGGTCTAGCCCCGAGTTGGGTTCATCACAAAAGAGGTATTTAGGTCTTGTTACCAAGGCACGTGCAATGGCAGCACGCTTCATCATACCACCGCTTATCTCAGAAGGATATTTGGCAGCGGCATCTGCTAACCCCACTTTCTTGAGGTATTCTTGGGCAATGGATCGGCGAGTTTTGAGAGGCTTGCGGAGGAACATATCCAAGGGGAACTGTACGTTTTCCAACACAGTCATGCTATCGAATAGTGCCGACCCTTGAAACATTACCCCCATCTTGCGGTAGAGTTGCTTTCTCTTCTCCTTATCGAACTGAAGAATGCCCTCCCCATCAAAAAGAATTTCTCCACTAGTGGGAGTAACTAGCCCGATGAGTGACTTCAGCAATACCGTTTTACCCGCCCCACTTTTCCCGATGATAAGGTTGGTAGTGGCACTCTTAAAGACAGTAGAGATACCCTTGAGGACTTGCTTATCCTCAAACTCTTTGACAAGATTCTTTACTTCTATCATAGTCCGTTAGATGAGCAAGAGATTAGTGAGTAATACATCGGCAAGAAGGATAAGTACGCTACTTGTTACCACAGCATTGGTACTCGCTACCCCTACTCCTAAGGCACCTCCTTTTACATTGTAGCCGAAATAACTGGATCCGGAGGTGATAATGAAGGCATACACAAGGCTCTTGATGACAGAGTAGAGTACGTTGTAGGGGTTGAAGTAGAGCTGCATCCCATACTCAAAGTCTTCTGCCGTGAGAGAGGGGGTTAGGAAAGTTGCCAAGAATCCGCCTCCAATAGCCGTAGCCATACTGATAATAGAGAGTACGGGGATAAAGAGCAGAAGTCCTATAATCTTGGGGAGGATTAAGAAGTTCGCCGAGTTGATCCCCATCACTTCTAGGGCATCAATTTGCTCTGTCACCCTCATGGTCCCGAGCTCAGATGCTATACTCGACCCGATCTTTCCTGCCAGGATAAGACACATAATGGAGGAGGAAAACTCTAGCAGTACGATCTCTCTTGTAGAGTAACCAATCGTAAAGCGAGGGATCATGGGGGAGCTAATATTGATAGCAAGCTGTATGGTAATAACCGTACCAATGAAGAAAGAGATGATCATCACAATGAGAATGGAGTCTAGTCCAATCTTTGCGATCTCTCGTACTAGTTGCTTGAAAAACATGCTCCAGCGAGCAGGGCGACTAAACACCTGCCGCATCAATAGGGTATATTCCCCAACAGCACGGAAAGAGGCGGTGAATTTTCCCAGTAATCTTGTTTTGATCATTGTTGGTGTGAGGAGCTATTGTTGAGAATTTTCTTGGAGCTTTTGTTGGGCGTTCCATCCCTGAGCTTCTAGGGGCGAGAGTGATCCGTCTCCGGTAATGAGATGGCATCCTTCGTCAGTTTCTGTTGTATGTCCGATGATATGTACTCCGGGGATAGCCCGAATCTGATCGGCATAAGATAGGGGAACGGTGAATAGGAGTTCGTAATCTTCACCTCCATTGAGAGCAACGGCAATCGGGGAGAGGTGCAGATCTTCTGCCGCGGCAAATGTTTCGTGATCTATGGGGATTCGCTCTTCGTAGAGTCTGATTCCCACATGACTGGCTTGTGCGAGGTGAAGAAGTTCGCTAGAGAGCCCATCCGATATATCCAGCATGGCCGTGGGTTGTATGCCGTGAGAGAGTAGTGTAGAGATAACATCTCCTCGAGCCTCGGGCTTCAATTGGCGTTCTATGAGGTATTCTCTACCATCGAAGTCAGGCGTGAAGTAGGGCGTTGGATCCGTTTCAAACACACGCTTTTCACGCTCTAGGAGCATCAATCCCATATAGGCAGCACCCAAGTTCCCCGATACACAAATGAGGTCCGTAGGCTTAGCACCACTACGATACACAACCTCCTCTGGGCGAGCATAGCCGAGAGCCGTGATACTGATAACAAGTCCATTAAGAGAGGCACTTGTATCACCACCCACTACATCCACACCAAAACGCGAAGCAGCAAGATAGATACCTTCGTAGAGTTCGTCTATCTGCTCAACAGAAAATTTGGAGGAAATACCAATGGAGACGGTTATCTGAGCAGGTTTTGCATTCATCGCAAAAACGTCAGATAGATTGACCATAACGGCTTTATACCCGAGGTGTTTGAGAGGTACGTAAGTTAAGTCGAAATGCACTCCCTCTAGAAGTAAATCGGTTGTTACCACTTGCACTTGTCCCTCAGGGGCACAGAGTACAGCGGCATCATCCCCTACGCCTTTGAGGGTGGAAGATTGGGTTGTTTGGTGTTGGAGGGTTAGTCTATCGATCAGGGCGAACTCGCCCAATTCTGCAATAGGAGTTGGCATATATGTAAGATGTAGTAAGTGTTGGAAGTGATTTATCTGGGATAGTACTTTCGTAGCGTGGTGTGCAGTAATTCTTGCAGCCGCTCTGCACTACGTCCCAAAAATAGAGTTCGGATGGGAAGATAATAAATCCGTTGCCGGAGAAGAGGTGAGAGGTTGTAATCTCCGCCTTCTAAGCGCATGGCATCCTTTTCTGTCATAACGATGAAATCGCAAGATGAGTGCACCCATGTTTCCATTTGTGTGATCTCTCGGGGAGAAAATACGTGGTGATCTGCATAGGTATGAGTCTCTACTCGAGAGAATCTACGAGACAATTCTCTAAAGAAAAGCTCAGGTTGCCCAATACCTGCAATGGCGATAACACGTGCTGTATGCGGATCTTGGATCAGTTGGGGTGTTGCCTCCTCTGGGAATAGAGGGGACAACTGACCGTATTGAATCGTTGAAAAATAGATTGTTTGATTAGAGTAAAGTGATAGGTTTCGCTCCATAATCCGCTGATCCATGGGAGACATATCTTGAGGACATCGCGTTACCACGACGGCATCTGCACGAAGTCTCCCCTTTATAGGTTCGCGAAGTCTCCCCGCTGGCAATAGTTTATCCGTCATAAACGGATGCAGACAATCAGTGAGCAATAGACTTAGAGAAGCTTTTGTTGCTCTGTGTTGGAACCCGTCATCTAGAAAGATAACTTGTGGGCGTTCCCATTCAGGAAGAGTCATAATGTACTCAATGGCTCGATTCCTATTCCCCTCCACAACCATTGTAATATGGGGGTATTTGCGGAGTATTTGCCTGGGTTCATCTCCTATCTCACATGCTGTAGACTCAGGAGTTGCGTGTATTAACCCTTTGGAGGCTCGTTTGTATCCTCGGCTCACGACGGCAATTCGGTAGTCGTTTTGGAGTGTTTCTATTAGATACTCCACTAGAGGTGTTTTGCCCGTTCCCCCAACAGCCAAATTCCCTACGCAGATAATAGGGATAGGGAAGCTCTTACCGGAAAGTATATTACGGTCGTAGAGCCAGTTGCGCAGCCTCACTCCTGCACCATAGAGTGCAGCAGCCGGGGCGAGCCAAGGGGAGGTACCAAGGGGTTTCATTTCATACGTTTCGCGCCACCTCATGGGCAAGAGGGGAAGAGACCAACGCTAGATTGGTATGCCTCTTAGGGGTCTCTTGCTCCTCTTTTGTGCGATTAATCTGCTTTATTAAAACTGAATGTCGTACAGCATACGAGCTTGTACGCCGGTACTACTGCGCATGATTCGAGCTTTTTTGAGAGCTTCGATTTCTTCTTCGGTAAGTATAGTACGTACCAAGTTATCGGAGTTTTCAAACAGGTAACGATCCACTAAGTTTGAGAACTTGTCTTGACGACTTGATTCGTACCACACCGAGGGCGTATTTATGTTTGCAAGTTCAGCAGCCTTGGCGATGGCTTCATCCAGCCCTCCGAGTTCGTCTACAAGGTGACGAGCCAATGCCTGTTTCCCTGTCCATACGCGCCCTTGTGCCACAAGGTCAACTTGAGACTTTTCTAAGTTACGCCCCTCTGCAACACGAGAGAGGAACGTGTCGTAGCCTCGCTCAATGTAGCTTTGCATTAGGGAACGCTCTTCGTCTGTCATGGGACGAAATACATTGCCAAAATCGGCATATTTTGCTGTTTTTACACCATCTTCGGTAACGGAGAGTTTTTGTGCTGTTCCTGCAAAGTTGGGGAACAATCCAAAGATCCCGATAGAGCCTGTTATGGTTGTAGGTTCGGCAAAGATGTAGTTGGAGGCACAAGAGATGTAGTAACCACCGGATGCTGCATAGTCTCCCATAGAAACGACAATGGGCTTCTTGCTCTTGGTATAGCGTACTGCGTCCCAAATTTGGTCGGAGACATAGCTACTCCCTCCCGGCGAGTTTACGCGGAGAACCACGGCATCAATATCATCGTCATCCGCCGCTTTTAGTAGGCGACCTACAAGAGCCTCGGTAATAGTACCAAACTCAACTCCTGAGGTAATCTCCCCTTCGGCAAATAGCACTTGTACTGTGCCATCTCCGGAATTGTCGTAGCGACGCTCACTGTTATATACTCGATTGAGGGTTACAAAGTGGTCTTCTTTTATTCCATACTCATCCTCAAACATCTTGATGACCTCGCGCTCGTAGCAGAGTTTGTCAACTAGTTTTGAGGTTACAAGCTCCTGCTGTGATAGGAACATGGGAGCACGATCTACAAGTCTAGAGAGTGAGTCAAGGGCAATATTTCTCTCCTGAGAGATCCCTTGTAGCATAGTGCTCCAAAGTTCGGAAGTAAATGAGGTAATCTGAGCTCGGTTGGGCTCGCTTAGTTTATCTAGAAGGAAAGGCTCTACAGCCCCCTTGTAAGTACCGACCTTGAATACCTGCATGGTTACACCAAACTTCTCCAATGCATTCTTGTAAAACACATTAGATACATACATACCATCAAGCTCTACAGCCCCTTGGGGATTGAGATAGATCTCATCGGCAACTGAGGCTAGGTAGTATCCCTTTTGGCTGTATTGGTCCGCATAGGAAATAACAAACTTACCGGACTTCTTGAAGTCCTTGAGGGCACGACGTAGCTCGTTAATCGAAGCCAAACCGGCCTCAGGCATAGCACTTGTAAGATAAATCCCCTCAATGCGTGGGTTCTCTGCCGCATATCGGATGCTGCGGATAGCTTCGGTAAGTGTAAGACTCTTTTCTCGTTTTGAGCCTAAGAAATTATCGAAAGGAGAGTCTGTTTCAATCTCTTTGATTGAGGATAAATCTACTACCAAGAGAGATTCTTTTGGGATACTTGTACTCTTGTTCGTCTGATTTGCCACAACGGCAATGAGCCCCATCATGCAAAAAGCCGCAATACAAGAGAGTATCACCGATGCCACGATAAAGCCAAGTATCGAGGCTAAGAACATCTTCAAAAAATCTTTCATCTTCGTTATTTGTCGTTTGTTTTCCTACTTATCGTTAGTCTTTCTCTCTAATCCTTAGGGAGCCAATGCTTCCTAAGAGAAATACGAGTACACCCAGAGTAACCCTAGAGTTATTAGTCGGATACACTCCCATTCCCCGTCACAAATATATGTATAATGTATGAGTTTGGGGGGTACTACCAGAAAATATTGATGATCTAATACAAATGACCTCTCCCTTCCATGCCACGCACAAGGCGAAGACGAAGAAGAGAGAGGCAATAATTCACTCTTATAGAAGAGACCCTAGGAAAGACCCTAAGAGTGCCTCTTCGAGAGGAGCAGAATGGAATCTCGATTAACGACGGATACCCAATTCTGCAATGAGTTTACGATAGCGTTCGATATCTTTCTTTGCTACATAGTCGAGCAAGCGACGACGCTTACCAACGAGCATTTTAAGAGCGCGAGCCGTTGCAAAGTCTTTGCGATTGCTTTTGAGGTGCTCTGTAAGGTGGGCAATACGGTAAGTAAAAAGAGCAACTTGGCTCTCTACGCTACCCGTGTCAGTAGCAGATTGACCATGTTTTTCGAAGATTTCTTTCTTCTTTGCTGAGTCTAGATACATTTCGTTTTATCAATTAACGAGTTAAACTTAGGGTACTACACCCGCTTCGACTAGACTTTGCTGTGCTCAGCGGTTGCAGACTGATTGCAAAGGTAATACATTTTAGCCAATCTCAAATACATAAACGTCCAGCCTATTGGGCAGAGTAAAGTTTCATACTACACTCTTTGCAATCGAATGCAAGTCGGATACGCTCTTTGCCGTGTACAAGGTAGAGTGGCTCCTTATAAGGCATTACACGTTTACTGCGTGTACAATAACCCAAGTGGCGGCGAATACAATGCCGGCAGGTCATAAGGGGAGCATCTTTTGTGGGAGAGACTTCATATGCAGGGGCAATCTGGTGAGCACCCCAGGTCTGGTAGGCCTTTTTTGCTGCGCAATTGGCAACATTGTAATCAAAGGTAACGGTACCATCGGTGCCTATAGCTTGTGGAATACTTGCGTAAGAAGGTCGGTAAATAGGATGAGCTAAATAACGCAACTTAAGGGCTCTATCAAGAGCCTCTACACCCAATCTTTTTAGTGAACTTGCAACAGACAGGGGCACAAAAAATCCCTTTGTATTGACTTCAATTGCAGTGGCAAAAAAGTCGGTTCCTCCTAATTTGGCAAGGGCATCCCGCAGACGATCCTCCCCGTTTTGCATGGCTTTTTCCATCTTGTGGGGTAGTGTGACGCGTGTTGTTACCTTGGATTGAGGGCTATCTATCTCCAAATCGAGCACAAATCCCCAAGGGAGAACTCCCAACTTTAGCTTCACGGGCAACAATCGCTCTGAGCTATCAGGGCGATTGATTACACGCTCAAATTGGGTTGAATAATTACGATAGATTCTTGTTCCCGGCTTAATGTTTGCAGGGTTATCTACAACGATTTTCCCTTTTTCTTGCAGGTGATTTATGCGCGTTCCCTCCATCGTCCCTGTGGGGGTATAGAAGGCAAGTCCATCCCCATTGGCAAGGTCACAACTGCGATCGAGCCATAGGCTATTCCCTTCCATTTTGGAGACAATTCCTAAAAACTCGCCTTCGCTTTTGGGGCTTTCCGGACGTATTAACACCTCATTAAAATCCCCTTTTCTTAGTTGGTACGTGGTAGCTCCTCTCGAGAAGCTCTTGAAAGGATCGGGAGTAAAAGAGAGGGAAACTCGTCCTAGAGAGGACCTTGAATATCGCTCAGGTTGAGCCGTAACAATGTCTTCTAAAAGTTGGTGATAATAGGCTGTGACATTGCGTACATAAGAGGCATTTTTGAGCCGGCCCTCAATCTTGAAACTAACGGCACCTGACTCTACAAGTTGGGAGAGAATAGACGATCTATTCAGGTCTTTGAGGGATAGGAGGTGGCTACCTTCTACAATCTTGCGCCCTGTAGCATCCTCTAGTGTATAGGGTAATCGGCAATACTGAGCACAGGCTCCTCGATTGGCGCTTCTACCGGCAAATGCTTGGGAGAGATAGCAATGACCGCTATAACTGACACAGAGAGCACCATGGACAAAGGTCTCTAGCCGAAGGTCGGGAACCGCTTGATGTAACGTAGCCGTCTCCTCGATAGTCAACTCACGAGCGAGTACAGCCTGCTCAAAACCTAAGGCGGCTAAGCGTTGTATTTGAGCTACTGAGGCATTATGGCATTGCGTGCTGGCATGTAGGGCAATGGGGGGTAAATCAAGAGTCAAAAGCCCCATATCTTGCACTATAAGAGCGTCAACGCCTATAAGGTAGAGACGACGAATGAGTGCCTCAGCCTCCGAGAGTTCATTGTCGTATAGAATGGTATTGAAAGCGACATAAACCTTTGCCCCATAGCGATGTGCTATGGAGACAAGGTACTGTATGTCTGATAAAGAAACATTGGCTGCCGCTCGTGCTCCAAACTTGGGAGCCCCTACATATATAGCATCTGCCCCCGAGGAGAGAGCTGCCAAACCGCACTCTACATTCCCTGCAGGGGCAAGTAATTCAAGTTGAATAGGTGTAGGCGTAGATGCCAAAGAGAAAAAAGATTAGAGTTTTTCTCCGTAAGCGAGATCTCCGGCGTCTCCTAACCCGGGTACAATGTAGGAGTGATCGTTAAGCTCGGGGTCTATGGATGCTACCCAAATGGTTGCATCAGTATCCGGATCTATGGCGTTTCTTAGATAATCTACGGCTTGTTGGCTAGCTATCACCGATACAAAGTGTACTTGTCGGGGCTTGCCATGAGAGAGTAGGGCACGGTAAGCAAGTTCCATACTTCCGCCGGTTGCAAGCATAGGGTCGGTGAGAATGAGTACCTTATTCGTAAGATCGGGGCAAGCAATGTACTCTACAAAAATGTCGAATTTGAGTTTGTCTTTGTATTTACGATAGGCTGATACAAAGGCATTTTCTGCATGATCGAAGTAATTCAAGAAGCCGGCATGAAAGGGTAGTCCGGCCCGTAAGATAGTACCGATAACCACAGGATCTTGCAGACGATAATTGTGTGCTATGGCAAGCGGTGTCTGTACTTCCTCTTTTGCATAGTTGAGATGCTGGCTCACTTCGTAGGCAAGGAGCTCACCTATGCGCTCTATGTTGCGACGAAAACGCATGGAGTCTTTTTGTACATTAACATCTCGGAGCTCAGCCATATAGTCACTCATCAACGACGGGCGATCGGAGAAATTGATTACTTCTATCATACTATTGTCTACTAATTCATTGCAGTATATCCGACAAGCAAAAGTACAATAAAAAGCCAAGCTAACGCGTTATCTCAGCGTGGTAGTACATAAGTTAGTCGCACAATACACCTCTTCTCTATGGAGATGGTTCCTGCTAACCTTTCTATTCTTAGGGGGGAGTGTAGCTGTTGCATGGGGGCAAAAGCAAGTAGTTCAGCGCCGCCCTTATGCGGATTATCGTGTGTTTCATCTCGGGTTTCATGTGGGGATGCACACGCAGGATCTCGCAATAATAAATTCGGGTGCAACCTCTTCTTCAGCAAGTGGAGCACCGAGCACCCCTCTGTATGGAGAGGTTATGGACTATACCCCGGGCTTTTCTGTGGGACTGATTGCCGACTATACGATCAAACTAAACTGGGAGCTTCGCTTTGTGCCTACACTGCATTTATCCGAGAGAGCTATCTCTTTTTCCGATGGAGAAAATCAGATCGAACGACTCTCCTCTCGCTCCAATCTGATAGAGTTCCCTCTATTGCTCAAGTACTCTTCTCAGCGGATGAACAATATTCGTCCCTATATGCTCGCCGGAGGTTATGCCGCATTGCAAATCGGACAAAAGCGAGGGGATGCTGTTCATTTTAAGCCTGTAGAATATGGTCTTAAGGTGGGGGTGGGCTGTGATATCTATCTTCCCTTCTTCAAACTTTGCCCTGAGTTGTCTCTATCCTATGGCTTAGGAGACGTGATACAGCACGAGCGACCCGATATAGCAGATGATGTTCGCTTCCGATTCACTCAGGCACTGAGAAGCGCTACCCCTCGCATGATTCTACTCACTTTTCACTTTGAGTAGAGGCTTCCGTCTCCTCGGAGATGAGTAACGAATTGATATTGCGACGGAGTCCATCAAACCCAACACGTTGGACGGCAGAGTGCTCAAAAAGTTGTTCAAACGTCTCGTTATCCAGATTTTTCCAGTCCTCACTTGTCATTTCCAATAGGTCGGGAGCAGGTTTCAATAGCCCCTCTTGATGCGGATAAGCAAAGCGATTGTGAGGGCATACCAATTGGCAGGCATCGCAGCCATATATACGCTCTCCGAGTTGTGCTACTACCTTGGGATCGAGGCTTCCGTGGTGCTCAATGGTTTGATAGCTAAGGCAACGTGTTGGTGAGAAGCGACCATCTTTGCTAATTGCTTGGGCAGGGCAATGCTCTACACAGCGCATACAGCGACCACAAGGCGAGCCTTCACTGGGAGCGTCTGCCGGTAGTTCTAGAGTGGTTACAATCTCTCCCAAAAAGCAGAACGAACCGAAATGAGGGACTATGAGAAGCCCATTACGCCCCACCTTTCCTACTCCGGATTGTACCGCCCAGTAGCGTTCCATCAGGGGAGCCGAGTCTACAAAAACACGCGAAGAAAAGGGAGTTTCGATTCGCTCTTGTAAGTACTTGAGTAGAGTAAATAGCTTGTCTTTTACTACACGATGGTAGTCTTTTCCGTAGGCGTAGTAGGCAATTTGGGGAGCATCGGTGCGTTGTGTTTTTTCTGGGAAGTAGTTAAAGGCTCCTACAATGATACTCCTAGCTCCCGATACCAATTTGTCGGGGTCGAATCGTACTTCTAGGTTGCGCTCCAGGTATCCCATGTCCCCAACGCCCTGCTCTTGTAGGCTGGATATATAGCTATCGCGTACCTCTTGAGGGACGGGGTGAGCCCTCGCAATCCCTAAAGCAACAAAGCCAAGGCTTTTTGCCAAGGCTTTCATTTCATCAACGATATTTTGGGGCACCACGCCTCTGGAAGAGATAAGTAGGAGAGTAGAGATTACTCAGAATAGTGGAGCAACCAAGCCTCGGAGTATTCCTTCCCGGACTTTCGAAGGGTGGCAAGATAGCTCTCTGCCTCGTCGCTTGAAGCGAATCGTTTGGCGTAGATCAGGCGATTCTTTCCTTTTTTTACGGCTCCCATGGAGGCCGCAAAGGCACTATCTCTATGAGTCTCTAGGTATTCATTCACCTTGGCTTCAGTTCGGAAAGATCCAATTATCACGTAATAATCCCCTAGAGAACTGGGTGATAATTCTTCGGATTCTGCCTGAGAATTTTCTTCTTTGCAGGTAGTTTCTGTAGCATTCTTACCCTGTTGCAAAGTTTTTTCTCCTGGCAAAATGGATGTTTGTTGCGTCTCTGTGGGAACAAAACTCGCACTAAAGTATTCTTGTACGGGGTGGGTGGTTACCGGGAGTAAGCAGACAAGGAGCACAGCAGCGGCGGCAGCCCAACCCACAACGCGGCGCGAAACACGAAAATGTAGGTACTTAGTATCCGACTTTTGCTGTGAAGAATCTGTTTTTTCTGTGGTGGCATCCAACTCCTCTACAAGGGGCTTTTCCTCCTCTACCGCAAGGGAAGTAAGGGCCTTTTCACTTAAACGAGGTAGGGTATAGGTGCTGAGGCCATAGGCTTCGCCATACCCAAGAGGGAGACGATTATGCTCGGGCTGGAAATCCATTTTCCCATCTGCCCCGATCATAAGGCGACCTACATGACCTATCGAAATACCCCCAAGACGAATCATATCGCGACGAAGTTCTTCCACATCGGTATCCACCAAATTGCGAGCTCGGCGCATACTTACGTGGTAGCTCTTGGCATACAAATCATCGAGAAGACCGTCACGTTCGCGAAGTTCCCCATTGAAATGGAAACACTCCTCCATAGGATATACCATATACTCTGCATCACTATAGCGAGCAGGTATATACTCTTTGATAATAGCCCCCAGCGAAGGTATGATCACACAATCGTGCAGGGCAAGTAGCTTATCAAGATGGCTTACGAGTCGGTACATCTATGGGTAGGAGATCCTTGTTTGTTCCTTTTTTCTTTGTGACAAAGGTACGGCATTCTTGCGATATGGCAGGCTCCGTTAGTTGTTGAAATCGAAATTGATACCCAAGCGAAGGGTCATTGGATTAACAGGATAGTGAGCCAAAGACCAGCGTCTAGAGGGTTGAATCAGCATCTCTCCGGCATTGTAGAGCATCACAAAAAAGCGCACCCTTCTTAGTTTGAAGTTGGCAAAGAGATTAAGCAAGGGAAAGTTCCCAATCTTTACTTCTTGCTGATTGATAAATTGCTGCACTGCAGGTTCGTAGTAAGGGGCATAGTACTCAGTGTGATAGTGGCAATCAATCCCTAGCTGAGTGCGCATAACGCGTGCTGTATAGAAGTCTAGATAGAGTGAGCCATAGGCTGCAAGGGAAGGTAAGGGCATTACTTCTTGGTTGCTCGATAGCTGATAGGCAACCTCGGCTTGCCATCCCAAAATGCCCCAATGATACTGATGCTTTAGTCTCCCCTCTAGTATTTCGATGGGAGGTGCATATTGCTGGGCACGACGTGTTGTATCGAAGTAAATCGTATTGGCAAGTGTGGCTGAGTGTAGCGAAAACTCGGTACCCCACTGAGGAGCGGAGAGCTTCCCTCCCACTACGAGTTGTTTTGTAAAACCAAATTCATTATCCCACCAAACATAAGACCCGTGATGATGACGCCATAGGTAGGGTACTCGGAGGAAATGAAAGCGAGCATCGGCCTCAATACCAATCGGGACTCCCCAAAGCGAAAATCGGGATGATACGTTGCCGGATAAACGCATAGAACCAATATCTGCCCCCAAAACAGCGATTTCTCCTCCTGCGTCAAAGTTTAATCCGGTACCATTATGCCGCTCAATTCGCCCTCCTATGTAGGTAGCAAACTCTTTGGTTTCTTGCTTCCCGGGAATTGAGTCTTGTACGTAAAACGCCCGATTTTCGAGTCGGGCATAGCCTGTGAGCCCCATCTTTACCCAAGGGCGAAATCCTTCGCGGAGGGATAAGGAGAAAGTATTGGCAAACTGAACCATGCGGGTGGAGTCCAGTGGATTGAAGGAGAGGGTATCCTGAGTTTCTCCGGATTTCCGCCACAGATGATTATATGTTTGCCCATAAACGGAGGGAAGAGAACTAGCTCTCTGTGCGATAAATAGACGTACCCCACGGTCGTACGAGAAGCGGTGTCCGATACTACCAACAGGAACAAAAAGAGCCGTATCTCGCTCTGTAATTGTGCCATTAGGGAGGGTGCTGCCCCTACGGAAGTCCCGGAGAGAGCCTAAGTTATAGCGGTGAGCCAACATGATATGCCCCACCCACATGGCATTACCAACGCCCGAAGAGTACTTAACAGGCATCTCGATAGAGCTGATGTTTGTACGCCCGGATCCATACTCTTGTGGGGAGTCTATATAGCCATCTTTGGCCAATCCTCCGTTTTCGTTTTGCTTGATGTAATTATTACCAGCCGAGGTGAATAATTCATATCTAGGGAGCAAGACACTGGCAAAAAGTCGATAACTCACCCCACTAGAGTGGTTGGCAATGTATTGACCTCTGGAATAAGAATAGTTGAAATCCCCTCCAAAATTGAACGCCTTCCCAAGGTTTACCGCCATGGTCATATCAAGCTCTTCCTCTCGTTGCTCTGCGGTACCATTGCGCTGATAGAGCATGTTGGTATAGGGCGATTTAGTATTGTAGAAGAGTAGGTTATCGGGGTGGTAAAGGATTCCTTGATAAGCTGAAGCAAAGCTAAAAGTGGCATAGTCGGACTCTCTATCAAAGAAAGTTTTGAAGTGGCGGGGGCTAATTAGATTGCCGGTATATCCCATGGCAAGCCCTTTCCCCTCCACCATCTTTCGTCTGTAGTAATCGAGAGCCATGGTATCAATATTGCTCTGATAGGGAGCACCTGTGTAGGGATGCAGACGAAATCCTCGGAGGGTTTCCCCTCGGTTGATAAGTTCTATATCGCCAAAGTCTTTTGCTGTACCAATTGCGTAATCAGACTGAGCCAAGAGGTCTTTGATCGGAAAAACACTCAAGAAGATAAGGGCAAATAACAGCCTTATCTGAGGAAACGGGAGATGGACTCGGTACAGACGGATCATGCAAGCAGAGGACTAATAGCGATTGTAAACAAGGAGACCGCGTGAGGTGCGCTGAGTGGCATAATTCCTAAGAGGAGCTTTTGTTGGTCCCCCTGTAGGCCCTCCTCCTCCATAGAGGATACTATAGGTGCTGTGGCATTGAGGGCACTCGGCTTCCAATTGATCATTCACAAAAAGACGTACTTCTGCACTTACCTCGTGCGGACATGCAAGGTCGTAGGCATAGTAAACTCCATTCTCAAGCATACTATGGACAATGAGTAGTCCCCCAAACCCTATGGCACTATTCTCTATGGTGCGCTCTTCGATACGAAGGTAACCGGATGGTTGTCGCAATGGGATTGCCTCCGACGATGCAAAGTCTATCTCGTAGTACACCGGTGCATCGGGCACAGTGGAACGCACATCTACACCACACGAAGGGAGGAGTAGAAGGGTAATCCACAGGTAAAGAGACTTGGGATGCACCATGAGAGCATTGATTTTTGTTTATGTATACTGCACCTTAGTGAGCATTTCTGCCACTTTGTCTAACCCTTCTTTGAGAGGTTTTTCTACCATCATGCGAGCAAAGAAAGGGATATCGGCATCCAACAAAAGGACCAGCCCTGTGCTAGATACCTCTTCCGAAGAGAGCTGTATCTCAATATTGAGAGAGGAGGTAAGGACTGTTTGCCCCACGAGACGAATGAGCGAATGGGGCACACGTTTCTCCACAGATAGGGCAATATCCCCAACTTTGGGCACACCGAGCGAACAGCTATCGGAGGTGATATTCTTTATCTCAATCCCCTTGCTTTCTGCAAGCGGAGCAAGCGAACGAAGATTTTCTAGATTAGAAAGTTTGGCAAAGACAGCCTCACAAGGGGCATCAATGCCAACCTTCTTGCTTTTGAAGTCGGACATGAAACGAATTATTATTCCTCCAAAAAACTATTGACGCCAATGCGCAGGATCTTTGCGCCACTCATCGAGTAGAGGTTTAAGATCGGGTGTAATGTACCCAATTTTCTCTGCTTCGGTAAGAACGGCTCCATAGTTGCTTAGTGTGTGCATGGGCACTTTGGCTTCGGCAAACAGATCTTCGGCTACGGCAAAACCATGTGTATACACGGCATAGAGGGCCAACACATCAGCACCTGCCGCACGCAGAGCCTCTACCGCTTTGAGGCTACTTCCTCCGGTAGAAATAAGGTCTTCTACCACAAGCACTTTGCTCTGCTCGGGGAGATAACCCTCGATCAAATTTTGCATTCCGTGGTCTTTAGCTTGAGAGCGTACATATACAAAAGGAAGGTGTAAAGCATCTGCCACTAAAGCACCCCAAGAGATGGCTCCTGTGGCTACTCCGGCTATTACCTCTGTTTGAGGGTAACGATCGGCAATAGCCTTTGCTATGGCCATCTTGATATAATTGCGTGCAGAAGGGTAGGATAGGGTGCGACGATTGTCGCAGTAGATGGGGCTCTTCCAGCCTGATGCCCAAGTAAAAGGCTCATTAGGACGTAACTTTACAGCTTCGACCTCAAGGAGGTAACGAGCAACGGTTTGTTCGGTTGGCTGTGACATAATTATCGTAGTGCTATGGTTTTTGATTGTACTTTTCGAGGAGGTCGGGGCGAAGCCTTTTTGTGCGCTCTAGCGCTTGGCTCTCTCGCCAGGCATTGATTTTGGCTTCGTGCCCACTGAGTAGAATATCCGGTACTCGCCAACCTCTAAATTCGGCAGGGCGTGTGTATATGGGGGGGGCTAGTAGATCATCTTGAAATGTATCACTCAGAGCACTCTCTGCATCCCCCAATACGCCCGGTAAAAGACGCACGATAGCATCGGTCATAAGAGCTGCGGGGAGCTCGCCTCCCGTGAGTACATAGTCCCCAACAGATATCTCTCGGGTAATGAAATGCTCACGAATGCGGTGGTCGATACCCTTGTAGTGCCCACATAAGATGAGGAGGTTTTTTCTTAGACTTAGATCGTTTGCCATACCCTGATTAAAGCGTTCCCCATCGGGCGATGTATAGATAACCTCATCGTAGGTACGCTCTTTTTGTAGGCTCTCTATGGCATTGACAACGGGTTCTATTCTCATCACCATTCCGGCCTCTCCCCCAAAAGGATAGTCATCTACTCGGTGCCATTTGTCGGTAGAGTAATCCCGAAGATTGTGCAAAACAATCTTGGCAAAGCCCTCTCGTTGTGCTCGGCCCAGTATAGAATACCCTATGAGAGGTTCTATCATCTCCGGGAGTACCGTTATTATGTCGATGCGTATCATATAGTCTCTACTCTGAATACAAAAGTACTAAGACCTACCCAATATCTGAGTCTCTTGTGTCAAGTGATAAGGATAAATGCACGGAGCTGGTTCTCGTCTGGGGTAGTTGTTCACAAAAAAGGTATCAACCGAAAAGAGACTTCCGATTGATACCTAAAGGGAAAGAATGGCTAGAGCCTACTTGTTATCACCCTCTTCGAGGAGTAACTCGAGGCATTTTGCTGCAGAATAGGCAACGGGAGTACCCGGCCCGAATATCGCAGCAACTCCTGCTTGATAGAGGAATTCGTAATCTTGAGCAGGGATAACACCTCCGGCCGTTACGATAATATCGGGGCGTCCGAGACGCTCTAGTTCTGCAATAACCTGAGGGATAAGAGTTTTATGCCCGGCAGCAAGAGAGCTAACCCCAAGTATGTTTACGTCATTCTCTACAGCCTGACGAGCCGATTCTTCCGGGGTCTGGAAGAGAGGCCCCATATCTACGTCGAACCCAACATCGGCATATCCCGTTGCTACCACTTTGGCTCCACGGTCGTGACCATCTTGTCCCATTTTGGCAATCATAATGCGTGGTTGTCTCCCATTACGTTGGGCAAATTCTTTTGCTAACTTAGTAGCATAGGCGAAGTCTTTGTCCTCACCAGTTTCTTTTGAATACACTCCCGAAATCGTTCTAACTACAGCTTTATAGCGACCTACTACTGCCTCACATGCATCTGAGATTTCTCCTAGAGAAGCGTGTAAAGATGCCGCCTTTACGGCAAGTTCTAGTAGGTTGCCTTCTTTTGTCTTTACAGCTTGAGTAATAGCAGAAAGAGCCTCTTGTACGGCTTTTTCGTCGCGGTCGCTACGCAACTCCTTAAGGCGAGCGATTTGTTGCTCACGCACGGCTGTATTATCAATCTCAAGGATATCGATAGGAGCTTCTTTCTCCAAACGATACTTATTTACACCCACAATAATCTGGCGATGAGAGTCAATGCGAGCTTGGGTGCGAGCAGCAGCCTCTTCGATACGCATCTTGGGAAGTCCTGTTTCGATGGCTTTGGCCATACCACCCATAGCCTCCACCTCTTGGATATGCTGCCAAGCACGCTCTGCAAGCTGGTGGGTAAGCATCTCTACATAGTAGGAACCGCCCCAGGGATCTATCTCCTTGCAGATCATGGTTTCTTGCTGAATGTAGATTTGAGTATTACGAGCAATACGAGCCGAGAAGTCCGTAGGGAGGGCAATAGCTTCGTCCAATGCATTGGTATGCAGTGATTGGGTATGCCCGAGAGCAGCCGCCATGGCCTCAATACAGGTACGCCCTACATTGTTGAAGGGGTCTTGCTCTGTAAGCGACCATCCTGACGTCTGACTATGTGTACGAAGAGCCAAACTCTTGGGATTGGTAGCTCCAAAACCTTTGACAATCTTTGCCCAAAGCATACGTGCGGCACGCATCTTGGCAATCTCCATAAAGTGATTTACCCCGATAGCCCAGAAGAAGGAGAGACGAGGAGCAAACTTATCTACTTCTATCCCTGCGTTAATCCCGGCACGGAGGTACTCGATCCCATCGCAAAGAGTGTAGGCCATTTCGATATCTGCCGTAGCCCCGGCTTCTTGCATATGATAGCCTGAGATGGATATAGAGTTGAACTTAGGCATCTTTTGCGAAGTGTACTCAAATATATCCGCAATGATATGCATTGAGAACTCAGGAGGATAGATGTATGTATTACGCACCATGAACTCCTTGAGGATGTCATTTTGGATGGTACCTGCCATCTCTTCCAGCTTAGCCCCTTGCTCTAGACCGGCATTGATGTAGAAGGCAAGGATGGGAAGAACGGCTCCGTTCATCGTCATCGAAACGGACATTTTAGATAGAGGGATCCCATCGAAAAGGACCTTCATATCCTCTAGAGAGCAGATAGAAACACCGGCCTTACCAACGTCCCCTACTACTCGGGGGTGGTCCGCATCGTATCCACGGTGCGTCGGAAGGTCAAAGGCAACGGAGAGCCCTTTTTGCCCCGAAGCAAGGTTGCGTCGGTAGAATGCGTTGGACTCTTCTGCTGTAGAGAATCCGGCGTATTGTCGGATAGTCCAGGCGCGGAGAGGATACATAGCACTATAAGGGCCTCGCAAATAGGGAGGAATCCCCGATACAAAATCGAGGTGCTCTAGGTCTTTTATATCCTCGTGGGTATATACTTTCTTAACGTGGATTTGCTCAGGTGTGAGCCAAGCTTCCTCCTCTATAGAGGGCATACTTTGTACCGTAGGGGTCGTAGTAAAGCCCTGCTTATCTATGTTGATAGCTGCGTAATTGGGTCTTGTGTACATAATATTACTCTACGGATTAGATGCCAAAATGCTTATTGAAACTAGCGAGCGTAGCCAAAACGTCGCTCTTTACATGGATGTAATGCTCAATCCCCAGAGCCTCTAGCTCAGGGCGACAAGCCGGATTCCCAGCTACTACCATGGGGCATTTCCCCCCGATAGCTTGATAGGCTTCCGGAGCATAGGTGGCATACTCATCGTCGCTAGAGCAGAGTACTATGATATCAGCTCCCTTGCTAAATGCTTCGTCTACCCCCTCTTGGATAGAGTCGAACCCTAGGTTATCAATCAATTTATATCCGGCACAAGCGAAGAAGTTACCTGCAAATTGGGCACGAGCAAGGCGCATGGCGAGATTGCCAATCGTAAGCATGAAAACCACGGGTTGCTTAGTGGCCTGCTCTGTACTGAGGCGTAAAGCCTCAAAGTCCGAAGCTCCACGGCTGAAGTCCAAGGCGAGTACATCCTCTTCCTTAGAGTGGTCTACACCACAAGAGTGGTGGTGCGCCTTTGTCTGAGGGAGCTTATCGTGTACTGTCTCTCCAAAGTTGGGGAATTCGTTGGTACCGAGTAGAGACTCTTTGCGTTGTGCCACCGCCTCGTGTCGAGTGCGATTGGTTGCATTGATCTTCTCTTGTACCTTCCCGTCTCGCACAGCTCCAGCAAAACCGCCCTCCTGCTCAATAGAGAGGAACAACTCCCATGCTTTATGGGCAATGTTTGAGGTTAGAGTTTCGATATAATAAGAGCCGGCAGAGGGGTCTATAACCTTGTCGAAGTGACTTTCTTCTTTGAGTAGAAGTTGCTGATTGCGAGCGATGCGCATGGAGAAGTCGTCACTCGAGCCATAAGGAGTATCAAAGGGAAGTACCGTGATGGAGTCTACACCGCCAAGGGCTGCCGACATGGCCTCTGTTTGTGTACGAAGTAGGTTCACGTAGCTATCGTAGAGAGTCATGTTCCATTGCGAAGTAATGGCATGTTGATTGATTTTTGCCACCTCGCGATACTCTTCGCCATGAGCTGCTACAATCTCTGCCCAAAGCCAACGTGCTGCTCGGAATTTGGCAATCTCCATGAAGTAATTAGAACTGATGCCAAAATTGAACTTAATACGTTTTGTTGCCTCCTCTACAGTATAGCCATCCTCTATTTGAGCAGAAAGCATCTCTGCTCCCCACGCCAAGGCATAGCCTAGCTCTTGGGTTATGTATGCCCCTGCATTAGCGAGCATATAGGCATCTACTTGTAGCACTTGCATCCCCTTGAGGGCTTGCGCTGCCTCTACAACGCCACGAGCCTCGGCACGCCAATCGGGATTGCGCTTTCCACGTACAAGCTCTCTCTTAAATGGATTGTAGTTGATGGAGCCAATAACTTGGGCTGGATCGATCCCTCTACCTTGGAAGTATAGGGTAAGCTCACGGGCTAAGCGAGCGGCTTGAGATACGCAGCAGCTAAGGTTTAATTCGATGGCTGTTGGTTCGATATCTTTTAAGAGTGCAGAGAGCCCCTCTTGGGTAATCCATGAGGCGGCAAGGGTAAATGAGGGAGCATCTACGCCTTTGAAGAGCAAATCAAGAGCTATACGATTCGCTTCTTCCGGTGAAGAGGCATGAATCTCTTGCCGCGTGTACCATTCGTTGTTAAGTCTGGTAGAGCGTACATAGGGATACTCGCCGGGAGCAACCATTGGGGTGAGCAATCCATTGAGATCCTCACGGCGGTAAAACGGTTGTACGTCAAAGCCTTCCTTGGTGCGCCACACGAGTTTTTTGTCGTAGGGAGCGCCTTTGAGGTCGGCAGTAATTTTTGCTTTCCACTCTTCTGCCGAGGTAGGAGAGAAGTCTGCAAAAAGATTTTGTTTTGTTGCCATATATATGTATTGTCTTTTCTATATCAAAACAATGGATCCGATACGCTTATCGGCTATGCAAAGTAAGCACTTTATGAGCTATTAGAGATACATTAGCGGGCACAAATAGCCTTAAAAGCACAATAACGGCATGCTTCTTCGTCTTCTGTTTGAGCGAAGGGTACATCCGGAGAGAAGAGACGGAGGAGGACTTCGTGCAGCTCGTGGCAATACGAATCACGTATCTCTGAGGTTGCATAGCCCTCTATTTCCGTTTGATTAAGCCTTATCAAGGGATTGTAGTGCTCTTTATTACTACACATTCCCTTCAGTTGATATAGAGAGGGTTGCACCTGATTGTGCCTAGGTTGTAGCCAACTTAGCCCCTCTTGCTGAGCCTTTCCGTTTTCCACCAAGCGGAGAACGGCTTCCGAGTAGAGGAAGATTTGGGCAATAGCCTTGCGGTGCTGATATTTTTCTTGGGCAAAGTAGAGTTGACTCCAATCTTTGAAAGTTTGGGAGTCCGCCCCCGTTTTATAATCCACAATGCGCAAGAGACCATCTACCTCATCTAACCTATCTATGAAGCCCTTGAAGCGTACATCAATCCCCAGTTCTGGGAGAGGCTCTATCATATCAATTCGCTGCTCAGAGGCCACATAGGCGAGTTGATGCCCCCTTCGGATGTACTGTGCATCAAACTTCAAGACAGCGTAAACCTCCTCCATTATCATCCTAATGTACATTTGGTGCATCCCCTCAATTTCGTTGGGAGTACTATTTTGATGCAGTACATTTTGGGCATAGTAGGAGTTTACGGTTGTACTAATTCTTGGTAAAGAGGTGTGCGGATCGAGCAACCACTCATAGTCTTGAGAAGAAAGCAACTTTCCTTCATAGGGCTCATACAGGTGCTGCATTACGTCATGTATAACAGTACCGAAGTCTCCTGGGGAGAGTAGGTCTGTGCGTTCTTCTACCTCGGGAATCTGCCGTATGTATTTGTAGTAAAATTGCAGAGGACACAGGGCATAAGTAGAGAGGCTACTAGCCGATAGAGCTTTCTTTATGTCGTCCGTATTGCTCGTAGTGTATTCCCTAAGGACTGCCATCGTGGCCTCATCTTTGGGAATGACAATTCTTGGCGTTTCGGTAGCTAGCATAGATACCTTTACGGTATGCTCTTGGGGTGTGAGATGGAAGAGGTAGCGTAGCTGTGCCAAGAAACGAGAGGGCTCTTTTTCACTTCTACTGTCCACAATAAAGAAAACCCTACGGGCACGGCTTACAAGTCGATAGAAGTAATAAGCCTCCGTATAATCATCGGAGCGATAGGTAGGCATATCGTATCCCAAGCGCACGTTGTACGGGATATATCCTCTGTTGATAGGGCGTTTATGAGGAAGTGCCCCCTCGTTGCTCTCGGGGATAATGAGATAGTCGAAGTTAATGAGCCGGCTCTCTAAGAATCCCATAATCTGCAACCCCTCCAGTGGTTCTCCCTCGAAAGGGAGGGTCTCCTCTTCTACCAACTTAAAGAGAAGACGGTATAGAATGGTGCGTTCTGCGGTATCCCCCATCAGAGGGAGTAGGTTGCCCACTTGTATAACAAGGTCTCTTAGTTTTTTGATAAACTCTATCTCAAGCACTCGGATGTAGTGAACGTGGTCGGAATCCCCCTTTGACTCCTCCTCTTCGGTATCATTATCTTCCTGTTGCAGTAGGGAGGCAAGCTCGTCGAGTAGAGCTACAAGCCTTTGGATTAGGGCTGACTTCTCCGATATGGGTTCAATCAGAAGGCGAAGTGGCTCGGGAAAGCCTTGAGGGTAAAGAGTGCAAATCTTCTGATAGCTGATATAGTAATAGTTATATCGAAGAGCTTCATTCAGCGGAGATAGATCCTCACTACTTACCAAAAGGTTGCTTAGCGGATGCTTGATGAGATGCTCAAGAGCGTCAAGTGGGAGTAGTTCCCCTTTTTCACCCCATCGGGTAAACTGCTGCAGCTCGATGTATCTATGGAGCCATACCGCCACGGAGGAGAGATGGAGGGGATATCCCATGGTTATGTTGATGGGGTGGGAAATCCCTTGTAAAGCATCTAGCAAAGGAAGTAGCGTATTGACTTCGGGGAGTACAATGGCACATTGCAAGTCTTTGACAGCACGAGGGGCATCATTTAGGACCTCTTGGAGTAGAGTAGGTACCAACTTACTCCGGCCTATATCCGAAGGGATCTGTACAATATCTATCTTGGGCACCCCTTTCTCTTGGGTACTTAGCCACTCGCCTCCTAGCTCTTGCTTACTCTCTTGCATCGTTTTGCCAATAAGAAAAGCCCAGTCGGAGGGGGTGGTATGATTCGCAAGCTTCACCTCCTCCCAATAAAATGAGGTGGTGTAGTGGTTATTGGAGCGTTTCAGGCGTTTTAGTATCTCGCGTTCGGCTGTTGATAAGTGATACAATCCTGCAACAATAATATGTCTAACAGATGGAGAGAGAAGCCTTTGTAGATTTTGGTCAAAAACCTCTTCGCTTAGTTCTGCAGCGCGGCGAGCAAGCATCCCACTATACCCCAATCCTAAACTTTCAAGGGTGGCACGAAAGCGATGATAGAGTAGTTGCATCTCGGTGGTCATTGCCGAGAATAGCTCTTCGAGACGTTCTTTCTTATCGCTATTAACCTTGCTCAGGCGTCCGAAGAAGATTTCGATCGCTTCTCTTTGCTCCGGGCTTATATAGTCGAGAGAGGTAAGATTATCAAGAGCCTTTAAGTTGTGGAAAATCTTATCCGGTTCTACGAGGTAGTTGTCTATGTCGTTGAAGTCCGATAAAAGCTTCTCGGCATGATCGAAGGGAAGGTGAGGGTTATTTTGCTCATCAAGGGGAAATCCGAGTTCTTCTCTCAGGGTTACAATCTCGCGATAGAGAAGGCAAACTTGCTGGGTACGTTGTGCCGATTTGAGTCCGGAGAGTTTCTCTGTAAGGCTTTCCACTGTAATAATCTGTGGAGAAAAGGAGGGCTGAGTTAGGCGTTTACTCAACTCATAACGAAAGAAAGCGCCGGCACGCTGAGATGAGAATACAAAACAGCATTGATGAAGTTCAGCCCCATATTGATCGATACAGCGAGAGGCAAGGAGAGAAAGGAAAGAGTCTTCTTGAGATTGCATCATGATAAGCGATTAAAAGAGAGCCAAGCTATTATTGAGTATATGGATAAGCACTCCCCAAACAATGGAGCCGGAATAGTAACGAAGACATCCAAACCAAAGGGCTAGTACCATAATGGGAAGAAAATTAAGGACTGACTGATGTAACAAGCTAAAGATGATAGCCGTTAAGAGAATGCCGGCAATGGGGCTATGAGTTAGGCGAATAAGCAGAGGTTGTAAAGCTCCTCTTAGCAGGATCTCTTCGCAAACGCCCGTTAGGATGCCGATGATAAAGATCTGTTTGAGCCGACTTGCCATCGCACTATCGCCTTGCAGCTTCTCCAGCATTGCCTCACTTTCATTATCGTATTGGCTAATCCATGCGCCAACTTCTTTGGGAAGAGCTTCGATAGCTTCTCCCACGGCATATTGCAGTAGAGCCGATAGACCCCAAACAAGCAGTGTTATTCCCAATATAATTGCCCCCTCATACCATCTACTTTTACATTGGATAATAGACTGTGGAGTTGTTAGCCCCAACGCTTTTGGAGCCTTTTGTTGGAAGACAAAATACGCATAGAGCGATGCTGACCCCAAGAAAACAACGACATTTTGCGTAATGGCAATACCGAATATCGAGTGAGATAATAGGGGAGAAAGCAGGGTATAAATTGCGCCAAACAGCCCAAACCCCAAAAGGAGACTCAAGATAAAGATGAGGATTTCTTTCGCCGGAGAGATACCGGGACGTGGTGAAATGGGGTGCGCAGGAGAGTGCAAAATCATTGGGAGGTCTCTTTGGGGAGAGCAGTCAATTATTTCCTATTAAAATGGGCATCTGAATAGTCATTACAAAGATACAAAATAGGCTAGGTCTTGTATCTGTTTCTCCCGTAATAAAGAAAAGGGAATATGTATGATTAAAGCTTCTATTTCCTCTGAAGAGGGGAGGTTAGGGTAGTAGATCCCAAGGATATGGGTAAAATAGAAATCTTTCTTAGGCGGAATCCGGCTCCTTTTAGGCTGAATGTCTCCCCTACTTTTGGGTGAAATCGGTTCTTTTTTTAGGGCAAAGGGAAAAGATTTTTTGGCAGAAATGGAGCCTTTTGTGGGGTACTAGATTTCTAGAAAAAGAGAAGGAAGGGGATCAATACCCTCTCTTCTCCTTTTCAAAAAGGATGCTCCGAGGTGCCTCCCAATGGCAAATGAATAGAAAAAGAATAGGGTTGAATGTACTTGGCACACTCAACCCTGCGATATTGTTTAGCTTAGAACGAGCTTAAACGGCGGCGATCTTATTTAGAATAGTCGTAGATACCATGTCCCGTTTTACGTCCGAGCTGTCCGGCACGTACCTTCTTGCGCAATAGGGGATGGGGGCGATACTTATCGTCGCCATACTCATTATGAAGCACTTCCATAATGGCAAGGCAAACATCAAGCCCGATAAAGTCTCCTAATTCGAGGGGACCCATGGGGTGATTGGCACCCAGCTTCATAGCTGCATCAATCTCTTCTGCAGTAGCTACGCCGTCTGCAAGTTCTCCGATAGCTTCGTTAATCATGGGGATAAGAATTCTATTTACAACGAAACCGGGAGCCTCACTCACACGTACTGCAGTCTTTTCGAGTTGTGCGCAAAGGTCAAGAACTACAGCAAGCACCTCAGGACATGTACATTGTCCGCTGATCACTTCTACCAGCTTCATCTGAGGAACAGGATTGAAGAAGTGCATACCGATCACCTTTGCAGGGCGATTCGTTACCGAGGCTAGTTCTGTAATACTCAGAGAAGACGTGTTGGTAGCAAAGATTGCTTCTGGTTTGATGATACCATCAAGATTGCGAAGCGTTGCCTTTTTTACCTCCATATCCTCGGAGAGAGCTTCGATAATGAGATCGGCGTCGGCTATATCTGCAAAGTCTTGCGTAGCCTTAATGTGAGCATAGTACTGAGTAGATTGTTCTTCTGTAATCTTACCCTTTTCTACGAGACGTGCAAAGTTCTTTTTTAGCTTGAGCATTGCCTTATCAAGAGACTCCTTGCTACGTCCTTTCATTATGATATCCATATTGTGCTGAGCTGCGCATTGTACAATGCCTGCACCCATGGTACCATTACCGATAACTGCTATTTTCATCTTATCTGTAGTATTAATTTGAATACTATCTCCCAAAAGGGGAGAATGTTTATCCTTTTGATTTAGAATTGAGGTTTACGCTTCTCCAAGAATGCTCCCATCCCCTCTTGTTGATTAGGATGTGCAAAGGCAAGACCAAAGAGCGTATTCTCTGCTGCAATGCCTGTATCAATATCGCTTTGTAAGCCTCTATTGATAGCCTCTTTGGATAGGCGCACCGCATTGGGCGATTGGGATGCGATCTCTTGGGCCAGCTCAAGAGCCGAGTTTATAAGCTCCTCCGGCTCCACAACTTGGTTGACCAAGCCTATGGCGAGAGCTTCTTCTGCTTTGATAACACGACCCGTATAGATCAATTCTTTTGCTTTCCCTACACCAATTGTACGAGGCAATCGCTGAGTGCCACTAAAGCCGGGCGTAATACCCAAGCCCACCTCAGGCTGCCCAAACTTTGCCTTAGACGAAGCAATACGGATATCTGCACTAAGTGCCATTTCGCATCCACCTCCCAAACAAAATCCGTTGATGGCTGCAATAACCGGCATTGGCATTAATTCGATAGTGCGAAATACTCGACTACCCAACGCTCCAAAGTCTTTAGCTTCGGATGGAGAGAGTGAACGCATCTCGGCAATGTCGGCTCCGGCAACAAAAGCGCGCCCCTCCCCGGTGAGGAGAAGGACGCGGATTTCCGTATTACTAGCGACTTCGTGCAAAGCCTGTTCTAGCTCCTCCAATACTTTACGAGAGAGCGCATTGAGGCTTTCTGGTCGGTCGATTGTAAGCGTTGCTATAGCACCTTTACAATCGAGACGAATTGTAGTGTACGAAGTACTCATAGCAAATCTTTTTAAGCGGGATTAGCGACCCGACTTAGCAAGTTCTACTTTCAGCTTTTCGTTCAGAATGGGCACAATCTTGTGGAGGTCGCCTACGAGACCAAGGTCTGCAACTTGGAAGATAGGAGCAAACTTATCCTTATTGATGGCGATAATGTATTCAGACTCTTCCATACCTGCAAGGTGCTGAATAGCTCCGGAAATACCCAATGCGAGATAGAGATCGGGACGAACAGTTTTACCCGTCTGGCCTACCTGACGATCGTGTGGCATAATACCAGCATCAACCATTGCACGAGAAGAAGAAACTTCTGCTCCGAGGGTTGCTGCAAGAGAGGTGAGCTTTTCGAAACCATCATTGGTACCAACACCACGACCTCCTGATACGAGTACGTGTGCTTCTGTAATATCGATGAGGTTCTTTTCTTCACGCTCCTTACGTACCAAGCGAACGCGACACTTCGATTCGTCAAAAGGTACTACAACCTTTTCTACTTCACCCTTACGAGAGGGATCGCTTTCCTTTCTACGCATCACGCCGGGACGTACTGTAGACATCTGAGGACGATGTTCCTTACAGATAATCGTAGCCATGAGGTTACCACCGAAGGCGGGACGAGTCATGAGAAGATTGCGATCTTCGTTGATCTCTAGAGAGGTACAGTCTGCTGTAAGACCGGTGTGCATACGTGCAGAGAGACGGGGACCGAGGTCTCGACCTATCGTTGTAGCTCCTAAGAGGAATATCTCGGGTTTGTATGTATTGAGGATGTGAGTAATAGCTTGTGCGTATTGCTCTGTTACATAGTCTTTGAGGAGATCGTGCTCAACAAGGAGTACACGGTCTGCACCCGCAGCAATGAGCTCTTGGCTGAGGTTTGATACATTCTGTCCGAGAAGAACAGCTGTAACCTTTTCTCCAATAGAGTCTGCCAATTCACGTGCCTTACCGATTAGCTCGAATGCAACGTTCTGAACTACACCTTCACGTTGTTCCGCAAAGACTTGAATTCCTTTATATTGTTCCTTGTCCATAGTATGCATTAGATAATGAATTTCTCTTTGAGTTTTTCGATAATAATATCGGCAGCTTCTTCCGGAGTGATCTCATCGTGGAGAGTCCCCATAGCCTTAGCTCCCTTGGTAAATGACTTCTTAACGCTCGTAGGAGATCCTTTAAGACCTAAACGTTCGGGATCTACAGGGAAGCTATCGGCATTCAATTCAACAATTTCTTTGTCGAAAGCTTCCATGATACCACGTACGTTCATGTAGCGAGGTTCGTAGGCAGAAGCAAGGAAAGTAAGCATACAAGGAAGCTTTACTTCGAGTACTTCGTGACCTTCTTCTACATTGCGACGAACGGTCAATAGGTCCTTACCATCGAACTCAACGTTCTCAACGTAAGTAACCTGTGGGAGGTCGAGTTGCTCAGCGATCTGAGGACCAACTTGTGCCGTATCCCCATCGATAGCCTGACGACCAGCCAAGATAATATCATACTCAAGAGTACGAAGAGCTTGAGAGAGGGTGTAGCTTGTTGCAAGGGTATCAGCACCACCAAAACGACGGTCTGTTACAAGGTATCCCTTGTCTACACCCATAGCGAAAGCTTCGCGGATGATTTCTTTTGCTTGAGGAGGTCCCATAGTAATACAGGTTACCTCAGCACCAAACTTGTCTTTGAAGAGAAGGGCTTGCTCTAGCGCACCCTTATCATCGGGGTTCATAATGCTAGGTACCCCATCACGGATGAGCGTTCCTTTTACGGGATCGAGCTTAATCTCAGTTGTATCGGGAACTTGTTTGATACAAACAACTATTTTCAACATCTATAGTCCTCCTTCTTATTTTAATAGGTTTGCAGAAATAACCATGCGTTGAACTTCGCTGGTTCCTTCGTAAATCTCTGTAATCTTGGCATCGCGCATCATACGTTCAACAGGATATTCGCGAGTATAGCCGTAACCGCCATGGAACTGTACAGCCTTGGTTGTTACCTCCATAGCTGTCTCTGCACAGAAGAGCTTTGCTTCAGCTGCAGCCACAGAGTAGGGGAGCTGGGCATCCTTGAGCCAAGAGGCACGACGGATGAGAAGCTGAGCACATTCGATGCGAGTTTGTAGATCTGCAAGCTGGAATTGTGTGTTTTGGAACTTGGCAATGCTGCGACCAAACTGCTTACGTTCCTTCGTGTACTTAACAGTTTCGTCCATAGCACCGCGGGCAATCCCTACAGCTTGAGATGCGATACCAACACGGCCACCATCGAGAGTCTTCATGGCAATCTTGAAGCCACCGCCGATCTTGCCGAGGAGGTTTTCTTTGGGAACAATGCAGTTCTCCATAATAAGCTCACACGTAGCAGAGCCACGGATACCGAGCTTAAGCTCTTTCTTACCAATGCTAAAGCCGGGCATATCCTTTTCTACAATAAATGCAGAAATACCATGATTACCTTGGCTCTTATCCGTCATTGCAAAGATGATGTACACGTGTGCGTACTCAGCGTTGGTAATGAAGATCTTAGTACCATTGAGTACCCAATGATCGCCATTATCTACAGCGAAGGTTTGTTGAGCAGAGGCATCTGTTCCGGCATTGGGCTCTGTGAGACCAAACGCACCAATCCACTCACCAGAGGCAAGCTTGGGTAGATACTTCATTTTTTGCTCCTCAGTACCATGCTCAAGGATAGGAGCACAACACAAAGAGGTGTGAGCCGATACGACTACCCCTGTGGTAGCACATACACGGCTTAGTTCCTCTACAGCCATAGAGTACATTTGATTGGTTGCACCGGCACCGCCATATTGAGTAGGAATGGGGATCCCCATAATACCCAACTTCGCCATCTTCTTAACCGTTTCGATGGGAAAGCGTTCTTGTTCATCAATCTCTGCAGCTAAGGGTTTTACTTCCTTCTCTGCAAAAGCAGTGATCATCTGCAAGAACAGTTGCTCTTGTGGAGTTTGTGAAAAATCCATAGTGATTTATTTGATTCTTAATAATAGTCTCTCTTCTCTTCTCATTGGCGCATTGGGCGCAAATCTTCCGCAAAGATAATAGAAGCTTCTGTAGCTGCAATAACTTCCTCGCGAGTAAAGTGCTCATTAAGCTCCGTTACTACCAATCCCTCACCTTTGCGTACCTCAATCACACACATTTCTGTGATAATCAAATCTACTTGTCCCTGTGCCGTAAGAGGGAGACGGCATTTTTTGAGAATCTTTGGAGCCCCTTTGGCGGTATGCTCCATAGCAAGAATTACTTTATGAGTACCTACGAGGAGGTCCATTGCTCCCCCCATACCTGGCGCTTTTTTACCCGGGATAATCCAGTTCGCGAGGTCTCCGTTTTCATCCACTTCGAGAGCTCCCAAAATACTTACATCCACATGTCCACCACGGATGATCCCAAACGAAGTAGCACTATCGAATGTAGCAGCACCCGGTACCGCTGTAATAAAACCACCTCCGGCGTTGGTCCACTCTGCAGACTCTTCGCCCTCTTTGGGAGCAGGTCCCATGCCGATCATTCCATTTTCACTCTGGAGCATTACCTCAACATCGGCTTTAAGGTAATTGGGAACCATTGTTGGCAGACCTATACCGAGGTTAACCACATCTCCATCTTTCAGTTCGAGAGCTACACGTCGTGCAATAGTCTCTCTTATTTCATTCTTGTCCATGGCTATATGCTTTTAATTGATTCTTCTTTTTGTCTTGTTGAGATTTACTTTTCCACTAACCCTTCTTCCATACGGCGGTGGAGCTCCTGTGCTATATAGGAGGCCACATCATCGGCAAAAGTATTAGCACCAAAACCTGCATCATACCCGAGTTCTTTGGCAAGCTCATGCGTAATACGTGGACCGCCACAAGCCAATATAACCTTATCTCTTAGGCCTTCTGCTTCGAGAAGTTCTACGAGTTCTGTAAGGTTTTTGATATGTACATCTTTTTGTGTTACGGTTTGTGATACGAGTAGAGCATCGGCTTTGTAATCAAGGGCCTTGCTGATAAACTCTTCGTTGGGCACCTGGCTTCCGAGATTGAGAGCCTCGATCATGTCGTATCGCTCGAGTCCATAATGGCCGGCAAATCCCTTCATGTTCATAATGGCATCAATCCCCACAGTGTGAGCGTCGGTACCTGTACTTGCTCCTATAATGCGGATAGGACGACCTATATTCGTACGGATAAAATCATCCGTTTCGCCCATATCCCAAGTGGTAGTTTCTACTTTAGGAACATAAATATTGGAGTAGTCTACCGTGTGACTACAGTTGCCATAGCAGTTGAAGAAGGTAAATCCATTGGTTAGTTCCTTAGAGAAAACTACCATGGGGTTTTGCAAACCCATCTCTTTGAGTAGTAGCTTTGCCGCTTCTTCTGCTTCTGCTCCGATGGGTACAGGAAGAGTAAAACTCAACTGTATCTTACCATCGTTCATTGTATCTCCATAGGGCTTTACCTTCGCTAAGTCTAGCGTGCGGTCAAAGTCCTTTTCCTCCATCGAATATAATCCACCACTCATAGCTTACCCTCTATTCTAAAGTTTTTCATCAGTTCAATCGTTGGGTTGTAGTAATGATCTCCCTTAGAAGCAACACCATCCAACCCCTTTCCTCCATCAATAGGACGCTTTACATCAGCGAATGTACCCTTAGAAAGGGCGGTAAAGATACCCTGTTGATTGATTTCGTCTAGGAGGTTAATTGTTTTGTCTAGGACCAAACGTGCGCGGGTTTGCATGATTCCCCCTTCCTTAAACTCTACATCTTCGCCAATCGATCGCATATTATTGAAAATATAACGCGCGTTTTCGATAGAGAGGTAGCGGTCGCTCATGAATGGGGTATGGATAGCCTCTGTAGGCATCCCAAGGAGTTGAAGGCCTTGATGTGTCCAGATCCCAATCATATTAAAGAGAGCGTCTTGTATGTGGCCACGGAATATATTCCCTGTCATAAACTTCGTAGGAGGCATATATTTGAGTGGAGCCTTGGGGAATATCTCCCTTGTCATCTGAGCTTGAGCGAGCTCATAAAGGAAGCCATTCTCTAGCATAGGATCCATCTCAAAGGCATGCCCAAGGCCCATCTGTTCCTCCGGTAGACCTGCTTTTAGAGCAAATTGCTCATTAATTAGGTCGGAGGCAAGTACGGTGTGGGCTTCTTCCACAGCATCTGCCGTAGTGAGGTAATTGTCTTCTCCGGTGTTGATGATAACTCCGGCAAAGCCATTGATAACGCGACTCATGTACTGGTCTACAAGAGTACGTTGCATATTGATGTCTCGGAATAGGATGCCATAGAGAGCATCGTTGAGCATAACATCAAGGCCTTCGAACGCTCCCATGATGGCAATTTCGGGCATACAAAGCCCGGAGCAGTAGTTACAGAGACGGATATAACGTCCAACTTCTTCTCCCACTTCATCCAAAGCCTTACGCATGATGCGGAAGTTTTCTTGAGTAGCAAACGTACCTCCGAAACCTTCTGTGGTTGCTCCATAGGGTACATAGTCGAGCAAACTTTGTCCCGTGGTGCGGATAACCGCAATAATATCGGCCCCCTGGCGAGCAGCAGCCTGGGCCTGTACTACGTCTTCGTAGATGTTGCCTGTAGCTACGATCACGTATAAGTAAGGCTGAGGTCCCTCGCCTATGGTACGAAGATACTCCTCACGACGAGCTCGCTTAGCAGCGATTTTCTTTATCCCTTCTAGGATATAGGGTTCTAAGGTATTGGCCACCCCTTCTTTATCAAGCGATGGATAGCGTTTTAGATCTATAGTTCCCTCTGCTACACCTTCTGCCACCTGCTGGGGATTTTTCCCCGTTGCTGCCATGGCATTGGCTATATAAAACAGAGCCCCATCCGATAGAAGTTTATTCTCGTGAAGATGGTTTACAACGACATTGGGGAGGGGAACTCCATTGGCATCAACATCGTCAATGCCAATAAAGCGGCAGAGCGTACGTTCTACTGCCACCGTAGTGTACCTATCTACAAACTCTTGTACCTCATTGGCAATCTCGCGAGCTGTATGACGGGCGCGTTCTACTTTAGAGAAGTCTATCCCTACTTTACTCTTATTCATTCTCTATAAGTTCAATTTTTCTTTACAGTACTGGAGCAACTCTTTATCAATACCCAAAATCTCAGCAATACGTACAGCCTCGTGTGGGGCTGTATCTGAGGAGTCTTTGATTAGGGAGTAATCAATGTATTTGTTTAGCTTATTTACTTCGAGAGGGAGTTGCAACCTCTCTTCTATAAATCCACGCACTCTATATCTGCAACAAGGTGCTGATATACCGCTATAGTGTGTGGTGATAACGGAGCGTACATTGTACTTTGCAAATAGCCTCACGAGGGCGTCCACGAGGGCGCAACCTTCGTCCGGATTTGTAGTGCGGGCAGGTTCATCTATCGGAACCAAGAGAACACTGCCAGCTTTAATGGCTTGCACAATGTTATTGAGACGCAAGACTTCGGCACCAAAAGAGGAGAGTCCTTCGTTAAAGTTTTGGCCGTCTCCTATAGAACTGATGATGTCATCTACAACAGCAATCTTAGCTTCTCTTGCCGGTACATAAAAGCCGTATTGTATGAGAGCTTGTGCCAATGTAATAGCAGAAAGCAATACACTCTTTCCTGCCATGTTGGCTCCTGTTATAAGGGTCGGATGCGCGCCAAAGCGAATGGATACCGGCTGGAAGTGCTCCCCACGTTCTGTCAGTTTTTCAGCGACTTCCGGGTGAATTAAATCACAAAAATCAGTCTCTGAATCTGCCGACAAAGGAGTAGGGCAGCAGTAATGATGCTCATAAGCCCAGCGCGCCTTGGCCAGCAAAAGATCGTCCATTGCCAGAGCTCCAAGTACACGACTAAAGTCGTCGGCAAAGGGGGCTAGCTCTTTCGTTAGACGGCGGCGCACCCGATCTTCTTCCTGCGCTGCGGCCATGGCCAACCGGTCTCGCTCTTCGTCCGTTTCGGCTCTCTCTATCTCTTTTCGTTGCTGTGCTAAGGTGGCACTATAGCCATCAGAGATAAAGAAAGAGGGGAGACGCTCTCCATCTATATCTAGGATAGAGAGAGGAGCTTCTAACGAGGGCATATCTTCCAGTTGAAGAGAATGCATCTCTGCTAAGCGACTCACTTTGGCTGCGACCAGTGCAAGGCACTTAAGCTCATAGAAATCTACATCGCTACAACTGCTATGACGCTCTTTTAGCAATGCAATAGAGCCGGCTATATTGCGAACATCTTGTAGTAAAAGGTGTAACTCTTGCAAGCCCTTGTTGCTCTGTTCGTCCTCTAAATACTTATAGAAGCGCGTTACTTTTTCGAGGCGTTGCAGTATATTTTCTCTACTCGAAGCCCAAGAGGTCTCTAGAAGAGCCTGCCTACCGGGGGAGGACGCCAGCTCTAGCGAGTTTACAACAAAGCGAAGACCCGCAATAGACTCTATACTATTCCGCAATACATTCATAACCGACATACATCATATACAGGTACACCCAACGACTCTTGCAAGCGTGTGCACATTTTTTCAGAATCAAGACGATAACCGGAGGGAGCTAAGGGATTAAAGGTAACAGCCATGAGCTTAGTGCCGTAGAGCACGCGCAATTCCTTTCCCGAAGAGAGATACTTGTCGATAGCAAGAGGCGAAGCGAACAGACGAGTAAAGTCTCGTACCACGAGCGTTCGATGGCTATCTATCACTCTGAGTTTCTCCAAGAGAAGGTCTGAGACTACGCCTGCAACGAAAAGGGTATCTCCCCGTTGCAGCCATTCCACATCCTGCCAAATTCGATCCGACAGGGCAGAAATAAATCCTGTCTCAAAAATATTCCCTTCAGCATCAATCACAAACATCCCTCTCTCCGCATCTGCAAGACTCTCTGCAATAGCTCTTGACGGATACTCCGGCAGTTGTATAAGCCGATAGAGATGGTGTGTTTTGCGGATTAACTCCTCCGGTTGTACACTATAAGCCGCCCCTGTTGCCAAAATCATTCCTTCTGACACGGAGGGAGCAGCTAGGCTGATACGAGATAGGGCGCCATCGATAATGGTTAGATCAATGTTCCTATCTCGCATCTTCCTTATAATGTGTTTCAAACCTCCTGTTGAGGCAGGGCCTGCAATCAGTACCTTACCTGTTCCCTTAGACTTTGCATAGATGGCTCGACCAAGAGAAGTAGTGTATTGCTCATCGATACCTACCACCTCTGCTGCTACCAACTTGTTACGATAGAACTTTTCGGCCGTAACAAAGAGAGTGCCGGGGTGTAGACAAATCTCGGGTTTATCGGTTTGAGTTACTTGATCCCGACGCTCTCCATCAATACCAATAGAGGTCAATGCCAAACTTACTTGGGGATACTCTTCCCACAAACGACGCAAAACATAGTTAAGACATTCCGTCTTTCCTGTGTTTTTTGCCATTCCTACGATGGAAAGACTACGCAGCTGAGTAAGGCCTAATATAAAGGGCATTGATGGAGAGAGAAATGTGATTATTTACTTTCTTGACGCTTGCGGTTGCGTTCTTTACGAGCCAATTTACTCGGCTCGATGGCAAGCTGTTGCCCGGCAAGCAGAGCTGCCACTCCGTCCTTGCGTTGCTTTTCGCACTCGGGACAATGGCACTCTTCTTCGTAATGAGCAGGCTCTGTATAGGTGGTAAGTACCCCTTCGTAATTGCGAAGAACAACCCGATTGGGAGCCTGAGATACGATATAATTGGGCATAACGGGGATCTTCCCTCCGCCACCGGGAGCGTCTACCACGAAAGTAGGAACAGCGTATCCGGAGGTGTGCCCACGAAGGTTTTCTATGATCTCAATACCCTTAGATACGGGAGTACGGAAGTGGCCAATACCACGAGACAAGTCACATACATAGATGTAGTAGGGGCGTACACGAATCTTTACCAACTCATGTACCAACTTCTTCATTACGTAGGTGCAGTCGTTAATCCCTCGGAGCAATACCGTTTGGTTACCAAGGGGTACTCCGGCATTGGCTAGTCGTTCGCAAGCAGCCTTCGACTCTGCCGTAATTTCATTGGGGTGATTGAAATGTGTGTTGAGCCAAATGGGATGATACTTCTTGAGGATTTCCACTAGCTCAGGAGTGATACGCTGTGGCAAAACTACGGGAGTACGAGAGCCAAAGCGGATAATTTCCACATGATCGATAGCACGCAAACGCTGCAAGATATACTCGATCATAGAGTCGCTAACCATCAAAGCGTCTCCGCCTGATAGTAGCACGTCTCGTACCTCGGGGGTACGTTCGATATATTCTATAGCCTTATCAATTCGCTCACGAGGAGATGCCGCATCTTTTTGTCCCGCAAACCGACGACGTGTACAATGGCGACAGTACATTGAGCACATGTCTGTAATTAAGAACAGTACACGATCGGGATAGCGGTGTGTAAGCCCCGGAGTAGGAGAGTCTTCATCCTCACTTAGAGGGTCAAGTTGGTCTTCTTCGCTAATGATTAGCTCGTTGGCCGTAGGTACGGACTGCTTACGTACGGGGTCGTTAGGGTCGTTGGGATCTATTAAGCTAAGGTAATAGGGTGTGATAGCCATGCGGAGGCTCTTGAGAGACTCCCGTACTCCCTCCTCTTCTTCAGGGGTGAGAGTAACATACTTTTTGAGATCATCGAGTGTCTCAATCCGATTCTTCACCTGCCAATGCCAGTCATTCCACTGTTCATCGGTTACGTCAGGGAAATAGTATTTTCTTCTACTTTCGTTCATTTCGGAGATATTCTTGAGATAATATCTGAGGTTGCCTTAAAGGAGGAAAGAAACAAACACGACCCCTCCCTAGTGGGGAGTAACTCTCGAAGTTGACCTCTGTACCTTAATTGTGAGCCGGGCAGCGGAGGTAAACAGATGAGCAAATGAGGGGAAAAACCACCCCAAAAAGAGCGTGATTGCTTTGGAAACAGATGTAGAACCTCCCCTCTCTAGGAGATGCTCTACATCTATCTCTCTAGGTCAAATTATGCGTAAAGATCGGTAAAGATCTTACGGAGAGCTTCGTTTTCTCTGAGTTCTTGTAGCGTGATTTCGGCATGACCCTTTGTATAGCCATTACCTACAATCATCGTAACGTCGCTACCAACACCTTCTGCACCAAGAGCAGCCTTGGTAAAGCTGGTTGCCATAGAGAAGAAGTATACCACGCCATCATTCTTGGTGCAGAGGATACTTGTCATCTCTGTGTCGGGGATGTTTACGTTATTGATGGTAACATCACACATTTGGCCACCTGTTAGCTCAGAGATTTTTTCCATTACAGGTACGGGTTGAGTAGCATCTGCTGTAAATACAGTGTGGCAGAAGCCGAGAGCTTTGAGACGATCTGCGCTCTTTTGAGAGTGGCAAAGACCGATTACCTTACCTGTAACACCGGCACGCTTCATGGCTTCGTAGCAGCAGAGCATACCGCTCTTACCACCGGCACCAATGATCAATACTGTATCGCCGGGCTTTACAAGCTTAGCTGTTTGAGCAGGAGCACCAGCCACGTCAAGAGCAGAGAGAGCTAGCTTTTCGGGAAGATCTGTAGGGATCTTAGCATAGATACCGCTTTCGAAAAGAATAGCCTTACCATCAATGTCCACTTGGTCTACATCAGGGCGAATTTCCTTGATCTTATCAATGCGAAGAGGAGTAAGAGAAAGGGAAACAAGAGTAGCAATCTTATCACCTTCTTTGAGATCGATTTTGCCCTTGAGAGCATCACCAATCTTCTCAACAGTCCCGAGGAGCATACCACCGGAACCTGTTACAGGGTTGCGGTGCTTACCTTGTTTTTCTACGATGCCGAGCATGATTTCTGCGATCTTTGCCTTATCGCCACCGGCTTGCTCGTGGATTTGTGTAAAGCTAGCAGAGTCAATATTCAAGGTTTGTACATCAATGAGAATCTCGTTGTCGTATATCTCATCCATGTTGTTATCAATTTTGTTAGCAGGCTGTGGAAGTACGCCTTGAGGATCGAGTACGCGGTGCGTACCGTATTTGTTGCCTTTTTTTTGCATAGAGCGAATTATATTGAATTAATCGTTTTAATGATAAATAACTACTTGAGAGGACGAAGAGAGAGGATGGCACGAGCCTCGGCAGGCGAGGCGATCTCACGACCCAATTCACGAGATAGACGCACCACTTTTTCTACCAACTCTCCATTAGAGCGAGCAAGCACTCCGCGAGAAATATTCAGATTGTCTTCAAAACCAACGCGAACATTTCCCCCCATTACGATGGTGGGTGCGGCCAATGTAAAGGCACTACGGCCAATACCTGTGGCAGTCCAAGTAGAACCTGCGGGGATGCGATTAACCAGCCATACAAGATTTTCTACCGTTGCAGGAGTACAGCCCGGAACGCCCAATACGAAGTTAAATTGCATAGGATCACCAGGAACTTCGCCCTTGGCAGCCATGCGTAAGATGGTATCCAAGTGTCCCATTTCGAAGCATTCGTACTCGGGCTTGATATTATTTTCGAGCATTCTCTTCCCAAAGGCGCGCATCATGGGCATGGTGTTTTCGAAGACTTCGTCTCCAAAGTTACATGTACCACAATCCAATGTTGCCATTTCGGGGAATAGCTCTGTGGGTTGCAAACGCTCTTCTGCAGTCATCCATACAGCCCCTCCGGTAGAGGGAATAAGAATAACATCAGGGCAAGCCTCGCGCACAGCATCCATACATACTTTGAAGCGATCACGGCTCTGAGTAGGCGTTCCATCATCTTCGCGTACGTGGATATGTACAACGGCAGCACCGGCATCGTAGGCACTTTTGGCCTCACGTACAATTTCTTCTACAGTATAGGGTACCGCGGGATTCTGCTCCTTGGTTACCTCTGCACCACAAATGGCAGCTGTAATAATGAGTTTTTCCATACCGAACTATACCTTATTTATTACGCTGGCATTCAACGGGTACCACGCATGTACCTGTAGCACGACATACCACAATGGGTTCTGCCAATACGTCGGCTGCAGAGTCGCTAATGTCAGGACGAGGCTTAATTACCTTACGAGCCTCAAACGTCATCTTGCGAGAAGAATTACCCACATGGGTTATTTCTCCTACAGCTTCGATGTAGTCTCCTGCATATACGGGGTTTAGAAACTCCACATTGTCATAGGCACAAAAGAGACCTTCGTCACCATCTTGGATAATGAGAAGCTCTGTTGCCACATCACCAAAGAGCTGCAGCATGCGTGCGCCATCTACAAGATTGCCACCATAGTGTGCATCTGCTTGAGACATACGCAGACGAATCATAGATTTTGGATTACTCATAAACTTATTGTATTAGTATAGTTTACACTCTTATTAATAATGGGTTATTTATCTACTACGATATGATCTACAAAGATACTGGGGGTATGCACAGCATGGGGCTCTATAGCTCCTACCGGCACCAACTCTTCAATCTCTACTACAACGGTATCTGCAGCCATTGCCATGAGAGGTTGGAAGTTTTGCGAAGTCCCTTTATACACGAGGTTACCCTTTTCATCGCCAATAGAGCCTTTGAGAAAAGCAAACTCAGCACGGATGGGCTTCTCGAGTAGATACTCTTTTCCATCAATCTTTACCAACTCTTTACCTTCGGCAATAACAGTGCCCAAACCTGTAGAAGTGAGTGCACCACCAAGCCCAGAGCCTCCGCAGCGGATGCGTTCGGCTAGAGTACCTTGAGGGCTAAACTCGATTTCTAACGAGCCATCATTGAGCTGCTCTCCCGTTAGAGGATTCGTACCAATATGCGATACAATGAGCTTCTTTACTTGATGATTGGCAATGAGACGACCGCAACCCATTTCGGGATACGAGGTGTCGTTGGTAATGAGAGTGAGATCCTTAACGCCGCTCTCTACGAGGGCGTCTACAATTCGTTCCGGGGTTCCATTCCCCAAGAATCCGCCCATCATCACAGACATACCGTCGTGAAACTTGGCGGTGAGCTCGGCTAGTGTAATAGCCTTCTTCATGGTTCCTGTCATTATTATATATGTTATCTGTTGCCTAAATAACAAACTCTACCCGCACCCATTTAGCCTCTGAGCAAAGGTTAAATGGTGAGCAGATTTCGTTTTCGCCCCAAAGTTACCAATTTATAAGTGATTAGCACGAATAGTTGGCGAAAAAGATTCTGGACTTTTAGAGAAAGGGGCAGTAAGAGGCATCTCCCGGAGGCTAACCCGATAGATCTAATTATTCTAGAAGAGATTCTTTGCCCCCAGCCGGAGCATTAGGACTAAGGCAAAGCCATCAGAAAACTAGGGTAGTATCAAAAAATATTTAGCCTAAGAATACCCTCGGTTTCTACCTGAGAAATTTTCTGTTTCCAGCCAAGAAAAATATTGCTCTAGGCCTATACTTTTTTAAGTCTAGGGCAGCAGCATTTTCTCCGTTTCTCACTTGTGCTTCGTTTCTCCGTGAGAGGAAAAATACTACAAGCCTGTATTTCCAAGCGAATTAATTGCTACCTTTGTACACCGAAACTGTATAGAGTATCAGATAATTATAAATTAAGATAGTAATGACAAAGGCAGACCTTGTGGCTCAGATAGCTAAGAGAACAGGATTAGATCGTGACGAAGTATTGCGTACCGTAGAGACTTTTATGGATGTTGTCAAGGATGAGATGGCTCAGGGCAACAATATCTATCTCAGAGGGTTTGGGAGTTTTGTTATTAGAGAGAGAGCTCAGAAGATCGCGCTCAACATCTCAGAGAAGGATGGTATTATTATCCCGAAGCACAATGTTCCCAGCTTCAAGCCTTCTAAAGTTTTCTCTGAGATGCTGGGGGGAACAGAGATCAAGAAATAAATCAAAAGTGGCTCTATTAACATAGTGTTGATAGCTACCAAAAACAATAAACAAAGTAAGTTTCACCCTTTAATTTGGAGACAATATGCCAAGTGGTAAGAAGAGAAAAAGACACAAGATGGCAACGCACAAGCGTAAAAAACGTTTGAAGAAGAATCGTCATAAGAAGAAGTAACCCTACAGCCTTTGGGCTGTTTTAGGGTTCGGGCTTGTGCTGAAACCTTTGCAGGCTCTTCGTAAGAGGGAACTCCTAAATGTGGGTAGTATCCCTCTTGCGTGGTTATAATGGGGGATACAGCACGAGAGTCCGAGTTTTGTTTCCTAAGGAGAAAAAGATGGGATATTGTCCCAAAGCACATAAATCCCTTTTCCTTCTTTAGGATTGGTAGCAGACTACCAAAGATTATATCACAAGTAAACAAAGTAAACACGTGGACAGTCAATTAATCATTGATGTACGGCCCAAAGAAGTGGCTATGGCCCTTCTTGAGGATCGTAAACTCGTGGAATTTCAGCGAGAAAAGAGCAACTCTTCTTGCGCCGTGGGGGATATTTACCTCGGAAAGGTACGGAAGATTATGCCTGGGCTGAATGCAGCTTTTGTGGATATAGGGTCTGGGCAGGATGCTTTCTTACATTATTATGATTTGGGGATGGAGTTTGGAGCTACCGAAAATTACCTAAAGATGATAGCTCAAGGCCGTAACCTCCCCCCTCTCACCAAGGTAGCGCCGGGTGTTGCCCTCCCTCGTGAGGGTAAGATAGAGAATGTCTTATCTGCCGGTCAAACCCTATTGGTACAAGTAACAAAAGAGCCTATCTCGACCAAAGGAGCTCGCCTATCTACTACGCTATCTCTTGCAGGGCGTAGCATGGTGTTATTCCCCTTTGGCAATAAGGTTTCTGTATCGAAAAAAATCTCCTCAAAGGAAGAGAGTAAGCGGCTTAAAAGCCTCATACAGAGTATTAAACCGGAGGGATTTACAGTAGTGATACGTACCTCGGCGATAGGAAAAAAGGCTCTAGAGCTACATGCGGAGCTCAATCGTTTGGTCAATCGATGGAACGATAGCGTTAAGAAGCTCCCTCGAGCAAAAGCTCCTGCGCTCATTTGTGCAGAACCCAATAGGGCACTAAGTCTATTAAGGGATACCTTTAGTGCCGCTACCTACACGGAAATTGCTATAAACGACAAGGATATGTATGGGGCTATTAAGGACTATATTTCAACCATAGCTCCCGATAGCACAGACATAGTATCGTACTACGACAATAGCAAGCCTATCTTCGATCACTACGACGTAACCAGACAAGTAAAATCACTCTTTGGGCGCACCGTTACCTATAAGGGTGGGGCATACCTCATTATCGAAAAGACGGAGGCAATGCACGTGGTTGACGTAAATAGTGGAAATCGCTCTCGTAAGTCGAATGCACAAGAGGATACGGCTCTGGATGTGAATCTCTCTGCCGCAGAAGAACTTGCACGCCAACTTCGATTGCGAGACATGGGTGGAATCATTGTTGTAGACTTTATCGATATGAACGACCCTCAGCATTGTAAGCAGTTATACGATCACATGAGGGCTCTTATGAAAACAGATCGGGCTAAACACAATATTCTCCCGCTTAGCAAGTTCTGTGTCATGCAGATAACGCGCCAAAGAGTGCGCGAAGCAACTACCGAGCATACCGAAGAAACGTGCCCTACTTGTATGGGGACGGGCAAAATGCAAGCCTCAATACTCCTTGTTGAGCAGATAGAAAAAAAGGTGGCCGACCTCATAGAGAATCATAATGTAAGACAATGCAATTTGCATGTAAACCCCTATGTTGCTGCCTACCTACAGAGACATGAGATCTTCTTGCCATCTGAGTTTTCTCGATGGCGTAAGAAGTACTCCCGTGGACTTAAGTTGGTAGAAGACCAAAGTATTGCATTCTTAGACTATAAGTTTTACGACAAAGAGGGTAACGACTTAGATGTTTTCGACGATTAAATGACTTCGAAATATCCGTCTAAGTGGCTCGAAAAAGCCGTAGACCAACTATCATTATTGCCCGGTGTCGGGCGGAAAACTGCTCTTCGGTTGGCCCTTTACATTTTGCGCCGACCGGAGAGCTTTGCTAATTTATTAGGCTCCTCCATCATAGAATTGAGGGAGAATATTATCTATTGCGAAAGGTGTCATAACATAAGCGATAGCCCATGTTGTCCGATCTGTTCAGACCCATCTCGCGATACGCAAACCATCTGTGTAGTGGAGAATATCCGCGATGTTATGGCTATCGAACGTACTGCACAGTACAAAGGCTTGTACCATGTATTAGGAGGGGTTATATCCCCCATCGACGGCATTGCCCCCCAAGACTTAGAGATAGAGTCTCTTGTAGAGCGCGTTCCTAGAGAGCAAATAAAGGAGGTTATCTTGGCCATCAGCCCCACTATGGAAGGGGAGACTACTAACTTCTATATCTACAAGCGTTTAGCCCCTCTAGGGGTGCATGTGAGTTTGCTCTCAAGAGGGATTGCTATGGGGGATGAACTAGAATATACTGATGAAGTTACCCTCGCAAGAGCCTTACGAGATAGGAGTGACTTCACACAGTCTTTCCGATAAAACGGAAAAAGAAGAGTATAATCCATTAAGTAGGCAAGCCAATGAGATTAGACTGTTTGAGGGACAAAGAACTTGCTCTACGCCTTGTAGAACCGGATGATGCCCACTTGCTTCACTCTTGGGAAAATGACCCATTGCTAGCCGAAAGTAACATGCTATACGAGCCTTTGGCAAGGTATCAGACACAACAATTTGTGCAGCTTGGCAATTCGCATCTCATAGAAAACGGCTCCCTCATGCTCATTGCAGAAGTAAAGTTCCCAGGAGAGGGAACTCCCACCCCCATAGGATACGTAGAGCTTTACAACTACGACCATTTCCATCGGCGAGCTGCCGTGGGGCTCGTTGTGCTACCCTCGTGGCAGCATAAGGGTTACGGAAGACGGATGTTGTCGTGCGTAGAGCATTATACTTTTGATCTATTACGCCTGCATCAATTGTATGCGGAAGTGGTAGAAGACAATGCCAAGGCCGTGATGTTTTTTGACCAAAGCCACTACAAAAGGGTAGCTCAATTACCCCAATGGCAGTGGCAACATGGTGCGTATCAAGATCTAATTATATATCAATTATGCCCGGAGTAGAAGAGAGAATAGAGCAGCTAAGGAGCGAAATCGAACAACATAATTATCGCTATTATGTACTTTCTACGCCTCTGATTTCTGACGTAGAATTCGATCGTCTGATGCAACAATTGATTGATCTGGAGGCGCAATATCCCGAACTTATTACCCCTACTTCTCCCACTCAACGAGTAGGAAGTGATCGGAATCCCAGCTTTGTCTCAGTGCGGCATTCCGTTCCTATGCTTTCCTTATCCAATACCTACAATTATGACGAAGTACGGGAGTTTTGGCAGCGATTGCACTCGGGGAATGGCTCTTTGACCTTGGATTGCGAACTCAAGTTCGATGGTCTTTCCATCGCTGTTGTCTATCTCAATGGTGAGCTTAGCCAAGCAATTACGAGAGGAGACGGCATTGAGGGCGACGATGTTACCAACAATATTCGCACAATTCGCTCAATCCCCCTCCGACTATTAGGGGAGAATATCCCCTCCAGAGTAGAAGTGAGAGGGGAGATTTTGCTCCCATACGACGAATTTGAGCGGATAAATAGCCAACGATTGGCAGAGGGAAAAGACCCATTTGCCAATCCGAGAAATGCTGCATCGGGCACCTTAAAACAATTAGATACCAGCGTAGTATCAGAGCGCAGACTCGATGCTTTTTTCTATTATTTATTGGTGGATGGGCTAGATATAGACAGTCATGCAGAACGTCTTCGCTTGGCAAAGTCTTGGGGAATAAAGGTCTCGGACTACAGTACCCAATGCTCTACACTGGAGGATATATACGCCTTTATTGACCATTGGGATACAGCACGTCGATCTCTCCCTTTCGCCACTGATGGAATTGTCCTAAAAGTGGATTCCCTTGCATTACAGCAAACAATCGGTTTTACGGCCAAAGGTCCACGTTGGGCTATAGCCTATAAATATCAACCGGAGAGAGCCTCTACTCAGTTGATTGACGTCTCCTATCAAGTGGGAAGAACCGGGATTATTACCCCCGTTGCAAACCTTGCTCCCATACTGATATCGGGCACGGTCGTGCGCCGAGCCACCCTGCACAATGCCGATTTTATCCTCTCATTGGATCTGCACCAAAGGGACTATGTGTATGTGGAAAAAGGGGGTGAAATCATCCCTAAAATAGCAGGAGTTGACAAATCTCTTCGGCAGTCTGATGCCCTGCCCATCGTCTTTCCTTCTACGTGTCCGGACTGTGGTACAACCCTTATAAAGACTGAAGGTGAAGTCGGATATTTCTGTCCGAATAAACTAGGATGCCCTATGCAAATAAAGGGATCCATAGAGCATTATGCACAACGAAAGGCTGCCGATATTACCATTGGTCCCGAGACGATAGATGCCCTTTACAGCCGTGGTTTTGTCAAATCTATCTGCGATTTGTATCGCCTTACAGCCGATGATATTCTTTCTCTTGATGGGTTTAAAGAATGCGCTACGGGGAATCTCCTGGGAAGTATAGAGCAATCCAAGTCGCGTCCGTTCCCCGCAATCTTGTTTGGATTGGGTATTCGCTATGTAGGAGAAAACGTGGCAAAAATCCTAACTCGTACCTTCAATTCGATTGAAGCTCTAATGGAAGCCTCTCAAGAGGAGCTACAAACTATTGATGGTATTGGTAAACGCATTGCTGAGAGTATAGTCTCTTTCTTTGCCGATGAGCGTAATCAGAAGATTATTGCAGCCCTCAAAGAGTTTGGAGTGACCTTATCCAACCCCTCGGAAGAAGACTTTTCTGAAGAGATTTCGCGCCCTCTGGAGGGAAAATCTATCGTGATAAGTGGAACCTTTAGCCAGCATACTCGGGACGAGTATACGCAGATTATAGAGCAGTTAGGAGGGAAGAAAGTCTCTTCTATTTCCCAGAAAACCTCCTTTATCTTGGCCGGAGAGGATATGGGCCCCAGCAAACGAGAGAAAGCCCTTGCCCTAGGTATTCCCCTTCTATCCGAAGATGAATTCCTCGCACTCGTAGACCTCCCCAACTCGAAATAGAGGAGGGGAGATCTTTCCCTTCTTTGCAGTAAAGTACCCTCTGATATAAGTCCAGGGGGTACTTTTTTATGCCTATTCCTCTGAATATTTCTTCGCTGGTTTTCTTCCCTTTTTAGCTCTATTTTCTGCAAGAAGTAGGGTAGAATGATTTTTATTTCTACCCAGAATAATTTTCTTTTCTGAGTTACCATCTACTCAAATCTTCCGCTTTTAATTTTTCATGGCAATCAAGAGTTGGTAGGGCTGGGAGTTGGTTGAGAGAAAATCCTCGGTAGTGTCCGGAAAAAGAGTGAAAGCCTCAAAGGGCTAAATTTCTTTCATCGAATATACAGCAATAATATAGTAAAACGCCCACTGAAATCAATATTCAATGGGCGTTGTAATTTCCTCATAGAACGCGCTTAATCACCTTTTTTATGGTTGTGTGGTTTGAGAGAGGAGGTATTACCAGGAGTTTCTTTATTGTCTCGTTGCCTTCTATCAGGTTTGCCAGTACTTTTTGCGATTCGTTTCGGTCCAGGTTTTATTCCCATAATTGTTTTGCCAGTCCTTTTACTGGGATCTTAAATATTAAACTTTCTACCTATGATTAAAATACAAGATGTGTGCCATGATACACTTTTTCATGCCGATGGAGAGGGGGAGGGGGCAGAGTCGATTGGGAGAAAAATCTTTTTCGTATAGAGCCTCGATTTGCAGCTTCTGAACCGAACATAATATAATCCTTCAGTTTTTCAATATTCTAGCATCGCCACTCATTAGGGTAGAAATATCGAAAAAGTAAAATCAGGCACTTTTTTCACCCTTCAAAAGGGAAGAGGGGAAATTCGATCGCTTATTTTGTCTTCTTCATTTCAGTTTCTCAAACGAAGAATTTCAGAGTATTTTCATTTGCATGTAGCAAAATATATTCTGCAAGTCCATAACAATGTCCATGAAGAACACTTCATTGTCATAGTTAAAAGGCTGCATTTATTTCTAAAACTCATCGCACTTTCAATTGAGAAGTCACCTTATTTTCTATAATATAAAAGCCAGAAAATGGGAATTAAATCACTGAAAATAAGAGTAATAATAATGTGCAATGAAAATTGATAGTCGACTTTTGAGGCTTATGTACTCAGTTTCTATCCATCCTGCCTATAAGGGTGCATAAAATCATCTTATACTACTGATAAATAGTAGAATAGTATTTTTATTGAGAAATAATATAGGGTGTAATCTACATATGGACACTCATAGGATGAGAATTGCAAATGCAGATGAGAAAAGCAATGCCTCCGTGAAAATAAAAGTCATAACCACGAAATGGAAAATCATTTGTATATTTGCATCGTGGGAATGAGAATGCAGAATTACTAGAAATTATGGACAATATCCCTGCCATTATAGACCAAATTACTCAGAGGCTTCGCTACATGATGGAGTCTTTGGGAATGACAGCAAAAACATTTGCAGAACAAGCGGGTATTCCTCCTGCTACATTTTCCCAAACATTAGAGAATAGAAACAAACCCTCTTTGTCCACTCTCTTAAAAATCGCTAATGGATTCCCGGAATGGAATCCTACGTGGATTATTCTCGGGCAGGGGGAGGAGCGAATAGAAATATCGCAAAATAGAGAGGGTTTATTCCTCGAAAATAGCTTTGGAGAAGGACTTAATACCTCTGTATTTCAGCAAAATACAAATCAAAAAGACTGGGAAAACAGTGCAGAAAAAGTAGCTCCATCTAGAGAAATATCGGAAGAATTGATCAGTAAGGTCGTCTCCGAGACCCTTCTGCAGCAAAGTTCCGCAGAAAAAAGGAGCATTACCGAAATTCGCGTCTTTTATTCGGATGGAAGCTTTGAGACCTTTGTGCTCAAATAATGGTTCATTTGACTTGTAGGCTGTATCTTTGCTGAGAGAAACGAATGACACCTCAGTGAATGAAGAAAGAGATTTTACAAAGTATAATTCTATCCAATAGTGCACTCAATGAGAGTTACTATAAGCTAGAATTACAACTCCCAAAGACCTATCAAGAAGAGATGATGCCGGGGCAATTTGCACAATTGCTCGCCAAGGAAAGCGGTGCATTTCTGCGACGTCCTATATCCATATGTGACTATGATAGCGAAACACATCGCCTCGTGCTACTTGTACAAAAAGTGGGTTTGGCGTCGTCCTATTGGTGCACCCTTGCTCCAGGGGCTACTATCGATCTTATAGCTCCTCTAGGACATGGATTCACCTATTCCCCTGATTTCTCCGGGAAGGCTCCTTTATTAATAGGAGGAGGAGTAGGAGTTGCCCCTCTACTCATGCTCGGGAAAAAATTGCAACAACAGGGTATCAAGCCTACGTTTTTGCTAGGAGCTCGTACAAAGTCTCTTCTCGTATTGCAAGATGAATTCAAAAATATAGGGGATCTCTATTGCACTACAGAAGATGCCTCCTTCAGAGAAAAAGGACGAGTAACTGATCACAGTATATGTGCTACACCTATATATAGTAGTGTATATACTTGTGGTCCTCTCCCTATGATGAAAAGCGTAGCTCGATGGGCAAAGCTGCATTCCATTCCTTGCGAAGTTTCCCTCGAAAATAAAATGGCTTGTGGGATCGGTGCTTGCCTTTGCTGTGTGGAAAATACAACCGAAGGGCATAAATGTACATGTACAGAAGGGCCTGTCTTTAGAACGGAAGAATTACTATGGTCATGAGCAATACAATAGATACAACTATAGATCTTGGGAAAGGGTTGGTATTGAGAAACCCTGTAATGACCGCCTCCGGAACGTTTGGTTATGGTACGGAATATTGTGATTTTCTAGATCTAAATAGGCTCGGGGGGATTGTTGTAAAAGGTACCACTTGGTCGCCTCGAGAGGGGAATCCCTATCCAAGAATGGCAGAGACACCTTCGGGGATGCTCAATGCTGTGGGGTTACAAAACAAGGGCGCGCACTATTTTGTAGAGCATATTTATCCCGAAATAAAGGATTATGACACTCAGGTATTAGTGAATGTAAGTGGCTCTAATATAGAAGACTATGTTAATACTGCAGCCCTTATAAGCTCCTTAGATAAGATACCGGCCATAGAGCTAAACATCTCTTGTCCCAATGTAAAAGAGGGTGGGATGGCTTTTGGTGTGACAGCCAAAGGTGCTTATGAGGTTGTAAGTGCAGTACGGGCAGTTTACCCCAAACACCTAATGGTAAAACTATCTCCCAATGTGACTGATATTGCGGAGATTGCAGGGGCTGTAGAGGATGCAGGAGCAGATAGTATCTCTCTTATAAATACAATACTTGGGATGGCCATAGATGCAGAGAAACGACGTCCTATTTTGTCAACAATAACGGGGGGGCTATCGGGTCCCTGCGTTAAGCCAATAGCTCTACGCATGGTATGGCAGGTGGCTAGTAAGGTGCATATCCCCATCGTTGGTATGGGAGGAATTGCTTCTACTTCGGATGCGATTGAATTCCTTCTTGCCGGAGCTTCTGCAATTCAAGTTGGGTGTTACAATTTTATAGATCCCTCTGTGACACAAAAGATTGCAGATGGAATAGAATCCTATATGGAGCGCCACCAGATGACGAACGTAGCTGAGCTTATCGGGGCTTTGCAGGTATAAGTATCCCCCAATTCAGTTATAACACGTGTTATGTTCGGTTTGTGACTGAAATAATAAAGGTTGATGGATTGCTTGTGCTCAAGGGCAAAACATTGCTACTCCACAAGGTCTTGTTCCTTCACTTCATCTACCCTCTGTATTAAAGCAGACAGATTAAGGCTTTGCAAGACAACGAAACGTCGACTTAGGATTTAGTCTTATTCTTCAACCGAACAACTATATAGTATGTATCTAAAGGATAGAAACAGAACCATTATGATGGAGAAAAAGCAACTGCTCGAATTACTTGAGAGCAATCGAAGTTACCGACGCTTTGATTCTTCCGCGCAGCTCTCAGAAGAAGAAATTAGATCTTGGATAGAGGCTCTACGCTACACTGCTTCTGCAAAGAATGCCCAGCCTCTGAAGTATAGGATTGTAACAGACAAAGCCCAAGTAGATGCCGTTTTTGCATTACTCCACTGGGCTGCATACTTGCCGGATTGGCAAGGCCCTTCTCCAGAAGAACGTCCGGTTGCTTTTGTTGTACAGGTATTAGATCGCACTATTTCGGCTTCTTCCCGTTTTGATGAAGGCATTCAGCTTGAGGCTCTTACGCTAATGGCACGCTCTTCCGGCTACGGAGGATGTATTTTAGCGGCATTTGATAGTGCAAAAATGTCCGACCTATTATCCTTGGATACAGACCGTTACACCCCTATTACTGTGGTGGCACTAGGCAAGCCTATTGAGGAGGTTATTATAGAGCCCCTCCCTACTCCCGATGGGGATATTCGTTACTATCGCACAGAGGATAAAGTGCATCATGTGCCCAAGCGGACGATGGATCAACTCATCATCTAAGGCTTAATATAATCACTAATCTGTGATTTTTCTCCTATAGGTACTTGCACAATCGAGAATTAGTTACTACCTTTGCGCTCGCAATTCGATAAGAGTTGCTCACGGTTTTGTCTCGTGGTGTAATGGTAGCACAACAGGTTTTGGTTCTGTTTGTCAAGGTTCGAATCCTTGCGAGACAACACACATTGATTAAGAGCTCCCACTACAGCGTCTAGTTTAGATCGTGTAGTGGGAGTTTCTCACATTTGCAAGTGGTATGCGTATAGATAGTGTCAAGAGGTATATAAGACATGGAATACTAAACCCTTCTAAGCCGATGTTTCTCCGATTAGATCGTTACATCATTCGGCTTTTTCTAGGGACTTATTTCTCGTCTATCTTGCTGATATTATCCGTAGCTATAGTCTTTGACATCAATGAGCGTATCTCCAAATTTCTCAATCCGGAGTGCTCTTTGTACGAAATTGTCTTCCATTACTACCTCAATTTCGTACCCTACTACGCAAATATGTTTAGCCCTCTCTTTGTTTTCTTGTCGGTTATTTTCTTTACCTCTAAACTGGCAGAGAAGACCGAGATTATTGCCATATTGGCTAGTGGAGTGAGCTTCAAAAGGCTGTTGCGTCCTTACCTCTTTTCAGCGGCAATTATTGCTCTCCTTACATTCTTATTAAGCAGTTTTGTCATCCCTCCCGGGAGCCGTGTTCGCAACGATTTTCAGAATAAATACTTTAGGGATAAGCGTCAAACCTATGCGGAGAGCGTGCAGATACAGGTCTCTCCCAGCCTATTCGCTTACATCCACTCCTATAGTGCGGATAATAAAACGGGCTACAACTTCATGTTGGATAAGTTTGAACACAATACTATAAAGAGCAGACTTACCGCCCAAACGGCAGAGTACGACACTCTTAATACTTGGCGATTATACGATTATAGTATTACCCGATATGGAGCAAAAAGGGACACTTTGGAACGTGGAACTCAGCTTGATACCACGATTAACCTAAAGCCCCAAGACTTCCTTATCTCTGCCGTGGATGCCGAGACCTACACCACCCCCGTACTCCACCAATACATCGGGGAACTAAAATCTCGAGGGGCAACGAATGTGGATCTGCTAGAGGTGGAGTTGCAAAAACGTTATGCAGCTATTCCTGCCGCCTTCATCCTCACCATAATAGGTGTTTCGCTCTCCTCCCGAAAGCGCAAAGGGGGAACGGGGCTTTCTCTCGCTATTGGTATTGCTCTTAGCTTTACCTACATACTTTTTCTTACCCTAGCCTCCAGCTTCTCGGCTTCGGGTGCCCTATCCCCTATTGTAGCAGCCCAAATGCCCAATGCCATCTATGCTATAATCGCCATCTTCTTGTACAAGAAGGCTCCTCGGTAATAGTTCTAGTTTTTGTATCTTTGCCTTATTAGCTGTTGGTTTGATTATGAGACAGTATCTAGAATTACTCCAAAAGATTATGGATGAGGGGACTTTGCGCTCCGATCGTACGGGCACAGGTACCAAAAGTATTTTTGGGCACCAAATGCGGTTCGATTTGGAAGACGGATTCCCACTGCTTACCACAAAAAAGCTTCATCTCAAGAGCATTATATACGAGCTTCTTTGGTTCCTGCGAGGAGATTCCAACGTTGCCTACCTACAAGAGCATGGTGTCTCTATTTGGGACGAATGGGCAGACCCCGAGGGAAATCTAGGACCCATCTACGGAGTGCAATGGCGCTCTTGGCCTAGTTACAATCGAGGGGAGACCTATGACCAAATAGCTCGAGTAGTAGAGGATATTCGCACTTCTCCCGATAGTAGAAGATTGATAGTTAGTGCTTGGAATGTCGCCCAAATCAATCAGATGGCACTCCCCCCTTGCCACTGTCTAATGCAGTTCTATGTAGCCGATGGTCGCCTGAGTCTGCAACTTTATCAACGCTCTGGGGATGTATTCCTTGGCGTTCCTTTCAATATTGCTTCTTATGCGTTACTCCTTATGATGGTAGCCCAAGTAACAGGGCTTAAGCCGGGAACTTTTGTACACACTCTTGGGGACGCTCATCTGTATTGCAACCATCTGGAACAGACGGCCCTACAGCTAACGCGTTCTCCTCGTACTCTGCCAACAATGCAGCTGAACCCGGAAGTGCGCAATCTAGAAGACTTTAAATTCGAAGACTTCAAACTATTGGATTATACCCCCCACCCCCATATAGCAGCTCCCATCGCTGTATAAGCATCTTATGACTTTATCTATAATAGTAGCCGTGGCTGCCAACAATGCCATCGGAAAGGACAACGATCTCTTGTGGCATCTACCCGGAGATCTTAAGCGATTCAAGGAAACAACAACGGGGCATGCCATCATTATGGGAAAAAACACCTTCCATTCCCTCCCCAACGGGGCACTACCCAATAGACGTAATATCGTTGTCTCCTCTACATTAGTTCCGCCCGATGGGGTTGAGTGCTACTCTACTCTACAAGCGGCTTTGGAGGCTGTAGCCGGGGAAGAAGAGGTCTTTATTATAGGAGGAGCGCAACTATATGCTGCAGCCCTTCCCCTAGCAGATAAGATTTATTTTTCTCGTGTAGAAAAGGGATTCCCAGAGGCAGATACCTATTTCCCGGAGTTCGATCTTACGGAGTGGACTCCCTCCTACTGCACCCGATATCCCGAAGACGAACGCAATGAATATGCTGTTACACTTACAATATATCAACGTATTGCCTACTTTAAGCATAGACTAAAATGAATAAACCATCTATACCAAAAGGGACTCGCGACTTTAGCTCTCTTGAGATGCAGCGTCGCAACTATATATTCAATACCATCAGCGACGTGTATCGCTTGTATGGATACAAACAAATAGAGACTCCTGCTCTTGAATTACTTTCGACCTTGATGGGGAAGTATGGAGAAGAGGGGGATCGTTTGCTCTTCAAAGTACTCAATTCCGGAGACTTCTTGAGCGATGTAACCCAGCAGGATTTCGATGAAAAGAACCTACCTCACATTGCTAATAAACTAAGCGAAAAAGGGCTTCGATATGATCTTACAGTGCCTTTTGCTCGCTTCGTTGTACAGCATAGAAATGAGATAACATTCCCTTTCAAACGCTTTCAAATACAGCCTGTATGGAGAGCAGACAGACCTCAAAAGGGGCGTTATAGAGAGTTCTATCAATGTGATGCCGACGTGGTAGGGACAGACTCTCTCTTGTGCGAAATAGAATTAATTCTGATTATCAACGAAGTATTCTCTCGCTTAGGAATAGCGACACGTTTGCATCTCAACAACCGCAAGATCCTCGCAGGGATTGCAGAGGTTGTAGGCGTTCCCGATCAGCTCACAGAGCTTACCATTGCCATGGATAAGTGCGACAAAATCGGGCTTGACGGGGTAATGGAAGAGCTTCGAGCCAAAGGATTCTCCGACGATACCATCCAACGTCTCCAGCCCTTCCTCCACCTTGAGGGAGAGAATAGAGAGCGACTTGAGGCCTTGGCCACCCTACTCTCTTCTTCCGAAATTGGCTGTAAGGGCGTTGAAGAATTGAGCTTTATATTCGAGGGATTAGCCTCTCAGCACCTTACAACGGAGATCCTTTTTGATCCCTCCTTGGCTCGTGGATTAGGATACTATACAGGAGCTATTCTAGAGGTGAAAGCTAAAGACGTAGCCATTGGGAGCATTACAGGAGGCGGGAGATACGATAATCTCACGAGCATCTTCGGGCTTGATGGAATGTCCGGGGTAGGTATCTCTTTTGGCGCCGATCGTATATACGACGTCCTTCTCCAGCTGGATGCATTCCCCACGACCACGAATACCTCTACCCAAGTGCTCATTATTAACTTCGGTAAGGAAGAGGTGCAGCAGATGTTTCCTATCGTGCAAAAGCTCCGAGCTGATGGTATCTCCGTGGAGATTTATCCTGATGCTGCCAAGCTCAAAAAGCAAATGAGCTATGCCGATAGTCTTGCCATTCCCTATGTCATATTAGCCGGTAGCGAAGAGCTAAAGCAGGGAATATTTACCCTAAAGAATATGGCAGAAGGAAGCCAAGAAACCCTTTCTCAAGAGCAACTAACGCATTTCTTTACTTCAAAAGAGCATTAACGTGGCTACTCCCTATCCATTACTTAATGGAATAGACACCCCTAAAGACCTTCGAGCCCTTTCTCCGGATAGGCTTTCGGAACTTTGTAGAGAACTTAGAAGTTTCTTACTCGATGTCCTTTCACAACACCCAGGGCACTTAGGGTCTAGCTTAGGAGCTGTGGAGCTATCTGTAGCTCTGCATTATGTATTCCGTACCCCCTACGATCGCATTGTATGGGATGTAGGGCACCAGGCCTATGCGCACAAAATCCTCACAGGACGACGCGATCAGTTTGAGACCTTGCGCCAGTGGGGAGGCATAGCGGGCTTCCCTTTCCCCGATGAAAGTGAGTACGATACATTCCCCGCAGGGCATGCTTCCAACTCTATATCAGCCGCCCTTGGGATGTCTGTTGCGGCAGAACTCAATAAAGAAAAGCGCAACGTAATTGCTGTTATTGGGGATGGTTCTATGACAGGGGGCTTGGCATTTGAGGGGCTGAACAACGCTTCTTCTTTCCCCAATAACCTTCTTGTTATCCTCAATGACAACAATATGTCTATTGATGCTAACGTAGGAGGGCTCAATCATTACCTCGTAGATCTTAATACGAGCCATGCCTATAACACAGTTCGATACGATGTCTATCGAGGGCTGAAGCATATAAAGCTCATCAACGATGGCAACAAGCGTAATATCTTACGCCTGAATAACAGCATCAAAAGTCTCTTTTCCAACAATCAATCCTCTTTTTTCGACGGACTGAGTATTCGCTACTTTGGTCCGATAGATGGGAATGATATCCTCCGATTGGTAGAGGTGTTGCGTAAAATAAAGGACTTAAAAGGGCCCAAGATTCTCCATATTCGCACGATAAAGGGAAAGGGCTATCCTGCTGCAGAGAAGCACCCAACTATTTGGCACGCCCCTGGGCATTTTGATATTCTTACAGCAGAGCGACTCGATAAGAAGAAGGCTGGAGAGGCACCTAAGTTTCAAGACGTTTTTGGACAAACGCTAGTTGAACTTGCCGATCAAGACGAACGTATCGCGGGTATCACCCCGGCTATGCCTACAGGCTGTTCTATGACCTACATGATGAAAGCTTACCCCGAGAGAAGCTACGATGTAGGTATTGCAGAGTCGCATGCAGTAACGTTTTCCGCAGGGCTTGCACGAGAGGGAATGATCCCCTTCTGCAACATATATTCTTCGTTTGCCCAGCGAGCTTATGACCAATTGATCCACGATGTCTGTCTCCCTCGCTACCACGTAGTACTCTGTCTTGATAGAGCCGGACTTGTTGGAGAGGATGGAGCTACTCATCAGGGGGCTTTTGACCTTTCCTATCTCAGCTGCATCCCCAATCTTACGATAGCTGCCCCCCGTAATGAGCACATGCTGCGTAACTTGATGTACACTGCCTATAAGGGGCAGGAGGGTCCCTTCGCCATACGTTACCCAAGGGGCAAAGGTTCGTGTCCGGAGTGGCGTAATAACATGGAAATATTACCCATTGGCAAAGGCGAGTTGCTTCAAGAGGGAGAAAAGATTGCCATCCTGTCTATAGGTGCCATTACTACAGAAGTAAGCAAGGCCATAGAGCTGCTCAAAGAAAAAGGAGAGGCTATACCGGCTCATTATGATATGGTATTTCTTAAACCATTGGATACGACCCTTCTCGAATATGTTGCAACCCATTATCGAGCCGTAATTACGGTAGAAGATGGCGCTGTACACGGAGGTCTCGGATCTTCTGTCCTCGAAACTCTAGCTGAGATGGGCTACCAAGGGCGTGTTAAACGCTTGGGAATACCCGACCAATTCATTCCTCACGGAACCCCTAGAGAGCAGTACTCGTTCTCTGGTATAGATGCTCAGAGTATTGCACAGACTATTCTCTCGCTTAAAGAACAACTTCGATGAAAATTGTAATCGCCGGAGCCGGAGAAGTTGGCACACACCTTGCCAATAAATTATCGGCAGAGGAGCAACAAGATATTACGCTGATGGATCCCGATCCTAAGCGTTTGAGTGGACTGTCGAATTCTGCGGAGCTTCTTGCCGTGGTGGGTGATCCTACGGACGCGCATGATCTACGCGATTGCAATGTGCAGCATGCCGATCTTTTCATCAGCGTGATGCCGGACGAGCCTACCAATATCTTGGCATGTACTTTGGCAGCTTCTATCGGTGCTCCGGAGACGATTGCACGTGTAAGCAACCACCGATATTTAGCCCCGGAATACACACGTTTCTTTGAGGGTCTTGGCGTTACCAGTCTTATTTATCCGGAAGAACTTGCGGCCGAGGAGATCAATATAACCTTCCAAAACCCATGGGCAAGACAATACATAGAGCTCTTTAATGGCAACATTGTACTCCTAGGTGTAAAGGTGCGCAATGGCTCTGAACTCGTGGGAAAGAAGCTGATCGAACTCCCCCATGTGGAACGGAAAAAATTCCATGTGGTAGCCATTAAACGTGGTACTGAGACCATTATCCCCTCGGGGCAGACCTCTATAGAACACGGAGATATTGTCTTTTTTACGGCCATAGGTAGCGATATAGACGAAGTAAGGCAGCTAGCCGGTAAGAAGAAAGTAGAGGTAAAGCGCGTGGTCGTGATGGGAGCCAGTAGCATCGCTATGCGTACCATTGCCAAAGCGAATAGGAGTATTGAGTTTATTCTATTCGAGAAAGAAAAACGCCGTATAGAGGAAATTCGAGACAAACTCCCCTCCAATGTAACCCTCTATCATGGGGATGGTAGAGATCCTGCTTTACTTGAGGAGGTGGGGATACGAAACGCTCAAGTATTTATGGCTCTAACGGAGAACTCCGAAACAAACGTACTGGCCTGCCTGGCGGCCAAACGCTACGAGGTATTCAAAACCATTGCCAAAGAAGAAAATATAGACTATATACCTCTAGCAGAACGGCTTGATATAGGTACTATTATCAACAAAAAACTGATAGCTGCCGGCTATATCTACCGCTCTCTCTTGGGGCAGGATACAAGCACCGTAAAGTGTCTGACGATAGCCAATGCCGACGTTGCCGAGATTGTAGCACGCCGTGGCTCTCCCATTACAGGAAAGCCCGTAAAAGACTTGGCACTCCCCAAAGGAATTACTCTAGGAGGGATGGTGCGCAATGGTGTACCTCATATGATTGATGGTAATACTATTATAGAACCCTACGATTTGGTCGTTGTATTCTGTTACGAGCTTGCTATCGACAAGGTAAAAGCTCTATTCGAAGAGTAAACCACAAGCACATATGTTCTCGGTTCTTCACGCTCAAAGATCTAAGTCATCGGGGATTAATTTCCCCTTTATTGCCTCGGTTGTTGGCAGTATGTGCCTTTTTGAGACCCTTTTTCTGCTAGTTTGTTTCGTTGTTGCACTCTATACACGAGGAGGGGATGCAATGCCGTTCCTCTATACAATTGGCATCATGGCAGTTGTAGGGTCGTTTCTTTTCTTCTACGGGAAATACTCAAAAAAAAATCGGCGTACGGGCATCCGAGAAGGGATGCTGTCGGTTACAACCACTTGGTTAATACTCTCTTTGATAGGAATGCTCCCCTTTGTATTTGGGAGTTATACCCCGACTGTTATTGACGCTTTCTTTGAGACTGTATCCGGCTTTACCACTACCGGAGCTACCATATTCACCTCAGTACATCAGCTTCCCCACGGGATTCTTCTCTGGCGTAGTCTTATGCAGTGGCAGGGAGGTATTGGTATCGTTGTCTTTACCTTGGCCCTTATGCCTACACTAGGCTCTGGAGGAGGATTGCTCTATAATGCGGAAACTACGGGTATCAAACACGATCGTTTCATGCCGCGTATCACCGAGGTGGCAAGAAGACTTTCGATTGTTTATTTGGGGCTAACGGCTCTACTTACCATCCTTCTAATGTGTGGAAAAATGAATTTTTTTGAGTCCATTTGCCATGCACTCACTTGCGTCTCTACAGGAGGATATTCTACTCGAGACAATGGTATTTTAGAGTTCAATTCTCCCTATATAGAATACCTCATTACCCTATTCATGTTCATTGGGAGTCTTAATGTTACCCTGCTCTACTTTACCTTTTTCGGGAAAAAACCCGGTAAACTTTTCCACGACGAAGAGTTTCGCTGGTTTACTATATTCGTGGGGATTTGCATCGTACTTTCTACGGCTTGGCTTTCGTACCAAAACCTGTTCGACACGGCCGAAAGCACCTTCCGTCACGCTGCTTTCCAAGTGATCTCTCTAATTAGCAGTACCGGATATGTTACGGCAGATATGAATGAGTGGCACCCTCTTTTCTTCTGCTTAGGAATGATAATGATGGCCATCTGTGGATGTGCAGGGTCTACAGCCGGAGGGCTTAAAATGAGCCGTTTTATGGTGATGGTGAAGAACCTAAACAACGAGTTTAAGAAGAGAATCCACCCCAAGATGGTAACGAACGTGCGCTTCAATGGCAATAGTATCTCGGGCGATTATGTGGTGCAGGTGCTTGCTTTTATTTCCCTCTACATCACCCTTATATTGATTGGAACCATTGCCTTGACCATCTCTGGCAACAACTTTATTACGGCGGCTTCTTCAGCTTTTACCTGCATCAGTAACGTAGGCCCTTCATTCGGAAAGTTTTCTATGAACTTTGCCTATGCCACAGGCTTTGAAAAGATTATTTTGAGCTTCATTATGTTGGCAGGGCGTCTAGAGGTCTTTACGGTAATCTGCATCTTACAACCCGCTTTCTGGCATAAATAACTCTTCTACAGCCAAAGGAGCTGTCCCATTTTATCTCCTGACATTTTCGGATCATGTGTGCCGGAGGGCTTCTATTCCCCTCTGTATGCCTCTACTTTGCTCTAAATAAGGGGGCAAAACGAAAAGCGTATTACGCTTTAAGTTGGTTTAATTCGGATTTAATTTTGCCCCGAGCTAGGACTGCCTCTATCTTGTGTTTGTCGAGATCCATAGTTTGGATATTCTAATTTTATTTCTATCTTCGCAAAGTAGAAAGAGGCGTGAGTTTGCATGGCTTGGACTGTAGTTCCTATGATTCTGCTTACTTGCACCTCTTTTTACGCCTTATATAAGAATCTCTCAAGGTTTCCTTCTGAGGAGCTATGAAACTTAAGAGGAGTTCCTTTGTGCTTGACGAAGATCAAATAACATTTATTCCCTTCAATTTCTGCTTGAGCAATAAAGCTTACACGCGGATCTCCTTCTTTCGGCCTTACCTTTCCTAACCGATGAGTTTGTCTAACTCTTCAAATGCTTTCAGTTTCTCTTGCCCTAAAAGGAAAAGAAATCTGCCTGAGAAGTAAATCTTTTCTGGGCAAGATTGGGCGCGAAACTAGCCAACTTCTGGGAGAATCTCACGCAGTAGCAACGGATAATTAGGCTCTGCTCTACCCTCCCGATTGCTTGACTCTCTTGTTCCCAATTGAGCTGGTAAAAAGGGGCGGATGTCGGCTCTTCTAGCACGAGGGGATTAGGAAAACAAAAAGGGAAACAACGAACTCCAAAAACGGACTTCGTTGTTTCCCTGTCTATCAATAGGAGGATTCTATCCCCGAGGGGGGAATCAACCCGTTATATCAGCCCCAATATATCAGGGCTAAGGTTCTGATTCTTTTTAGAGAAGCTTCTCTGCCTCTGCGATGAGGGTAGCTTTTGATTGTGCTCCCACGAGCTTATTTTGCACCTCTCCATTCTTGATAAACAAGATGGTAGGGATATTGCGTACACGGAATTGTGCAGGCAAGTCTTGGTTACTATCTACATCTACCTTACCTACGATGATGCGTCCATCATATTCGGTTGCAAGCTCGTCAATCATAGGACCCACAAGCTGACAAGGACCACACCAAGTAGCCCAAAAATCTACGATCATAGGTTTACCTTCGGCAAGAAGTGCCTCAAAGTTCGTATCAGTTATTTGCATTGCCATAGTTTAAACTGTTATTTAGTTACTAATTTATTTATACTACAAATATACTCTATTTTACGGAATAAGGGATCTCGAATGACTCCAAAAGATCTACCAACCAAGTGCCCAGAGTGAATACTCTCTCGGTCATTAGGTACCTCTCTATCGGATTGCCAAACTCATCACAGAAGGATATGATAAGTTTTGTTTGGGCATTATTGGCTTTCTCACTACCATGGGCATCTATCTCGGTGATAAACTCTTTGACAAACAATTCGTCGATCTCTTTATAGGGGATGAATAGCTCAACCTCTTTGATTGAAGAATAGTATTCGTCGGTCAGAAGTTCAATTGAGTTGAAAGAAAGGTCGAATCGCTCCGGTTCATCGGGCTTCCTAAATTGCCACGGTTTTACACTGGCATGGCAGATCAGGAAGATCTCGGTTTTGAGGAAATGTTTGTATTCAAGGTACTGTTTCCCAAAGAGGGCAAACTCATGAGAACCGGACAAATCTTCGAGGGTGAAGCGACCATAGGGTTTGTTTGTCTTGGTCAGGCCTTCCACCACATTTGTGACCAATCCGGCAAATACCATCCTAGTGTCTTTGAATTCCTCCAAGTCCTTTTTGTCGAGATCATCGAGCTTTACGGTACAAAGTTTATCTAGGATAAGGCGGTAAGGCTCCAGGGGATTCGAACTAATATAGATACCAACAAGTTCGTACTCTTTGCTGAGTTTGGTAAGATTATTCCAAGGCTCGGCTTGGGGCACTTCCGGCTCTGGAATCGAAAGCTCCTCGCTCTCTCCAAAAAGCCCCATGCTCTGAGACGAACTCTCCTCTTGCACAATGCGCCCATAGGCAAGCAGAGTGGCTATAAACGAATCCTCTCGGGAATTGATAGGAGGTGCAAAGAAGCTCTCTCTCTCAATACCGAAGCTATCGAAAGCTCCGGAGAGGGCGAAGGCTTCCATTGTCTTCCTATTGATAAACTGTCGAGGGATGCGAGCGACAAAGTCGTAGATGCTTGTAAAGGGACCATTTTGCTCTCGGTCTTCGATGAGTTTATCGATCGTTGTTTGGTTTACCCCTTTGATGCCACTAAGTCCAAAGCGTATATCGCCGTTGCTATTGACACTGAACTTTTGCATCGATTCGTTTACGTCGGGAGAAAGAAGGCGGATGCCCATTGCCTTGCACTCCTTCATGAGTTTCGCTATTTCCGGAGCATTGCTGAGGTTGCAACTCAAGTTGCCCGCCATAAACTCACTCGGATAGTGCGCCTTGAGGTAAGCCGTTTGGTAAGCCAACCAGCTATAACAGGCAGCATGACTCTTATTGAAGGCATATTTGGCAAAGTCCTCCCAGTCCATCCAAATCTTCTCTAGGACCTCTTTGGAATGCCCATTCTCTACGCCCCCTTTGAGGAAGTCTGCCTTGAGCTTCTCCATCTCCTCAATTTTCTTTTTCCCCATCGCCTTGCGGAGGGAGTCACTCTGCCCGCGTGTGAAGTTGGCAAGAGAGCGAGATAGGAGCATTACCTGCTCTTGGTATACGGTTACACCAAAAGTCTCCTCGAGTATTTCCTTGGTTTCCGGCACATCGTAGACGATCTCCTCTCGACCATGCCTCCGTGCAATGAACTGAGGGATATACTTCATCGGCCCCGGGCGATAGAGGGCATTCATTGCAATGAGTAGCTCAAACCGATCGGGTTGTAGCTCTCTCAGATACTTTTGCATCCCTGCGGATTCGAACTGGAAGATCCCCACCATGCGTCCCTCGCAGAAGAGTTTGAATGTCTTCTCGTCGTCTAGAGGGATGTGGTCTATGTCAATATCCTTGTGGAATCGGTGCTTTACATTCTCCAATCCCTCTCGGATGATACTGAGCGTCTTGAGTCCTAAGAAGTCCATTTTGATAAGACCTGTGGACTCGATCACCTTACCCTCGTACTGGGTAATCAATACCTTCTCTCCGTTCTCATCGAAGGAGGTCGAAATGGGGATTACGTCACTTATATCATACTTCCCGATGATTACCCCACACGCATGAACCCCAATATTGCGGATGCTCCCCTCCAACTTCTGTGCATACTTAAAGGTTTCTTGTATCTGAGGGTTGCTCCCGACTTGTAATTTCTTTAGCTCGGGTACGACTAGAGTAGATAGCTCAATGGTTACGTTGCCCTTGGCATTTTCATAGCCGGGCGTCTTGTGTATAAGCTCCATATCGCTATCACTAAACTTATCGGGGATGAGCTTAGTAATGCGTCGGCTCTCTTCTACCGGTATATGTTTTAGGCGAGCCACGTCGGCAATGGAGCTTTTGGCTTTCATTTCGCCAAAGGTGATGATCTGAGCCACGTTCTTATGTCCGTACTTCTCGGTAGCCCATTGGAGGATCTTTGCACGCCCGGAGTCGTCAAAGTCTATATCAATATCCGGGAGAGAGATACGATCCGGATTGAGGAATCGCTCGAAAAGCAAGCCGTATTTCAGTGGGTCTAGGTTTGTTATCTTGAGGCAATAGGCTACGGCCGAACCTGCTGCCGAACCACGCCCCGGCCCCACACACACTCCCATGTCTCGGGCTGCCTGAATGAGGTCTTGCACGATAAGGAAGTATCCGGGGAATCCCATTGACTTAATCGTGTTCAACTCAAAGTCAATCCGCTCCTTTACCTCCTCGGGGATGGGGTCGCCATAGCGCATTTTTGCCCCTTCGTAGGTGAGGTGCTGAAGGTATTTATCGGCATCATCAAACCCTTCGGGCAGTGGGAAGTCCGGCATGAGTGCCGGGTTTTCGATGGTATAGAACTCTACTTTGTTTAGGATTTCCAGCGTATTGGAGAGAAGTTCGGGGCGATCTGCAAACACCGCATTCATCTCCTCTTGAGTTTTGAGCCACTCTTGCTGCGAATAACGCATACGCTGGGGGTCGTCTAGGTCTCTCTTCGTACCCAAACAAATGAGCATATCGTGCGCCGTGGCATCCTCCTGATTGACAAAGTGGACGTCGTTCGTTGCCACCACCTTTACGCCCGTGCGCTCTGCAATATCGTAGATCACTTCGTTCACAGCCAGCTGCTGCACAAAAGTCTCTCGATTGGCATTCGGGTCGTCCGTCTTATGGAGTTGCACCTCTAGGTAATAGTCTTCTCCAAAGATATTTTTGAACCAACGCACGGTCTCTTCTGCTCGCTCGGGATGCCCTCCTAGGATGTGTTGAGGGACTTCTCCTCCCAAACAGGCACTCATTACGATAACCCCTTCGTGGTATTGCTCAAGCAAATCTTTGTCGATACGGGGGCGATAATACTCCCCTTCGGTAAATGATGCGGATACCATTTTGCAGAGATTGAGGTACCCTTGTTTGTTCTTGGCAAGGAGGATGAGATGCCATCCGCTTCGGTCTATGGAGCGGCTGGGGTTATAGGGATCCGGCACGTCCTTGTCTTTGTCGAAGCGGGTGCGTCGAGCACAATAGGCCTCACAGCCGAAGATCGGCTTAAACATCTGGCGCTCTACCTCACTTATCTCCTGTTCCAATTTCTCTATTTGTTCCTTATCCTCGGGAGTGAGAGACTCCTTTTTTTGCAGCTCCTTTATCTCTTTTTTAAGTGCGGAGATGCGGGAGCGATGCTTTGAATTGACCTTGTTACACTCATCGAAGAATGTTTTAATCCCAAACATAACCCCATGATCCGTAAGGGCAATACCGGGCATACCATCCCCGATGGCTTTCTTTACGAGAGCCGAGACAGAGGCTTGCCCATCAAGGATTGAGAATTGTGAGTGAACGTGTAGGTGGACGAAAGGAACCATACTATATCGATTGTCGTTGCTCTGAATGTGCTATATACTTGTCTGACAGTGGAAAAAGCTACGGTCTCCCATCGGGGAGACGAGCTTGCTACAAAGTTAGGCGATTTACTTTATTCGTCCACTATTCCGCCTCCTCGATGTAGGCTCCCAAAAGCTCATGAGCTTTCATCAAATTCCTAATGAGCTTTTATGAAAAAGCTAATGGGCTTTTGTCGGATTCCTCATTAGCTTTTCGGAGAATGCTAATGAGTTTTTGTGAGAATGCTAATTAGGAAACAAAACGATCTCCATTGATATGTAGAAGATTGTAAGATTTTACACTGAAAGGTTCCTCTAGGTTGGACCTCCCAGACGCAGGAGAACCTCCTAGAATGCAGGCTATTGGAGATTGTACGGAATCTTGAGAATTAAGAAGGAGATCCTTCTTTTCTCTAAAATAGCTTCTACTTGCTTTCGATCCATTGTCTAAATTCTTTACAGTACAGTCTTTTTATCTTGTCATATATGGATTGTTTTATTGACTCGGGAGTTCTTGGATCTCTGAGAGCATCTTCTTCGCTTTGTAGTAAACGAAATCTATCCATAAGTTCTTCGTTTTTGGATTTGTGAGCTTCGATAAGTATAAGCCCTTTTAAGTCGGATATGGTTTCCCTTAAAACATCAATTTGCATTTCATTCATACGATTTTACTGCTTTATTGTTTTACTACAGAAAAGCTACGGTCTCCCATCGGAGGGAAGAGCCTGCTACAAAGTTAGGCGGTTTGCTTTACTCGTCCACTATTCCGCCCTCTTCGAGGTAGGCTCCCAAAAGCTCATGAGCTTTCATCAAGTTCCTAATGAGCTTTTATGAGAATGCTAATTAGGAAACGTCAGAATGGTCATTGGGAATAGAGAATAGTTGTTGCTGCCGGATACGGAGTAGTGGCTGTCATTTTGTAGGTCTGTACGCATCCCTGCCAGCAACTCTATTTTTGTTGCTCCATTGTCGTTAGTGGAAGAGAAAGGGGTTCGGTCAGAATCTCCTACCTTTGCTGGGGATTAAACGTTATGGATAAGACAGCCTACACTCCACGTCGCATTGCTGCCATTACAATGGCAAGAAATGATGACTTTTTTCTCAACCGCTGGGTACGCTACTATGGCGAAGCACTCGGTTACGAACACCTATATATATACCTAGACGGACTGGAGCAGGCAATTCCCTTACGAGCAATTCCCGAGCAAGTGAAACGTTGGGAGCATCGTACCTTGTCCCGAGCACAAGGGGATAAATATCGTATCGGCTTGCTCAGCTCTCTTGCACAGCAGTTGTTCGCTAAGGGATACGATCTTGTCATGGGCTGCGATGCCGACGAGTTCCTTATCGTAGATCCCCAAAGAGAAATGGGACTTGCAGAGTATCTTTCTCGGCAAAAATTACCCTCGTGTGCCAGTGCATTAGGGTTGGATTTGGGGCAGCGCATTGGAGAAGAAGAGACGTTGGATAGTAGTCGCTCTATCCTCGCTCAAAGGCACTACGCTGTACTGAGTTCGCGCTATACCAAGGCTGTCATTTTGGCTCGTCCCTTGCAATGGGGGTCGGGATTTCATCGAGTTAAGGGGCATAATTATCATATTCTGCCTGATTTATACCTCGTTCACACGGGATACTGCGACTTAAAACGCCTCCAACTCCGTACGCAAGATACTCAGAGGACGGATGCCTCTTGGGAAGCCCACCTCAAGCGCAGAGCCAAAACAATCTATTATACTACGCACTGCAAGGCAATCTCTGCAGACAAAATACTCTCCCGTGCTCGGCGTTGGCAAACGCTCTACCGCCCCCTATACGCCCTAAACAAACCCAAAATGCCTTGCTCTCCTCGGGTTGTACGTCTCCCCTCTCGCTTTTCGCAGATTGAGATCTAGGCTTTTGGCTGTAACTCCCCCTTTAGCTCTCTTGAGAGACCAGAGTAACTAGTCCAAATTTCCCTACCTTTGTATCCAAACAATTAGGTGATATAAACGAGAAACCCTATTCATCCGGATGAAAATGAGAAGGAATCCATTCATCTCCAATCCAACAATCACGGGGAAGCAAGTTGCCAACGATTTATTTTTGGTACTCATCGGTGCTATCCTTCAGGCCGCGGCTTATTCCATCTTTATTGCACCGGCAGGGATTGTGCCCGGGGGGGTATATGGTATCAGCATTGGTATCAATCACCTAACACAGGGGCTTTGGTCGCTCTTCCCCGAGGGGCTACCCATTGGTAAAGTCTCCCTGTGCTTCAATATCCCTCTATTCCTGCTGGCGGCTCGTAAGCTCGGTATGTATTCCGGAGGGAAAACCATCGCTACATTCCTACTTATTGCCCTGCTGACCGACCTTATCACGACGCATATAACCAAAGGACTCCCCATCATAGAAGACGACCCCTTCCTTGCTGCTGTCTACGGAGGGGCGATTTTGGGACTAGGCGTATTCTTCACCTTTAGAGCAGGGAGCACGAGTGCCGGTACCGATGTACTTGCTCGGGTTTTGGGCAAGGGGCGCAATATCAAAACCAGCAACCTCATTATTCTCATCGATTCTCTTGTGGTACTATTCGGGCTTATCGTCTTCCGCGATTTGAGAGTGCCTCTATACTCCCTTGTCACCATCTTTGTGTATGGTAAGGTACTAGACCTGATGAACCCCGAGAATCCCAACAAAGCCATCTTTATCATCTGCGAAAATCCACAAGAACTACGCGCTCTTATTATAGACGAACTACAGCTCCGTGCCACCTATCTACATGGTAGAGGGATGTATGCAGGAGTGGAGCGCGATATCATCTTTATGATTGCAGAGCGCAAAGATGTACCTCGGCTCAAACAATATGTGCTGGAGAAGGATCCAAAGGCTTTTATCGCTACAGCTAATGCAACCAACGATACATTACCCCCATTAATATGAAAAGACTTCTACTCTCTTTCCTCTGTCTTATCGCCCTCACTACTCAGCTCAAAGCTCAATATACGGCTCCTCTTACCAACGAAGCATCCTTCTTTGTCAAGATAGAGACCAGCAAGGGAAATTTTGTGGTTGCTCTCTATGATGGCACCCCCCGCCATCGAGACAACTTCTTGCAGCTAGTACGCGCTCATAGCTACGAGGGCACGCTCTTCCATCGTGTCATCGACCGCTTTATGATACAAGGGGGCAACCTGATGACTCGAGGGGCTACTGCGTCTACAGACGTAAGCCAAGACACCATAAGCACACGCATTCCGCACGAAATTGATCTTACGCGATTCTTTCACAAGCATGGGGCGCTATGTGCGGCTCGCGAAGGGGATGAGGTGAATCCGGAAAAGGCCTCTTCGTCTACGCAATTCTACATTGTAACGGGGAATTACTTTACCGATCTTGATCTTGATGAGCTGGAGGCTCGCACCGGACGCAAGTACACTCCCGAGCAGCGAGAGGCTTACAAGATCTATGGAGGGACGCCCCACCTCGACAATGGTTACACCGTCTTTGGCGAAGTGGTAAGTGGCATGGATGTGGTAGAGGAGATACAGCGTGTGGCTACCAACGACCAAAACAGACCTCGCAAAGATGTTATCATTAAGAAAGTAAGCATCGTTGCCAAACCCAAGAAATAGGAGCTTCCTAACCTCTTATGACAAACTCTTCCGGCATCCTCTATATGCTACCTGTACCCATTGCGGATGGTAGTATAACGGACTTTTTCCCAAAAGCTAATGCTCCCATAATAGAGCAATTGAACCTATTTTTTGTCGAAAATATCCGCTCGGCACGTAGGGCAATTAGGCTCTTTTGTCCCCATAAACCGATAGATCCCATCACCTTTATAGAGATCGGGAAACATGCCGATGAGGCGACCCTTAGTGAGGCTTTTCTTATGATGGAGAAGGGTGAGTCTGCGGGAGTACTCTCCGAAGCCGGATGCCCCGGAGTGGCGGACCCCGGAGCTAGAGTAGCTCGTCTAGCCCATGAGCACAAGATACGAGTGGTGCCCCTTATAGGCCCCTCTTCCCTACTGTTAGCTTTGATGGCATCCGGTCTTAACGGCCAGTGCTTTGCCTTCTCAGGCTATCTCCCCAAAGAGCCAACCGAGCTAAAGAAATGCATCGCAAAGCTAGAGCGGCGCATCACGGAAGAAGGGCAATCTCAACTATTCATCGAAACTCCCTATCGCAACGAAAAGATAATGGAGAGTTTGCTTGCCCACTGCCACCCTACTACTCGCCTTTGTGTTGCTCAAGATATTACGGGGCAAGAGGAGCATATTGAGACTCGCTCCATTGCTCAGTGGCGCAAGAAGTCCTTCTCGTTAGCAAAGGTTCCTACCCTTTTCATCCTAGGCTCCTAGAGAGATAGCACTATGGCCGATCTTATTCCCCCCTTGCCTCAAGACTTTGTTCATCAGATTGAGCAGGACTTCCCACAAGAGGCAGCTACCCTTTTAGCTGCATTGGATCATACAGAGCCTGTTGTAAGTCTTCGTCTCAATATCCGCAAAAGTGAGCGTTACAAAGCGTCTCCCTCTCTAGCTTACCCTTCTACGCCGATCCCTTGGTGCCAAGAGGGATATAGACTTGAGGGACGCCCATTTTTCGCTTACGATCCCCTCTGGCACGCCGGTATGTACTATGTACAAGAGGCTGCCTCTATGGCTCTCGCCCAGCTAGCGCCTCTCGTCCCTAAACATCCCATAGAGGTGCTAGATCTATGTGCCGCCCCAGGGGGAAAATCTACCCTTTTACTCGACATTTTACCCGAGAATAGTACCCTCGTAGCCAACGAACCGATTCCCAAACGTGCTCAAATCCTCCGGGAGAACCTCATGAAATGGGGCTATCCCAATACGATAGTTACCAATAATTATCCGGATCAGTTGGCAGCAACGGCGGCTAAGTTCGATATGATTGTAGTAGATGCCCCTTGCTCGGGTGAAGGGCTCTTCCGCAAAACACCGGAGGCTCGTCTGGAATGGTCGCTCCAATCGGTAAACGAATGCGCCTTGCGTCAGCGAGAGATCCTCGATGCTGCTTGGACTATGTTACGCCCCGGTGGCATGCTCGTATATTGCACTTGCACCTTTAATAGACACGAAGACGAAGAGCAAGCGGAATATCTCTTGCGAGAACATAATGCCAGCCCTATCGCTGCGATTACCCCACCCGAAGAATGGCATTGGATTGAGGGGAAAGGCGGGCTTGGATGGCACTTCCTCCCCGGGATAACCATGGGAGAAGGGTTCTATTTCGCCGCTTTCCACAAGCCTCAAGAGGGAAATAATAGCTTCTCTTCTACTTCACTCTCTAAAGCAGCAAAGAGAAAAGTAGGACGTAGAGAAACATCCGGCATTTCATTTTCTGATATAGATAGACGTTGGTTCCTTTGCGAAGAGGGAGATGAAAGGGAAGTGGGGAAGTTCGTTATATCCCCCGTCGCGCCTGAGGTTATACAGTGGATCCCCTCACAGCTCCTCCCTAAATACCAAGAATTGGCATCCTCACAAGCCATCCGCATTTTGTCAGCAGGGGTGTCTGTGGGAGAGTCCAAAGGAAAAGAAATAGTGCCCTCTCCTCTGCTCCCTTATAGTCAGCTTTGCAACATATCTGCCTTTCCTTCCATACCTCTTGATAGGGAGCAAGCATTGGCGTATTTAGCAGGAGAAACTCTTGCATCCTTTCCCTCAACTCCCAAAGGATTTTGCCTCGTTTGCTACGAAGGGATTCCGCTCGGATTTGTCAAAAACGTTGGAACGAGGTACAACAATTTGTATCCCAAACCTTACCGTCTAAGGCACCTACCTCAGTAGCTCCCCACGTCCTACTCTTACCTTGCTAGGAGGAAAATCGATACTATTAGCTTAATCCCTAAGGAGAAAGCAACTAAGAATAATGGTATAAGCGTATGTTTGACTACTTTTGTAGAGACAAACAGAATATACTATAAGTTCTATGGATAGATCAGAAGAGGGGCTTGAGCTCCTTGGTAAAAAAACTGAGTATAAAGAAGATTATGCTCCGGAGGTTCTGGAGGCATTCAGCAATAAGCATCCTCAACGTGATTACTGGGTTCGCTTTGTCTGCCCGGAGTTTACGGCTCTCTGCCCCATTACGGGGCAACCCGACTTCGCCACAATCTACATTGATTACATCCCAGACGAGCGGATGGTAGAGAGCAAAAGCCTCAAACTCTACCTCTTCAGCTTTCGTTCGCATGGTGCTTTTCACGAAGATTGTGTCAATATCATTATGGATGATCTCATCAAACTGATGGATCCCAAATACATAGAGGTAACGGGTGACTTTAGCCCTCGTGGGGGGATTAGTATTGTGCCCTTCTGTAACTATGGACGCCCCGGGACGCAATATGAGGCTATAGCTCGTGAGCGACTGCTCCGCCATGATCGCCATTAATCATCATTCTCTAGAAGACTTTCATGCTCAAGCCTAGTCGCATACTTGCCATCATTAATCCCATCTCCGGAGTTGGCTCCAAAACTCGTATCCCAGGGCTTCTTGCAGATGCCTACAACTCAAGAGAAGAAGAGCTACTCATCACCTATACAAAAGGAGAGGGTCATGCCACTCGCCTAGTAAAGGAGGCAATAGAAAATGATATAGACAGCATCATTGCTGTGGGTGGAGATGGTACCATCAACGAGATTGCGAGTGCATTGCATGGATCTCACGTCAGAATGGGAATAATCCCCAAGGGGAGTGGTAATGGTTTAGCACGAGCTTTGGGACTCCCTCTCTCCAGCGATGCCGAGGCTGTTCGAGTAATCACAGAAGGGCATACCACAGCCATAGATACAGGTTTGGTTGATGGTAAACCCTTCTTCTGCACTTGCGGCGTGGGATTTGATGCGGAGATGACCAAGCGGTATGCCGAGACTTCGCGCCGAGGGCTGATTACTTACATCAAAGCGGCCATTGATGAGTACATCGCTTTCCGTCCTCAACAGTACCGTATTACCATTGACGGCGAAATCGTTGAGACGAAAGCCTTTCTTGTTACGGCAGCCAACATAGATCAATACGGCAATAACTTCTATATAGCTCCGGGGGCAAGTCCCTCCGATGGGCTACTCGATCTTGTCATTCTACGCCCCTTCGATCCCCTACTCGCTGGGCATGTTGCCTTGCAACTTGTGACTAAAAATATCGACAAAAACAGTTGTGTCGATAGCTATAGAGGGGCTAATATTGTGATAGAGCGAGAGTGCAATGATAAAGCTCCGGCTCAGATTGATGGAGAGTCTGTACTGGCCGGCAATCGTATAGAGATTGGCGTACGCAAACAGAGTCTTCTCGTTTATACTCCCCAACCTGCTGAAAAATGAGTACACTTCTTAGTATTGGCATGTTGCTTGGGGGGCTGGCTCTGGTTTTTTATGGGGCCAACTTCTTGACTGATGGGGCTAGCTCTATTGCCCGACGGATGCAGGTGTCGGCTCTTGTTATTGGGCTTACAGTTGTTGCCGTTGGCACCTCTACTCCCGAACTTGCCGTGAGTCTCTCCAGTGCCATACAGGGGAAAGAGAGTATTGCCTTAGGTAACGTCTTGGGAAGCAATATCTTCAATATTTTGAATATCTTAGGCATTACGGCTATCATTACCCCTCTTCGAGTAGGCAAGAGCACATTGTATGCCGAGATCCCTATGGTGTTTGTTATCTCCATTGCTCTCATTCTACTTGCTAATGACACGCTCCTACATAATAGTACCATAAATAGCCTTGATCATGGTGATGGTCTTGTATTGCTTCTCTTCTTTTTCCTCTTTATGTGTTACACCTTCTACATTGCTCGTAAGAAGGGAACAAAGGGGAAAGATGTAGCGCAGCAACCCGATAGTAATGCTCCTCAAATCAAAATTTATGGCTGGTGGTTATCTATCGGGATGGTAATAGGGGGCCTTGTAATGCTCATCGTTGGAGGAAATTTATTCACGGAAGGAGCCTCTGCCATTGCTCGCGCTCTAGGAGTTAGCGAATCCGTAATAGGGCTTACTCTCGTTGCGGTGGGTACCTCTGTACCCGAACTTGCCACCTCCATTGTAGCAGCACGAAAAGGAGAAGTAGATATGGCAATAGGCAATATCGTTGGTAGCAATATCTTTAATATTGCACTAATCCTCGGGACAACTGCCACTATTCGCCCCATTGAAACCGGAGGCATTACCCTTCTAGATTATGGAGTAATGCTACTCGCTGTTGTACTACTCTTTCTTTTTACTCTGTTTTACGGTAAGCGCGAGATTAAACGATTGGAGGGGGTAGCTCTTCTTTCGGTCTACATCATCTATACTGTTTGGCTAATCCTCCAAGAAACCTCTTACTTAGCATAAAACAACATGAAGTACATACTGTGTCCCTATTGTAAGAAGCGCCTTGAGGCTACTTGGATTCGGAGTGTTTTGGATAAGAATGGACATGTAGATACTCCTTGTCCCGGATGCCATAGACAACTCGCCTTTACCCTACGTCCGCCCAAAGCTTCTAAGCAAACGGAAGGCGAGAATACAGGTCGTTTGTGCAAGCGAGAAGAGGAGCAACCTCTTGCTTATTTACAGGTTGTAGAAAATGTATTTGGCTATTCGGCACAATTTCCCCTCTACGAGGGGCTCAATAGGATAGGTCGTTACAACGATAGACATACGGAAATTGAGGTCGCCATTCGCACGGCAGACCCAAGCCTCGATCGCAATCAATCGCTACTAACCATAGAGAAAGATAAAGAGGGAAATGTAGTTGCTATCCTTATGGATGATGATAGCATGACAGGGACCTTTGTGAATGCACGCGAACTTGACCCAGGCGAGAAACGCCAACTCTCTGATGGAGATGTAATAACCCTAGGGGCTACATCTCTTATTTTTTCTATAAAGTAAACTTTGCCATAAGAGTGAGATATGAGTACACCTACCTCTAGAAAAAAGGCCCTTATCACCGGAGTCACAGGGCAGGATGGAGCCTATTTGAGCGAATACCTACTCAAACGAGGATACGAAGTTCACGGGCTGAAGCGCCGCTCTTCTCTATTCAATACAGAGCGTGTAGATCATCTTTACCAAGATCCTCACCTAGAAGGGCGTAACTTCTACCTGCACTATGCCGATATGACAGATGGGCAGGGGCTGACTCGTCTCATTGGAGAGATTGCTCCGGATGAGGTATATAATCTTGCAGCACAAAGCCATGTAAAGGTTAGCTTTGAGCTGCCGGAATATACTGCCGATGTTGTCGCTTTGGGAACTCTTCGCCTACTAGAGGCAATACATCTCCTCCGTATGGAAGATAAAGTGCGTTTCTACCAAGCCTCTACCAGCGAACTCTTTGGGCTTGTACAAGAGATGCCTCAGAGGGAGACAACTCCATTCTACCCCCGAAGCCCCTATGCCGTTGCCAAACTCTATGCCTATTGGATTACGGTGAACTATCGGGAGGCATATGGAATACATGCCAGCAATGGCATCCTCTTTAACCACGAATCTCCTCTCCGTGGAGAGACCTTTGTAACACGCAAGATAACGAGAAGTGCCAGCCGTATTGCCATGGGCTTGCAAGATCGGCTCTACCTAGGGAATCTCTCGGCACGACGTGATTGGGGGCATGCCAAAGATTATGTACGCTCTATGCATCTCATCTTGCAGCGCGATACCCCTGACGATTATGTGGTAGCTACGGGGGTCACCACAGAGGTACGTACTTTCGTTCAACTCGCTTTTTCTGAGATCGGGTTTACTATTGGATTCCGCGGAGAAGGATTGAATGAAGAGGGGGTGGTTACCGCTATAGATGATGATCGCGTAGCTCAGACTGTGGGAGAAGAATTTCTCTCTCACGCACGCAGTTTAGTTGGGAAAGCCATCGTTGCCGTAGACCCAGCCTATTTCCGTCCTACTGAGGTAGAGGTTCTTTTGGGAGATGCAGCTAAGGCTCGTAATCTTCTGCATTGGCAACCGGAGTATACTCTTGCTGATATTGTACACGATATGATGGAAAGTGACGTGCAACTCATGAAGCGAGAAGCCTACCTAAAGCAGGGAGGATTTTCCATCTACAACTACTTTGAATGAAAACTTTCCGCCGTTATACTTATGGATAAGAGTGCTCGTATCTACATTGCAGGTCATCGCGGACTAGTAGGTAGTGCCATCTATAGAGAGCTCAAGCGACAGGGATATAAAAACCTCATCACTCGTACCCATTCGGAGCTTGACCTCCTTGATGCTGTAGCTGTTCGCAAGTTTTTCGACGAAGAGCAGCCTCAGTACGTATTCCTTGCAGCAGCTTTTGTTGGAGGGATACTTGCCAATAGTCGCTATCGGGCAGATTTTATCTATAAGAACCTAGGGATACAACAAAATGTGATTGGCGAGAGCTATCGCCATCATGTGGAGAAACTCCTCTTTCTAGGAAGTACTTGTATTTACCCAGCCAATGCCCCCCAACCCATGAAAGAGGACTGCCTCCTGACCTCTTCTCTAGAGTATACCAACGAGCCTTATGCTATTGCCAAAATCGCAGGGCTCAAGATGTGTGAGAGCTTCAACCTACAATATGGTTGCAACTACCTCGCAGTAATGCCTACCAATCTCTATGGTCCCGGGGACAATTTTCATCTCGAAAATAGTCATGTACTACCGGCTATAATGCGTAAAATGCACCTTGCAAAACTCCTTCGCCAGGCAGACGTGGAAGCCTTACGACGCGATATTGCCTTGCGTCCTATCTCGGGATTGGACAAAAACTCCTCCTTGGATCAAATTACCGAGCGTCTTGCCTCCTTTGGTATCACTTCGGATCAGCTTGTACTTTGGGGCTCGGGCTCTGTTTTACGGGAGTTTATGTGGAGTGAAGATATGGCAGCAGCATGTATCTACGTAATGAATCACGTTGATTTTCCTCATCTATCGGCAAATGCTCCTGGAGGAGAAATCCGCAATTGTCATCTCAATGTGGGCACAGGCGTAGAGCATTCTATCTCTCAAATTGCCGAAGAGGTACGGAAGACTGTCAACTTTGAAGGCACTATTGCTTTCGATCACATTCACCCTGATGGTACCCGACAAAAGCTTACAGATCCCTCTCGTCTTAGAGACCTTGGATGGGAATACACAACCTCTATAGAGGAGGGGCTTCCCAAATTGTATCAATGGTATTGTCAAACTAATACGCTATAAAACTACTTCCACAACAATACAAACTTATTTTCTTCCGTTGATAGATTGTATGCTCACTCCAGAAATAGAAGCTCAGTGTATTGAGCTTATCAAGAATGAAGTTGTACCCGCTACGGGATGTACAGAGCCTGTAGCTGTGGCTTTAGCGGCTGCACAAGCTGCCCAAACTCTTGGGGAATCTCCTACGTCTATAGAGGTTCTCTTAAGTGCCAATATGCTCAAAAATGCCATGGGAGTAGGCATCCCCGGTACGGGAATGATTGGGCTTCCCATTGCCGTTGCTCTAGGAATTATTTTGGCAGACCCCTCCAAGGATCTTACCATACTAGAAAACTTTAGCCAAGAGCAACTGGCTCAAGCAAAAGCCTTAGTAGACAAAAAGATCATGTCTATACGTCTCAAAGAAGGCGATATAGATAAGCTCTATATAGAAATTAACCTCCAAGGAGCTAACCATACAGCGAGCACAATTATCCAAAGTAACCACCGTAACATTGCTTACATACGTCGAGATGATGAGGTTCTCCTAGATCAGCTCTCCGGCGATAATTGTTCTACACAAGGGGCAAGCAATGAAGCCGAAGGACTACAACTTACTTTTGATCTAGTCTATGAGTTTGCCACCACAACTCCCCTCGAGAAACTTACTTTCATACAAGAGGCTGCTCGACTCAATAAAGCAGCAAGTGAATTTGGTCTCAAAGGCTCTTACGGTCACTCTGTTGGACAGATGATACAGGGGGATTGGGGAAAGAAATATCTCGGGAACTCGGCTCTCACGGAGATGCTTACCTACACAAGTGCAGCTTGCGATGCCCGTATGGATGGTGCTCCCGTTACCGTTATGAGTAACTCAGGTAGTGGCAATCAGGGAATCACGGCGACCCTACCCGTACTAACCTTTGCACAGCATGAGGGTGCAAGCGAGGAGCAAACTATACGAGCATTGGTTCTCAGCAACCTTATGGTGATCTACGTAAAGCAAAAATTAGGTCGCCTATCTGCTCTCTGTGGATGCGTTGTGGCTGCAACAGGATCGAGTTGTGGATTGACCTACCTAATGGGAGGCAGTCGAGAACAAATCGAGTTTTCCATAAAAAATATGGTGGGCAACATTACAGGGATGCTGTGCGATGGAGCCAAACCGAGCTGCAGTATGAAGGTCTCAAGTGGAGTATCTACCGCCATGTTCTCAGCCCTACTTGCTATGGAACACAAAGTTGTAACTAGTAGTGAAGGCATTGTAGATGAAAGTGTTGACTCTACCATAAGTAATCTTGCAAGCATTGGCCGTGTAGGGATGAATGAGACGGATCGACTTGTACTCGATATCATGACTCAGAAATAACATTAAGCTCTCCTCTGTAAAGTATTCAACCCCTCTAATCATATATGGATTCTACGTTCACTCCTTCAAAGACTGTTCTTCCACAGCGCATGTCTTTCTCTGCATTTGTTCGGCTTGTGCTGCTCAATTGGTATTGGTTTGCCCTATCATTGGTAGTAGCCTTTGGCTTTATCAAAATGTTAGGGAATAGTTCTGCTATCGGGAATAATAAGTACCGCATGGCTGTAATGACACGCTTCCCCATACAGACTCCTAAATCTGATAAGGTCTTCGTAGATGCAAACTCAGGAAAAGAAGAGCCTCTTTGGAAGCACACTCCTGCATTTGATGCCGCTCAAATCTATGGATGGATTGTCTCAGCGGACATTATCTATCGAACAGGAAAGAGGGTGGGTTTCGAAGTAGAATACGCTCAACGAAGCGGTTTTTCTTCTCGCGATATATATAATCACATTCCTTTCAGACTTCTTTTTCCCGATGCTGTTGATGCCGACTACTTTACCTTGGTAGTACGACAAGAAGCTGACGGATTACAACTCTCCCAAATAAAGGGGGTATATCAAGGGAAAGAAGTAAAAGGGACGAGTTCATACTCCATACTATTACCTTGGAATAGTACCGTTGAGACCCCTGTAGGAAAAGTAATACTACAAGACAACCCAGGATGGGAAGAATACGGAATAAGATCCTATGCCTCAGACAAACCCATCTATATCACACGACGGAGTGTAACAGAAACTCGTGCCCAGTACGACTGGGATATGGTGATTGATAATACACTACCCAATTTCCTCAATGTGGAGGTCTCTACCACAGGCTCTGCCCGACGTGCAAAGCAGATTCTTGCCGGGATGCTGGTTGATCTAGACTCTCTAGTACGCTACAATGTAATGCTCGATTTAGACAAGGAGGAGGAGATGATAGAGGCTGCACTTCGTAGGCTAACGCATCCCGACTCAGTTTCCGCTAGTCTCACGACGGAAAGTCGTACGCAAGAGATAAAGGAACTGCAACAGAGACTGGCTCGTACCATAAGTAATAGAGAAGTACTACGCTACGACCATTTGATTGAAGTTACCGCATCTCCGGCTATCCAACCATCTCCCATAGGAGCATTCTCTGTTAAGGTGATCTTTTTGCTCTTAGGACTCATTATCCCTACTGTACTGGTCTATTATGCTTGGCTCTTACGAGGGAGTGTTTTGGAGCCTCGACAACTATCCCCCTTCTGGCAAAAAGCCCTTATCTCAACGCTTCGTCTGCATCGCAAGAGAGGGAACTACTCAGATACTCCCGAAACGATCGATGCTCTACGTTTTACGCTTCAATCTAACCTGGAAGAGGATGCCGATGCTCGTCCCATCCTATTTACTACTCCATCTAAAAGCTCAAAAGCTCAGAAACGATTGAATAAATTGGTGGCTGACCTTGCTGCAAGTTACTCGTTAGGAGGAGGAAATACAGGAAAAATAGTACATCTTCTCCACGCCTCCAATAGTTCTGCAGCTAGCCTACCCCATGCTCGCATCATAGAACAGGGGTATTGGGGAGGTAAACAATTTTCTCAAGATCTAGCTCCTGCAGAAGGAGAGAGAAAGACTCCTACCCTTCTCATAGTACCCTTCGATTCGGTTCACCTATTGGCTGCTCAAGCTGCCCAAATCGTTGTAGTGGTTGAGCAAGATCAGAGCAGAACCACTCTACTCTCGGATCTCGAGCATTCTCTGTCTCAAGGCACTCCGCCTATCCATGCTCTGTGGGTATGCAATATTTTTCCATTTTTCCGCTAATCCACTCAAAGACTACTCTCTTCTCTTATGATCATCAATAGTCTTCTCGATACTGACCTGTATAAGTTTACTACAGGCTACGCTTATGCCAAACTATTCCCCTATGCCTATGGACACTTCAAGTTTATAGATCGGGATCATCGCATCTATCCCAAGGGGTTTGCCCAATTGCTGAGAGAAGAGATTGACCATATGTCTCGAATTGCCCTAAGTGATAGCGAAGCGCAGTTTATAGCCCATCGAATGCCCTATATCCCTCCCACTCACATTGATATGCTAAGAGGGTTTCGTTTCAATCCCGACGAGCTTACCATCACGCAAGACAGCGAGGGGCATCTGTATATAGATGCGGAGGGACCTCTCTATCGGGTAACTCTCTGGGAGACGCCCATCCTAGCTCTAGTAAGTGAATTGTACTATCGGGTGATGAATATCACTCCGGACGAGGAGTACATGCAGCGAGTGGCTATAGACAAGGCTACCCGACTAGAAAAGGAGCAGCTTAACTTCTCGCTATTCGGGATGCGCCGACGCTTTAGTTATGAGGTAGAAGACAAAATCACGTGTATTATGCGGGAGTATGCTCCGCAACACTTCTTTGGTACAAGCAATGTGCACTTTGCGCACAAATATAACCTCAATGTATCGGGCACTCATCCCCACGAGTGGATCCAATTCCATGGAGCTATATACGGCTACAAAATGGCAAACTATATGGCAATGGAAGACTGGATCAACGTCTATGATGGAGACTTAGGTACTGTACTAACAGACACCTATACAACGGATGTTTTCTTGAGGAATTTCAGCAAAAAACATGCCCAGCTATATACGAGTTTGCGCCATGATAGTGGAGATCCTTTCCAATTTGTAGACAAAGCAATCGCCCGCTATCGGGAGCTAAAGGTGGATCCGAAAATCAAATATATCATCTTCTCTGATAGTCTCAATGTGGACAAAGCTATAGAGATACGTAACTATTGTGCAGATCATATCCGTTGCTCCTTTGGTATTGGCACTAATCTCACCAACGATACCGGTTGTGGTGTAGCCCCATCAAACATTGTAATGAAACTATGGCGCTGCAAGATGACCGAGCGAGAGGAGTGGAGCTACTGTGTAAAACTTAGTGACGCTCACGGAAAATATACAGGCGTGCCCGAAGAAATTAATTTGGCTCGTCTCACATTAGGGATTAACGACTAATCATCCCCCGAAAGCCCCATTGACATGGAGAGTATGAAGCCCCAAATTGCCCTCTTTGCAGGTTCTTTTGATCCCATACACATTGGGCACATGGCGCTAGCCAATTATATCCTCTGCCATGACAAAGGGATAGAGCAACTTTGGTTTGTACCCACCGCTCAAAATCCGCTCAAGCCTAGAGCTACAGAACTATCCTTTACCCAGCGATGCCGCCTTATCGAAGCAGTAATAGTCAATGACTCTCGATTTGCCTGCTGCCACATAGAGGAGACTTTACCCGCTCCCCATTACACGATATATACTCTAGACAAATTGAGGGATCATTACCCTCAGTACCAATTTATCCTCATAATGGGAGCCGATAATTGGCTTAATATCGAGCGCTGGTATCTTTGGAGAGAATTGATTGAGCAATACCCTATCTTGGTTTATCCACGCCCTGGATACACTCTCCCAAGAGAAGTGGAAAATAGCAACGTCACTCTACTGCATGATGCTCCTCTAATGGAGATCTCTTCTTCGGAAATTAGATCTGCTCGGCATAAGGGGGAAGACCTCCGCTACTGGATGCCCCGCCCCGAACTTTTTGAACTTCTCTAATCCCTTATCAATCATGCCCAGACCTCGACGCAAACTTTCTGCCCTGCAAGTGACCTGCATTTCGGCTATTTGGTTTGTAATTGCAGGCTGGCTTTTTTCGTCCGTTAGGCTGGATATTTTTTCAATATTAGCCATCATTCTTTCGGGAATTCTCGTCTTTATTGCCTCGTATAAGAACCAACGATAATTCCTTCCCAACCTCTTAGGATACACATATCACGGGGCTATTGCTTCGGCCATAATGCCACTATTCTACTAGTTATTTGTACTTTTGAGGGTAGATTAAGAATGAAACTGTACTCGTCTCAGATATATTAAGACTCATGGATATACTATTAGTAGGCTATGGACGCATGGGAAAAGCTATCGAAAAAGAGGCTATACGAAGAGGACATCGTATTACAGGGATTTTCGATGCTGATGGTGAATGCTTTACCGAGCAACAGCAATTGCCGCCGGCTGATGTCTGTATCGAATTTACAACTCCCCAAACAGCCTATAAAAACTGCCTACATGCAATCAATAAAGGATTACCGGTAGTATCGGGCACAACAGGCTGGCGTGACGATGTACAGAAGCTACAAGATGACATTTCGATCTCTAAGAGCGGCACTTTTTTCTATGCCAGTAATTTTAGTCTGGGAGTGAATATCCTATTTGAACTCAATAGGCAACTCGCCCGAATCATGCAGAAGGCTCCTGAGTACAGCGTTTCTCTCGAGGAAACGCACCATGTACACAAACTTGATGCCCCTAGTGGTACGGCTATCACTTTGGCCGAAGATATAATAAAGGAGTCTCCTAAATTAGAAGGATGGGCACTTGCCCCGAATTCAGATCCTCACACTCTCCCGATAGAAGCCAAGCGAATAGGAGAGATTCCCGGTATTCATAGCATCAAGTGGCATTCACCGGTTGATGAGCTAACTCTTTCCCACGAAGCATTCGGAAGAGAGGGTTTTGCCCTTGGAGCTGTACTCGCTGCCGAATATGCCGTGACACATCATGGTGTACTCTCCATGAGAATGATGCTCGGATTTTCTGACTAGATCCTCCTAATCAAAGAACTAAGAACCTAATATTAAGCATATATGCAACACAATAGCACGCAGAAGAAAAACCTATTAACCCGACGCAATATTGTAGGAGTTATTGTATCTCTTCTTTTTATCGTATTTGCCATTTGGGCAGGTTGGCTATGGTTGATTTTCCTTCCTCTTATCATAGACTATTACTTCTTTCACAAGATCAAATGGAATTGGTATAACTCCATCCAAAATAGCCTGTTGCGTAATATCTGTGCCTGGCTCTGCGATATTGTCTGCTGTGTTATAGGGGTAGCTCTACTCAATATCTACTTTTTCCAAAACTTTGCCATTCCCTCCTCTTCTCTCGAGAAGACCTTACTTGTAGGGGATTATCTCTATGTTGATAAACTAAGCTATGGGCCTAGGCTCCCTAATACGCCTCTGGCCATCCCACTTGTCCACAATACGTTTTTGGGAGGCAAGAGCTATAGCGAAACACCAACTCTCAAATATCGCCGACTCCCTGGGCGAGGTCATGTAGAGCGTGAAGACCTAGTCGTTTTCAATTTCCCCGCTGGAGATACTGTAGCTGTAAAGGTTCCCAACCCCGACTACTATACCCTTATCGCGCTTTATGGGCGAGACGTGGTGTGGAAAAATACATCTGAATTTGGAGAAATAGTCTATCGTCCCGTCGATCGTCGCGACCACTATGTAAAACGCTGCGTGGGAATGCCCGGAGAGACTCTACAAATCCGCAACAACGATCTCTATATCAATGGGGAAAAACAGGCTCGCCCCAAGTACATGCAGCTCAACTATTATGTACAGGCAAAGCCTGAAGGTTTGTCGGTACGAGACTTTGAAACTTTAGGTATTAGCGAGAGTGATCGCGGATACATACAGCTATCTCCCGAAACCTCTAGTTCCCTATCAAGCATGGGTTTTGACCTAGCCTTAGAAGGGGGTAAGAGCTCTTTCTATCACTTCCCTCTCACCGAAGAGATGCTACAAAAGCTACAAAGTGATACAAGAGTACTCAAAATAGTTGTAGAACCCGACAGCGAAGGATTTACCTATCCCGTAGAAGCTAAACTAGGATGGAGCCGAGACAACTATGGTCCCATACTAATCCCCAAAAAGGGACTAACTATCAAGTTGTCTCCTAATAACCTTCTTCTCTACAAGCGTTGCATAGAAGCCTATGAAAGACACTCTGTAGCTTTAGATAGTAATGGCGTTATCAAGATTGATGGAGAAGCTAAGGATACATACACTTTTGCTATGGACTACTATTTTATGATGGGAGATAATCGCCATAACTCTGCTGATAGCCGCTATTGGGGCTTCGTTCCCGAAGATCATGTGGTAGGCAAACCTGTCCTTCTTTGGCTCTCTTTAGACAAAGACAAAGGCCTGTTCTCTGGAAAGGTTCGCTGGCATCGTATGTTTCGTAAGGTGACCAAATGGTAATAACCACCTTCCCAACTTGGCGAGATGGTACCCAAAGATAGAATCAAGAAGAAATGTCCGGCATGGAAATACTATGCCCTACCGCTCTTTTTTATCATCTTGGTAGTGCTACTGCGCCTTTGGGTGGGCTTTGTATACCATGTCCCCAAGGAAAACGAGGCTTTAGGGAAATATGCAGGACGTTACCACTTGATGGTGCGAATAGGGTCTCCCAAACGGGGAGAACTTGTTCTTGCAATCCTAGAAAATAAAGGGAAGAGGAGAGACACCCATAGATTGCCTCTATTGGTTGCAGGGCTTCCTGGCGATACTATTGAATCTTACGCAGGGATTATCTATGTCAATGGCAAGTCTTGGTACTCTGCAAACGCTCAGAGAAACACCTCTTCAGAACCTAAACATACTGCTTCTACCCTATCGGATACTCCCTCGCTAACCTCCAACGGGGCAGATAGTAGTTACTATCGTTTAGTACTTCGGCCTAATGAGTTCTGGTTACTAACCTACTCTATCCGTAACACCATGGACTCTCGCCAATATGGCCCGATACATCGCAACCGGTTGTACGGCATACAAGCCCTATGATATTATCCACAGCCTACGCTCCTCCGATACAATACTTCGTAAAATTAGCCTCTGGTAAAGTACTACTAGAGGCTTGTGAGCATTATATCAAGCAAACCTATCGCAATAGGTGTCGCATACTCGCGGCAGATGGCGTACAAGAGCTAAGCATTCCGGTGGAGCAAGGAGCCTCTGAGCAATGCCCCATCCGTGAGGTACGCATATCGGAGCACAACAACTGGCGTGCAAGACACTGGCAAACGCTAAAAAGCTGCTATGGAATGGCTCCTTTTTACGAGTATTATGCTCCCGATATTGAGCCATTCTATCGAAAGCGATATACATTTTTGTACGACTTTAATCTGGAGTTAATGGAGCTTATTGCAGGGCTAATGCATTTGGATGTTTCAATCACAGAAACAGAGACTTATCAAGCTACCTCTCCCGAGGATTTTCGTTTCTCTATACGTCCCAAAAAGCCTGCTTTCGACCCCTATTTTAATGCTCAAGTCCCCTACTACCAGGTATTCAAGGGTGAGAATGGCACAGATTTTACGCCCAACCTGAGCGTTTATGATCTACTTTTCAATGAGGGTCCTCTAACTCCAATTCTACTCAAAAAGTCGATTATCCTCCACCCTTCTATCCTGTGAGCTAGCACTGCAATTGCTGCTCTAGTTTGGAGATAGTTGTAGCAAATTCGTGGTCTATGGATATGGCATCACGGGTAGAATTACAGCCATGGATAACGGTAGCATGGCTTCTTCCTCCTAGATAATGCCCGATGCTGGAAAGGGATTCTTTGGTATGCTTATTGGCCAAAAACATGATAACATGGCGAGCCATAACAATATCCTGGCGACGGCTTTTCCCCTTTACTTGATGTGCCGGGATGTGGAAGTTCTCACACACAAGCCTTTGTATATTCTCCAACGTTATCTCTCTCTCCTCTAGCCGTATGGTGCGAGACAAAATCTCCCGACTAAATGAAAGGTCTATGGGGCTACCTGTGACGGAGGCACTCAGGAAGATACTAGAAAGGACACCGTCGATCTCTCGCACACTGTGGGAAGCGTTCTTGACAATAAAGTCACTCACCTCTTCTGTAAGGACAACTCCTCCCTGACTTGCAAGCTTATTAAGAATCTCCCGACGAAGACAAAGATCCGGGCGTTTGATCTGCGCTGTAAGAGAGCCTGCCATACGAGAGACAATGCGCTCACTCAACGCATTAAAGTCACTCACGGAGCGATCCGATGTGAGAACAATCTGCTTACCAAGAGAATATAGGTGATTGAATATCTCAAAGAAAGCCTGCTGCGAACGCTCTTTCCCCTCCAATTCTTGGATGTCATCAAGCAATAATACATCTATCTGCTGGTAGTACTTGATGAAGTCGGGGACCTTCTTATTTTTACTTGCCGCTGTAAATTGCTGTACAAACTGCAACGTAGTGACGTAGAGCACACGCAAGTCCGGATGCTGACGGAGTATTTCCCACCCCATGGCATTCATCATATGCGTCTTTCCGACCCCGGGAGGTCCATAGATGAAGAAGGGGTTCATCATAGCATCCCCTGGCTCTACACAAATGCGACGAGCAAGAGAAAGAGCTACATCATTAGACTCCCCTCGGATAAACGAATCGAATGTAAAAGGAGGGAGTAACTTCGTGTCCCATTGAGTGGGATTTGTTGCCCCGACATCGTTGTGAGGGACTGAAATACCTTGAGGGATACTTGCAGGGGATGTAGAAAGGGAGGCTTCGGACATAGAAGTCAGTAAGCAGCCCTCTGTCGTGTTATTGGAGGTGCTATCCACCATTGCAAGGTATCTTAGTCGAGCATGCTCGCCAAGTACAGACCGCAAGGCTTGCTGCATTTGGAGTGCAAAATTCTGCTCAATATATTCACAGAAAAAGGCACTAGGCACCTTTACCACGATGGTATCATTCCCTTCTAAGCGCACGGGCTCTATGGGATGAAACCAAGTATTAAACTGCTTGGAAGGAATATGAGAACTCAAGTGTACGAGACACTCTTGCCATATGCTATTTACGTTCTGTTCCATATTCTCTCTTTAGGCGTTCTATATTTCTTGTTTCAATCCTTATCATACCCTCTTTTGAAGAGGAGAGATTCCCCCTAGGGAGAGAAAATCTACTCGCCTTAAGTGCCCTACAACAGAGCAATAATACAGCGTAATCAACCTCTCCTTCCTATCTATCCGAAGGTGTAACTTGGTCTATTGAGATAGTATACCTATCCCTCTACTTCACTCTGAATGAACAGGGAAAATCAGTATTTCTCTTTGTTCAATCACAACGCAAAACTAGTGCTTATTTTTGGGCTAAACAAACCGAGAAAATCCACAATGAGGCTAATGATATAGCTAACTACCTATAGAATCAGCACCTTGCACAACTGCTTATAGACTACGAAGAAGTAGCATTATAATCTACTAAATATCAAACAGATATAAAGAAACAACTTTATGAAACGACAAGTTATCAACAACCAAGAAAAAGCGTAAGTCCCTTACTATATTGCACTTTAGGCGTGTAACAATAGGGGTAGAAGAACATCTCTTAATAATCAGACAAAGTACAACTTTACAGGCTAGTTTATAAGGAGAAAATAGCTATACGTCTTATTTGTTTCTAGGTACAAATCCTTTATTTTTTGAGGCTTCAATCAGAGGTCTGGATACTCTGGGAGGATCTCAAGAAGAAGTTGTGCATTGTAGAAATCATCATAACGTGGCGATAAGAGTTTTGCTCTCCGTTCCTGCTCTTCTAGGGTAAACTCTCTGGAGGCAATGGCAGAGGCTTGACGTAGAATATCCTCATCGCTCTTTACCCTATAGACGCTCTCTTCTAGCCCAGTCCCGTAGACCATCTCTTCGTTTGCTATAATATAACGACCGGAATAAAGGGCATTGAGTAGTTTCAATTTAAGCCCCGTTGGCTGATTTGTGACCAAGATATGTGCAGAAGCCTGCTCAATGAGACGCTCCATTCGTTCGCCTGATACGTTGGCTTCCAAACGAACATTTCCGCTTTTCTGCACACATTTTCGGAGGCTAGGTGATGGATCTCGTCCTGCTATTACGAGAGGAAGGGGAAGTTGAGGGGCTAGGCGAATCAATCTCTTTGCTGTAAGTTCATTCTCTAATACGGAGAGTTTGCCATGAAATAAAAAGTAATCCCCCTTCCCCGGCTGGTTCTTCTCCTTTTGATCTCCATGAAAACCCGAAATCCATTCTACCCTTACTTCTGGATAGCGGCAAGCAAAATAATCTCGCTCTCGAGGGGTAATTGCTAGGATATGATGTGCATAACGGAGGTTCTTCTCAAAGAGACGTAGTCGATAACTCTCAAGGGCAAAATAGAGCTTCTTAAATAGACTTCGAGCACCCTTTGCCAGATAGTAGTAGTACTCATGCTCTATGTTGCAGGCTCGAACAATACGAAGCCGATTGCTAAGAGCTGGGTGGGATAAAAAATGACATGTATGCAATCCCTCAAAGAGAATAGGCGCATCATCCTCCAAAAGATGGGAGAGAAGGCTTTGAGAACGACGGCTGTAAATGATATAGGGCTCACGTGATAGTGCAGAAAATATCCCCCTAAGGCGAGGATAATAGTAGACCTTTTCACACAAATCCTCCAGTTCCTTTTGCTCGGGTCGTCCATACTGATAACAATGGAGTATTATGCTGACACCTCGGTCGGCAAGGGCTTTTATCTTATAGTAAACATCTATTACTCCACCATAATCAGCAGGATAGGGAACATCAAAAGATACTATATGTAATCGTCTTTCCATGGTATTGATCATTATGATTTAGCATAGAGACCTCCGGGGAGAGGCTTAATGAAGCCGTCAAACTCAAGCGTGAATAATCTATTAGATAGCTCAGCTGCAGACATTCCCAAGCGCACCAATAAGTCGTTAAAGTGTATTGTTTCTTCCTCTACAATGAGGCGTAATACAGGGTCATCCGGGAGATCTTGAGGAGCAAAAAGAGAAGAAGAGCTTTCCACTTCCCCTCCATTACTCTTTCCCCACCCCAATACGGATATGATACTATCAGCATTAACGGCAGGGATAGCCTGCATAGAAGCTATAATACGATTGCACCCTACGGAAGTAGAATCCGTAATACGCCCTGGGACAGCGAATACCTCCCGTCCGTAACCCGAAGCCATTGTAGCAGTAAGAAGAGAACCTCCACGGGCAGCGCTCTCTACCACAAGAGTGGCGTGAGAAAGGCCTGCTACGATACGATTACGTCCTACAAAATGGTGACGTTCCACTTTACTCCCCCAAGAATACTCGCTGAGCAATCCTCCCTTTTTGAGCATCTCGATAGCGATATTGCGATGAGCCGCTGGATAAATCCGATCTAAACCATGAGCTAATACTCCGATGGTAGGGATCCCTAAATCAAGAGCTACTTTGTGAGCCTTTACGTCAATACCAAATGCCAAGCCACTAATCACTACGAGATCGGGGATCTTATTCGCCAAATCTTCAAGTAGTACTTCTACTGCTTTTAAGCCATAACGAGAAGCCCGCCTTGTTCCCACTACACTAATGCAATGAGGAGAGCGCAAAGCGTCTCTATTACCAAAATAAAAGAAGGCAGGAGGCGGGTCTGCACACTCTGCAAGTAACTGAGGATAATCCGCATCCCCTAATCCAAAAGTGTAAATGTGCTTTCTTTTGGCCTCTTCTATCTCTCCCTCGGCTCTCTCAAGTAGCTCAGAAAGAGAAAGATGTGACACCACACGCCTATAGAGCGCAGGTGCCACACCTTCTAAAATAGCGGGATTGGAAAATATGTCGCAGACATCATCTACAGCCTCTAAGATACGACGGAGAGTAATAGCACCTACTCCCTCTATCCGACTTAGGGCTAAAAGATAAGCTGCCTTGCCCATCAGCTTCCCAAGAACTAGTTATTAGTGCTCCTTTAACCAGGCAAAAGCATTAGCAAAAGCCTCCATCCAAGGGGTTACTTCATGCGAACCATCAGGATAGAACCCGCACTGCCAGGGGAATACAGAACGCTCTGGGTGTGGCATAATAGCTAAGTGACGACCATCGTCACTACAAATGGCAGCAACTCCTTCCGGAGAGCCATTAGGGTTACCTGGATAGGTCTTATAGTCGTATTGAGCAACAATATTGTATTTATCAACAGGAGCGTCAAAGGCAAAACGACCTTCGCCATGGGCGCACCAAACCCCAAGGGTAGTACCGGCAAGTGAACCCATCATTATCGAATTGTTTTTGGGAATTGTTAGCCCAACAAAGCAGCTCTCAAATTTATGTGACTCATTGTGCAACATTTTGTGGCGAGGTCTCTTATCGGCATAGAGAAGGCCTAGCTCAGCCATTAGTTGACAACCATTGCAGACACCTAAACTTAGGGTATCGGGGCGAGCATAAAAAGCATCAATAGCCGCTTTTGCGCGTTCATTGTACAAGATGCCTGCAGCCCATCCCTTGGCAGAACCGAGCACGTCACTATTGGAGAATCCACCACAGAAAACAAGCATTCGTACCTCCTCGAGCGTTTCGCGTCCTGAGGTAAGGTCCGTAAGGTGCACGTCCTTTACGTCAAAACCTGCAAGGTGAAGAGCATAGGCCATCTCACGCTCCCCATTCGTACCCTTATCTCGTACAATGGCAGCGACAATACCCGAGTGGTTGCTCCGATCTGCATCAAGCCCTAAAGAAGTTTTCTTTCCCGAGAATTTCTGAGGTAGACGATAACGGATAGGTTGGATGGGATAATTATTAAAACGCTTCTGAGCAAGTTTCTCTGTCGATTGGTAACAATCTAACAAGAATGATGGGCGATACCAATCCGTACGAGCCTTATCTATGTCGATAGTAATCAATTTATCTCCCTTCTTAATCGAGAGAGTACGCTCTTCTGAGGGAGTCGCAATTACAGAGAAAGCAACGCCCATTTCATCGAGCACTTTCTGAGCCTTATCAAGATTATTTACTTGGAGTAGTACCCCGGGATTCTCTGCATAAAGGAGCTTGGTAAGGTCTTCTTCTACTAGCTCTGAGAGGTCAATAGAGAGCCCTCCCTTGGTATTGGCAAAACACATCTCAAGCAATGCCGTTAGCATCCCGCCTGCCGATATATCATGCCCGGCAAGTACAAGATCTTTCTTAATCAGCGACTGTACTGCGGCAAAAGCATCTGCAAAATACTCGGCATTAACAACCGTTGGAGCAGATTCTCCGACCTTTCCCAGACTTTGGAAGAAGGCAGATCCGCCTAATGCAAGGGGGGCAAAACTAAAGTCTATATACAAAAGGGACGAACCGGCAACAGGCTGAATAACCGGTGTTACAATCTTACGAACATCGCTTACCGGAGCTGCTGCCGATATAATAACCGTACCGGGGCTTACGACGGATGGCTCTGTCAGATACTTTTGTGTCATAGAGAGAGAGTCCTTCCCCGTAGGGATATTGATACCCAACTCTATGGCAAAGTCCGAACAAGCCTCCACAGCACGATACAAACGTGCGTCTTCCCCCTCATTACGGCAGGGCCACATCCAATTGGCACTTAGCGAAACGCTCTGTAATCCTTCGGTAAGAGGGGCAAAAACGATATTGGTCAAAGACTCAGCAATAGAGAGAATTGAACCCGTAGCAGAGTCTATAAGTCCTGCTTGAGGCGCATGCCCAATAGTTGTAGCATAGCCCTTTTCTCCACGATAATCGAGAGCAATAGCACCAAGATCTGCAAGAGGGAGCTGTAGCTCTCCACAACATTGCTGGCGTGCAATACGCCCTGTCACAGATCGGTCTACCTTATTGGTAAGCCAATCTTTACAGGCAACTGATTCCAAACTGAGCACTCCTTGGAGATACTTCTCGGGTGCTTGAGCGTCGTATGTAGCATCTTCATAAGAATGCTGCAACGTCGTATCTCTCATGATAGTACGCGGGGGCTTTGCAAGCATATCCTCTACAGCAAGATGGATTGCTTCTTCTTTGGTAGACTTTCTTCCAAAGCAAAGTTCGTGACTATCGGTAGTCTTACCCACCTTATATATAGGAGCCTTCTCACGAGCAGCAATAGCAGCAATTCGCTCGTAGTCTTTTTCTTCGATGAGCAAGCCCATACGTTCTTGACTCTCGTTACCAATAATTTCTCTATCTGATAGAGTGGCATCCCCTACGGGGAGGGCGTCAATGTCTATCTCTCCACCCGTGGCTTCGATAAGTTCTGTAAGGCAGTTAAGGTGCCCACCGGCTCCGTGATCGTGAATACTAATAATAGGGTTATCGTCACTCTCGGCAAGAGCTCGTACCACATTTTCTACACGTTTTTGCATTTCCGGATTGGCTCTTTGTACGGCGTTAAGCTCAATGCCGGCACTATACTGCCCTGTATTTACAGAGCTTACAGCGCCACCGCCCATACCAATACGGTAGTTATCACCACCTAGCACTACAACAGTCTCTCCCGCCTTAGGCTCTTCTTTGATAGCATCTCGTTGGCGAGCATAGCCGATCCCCCCGGCAAGCATAATTACCTTGTCGTAGCCATAACGCGTGGTCTTGGCATCTTCTTGATGTTCGAAGGTAAGCAGTGAACCCGTAATAATAGGCTGACCAAACTTATTCCCAAAGTCACTGGCTCCATTAGAAGCCTTTGTAAGAATTCCTTGAGGATGCTGATAAAGCCAAGGGCGAGCCTCCATAGACATAGGGATGGCAGACTGGAGACGGGGATAACTTGTCATATATACAGCCGTACCAGCCACAGGGATCGAAGCCTTTCCTCCTGCCATACGATCTCGTATCTCCCCTCCGGTACCTGTGGCAGCACCATTGAAGGGCTCTACTGTTGTGGGGAAATTGTGTGTCTCTGCCTTGAGAGAGAGTACAGTATCTATCGGTTTAGTGGAGAACAAAGAGGGGCGATCTCCGCAAGATGGGGCAAATTGCTCCACCCTTGGCCCCTTAATAAAAGCCACATTGTCTTTGTAAGCGGATACCAAACTATTGGGATTAGCTTCTGAAGTAGCCTTAATCATGGAGAAAAGAGATTGCTCCTGCTCCTCTCCATCGATAACAAAGGTGCCATTAAATATCTTATGCCGGCAATGCTCCGAGTTAACCTGAGAGAAGCCGAATAGCTCACTATCCGTAAGTTTACGCCCTAGGCGCTTTGAAAGATTTTGAAGGAAATCAATCTCTTTTTCGCTTAGAGCGAGCCCCTCAGATTGGTTGTAAGCTGCAATATCATCGATGTACGCAATGGGGGCCGGAGTTGCATCCGTATGGAATATAGATGCCCCGGGAGTATGATACACACATTCGGTCATAGGATCGAATATGGGTTGCTCCTCCTTAACGCGTCTAAGTAACTCAATACGCGTAATCCCCTCAATACCCATGTTTTGAGTAATCTCTACAGCATTGGTACTCCAAGGAGAAACAATCTCACTACGAGGTCCTATATAATCTCCTTCGGCTTGCTCTTGGGGATCCACTTTGCCCTCTAAAGCAAAAAGCCACCCGAGCCTCTCGAGGTCTTGATCAGAAAAAACGACACTATGCTCTACGGCATAGAGAATATCGCACTGCGAGGGGAAATAACTAATCATCGCTATTCGGTAATAAAAAATAAATCTGGTATCCTAAATTCTCTCCCTTGAGAAAGTGCAGGAACCCTACAAAAGTAGGAATTTTCTCGCATCTAGCGAATATTCTTTCACGAGAAGAAACAAAAAAGGGAGAGACTATTATTAAAGTCCCTCCCCTCAATATATCTAGGAGTCTCCCTCTATTCTTAACAAAGAGGGATCTTTGCCACACGAGCTTCATGCCGCCCCCCTTCAAAATCTGTAGAGAGGAACGCCATTATAATCTTCTTAGCCTCATCTAACGAAACGAACCGAGCAGGGAGCGAAAGTACATTGGCATTATTGTGCGCTCTACCCAGCGCTGCAATCTCTTCGTTCCAAGAAAGTGCAGCACGCACATGGGGATGCTTATTGAGAGCCATAGATATACCATTACCCGAGCCACATATGGCAATCCCCCACTCTAGCTGTCCGCTATCAATAGCTTCTCCCAGTTTGTGTGCAAAATCGGGATAATCCGCACGCTCTTCGCTGTAAGTGCCAAAATCTTGATACTCAATCCCCAGATCGGAGAGGATCTTTTTCACCTCTTCTTTGAGAGCAAAACCAGCATGATCCGAACACAATCCAAATCTTTTCATAGCAATGAAAAACTTCTCTATTTTATCTCTTTCATAAAATCCTTAGCCCTTTTTCCACGATGCACTGGATAGAAAATCGTCTCCTTTTTGTACATAGAAAATATGGGGAATGAATCACCTCATACCCCCACTAGGGGCTGGCAGCACTCATTCCCCAGACCATTGATGGATAGGCTTAGACCTATCTATTTGCTTAAATCTTGGTTACAAGATCTTCGGGCACACCGTCTCCCAAAGTCGTATTGAGGCGGTATCCCTTTCCGTGTACGTTCTTAATTTCGAGAGAGGGGTCTTCCTTCAAGATTTTGCGTAGCTTGGTAATGTACACGTCCATACTACGAGCATTGAAGTAATTGTCGTTCTCCCAAATTGTTTTAAGGGCATAGTTGCGCTCCAAAGTTTCGTTTGCAAAAGAGCAAAGGAGGCTGAGAAGCTGACTCTCTTTGGTGGTGAGTTTAATCACCTTTTCACCAATTGTGAGCGTTTGCTTCTGTATATCAAAAAAGAACTTACCCAACTGGTAGTAGGGCATTACCTTAGACTCAACTCCCTTTACACGTCGCAATATAGCTTCGATGCGAGCTAATAATTCATCGAGACTGAATGGCTTTGTTACATAGTCATCAGCCCCCACTTCAAAGCCATGAAGCACATCACCTTTCTCTGTCTTTGCCGTGAGGAAAATAATGGGCACCATAGTATTGATTGCACGAATGTCCTTAGCAAGAGTAAAACCATCCTTACGAGGCATCATTACATCGAGGATACAGAGGTCGTACTCTGTCTTCTCAAAGTTATGAAGCCCCTCTTCACCATCGCGAAAGAGATGCGTCTCAAATCCCTTAGTATCAAGATATTCCTTGAGTAAGAGACCTAGATTGCCATCGTCTTCGCAGAAAAAGATTTTCGTTTTTTCATTCATAGCTACTTATTATTGATTGTTTCTTTTTTTTCTTAACTCCTTTATAATAGAAAATCTAAAGGAGTACTATTGTTCATCTAAGGGTGCGTCTTCTGTGGGCAACTCAAAGATCATGGTTGTTCCTATCCCTATCTCACTTTCCACTTTTACACGCCCTTTCATAGATTTGACCGTGGCTTTTACATAGGAAAGCCCCAATCCAAAACCTTTTACATCATGTATATCCCCCGTATCTACTCGATAATACTGACGGAATATATTACGTTGGTCCTTGCGCGATATGCCAATACCATTGTCTTTTATCTCAATGCGAAGTACTTTGGGCTTAGGGTTCGATGTAGACAAATAAAGTCTAGGAGGCACATTGAGTTTGGAGTACTTAATGGCATTGTCCAATACATTAAATATAATGTTTTGAAAGTGCATCTTATCCACGTTGAGATAGCTATTCTTCGCACGTAAGTCCGAAGTCATTACTCCCATTTTCTCTTCGCACTTAAAAGAATAGACCGTAATAGCATCTTCTAGCAGGATATGAGCATCGAATAAAGAGGGATTAAATCGTACTCTACTCTCATTGACAAGCGTAAACTGCAAGATCTTCTCTATCAAGAAAAAGAGCCGCTTAGTCTCACTCTGCATTGCTCCTAACAATCGCTGACGGCGTGCCGGGTCTTTTACAAGTACGTCATCATCAAGCATCTCAGAAGCTAGTTTTATTGATGTGACAGGGGTCTTCAGCTCGTGTGTCATGTTGTGCACAAAGTCTTTTCGACCTCGCTCAAAACGCTGTTGGCGGACAAAGAAAACTAGAGCTACGGCAAACAGAACCAATAAGACCAGTGTAGTAAACATCGTAGCAACTATGTAGGTATGTGTTGTGATGTATTTATCGTGCTCGTAAAAGACAACTTCCACAAGGCCTTGCCCCGAATTACTCATCGCAATCTTATCAAAAAGAGTATGCTGTACACTATTCTCTGGAGTAGCGAGGGCATTGTGAGAAGGTCCCTTTTCGTACACTAAATGGTTCTCTTTATCGTAAATGCGAACTATAAAGTCTTCGTATACACCTACTCTTTCCAGCGAATATTTGAGACAAGCATCGAGATAAGAGTAAGAAATCTTGTCGAAAGAGGGATGAATATCACTCTCTAAGTCTATAATAGAACTCAGTATTACCTCATTAAGAGCATCCTGATGAAATAGATAGGCATCGAGCAATCGCTTCTGGATTCCCATTGTAAATAGCGAACGAGAATCCGTTATAACGGGAGGAGGAGGTGGGAGGGTATCTTCTAAATATGCCATTGAGCGATCAGAAAAACGAGAGCGATTGGCCGAAGAATTCCATAAAACAAGATCTTTGATACGCTTGTCAAGAACTGATGGTAGTGCCCTTCGCTCCTCTTCCCGACAATTATCTTGCATCTTACAAACCACATTACGAAGGTCGAGCTGACTAGCGACAAACTGAGCGATGGCCTCGCGCTCTACCTCCTCTACAGCTTGATCTACTGCATTCTTTATGTTGGAGATAAAATACTCCTGCCGCATCTCGTGCATGTCTCGTAGGAAGCGAAACTGCGTGTAGAGAGACACAGTCAAAGCCAAAACGGGTAGGACGAAAAGAATTATGACCCAACGCTTCTTAAACATACAACCTCTTTACCTCTTTGCTCTCTCTTATGCAATACAATACATCAGGGGGAAATTTCTTTTATTATGGAACAACGCAACCCCTCCCTGCTCTGGAAAGATCTGCGAATTCGGGTACTTGAGGATACTCTCAAGTGCGATAATTAGCTTTCTATTTACACCCCTTTGCCTCATCTTACAGATACAAAAATAACAATAATCCCCTAATAGGCAAGAGGTTTAATGATATCTCTTTTAAAAATCTTTCTGCTAGGCTCCAAAGAAGTCTTGAAATAAGTAACAATGGACATCCTATACAGAAAGGGAATTCTACCCTGTAAAGAAAAACAGAAAGCGATATACAAGTACCCTTTACGATATCCTAAACGATCCTGATAGGTAGATAAAACTCGCTTCTCCTCGCTCGATCTTCTATCCCAAGAGAAGGAGGATTCTCTCTCCTCTTTATAAAAAAAAGAAGCACTCTGCAAGACTATGCAAAGTGCTTCTTCCAACTTCTGTCGGGATGACTAGATTCGAACTAGCGACCCCACGCCCCCCAGACGCGTACTCTAACCGGACTGAGCTACATCCCGAACAACGGCTGCAAAGGTAGATACTTTTTTTCTACTGACCAAACATTTCTCGATAAAAATCGAGCGATTCCTTGAGTAAGTCGTCCGTACAAGAGACTTTCTCCATCTGTCCCAGAGACTTAAAGGCAATAATAGAAACAGTATCATCCTCATTTTTTTTATCCTGATGAAGGAGAGACAGGATAGTAGGATAATGTTTACAAGAAAAAGTATAGGGAGAAAAATACTCCCGCATAAGAGCGATAAGATCCGAGAGATAACTTTTATCAGCACCAAGCAAAATATGGGAGAGATAAAGCTCACATACAAGCCCGATAGCCACGGCCTCACCATGCCGCAATACCCTACTCGATCCTTCTTGGGCTCGGATATGGGATAGTCCCTCCACCCCATGACCTATAGTATGCCCAAGGTTTAACCATTGGCGAAGCCCCTTATCGGTAAAGTCGGCTTCCACAAATTGCTCTTTGATGGCTACACTCCTATTTATAAAGGGGAGCCAAGAGTCTGTACTGCCAAGAGGATCGAATCTCTTGATCTCTTTCCATAGGTCTCCTGAGGAGAGAAGTCCATATTTCACCAATTCCCAGTACCCCGAGAGGATCTCCTCCTGTGGAAGAGTGCATAGGAATTGAGGATCTATCATCACAGCTTTGGGGAGAGAAAAGGCACCTAATAGATTCTTTACTCCGGCATAATCGACCGCTGTTTTCCCTCCGATAGAAGCATCAATCATGGCCATAAGAGTGGTAGGCACATAGACACAAGGTATCCCTCTCTTATATATAGAGGCAACAAATCCCACAAAGTCGAGCAAAGCCCCTCCTCCCACAGCGACCAATAGGGTTGAACGAGTAGCTGATCGTGCAAGTAGCCAGTCAATCGTTTCTCCCACATGAGTGAGGGATTTCACCTCTTCCCCTCCGGGAATAACAAGACGATCACAAGGCTCTATACAAGCCCATAGGGGAGCAAGACGCGGAGCAGCCTTTGCTGCAACCTCTTCGTCCACAATCGCTAGACACCGATCGAAGCCACCTTTCGCATAGAAAGGTAGCCACCTATCGTTGAGTACATCTAGAGCAATGTAAGAAGGAGAGGTCGCTAACGACATGGCTTATCTAGCATGTGCGTCTACTTGGGATAGAATTAACTCTAGAGCCTCAGGAAGCCTATTCCCCTCTTTCCCCCCTGCTGTAGCAAAGTGGGGTTGTCCACCACCACCACCTTGGATCAATCTTGCAGCCTCTTTTACGAGATTGCCGGCGTGGAGCCCAGAGGCAATAGCCTCTTCACTCAGCATTACCGTAAGAAGCCCTCTTGCACCCTCTGTAGTTGCCGCTACAAAAACGAATGGCTCGTGCAACTCTCCTCGCAATTGGAATGCTATATCCTTGATTGTATCGGCTTTTTCTTCTCCCTGTAGCACAAACATCCGATAGCCGGAACGCTCGGTGCTCGATGCCAAGAGTTCTTTTTTGAGCCTTATTGCATGGGCACGTTGCAGAGTATCAAGTTCAGCTTTGAGGGCACTCTCTTCGCTGAGGAGCTTCTGCAAAGCCTTTACTACATCTGGGGTATTGTTGAGGAGAGCCTTTATCTCCTTGAGCGTATCCTCTTGTTTGTAGAGGAATGCCTCTGCATTAGTTGCGGTAACGGCTTCGATACGACGTACTCCGGCAGCAATCGAACTCTCGGATACAATACGGAAAGAACCAATCATACCCGTAGAGGGAAGATGAGTACCCCCGCACAATTCGATAGAGGTACCATACTTCATAACGCGTACTTCTTCACCATATTTCTCTCCAAAGAGAGCCATAGCCCCCATAGCACGAGCCTCGGCAATGGGTATATTACGATGCTCTTCTCTGGGGTAATCGGCACGTACTGCTTGGGTTACAAGCTCCTCTACTTGTCGAATCTCCTCAGGAGTAAGTTTATTATAGTGTGAGAAGTCGAAGCGCAATACCTCCGGACTTACAAAAGATCCCTTTTGCTCTACATGCTCCCCAAGTACCGTGCGAAGGGCCTGATGCAAAAGGTGGGTTGCTGTGTGGTTGGCCTCTGCCATGCGACGACGCTCCTGATTGATCTCGGCACGGAAGGTCTGTCCGGGATCATTAGGGAGTTTGGGCATAAGGTGTACGGGGAGGTTATTCTCTCGTTTCGTATCTACGATGGCATAACGCACGCCCTCTTCGTCTACAAGAATACCGGAGTCTCCTACCTGTCCCCCCATCTCGGCATAGAAAGGAGTCGCAGAGAGTACAACTTGATAGAAGTCTTTATTCTTTTGCTTTACGTGGCGATAGCGAAGTATAGAGCAGTCTGCCTCCGTTTGATCATACCCGACAAAAAGAGTTTCCCCCTCGGCGAGAGTTACCCAATCGTCCGTCTCAAGTTGAGCAGCACTCCGTGCTCGTGCTTTCTGCTCTGCCATCTCATGATCAAATCCCTCCTGGTCAAGAGTCATACCATGCTCACGCAAGATCAATTCTGTCAAGTCTAGAGGGAAGCCGAATGTATCGTATAACACAAAAGCATCGTGCCCCGAGAGTTGTCCCTTATTTCCTAACTCTTCTATTTTCTTATCAAGGAGTTTGATACCGGCCTCCAGCGTACGCAAGAAGCTCTCTTCCTCCTCTCTCATTACTTTTTGAATCAGGTCTTTCTGAGCTATTAGTTCGGGGTAAGCCCCTCCCATAGACTCAATAAGAGTGGGCAAAAGAGCATACATGAAGGCTTCTCTACGCCCTAAGAAAGTGTATCCATAGCGTACAGCACGACGCAAAATACGACGAATAACATAACCGGCCTTAGCATTGGAGGGGAGCTGCCCGTCTGTAATGGCAAATGCAATAGTGCGCACGTGGTCTGCAACTACACGCATTGCCACATCGCTACTCTCCTCTTTCCCGTAGGGAATACCCGAGAGCTCGGCAACGGCTCCAATCAAAGGTTGAAAAACGTCGGTGTCGTAGTTGGAGCGTTTCCCCTGCATGGCCATACAAAGGCGCTCAAAGCCCATACCGGTATCAATAACTTTGTGCGGGAGAAGAGATAGAGAGCCATCTGCCATACGATTGTACTGCATGAATACAAGGTTCCAAATCTCTACTACTTGGGGGTGATCCCGATTTACGAGCTCCCTACCGGATTGCTGCATACGCTCCTCGTCGCTACGCAAATCGATGTGAATTTCACTACAAGGCCCACACGGACCTGTCTCTCCCATCTCCCAGAAGTTATCCTTTTTGTTACCATCGAGAATCCGTTCTTGGGGGAGGAAGCGTCCCCAATAGGAGGCTGCTTCATTGTCCCTCTCTAAGCCATCGCTCTCGGCTCCCTCAAATATGGTAGCATATAAGCGATCGGCAGGAATTCCCAAACGCTCGTGCAAAAACTCCCATGCCCACGAGATAGCCTCTTCTTTGAAGTAGTCGCCAAAGGACCAGTTACCGAGCATCTCAAACATAGTATGATGATAGGTATCGTGCCCCACCTCCTCAAGGTCGTTGTGCTTACCACTCACACGAAGACACTTCTGAGCATCTGCAACGCGTGGATACTTTGCCTCCACATTCCCAAGGATTATATCTTTGAATTGATTCATCCCAGCATTGGTAAACATTAGGGTCGGATCCCCCTTAACCACCATAGGAGCAGAAGGGACTATATGGTGTTGCTTTTCAGCAAAAAATGCCACAAAAGCGGCACGTATCTCATTAGCGGTCATCATATCTGTATAATATGGTTCTCTCTTTATTTCTTATAGGTGCAAAGGTACAAATTAGCTACTATATGGCATATCTGGGGATAAAAGAAGCCTCCCACATCGTATCCCTCAAGGAGAGGGGATACCACGTGGGAGGCAATATCAGAAGGGGAAAGCCCTCATATCTAGCGGCAGATACAAGGGCTTTCTTACTAAATTCTTAAGAGGAAAAGGTTATCTCGTGTAAGGCATGTCATAAGCTATACGTTTGCTAAGAGTCGTAGCAGATTGAGATTGCAATTCCGAAATTTGAAGAGTCACATGTTCATACTCTTGACCATTTTGCGCCGTCTGCTTTTTCATGAACATAAGAGCATCCAACCCACGAGCTTTATTCTCACCACCAGCAGCAGGTGTTTCATCCTTCAGTTTAGCATCAAGTTTCTGGTTATCAACAAAACCAAAGAGATCGAGAAGTTTTTTCTGGGTGTCCTTCTTCCAAAAACCTAATTGATAGCCTGCTTCAGCAGAGATAAACTTGGGGCCTGACGTAGGATTATGAACAAAAGTTACACGTCCTAGCACAGATTGAACTCCGTCTTTAGCAACAAAGAGATATGTTCGCTCCGAGTTCTTGTCATCATTATAAGCTGTAAACTCCCAATTTATAGACCCATAAGCCTTTAGCAATTCAGCTTTCCAATCCTTCATCATCTCAAACTTCTTGTCGCTAGGAATATAGATCTCTTTCCCCAGGAAATTCTTAGGATCGAAAGTTACATCTTCTCCTTTTTTCACTGTAACAGCAACTTCCACTTTAGCTTTACCGGAAGTAAAAGTAACCTTAGCAGTACCAGCAGCCTTAGCCTCAAGAGCTGTATTAGAAGCTGCTACAATGTTCTGATCAGAACTCGTTACCGTGAAACCAGCGGGCTTAGCAACCACAACGAGAGCACCATCTGCTGCAGAAGCTGCATTAGTAGTAATCGTTACTTTGTCTCCAACATTCATAGTAAGAGCAGTAACATCCTTTCCACTCCGCTTTACTGTAATAGAGTCTTCAACCTTAGGTTGCTTCCCTTCACATCCCACGGCAACCATACCTACGATTGCCAAGGCACCAAGTGCTGCAAAAAACTTTTTCATTTTCAATTTCATTTAGTGTTAGACATATCTAAATTGTTCATTATCTGTACGCTAGTAGGATCCTCCTGAGATCCAGAGTTTTTTTTGACATACAAGCCCTAAAACCCCACCCCCTAAAAAAGAGGAAATCCAACACCACAAAGATAGCAATTTATTTATTCCTCACAATAGCTGAGACGAAAAGAAATCGTCAATATTCTAGTATTATGAGGCGGTAAAAAAGGGAGAATGATACAGAAAACCCACCCATCCCCCAAGAGAGGATGAGTGGGTATAAAAGTGGTACATTATCTATTTCTCTCCATCGTAGCCCCTTTATCCAGGAAGTCCGAGGGGGAGAGAAAGGAAGTGCTTTACTCTGCGTTCAGTGTCACGCGGCGGAAAGCATTCACTGTAAGAGTCTTACTTGCCGTCTTGAGATAAGCTTCCACATCCATCTTGCCATCGCTAATAAAAGCCTGACGTAGGAGGGTATTTTCCTTATAGTACTTCTGCAAAGCACCTTGAGCAATGCGATCGATAAGCTCGGGTTTCTTCCCTTCTTCAAGAGCTTTCTCACGAGCAATCTTTAGCTCACGCTCTACCACTTCTTGGGGCACCTCTTCTTCACGAACAGCAACGGGGTTCATAGAAGCAATCTGCATAGCCGTCATACGAGCCATTTCCTGATCAACTGCTTCGTTGAAAGCAGCAACAACGGCAAGCTTATTCCCCGGGTGGATGTAAGAAATTGTATGCTCAGCTTTTACGAATTCGTAAGCTCCGAGCTCCATCTTTTCTCCCGTAGTACCGGTGCGATCGGTGATATGATCAGCCACCGTGCGACCATCAGCAAGCGTAAGAGCAAGAAGAGCTTCTTTATTCTCAGGTTGCTTAGCCATTGCTACGTTGAGTATATCCTTAGTCAGTTGGATATGCCCTTCGTTCTTAGCTACGAAGTCAGTTTCGCACTGGAGAGATACGATTGCTGCAAACCCTGTAGCGTGGTCTGCGAGTACACACCCTTCGGCAGCTTCACGATCAGAACGCTTAGCAGCTACAGCCTTGCCCTTGGCGCGGATAATCTCCATAGCCTTGTCGAAGTCTCCATTTGTTTCTTCGAGGGCGTGCTTGCAGTCCGTAAGCCCTGCTCCACTCATCTTGCGGAGCTTTGCAATATCTTGGATTGAAATAGCCATTTCCTTTATTACTAGTATGTTTTCTGAAAAGAGAATTTTTATTCCGCAGCAGGAGTTTCAGCTTCTACACTGGGAGCTTCGGCTTCTGCGCTAGTAGCTTCGGGAGCCTCTTTTGAAGTCTCCTTAGAGCGTTCGCGACGAGCACCGGTACGCGTACGACGGCCCGAGCGAGCACCTTCTACAGCTGCTTCATCTTTTACCTCTTCTTCTACATTTTGAGACTTATACTCGGTGAGACCTTCGCTAATGGCACTACACATAGCACCCATGATGAGCTCAACAGTCTCTCTAGAGTCGTCATTAGCAGGGATAACGTAATCCACAAGTTTAGGATCTGCATTGGTATCTACGATAGCAAATACAGGGATGCCCAAACGAGTAGCCTCGCGCACGGCAATGTGTTCTTTGGTGATGTCTACAACAAAAAGAGCCGAAGGCAAGCGGTTCATATCTTGGATAGAACCTAAGGTCTTCTCAAGCTTAGCACGCTGACGCTCTACTTGGAGCTTTTCGCGCTTTGAGAGGTTGCTATAGGTACCATCTTCCTTCATTTTGTCGATTTGTACCATCTTCTTTACCGCTTTGCGGATGGTGGGGAAGTTGGTAAGCATACCACCCGGCCAACGCTCTACTACGTAGGGCATGCCTACAGACTTAGCGAGCTCTTCGACGGGTTCCTTTACTTGTTTTTTGGTGGCTACGAACAAGATCTTCTTGCCGTTGCGTGCCATATTGCGGATAATCTCGGTAGACTCCTCTATCTTAGCAACTGTCTTGTGGAGGTCGATAATATGGGTGTTATTACGTTCCATGAAGATATAGGGAGCCATAGCGGGATTCCACTTGCGGGGTTGGTGTCCAAAGTGAGCCCCGGCTTTGAGTAGCTGTTCGAATGTGATCGATGCCATATTGTTTATTTCGTTTACGTTCTTAATTGATTAAACCATTGATTTTGCAACCACTTGGTAGGGTTCTACCCCTCATTTGTACCCACCGGATGTATGTACAAGAGGTGGTGAATAAAGAGCCATCCAAGCAGTTTAGATACTAAACGCGAGTAATCTGTATTCTTCCCATCTATCGTGCCCAAAGAGGACAATCTTTGTTCCTCTGCAATAGTGAGCGAAAGAGGAGAAAGAGGCGAAGATTAACGCTTACTGAATTGGAATCTCTTACGAGCCTTGGGACGACCTGGCTTCTTACGTTCTACCACGCGAGGATCTCGAGTTACGAAACCTGCAGCGCGGAGCGCAGCCTTGTCTTCGGGATTGATCTTGATAAGAGCACGTGTGATAGCAAGGCGAGCAGCTTCGCTCTGCCCCTTAAAACCTCCACCACGGAGATTTATCTTAATGTCGTACTTCTCTGCAACTTCGAGCTTGTTGAGTGGTTGACGCACTACAAACTGCAAAATGCTAGAGGGGAAGTAATTGGCAAGATCCTTCTTATTGATTACAATCTTGCCTGTGCCTTCGGTTACATATACACGTGCTATGGCACACTTGCGACGGCCTATTGCATTAATCTGTTCCATCATCCGAGGGGTTATTTAAGAGTGTTGATGTCAATAGTACGAGGCTGCTGAGCGGTATGTGCATGCTCACTACCTTCGTATACGTAGAGATTGTTGAGGAGCTTATCACCCAACTTATTCTTGGGGAGCATACCCTTTACTACTTTGCGGAAGAGACGATCAGACCCCTTCTTTTGGAGATCACGGGGGCTAAACTCGCGCTGACCACCGGGGTAGCCACTATACTTGAGATAAACGCGATCTTCCCATTTCTTGCCCGTGAGCACAACCTTTTCGGCATTGATGATGATAACGTTGTCGCCACAATCTACGTGTGGAGTAAAGCTGGGTTTGTACTTACCACGAAGAAGCTTCGCTACTTTGGAGCACAAACGACCCAAGCTCTGACCATCGGCGTCCACAATCACCCATTCCTTGGATGCAGTTGCCTTGTTCACCGATACTGTCTGGTAACTTACAGAGTTCATTTCTTCTTTTTACTTACAATTGTGTTACTTACTGCTCCTCTTCCGGCTCAATACTATGCGGTTTATAGCCACTACCATTGTCACCCACTACCTCGCAATTTAGAGGGTTTGGACGGGGCCCTCTCTTCAAGTAGTACCAAGGCAGAGACTCGCTCAGCACCTTGCCATTATTGGAGCTTCTTTATCCTTCGATAATAATCAGCGCGGCAAAGGTACAAAATTCCACTCTAATAGCAACTATATTTCTGCCCTATTTCCTCGGATTTATTAGGCAGAAAGCCCCTCCCACTTTGCCTGAGAAATATTTTTTTCTTAGCCTGTAGCGATTTATTTATCAGGCAGCGTTTTTTGAGCGTTTCACGCCCACTACACAGCCCTCTTGACCCATATCTACCAAAGTATCGCATTCTTCGGGGGCGAATCTGTACCTTTGTGACGAAAAAACAGGAGAAAAAAGTACATAGCACCCCGATATAATTGCACCTCAGTTATGAGTAAAGAGAAGAAAGAGACTGCCCTAGTAGTAATCTCAGAAGCAGGGCTAAAGGTCGCTCATACCATACAAAAAGAACTCCCCAACGCCATCATTTACTACAAAGGAGAGGCCGAGGGCACCTATTTTATCAGCTCTTATCAATCCTTTATAGAGGAGCACTTTGGAGAATGCTCTGCTATCATTTTTGTTGGAGCTCTAGGCATCTGTGTGCGTTGTATTGCAGCTCAGGTGGCTCACAAATACCACGATCCGGCTGTGGTGAACGTGGATAGTACCGGCAAATTTGTAATACCCGTACTCTCCGGGCACGTGGGAGGCGGCAACGAATTGGCACGCCACTTGGCCGGCATTACGGGCGGAGAAGCCATTATCACAACCCAAAGCGACAATCAAGACCTCTGGGCTTTAGACCTTCTTGCCAAGCAGTGGGGATGGCATACCACCGCCTCTCCCCAAGAGATGAATCAGGCGATATTTGCATTCGTGGGAGGGAAAAAGACCGCCCTACTACTAGAGGTACGAACCTCAGGCGCTGAGCATTTAGAAGCTTCTCGCCCTCCCCATGTAGATATATTCTACCGATATGAGGATATACCTCTCACTGAATATGACCTCCTTATCTCCGTGGGGTATAGCATCTATTCTCCTCAGAGTATTCTTCACTTAGCATACTATATTCCGCTTCTTACGCTCGGGGTGGGTTGCAAACGAGACTGCCCTACCCTTGGTGTTAGTGATACGATAGAGCAAACTCTAATAAGTGCAGGCATTTCTCCCCTTGCTATCGGCGAGATTGCCACGATAGAACTAAAAAAAGACGAGCCTCTCATAGCTCATCTTGCCAAGCACTTTACCTGCCCCTCTCCCCAAATTTATACGGCATCACAACTTGGTGAAATAGAGGTACCACACCCCTCGCAAAAAGTATACGAGACTACCGGAGCATGGGGCGTAGCTGAGGCTTCCGCTCTTGCCTCCTCTCAAAAGGGGCGACTTCTTATCGAGAAGACAAAAGGTTCCACCCAAAACGAAAACGACTTTACCTTTGCCGTAGCTCTCCCCCTTTCGTGCGATCGCTCTCAAGGGCATATCGAAATTGTAGGGGCAGGCCCCGGTGATCCGGAGCTAATCTCGGTACGAGGGAAAAAGATGCTCCAGAGAGCCGACCTGATCCTCTACGCAGGTAGCCTTGTACCCCGAGAGCTAACCCTTTATGGGAAAGAGGGGGCTGTGATACGAAGTTCGGCGAATATGAATCTGGAGGAACAGTTCTCTCTTATGAAAGAATTCTACGACAAGGGGCTTTTTGTGGTGCGACTACACACAGGAGACCCCTGTATCTATGGGGCAATTGCAGAGCAAATGGCTTTCTTCGACCGCTACAACATGAGCTACCACATCACTCCGGGTATTTCGTCATTCCAAGCAGCTGCCGCAGCACTACGCTCCCAGTTTACCATCCCCGAGGAGGTGCAAACCATTATTCTTACACGTGGCGAAGGGCGTACTCCCATGCCCGAGCGAGAGCAACTCCACCTACTGGCGCGCTCCCAAAGCACCATGTGCATATACTTAAGTGCGGCCATTGTAGAGCGAGTGCAGGCAGAACTGCTGCAAGTTTACCCTCCCAATACACCCGTTGCAGCCTGCTATAAACTCACACACAAGGAGGAACGAATCTATCGAGGAGAGCTAAGCCAACTTGCTCAACTGGTGCGCGAGAATAATCTCACCCTCACAACCCTACTCGTAGTAGGCAAGGCCATTGATCACCGCGAGGGGGTATCACGGCTCTATGCAGACGAGTTCAAACATCTCTTCCGCAAATAAGAAAAAGTCTATCCACTCTTATATGATTCTCGTCTTTGGAGGTACAACAGAGGGGCGTATAGCTATTGACACGCTCACCGAGGGGGGAAAACCTTTTTACTACTCCACACGTGGAGAGCAACAGAAGGTAGAAGAGCCCCTTGTGCAGCGCATTACAGGAGCCATGGATGCCCCTGCCATTGAGGAGTTTTGTCGTACACACGAGATCCGTCTTATCATAGATGCAGCCCACCCCTTTGCCCAAGAGCTACATAGAAACATAGGAGTGGCAAGTCTATCGCTGGGGATACCCGTTATCCGTTTGGAGAGAAACTATCCCCCTCATGCCCAGGATATAACTTACTGCTCGAGCTACGAAGAGGCTGTAGATAGGATGCTTGCGGATGGAGTTAGGCATCTGCTGGCTCTCACCGGCACCCAAACCATTGGGAAACTTCGTCGATTTTGGCAACAGCGCAAGACAACATTCCGCATCCTATCACGCCAAGAGTCCCTCGATATTGCCCGAAAAGAGGGTTTCCCAGAGGAGCATGTAATCTTCTACACGCCCGAAGAGGGAGAAGACGCCCCCATTAACCGAATTCATCCTGATGCCATCATAACCAAAGAGAGCGGAGAGAGTGGCGGTTTTTTAGAGAAAATAGAGGCTGCTCGCCGTGCAGGGCTTTGCATTTACGTCGTAGTTCGCCCACCGCTTCCCCCACACTTTCACCATGTTGAGGGGCAACATGGATTGTACCGCATGGTACGCCGTTATATCCCTGATTACTTTCCTCTCAAACGAGGATACACCACAGGGACGTGCGCCACAGTCACAGCCAAAGCTGCCCTTATGGCTCTACTTTACGAGAGTGAAGAGCTAGAGATAGAGGTAGCCCTGCCTGGTGGAGAAATTATAACCCTCCCCATCGAGAGCGTAGAACGCCTATCTCCCACCAAGGCTCGTGCGACCATCCGAAAAGATGCCGGGGACGACCCCGATGTGATCCATGGGCACATCATTGCAGCTACCGTAGAACTTGTAGCGGGGGATGAGCTACGCTTTTTGCAAGGAGAGGGCGTAGGCGTAGTCACCTTGCCCGGGTTGGGGCTACCCATTGGCTCCCCTGCTATCAATGCCACGCCCCGCCGTACCATCACACAAGAGCTTCGGACTCTTTATCCCGAAGGCGGCATAGATGTGACCATAAGTATTCCGGATGGGGCTGCTCTTGCTGCCAAGACCTTCAACCCTCGCTTGGGCATCGTAGGAGGGCTCTCCATTATCGGCACCTCCGGCATCGTAAAACCCTTTTCTCACGAGGCTTTTGTAGACTCCCTACGCAAGGAGTGTAGTGTGGCCTTTGCCCTTAGCCCCTCCCGCCTTGTCATGAACTCAGGAGCCAAAAGTGAGGCCTATATAAAAGCACTTTACCCCCAGTTGCCCCCTCAGGCCTTTGTGCATTACGGAAATTTTATTGGGGACGCTCTCAGTATAGCCCACGAGATGCACTTTGCCTCAGTCAGCCTCGGTATTATGGTAGGTAAGGCCGTAAAGCTGGCAGAGGGTAACCTAGACACCCATAGCAAGAAGGTGGTTATGAACAAGGACTTCCTGCACAACGTAGCACACGAAGTGGGCGCTAGCCCCGATACGCATGCCTTGATTGACGAGCTAACCATGGCACGAGAGTTGTGGGGCATTCCCACCATCCCCGAGCGAGATCGGCTCCTCCTTGCCCTCCTCCAGAGGTGCCACTCCGTAACAGCCTCTCAGCTATCTCCTGATACCCCCATCGTGCTACACCTTATAAGCGAAGGAGGCGAAACCATACTCACCTATCCCGAGAAAATATAAAACCTCCCCTCTTTACTAAGAGAGAAGGTTATCAGATTCACCCCTAACCAAAGGCTAAAAATCAAAAATGGAAGCTGGGGGTAAGCGCAAGATTTAACTCTAGAGCGTGGCTAAAACGCTTCGGGGCTCCTTCCAAATCAAGGAGATGATACCAACCTCGGGCAACGAATGCCATCTGCACAAGAGGGGTAGAAAAGAATTGATAATGCACTCGAATCCCCAAAAACGAAGTCCGCTCTTGATCCCGAACCAACGGCCCCTCCCAGAGCACTCGACTATTGACAAAAGGTCCTCCCATAGGAGAGACAAAGTGACTTCCCCTCCAATAAGAAAGCTCTGTAAGCAAGCGTTTCCTTTGATATCCCAAGGTGGCATAAAAAGCATGCCCCATAGGCGCCGAAGCCTCTGCCCTAAGGAGAGAGGGAAGATAATACGCAGCTGCCTCAATTCTTCCATACGATAATGCCCAAGAAGCACGTAACCCTATAGCAGATGCCAAGTAACTATGCACCGTATCGTGTCGATGCCAACTTATCTCTCCTCCTCGATGTGTAGCCACAACCTGCCCTACAGCACGTAGAGAATAGAGACTTTTTTCCACAATCGGGAGCTCAAGAGAGAGCCCCATGGTAAATGCTTCTTGGTGCCGATCGGCTCGGAAGGTGAAGCTCTGCCAGTCAATCCAAAAATCACTCTTGAGCCAGACGTAATTTGCCTTTAGCTGCACACCCATCTCCGGATCGGCAGAGTAAAGTAATTCAGGGTTGTATAAGGGCTGGATAAGTTGGTGAGCATCTCTATTATCCACTCTCCCCAATCGCACCTCAATATGGGGATTAGCACGGAGAAAAACACCGAAGAGAGGGAGAAGATGAGGTACGGCGCTCACGGTAGATTCATCCGTCCAATGGGGCAACTCAGCCCACCATGTACCCGTAGGATAGCGTCTTGCCCCAAAGAAACCCGTGGCATGGGCACCCACTTCTATGGTAGCCCCCGAGAGCACTTCGGGCATGGAGTAGGCAATAGTCCCCTGCAAACGATACCCGGGGAGCGTATAACCTGTACCATAAGATTGGGCATATTCATTGTTACGAAAGAAACCTTCGGCCCCAAGATTAGCACTCCACCGAAGAGAATCCTGAGCCTGCATTCTGCCCACCGATAAGCCCAAACAGCAAAAGAGAAATAGGCAGAGGTAAAAGCGTTTCATTGCATTAAACTCTACGAAAGAGGTAAATAAGCGAACTTGCAGCACGCGCATCCATCAGAGTCCGCACGTTACCCCAAAGCCCAATTGCCACTGCCCGAAGCCATGCATTTAGGCCTTTACGTCCTCGCTGTTGCTGGGTCATTAGCGCGATATAATAGACGTCAAGCCACATGGGACGGAGCTTTTCGAGTCGGAATCCATACCGTTCGGCAAGAGTTATAAGACTATCAGGAGTAAAATGCCATATATGGCGAGGAACATCGTAGGCAGCCCACTCGCTTTGCAAGAGCTGAGCATCGTAGCTTGTGGGATTGGGCACCGCTATCAGCAAAGTCCCCCCTTTAGTGACAAGTTGAGACAGGCGTTGCATATGCTCCTCAAGGTCTGCAATATGCTCCAAAACGTGCCAAAGAGTTATAACCTCAAAAGAGCAATCGCCCCAATCGGTGTGCAACAAAGCCTCTGAGGGCGTGAGTGAAAACTTTTCTTTAGCAAACGCACGAGCTTCGGCATCTTGCTCCACACAAGAAACTTGATAGCCCAGTTGCTGCATGTGATGGGCGAAGTATCCCGTACCACAACCCACGTCCAAAAGGCGAGGAGAAGCACCCTCTATATGAGGGGTAGCTCGCTTTACCAACGTCCCCTTCTGCTTGAGCATCCTGCGCCTAGCGGCATGGTAAAGGCGATTCATCAGCCCCTTGTGCACATCGCTATGCGATATATAGTTATTGCTTTTGTAGTAGGCACCTAGATCCTCTTTTGCAGGAAGGGATCCGGTCATGATAAGTCCGCAATGACTACAACGCACGAGAGGGAAACTCTTCCCACTCACCAAATGATCCGAAGCAATCCCTACAGGTGTTTGCTGCTGATGGTGACAAATAGGGCAGATCACAGAAGAAATAATTAAGAATAATCCTCGGTCTAGATCAGTTTTGCAAGTGCTTTAGATGCTTTGCCTCCTCCCAAAGGGCATCCATTTCACCTAGAGTAAGATCCTTTATATCCCGACCTTGAGCTTTGGCTTGGCTCTCTATATAGCCAAAACGAGATATAAACTTACGATTGGTACGCTCCAATGCATTATCAGGATTGACCCCATAGAGCCGAGCCGCGTTCACTACCGCAAACAACAAATCTCCGAACTCAGCTTCGACATCTTCGGTTTCTTTTGCCTCAAGAGCTTGGCGTACCTCCTGTATCTCCTCCTGCACCTTTGTCCATACCTCCTGCGCTTCTTCCCAATCAAAGCCCACGGCTCGGGCTTTGTCTTGGATGCGATAGGATTTTACCAAAGAGGGCAAGGAGCTGGGGACACCAGAGAGCACCGTTTTGTTTCCTCCCCGCTCTTGCTGTTTTATCTGCTCCCATTGCGAGGTCACTGCCGAGGCTGTATTCACAACACTCTCGCCATACACATGGGGATGGCGGAAGATAAGTTTATTACAAAGCGTATTGCATACATCCGCAATATCAAAGCGGTTTTCCTCTTGAGCCATGAGGGCATAAAAACAAATATGAAGGAGCACATCACCGAGCTCCTTCTTCATATCCTGATAATCTTCTTGCAAGATAGCCTCCGAGAGTTCGTAGACCTCCTCTATCGTATTGGCTCTGATACTCTCTTTGGTTTGCTCCCGATCCCAAGGGCATTGTGCCCTTAGGGTATCGAGAACATCTAGGAGGCGAGCAAAAGCTTCAAGTTTCTCTGCCTTGCTATTCATTGTTATTTATTGTTGTGCGGAGGGCGAAGGAAGAGAGGGAATAGGCTTACCATCCTTGCGAGCCGCAAACTCTTTCTTCCCATTCTCTAGGAAGTGAACGTATTTGCTGATATCCAAATCGTGCTGATACGAAGGACCTAGAGGCATCCCTGCATGGTCTATGGGAACGTAGAAAGGTTGCGAATTAGCACCAAACTTACTACGCTGTAGATAGCTCCACTTGTCGCCTACGGTGCGTAGTTTTCGGGTCTTGCCATTCTCTGTAACCTCTATAACTTCTGGCAAATCTGTCTTATCATCGACCATCAAAGTAATCACAACATAATCTTCATCGAGTAGCTGTTTTACCTTGCTGTCAATCCAAACATTATTCTCCATCTCGCGGCAGTTGACACACCCATAGCCGGAGAAATCCAGCAGAATGGGCTTACCCATCTCACGCGCTTTGGCCACTCCCTCTTCGTAATCGGTGTATTTTGCATGTACTTCGCCCTCGTAGAGGTTAAAGTCTTGCGTATAAAGAGGGGGAGCAAAGGCACTAATTGCTTTAAGAGGTGCCCCCCAAAGCCCCGGTATCATATAGACGGCAAACGAAAGCGATATGAGAGCTAGAAAGAAACGCCCTACCCCAACTTTTTCCATAGGCGTATCGTGGGGGAAACGAATTTTCCCAAGAAGATAAAAACCAAGGCAGGCAAAAATCACAATCCACAATGCGAGGAAAGTCTCACGGTCTAAGATGCCCCAGCCATATGCTAAATCGGCAATAGAGAGGAACTTAAGAGAGAGAGCCAATTCGAGGAATGCCATTACAACCTTTACCGAATTGAGCCATCCACCACTCTTTGGCAGCCCTTGGAGCATGTTGGGGAATATGGCAAAGATGGAGAAGGGAAGAGCCAAAGCCAAGGCAAAACCAAACATACCCAACGCCGGCCCTAGGTATTGCCCCATAGAAGCGGCCTGTACAAGGAGCGTACCGATAATGGGACCCGTACACGAGAATGAGACGAGTACCAATGTAAATGCCATGAAGAAGAGGCTCACAAAACCCGTTGTTGAGTCACTCTTGCTGTCCATCTTATTGGTCCACTTAGAGGGGAGAACGAGCTCAAATGCCCCAAAGAATGATACCGCAAAAAGCACCAATAGGGCAAAGAAGATAAGATTGAAAACAGCATTGGTAGCCAGTTCATTTAGCTTACTCCCTCCGTAACCAATGGTTACAGCTAAGCCCAATACTAGATAGATGATGATGATGCCCATCCCATAGAGGATAGCGTCGCGAACTGCTTTTTTGCGCTCTTTAGTCCGCTTAAGGAAGAAGCTCACCGTCATGGGGATCATAGGCCAAACGCAAGGGGTTATAAGGGCTACTAACCCACCCAAGAAGCCGAAAAGGAAAATCTGCCAGAGAGAAGCATCTGCACGACTCAGGGATTCGTCCCCATAGGCTTTGAGGGTGTCGATTACGGGAGTCCATAGAGCTTCTGCGTCTCCTCCCGCAGTGGAAGTAGCTGCAGCAACTAGCGCACTATCAGCCACTACGGCACTCGTACTATCGACTAGCGCAGCATCAGCAGCCCCATCGGCCTCTGCCGTTGCATCTACAGCCTTAGACTTAAGATCTTTGGAAGAAAAAGAAACTTCAATTCCATCCGGTGGAAGACACGCCTCTTCGTTGCAGGCTTGCGATTTTACACCGACCTCTATAGCAAACTTATCGGCATCTGTAACAACGATTTTCTGACGAAAAGTAACGGTTCCATCGAAAGAACGCACTGTCATCTCAAACTGCTTTTCATACGCCTCGTGAGGCTTACGATCAGCAACAAAGCCCCCCACTCGTTTTGCTCCCTGGAGCTTGTAGAACTTAAACTCCGTAGAGTTGGGGCCATCTTCCGGCATATTCTGATCATAAATATGCCACCCAGATTTGATTTTTGCAGAGAAAACAAGAGTCTTTTCTGCGGTACCTTTATCCTCTAGAGAGGCTTTCCAGGTAACAATGTCATTCTGCATCTGGGCCTTGGCTGCTCCCGAGAAAAGCAGGGTTAGACAGCAAAAAAGGCTGAGGAAAGAAAGGTTCTTTAATTTCCGATACATAGGCTAATATGTTTAGTTCAGTCTATCTTTTTGAGAGAATCTATGGATAGATCCTTCTCGTTTTCTGTTCGTTTTTCGATGATTTTGCGCTCTGAGGTGGTCAAACGGCGGCGTAGTAACTTGTAAAAAAAGGACGGAATAGGCGACTCAAAGCAGAGCTTTTCCTTTGTTACAGGATGCAACAGCACTAGCTCTTGTTGGCTCAGGGCGATAGAGGGAGCCCCTTTGATCACGCCTTTGCTTTCGCCAACTAAAGGACACTTCTTCTCGTTGAGCTGACTGCGAATGCCATTATAACGCCCTAGTAAAGAGATGCGGAGAAGGGTTCGCCACGAGGCTCTCTCCTCTACCTGATAGGTAGCTCGAGAGCGGCGAGAAGGCACCACCTTCTTTTTCGTATCCTTATCTCCTACCGGCTTTTTAGGTTTGGGAGGAGGAGCAAACTCTCCTTTTTCTTCGGGTACAAGCCCCTCGACCAAGGCGGAAAACGTCTGACTCAAAATATATTTCTCCCAATTATCCAAAATCTCCTGCTGCACCTCTCGATCACGAGCAAAGAGGATTAATCCTCGTGTATCCCGATCAAGGCGATTGAGTAGGAATATCTTTTCCCGAGCATCTCCACTCTTATAGTGATCTGCAACAATCCGGTATACCGTATGTTTATCCCCGGGCTTGGAAGCGATTGTAGGAATTCCAGGCTCTTTTTGCACTAGGATAAACCAATCGTCTTGCCATAGCACTTTTACTTCTGTATTGTCCAATACGGGAGCAAACCCCACACTGTACACAACTACTTTGTCCCCTACTGCTATTGGGGCATTGTGCTCAGAAACAACCTGACCATTGACCTTTATACAACGATCTCTTAGGTATTGTTTGTGGGTTGTACGGCTACTATTGGGGAGCAACTGAGTGAGCACACCCATAAGTGTAGTAGCCTCAGAGGCTGTCCCTTGCACTACTACACGACGATAGCGCCGTGGGGTTCCCTTTTTATTATAAGTCATTTATTACGAGATTTACTATGCCCACGACTCAATGCAATATTGCTATAAAGCATGAATACGCAAGCCACTGAGAAAAAGAGGATCCACAACTCACTCTTGAAAAATAGGCACATAGTACCCGCGAGCCAAAGCAATCCGGAAAAATGAGCCAGACGAATGAGACGCCTAATTCGGAGCGTATCTTTACCGGCTCGATAGGCTACTACTGCCCACAAATACCCTAAGGAACCCAAGAGAAGGATGTAACGAGCATGAGGCCATAGAACAAAAATCTGTAGTATAAGCCCTGCAAGAAGTATAGAGGTACTTACGGTGTAGACAATTGCATTGAGCCAAGATGAATTAGTTCGTCGCATATATACTCCTGATTTATCTCATTTTTAATCTTGATGAGAAGTAGTGTCTACAATCAAAAAAGTAACCTCTCCGGGCTTCTCAAAGTTGTACTTTATCCGAGCAATACGCTCCAACTCTTCGCATTCATTGAGTTGCTGAAGAGCCAAACTATCCTGCTCAAATTTTTTCCTTGCATCTCGTACAGAGTGCTTAAGGCGCGATATGGTAGCTCTGTGCTCTATCTGCTTAAAGACACTTGCCTCACCAAAAGCAAGCTCCGTTACAGACAGGAGAACAAAACAAGCAAGTGCCAATACCCACGGATGTGCCGCATTGTATCGATCAATACGCTTGAGAAAATCTCGTGTGCGTGCTGCCACTCTATTGCCCAACTTCTTGCCTATCATAGTTTATACAAAACACTCTGTCCTCTAAGATTGTTTCCTTACCTCTCCCGCCTTTCGTGGTATTCCGGAAGATTTGGACACAACCATATTCTAAGTGCAAAAATACATCTTTTCCCTTAACTTCCCTCAGTTTTTAAAAGAATGTGCCCATTGGTTCAATTCCCCTTATGGGAAGCCTAAAATCCTACTCTACACTTTGATGTTTCTCCACACTAGGTGAAAACATAAAAAATCCTGCCCTGTAAGAAAAAAGTTCTTGCCCTAAAATCACCTCCAAAACCAGCCTAAAAAAGAAAAGAAATAGGGCAGAATTTACAGATTAATAGGGCAGAAAAATAAGCTAGAGGACAAAGCCGGGAGGGAGCATGCCGGAAACATCGTGACCATGGTTGATAAGTTCTCGAATAGCCCCACTACTGACATGAGACAAATGTTGAGCCGTAAAGAGGAATACAGTCTCTATACCCGTAAGACAACGATTAATGTCTGCCAAAGAGCGTTCGTACTCGTAATCAAGTCCGGAACGGATCCCCCGAAGAAGCACCGTAGCCCCCACTTCTTTGGCAATATCCGCTGTAAGCCCTGTATAAGCGATTACTTTGATACGCTTTTCCTCTGCATAAAAAGAAGAGATTTGGCGAAGTCGCTCCTCCGAAGTGTATAGAGGTTGTTTCTTGTCATTAACACCAATAGCTATAACCACAGAGTCGAACAAACGCAGACCACGCGTTACAATATCGGCATGACCAATGGTAAAGGGATCAAAAGACCCGGCAAAGAGAGCGGTAGTCATTAGGCGAAAATATTTGGTTCAAGGCATAGGATAAAAGAGAATCTACCAAGAGAGGGTACCTCGCTACTGCTCATCTTCCATCACAAGGTTCTCTATGATGAAATCTTGTCTATCCGGGGTATTCTTGCCCATATAGAAGTCGAGCAAATGCTTATAGGTATCCTCTTTGCGTAGGGTTACCTGGCGAAGTTTGATATTTTCTTCTGTAATAAGCTCCTTAAACTCATCGGCAGAAATCTCTCCAAGCCCCTTAAATCGGGTAAGTTGTGCCTTCTTTCCCAAGAGGTGGAGAGCGTGGTCTCGCTCCTCATCGCTATAGCAGTAGTAGGTGTATTCCTCCGAAGTTTCTTTCTCTCCCTTCGTCTTACGTTTCTTCCTTTGGGCAATCTCCCCCGGGGGTAAAGCCACACGATAGAGAGGTGTCTCAAGGATATAAACATGCCCCTTACGCACCAAATCAGGGAAAAACTGAAGGAAGAAAGTGAGCATCAATAGGCGAATGTGCATACCATCATCATCGGCATCGGTAGCAATAATCACCCTATTGTAGCGTAGCCCTTCTAGCCCCTCTTCTATGTTGAGAGCAGCCTGCAACAGGTTAAACTCCTCATTTTCGTAAACGATTTTCTTGGTCAAGCCAAAGCAATTGAGGGGTTTACCTCGTAGGCTAAAGACGGCTTGATACTTTGGGTCTCGGCTTGTCGTAATAGATCCACTTGCCGAATTTCCCTCGGTAATAAAGATGCTTGTACGCTCGGGCTCCTTATCCTTTAGTTTGGTATCGTTGAGGTGAACGCTACAATCCCTCAGCTTCTTATTGTGAAGGCTCGACTTTTTTGCTCGCTCTCTGGCGAGCTTAGCGACCCCACTCATGGACTTGCGTTCCCGCTCGCTCTCTTGTATCTTCTTGAGCATTACGTCCGCCACATCAGTATGAATGTGCAGGTAGTCGTCAAGTCGATCCTTGAGGAAATCTCCAACAAACTTCTGTATACTCACCCCATAGAGAGGCTCATCTTTGTACTGATGCTCCTCGGGAACCATATCCTTAGAGCCCAGCTTTGTCTTTGTCTGGCTCTCAAAGGTCGGTTCGATCACCTTAAGACTGACGGCAGCAACAATCCCGGAGCGAATGTCCGAATAGTCAAAGTTCTTAGAAAAATGCTCCTTAATGACACGTGCTACCGACTCACGGAAAGCAGAGAGATGCGTCCCCCCTTGCGTTGTATTTTGCCCATTAACAAAGCTGTAAAACTCCTCTCCATACTGGTTGATATGGGTAATAGCCACCTCTATATCATCGGATTGCAAGTGGATTACCGGATAGAGAGGATCGCCCGTAAGATCCTCATTCAAAAGATCTTGCAGGCCATGACGGCTAAGGAACTTCTTACCATTGTAAATGATGGTAAGACCGGCATTGAGAAAGGTGTAGTTGCGCAACATGGCCACAACGTACTCTTCTCTGAATTGATAGTTGCGGAAAAGGGTGGCATCGGGGGTGAAGCAAACTTCAGTACCCTGAGGCTCATCACAAAGCACAACTTCGCCGTCATGCAAAATCTTAGCTCGCTCAAACTCTACACGTTTGGTCTGACCTTCCCTACGAGATTGAACGGAAAAAGAGGATGAAAGCGCATTTACCGCCTTGATACCAACGCCATTAAGTCCAACAGATTTCTTGAAGGCGCGAGAGTCCATCTTCGCCCCCGTATTCATCTTACTTACGGCATCTATAAGTTTGCCCAGAGGGATACCTCGGCCATAATCGCGCACAGAGACAGCACCCTCGGCAATGGTAACCTCAATTACCTTACCCTGCCCCATCACAAATTCGTCTATCGAATTGTCTATTACTTCCTTGAGTAGAACATATATACCATCGTCACTCGCCGAGCCGTCGCCCAGCTTTCCAATGTACATACCGGGCCTGCGACGAATATGGACATCCCAATCTAGGGTTGTAATGCTGCCCTCAGTGTATCCCGTAACTACCTCCATTACAACTTTTTGATGAAAGCTCTACGAGTCTTATGGTGCTTACGCTCGAAATAATCCCACTGCATCTGCACCGACATATTGGTCTCTAGCTCCGGATTGCTTTCGGCATACTCCACTCCAAACTTTTGGTATATTGGTATCAGGTCGTTGAAAAGAAGTGCATTGACTCCTCGGTTCATATACTCGGGCAAAACCCCCATCAAATAGAGGTCAATCACTCTTGGTCTCCCCTTCAATGCCCTCAACAAATGAATGAACCCAAAGGGGAAAAGCTTACCATTAGCGAGCTTGAGGGCTTTACTTAAGTTAGGCATAGAGATGGCAATACCCACTACTTTTTCATCCTTCTCTCGCACAATGAGCGTAACGAACTCGGGGCGAAGCATCGGGATATAGAGCTTAGTGTAGTACTCTATCTGAGCAGGACTCAGCTCCGAATAGCCGTAAAGATTACTATAAGCCTTATTGATGGTTTCGAAGACTGCAGGGCCATGAGGGAGTAGCTCTTTGCGGTCTTTTACCTTAACTACGCGCAGGCCATACTTCTCTCGTACAATCTGAGAGATACGGATGTGCTTCTCAGGAATTTCTTTAGGGATATATATTTTAAACTCCTTCCAGTCCTGATCCTTGATAAAACCGAGACGCTCTAACTGCTTGGGATAGTAGGCATAGTTATAGATGGTGCTCATTGTCCCTAATTGGTCGAAGCCCTCTATAAGCATCCCCTCTTTGTCCATATCGGTGAAACCCATAGGCCCCTGTAGCATTTCCATTCCCTTGCTTCTAGCCCAATTCTCTACCACTTCAAAGAGGGCATCTACCACGGCATTGTCGTTGATAAAGTCGAGAAAGCCAAACCGAGCATTGCTCTGGTTCCAGGTTTCATTGGCTCTATGATTGATAATACCGGCAATGCGTCCTACAATGCGCCCATTGCGGTATGCTAAAAAATACGCAGCTTCGCAAAACTCAAAGGCAGGGTTGCGATCCTTGTCAAGAGTCCCGAGCTCATCGTCAATAAGTACGGGTACATGGTACGGATTCTTCTTGTAAAGCTCATTCCCAAACTGCACGAAGCGTTTGAGTTCTGACTTATCCTGTACTTGTCTAATCTCTACTGCCATAATAATCTCTGTAAGTTGTATTGTGGAAAACTGAGTGTGTCGATTATACTTTTTTCTCTACAATGGCTTGTACTACATTGAGCGCATAATCTCCAAAGTGCTCGTATTCGTCTATTATGTCAAGGTAATATACCGACTGCTGATAGGGATATACGTGATTATCGAGATCCTGCATATTCTTCTGCTTCAAGTCATCACGCATATTGTCTATCTCATTTTCTATGTTGTAAGACTGGTGAGCGGCATCTGCTCCAGGGTTGCTCATTTGCAGTACCTCTATCATGTGTAGAGCACTCTTTAGCACCACTTCGTGTAGAGCAAGAAGGTTCTCTACCAAGAGAGGTTCGAAGGATGTATTGCTACTATTACGCTTCTTGAGAGACCTTGCTATATTGAAACAGGTGTCTCCTAGGCTTTCTATTTCGGTGGCCGCACGCATCATCACACGCACCTCCTGCTTGGCGTCACTACTCAAGTCCCCATCCGAGAGAGCGTTGAGATAGTTGACAATCTCTACCTCTACGCGGTCACAAATATTCTCGAACTTCTCAATTCGATTAAAAGTGTTATTGAATTCTGTAGAGTCCGTAGTTGAGATAAGCACCCTATCCATCTGCAACATCTCTAACACACGATTACTATAGGAGCCGAGTTCCTTATGCACTTGGATGAGAGAAAGCTCACTCGTGGAGAGCATACGTGTAGAAATGAATTGGAGGTGACGGTCTTCGTCTTCCCCAAAGCTTGAGGTCTTGGGAGAGCGGATCACTCGCTCGCAAATCTTTACGTAAACTGGGACAAACCAAATCATCAACAAAGCGTTGGCAATATTGAAGAGGGAGTGGAAAAGAGCCAGCCCTACAGAGGGATTTTCTCCCGATAAGTCTTTTACTAAATGGGCAAGCGGATAGAAAAGGAAAAGCACCCAAACAACTCCTAAGAAATTGAAGAGGAAATGTGAAAAAGCCGTCCGCTTAGCAGCCACATTGGCGTTAAAAGCCGCAAGATTGGCAGTAATGGTAGTACCAATATTTTCCCCTAACACCATGGCAAGAGCAAGCTCAAAAGGAATCCATCCATTGTAGCACATGATAAGGGTAATAGCCACCGTAGCACTCGAGGACTGCACGATAATGGTCATGACGGTACCTATTAGCAAGAAAATAAGTACGGATGCAAAACCTAGATCTGAGTAGGCAGAGAGGAATTCCAAAGCCTCCGGATTGCTTTGCAAGTCGGGCATTGAGCTTTTGAGAAACTCCAATCCCAAAAACAATAAAGAGAAACCTATTACAAACTCTCCAATGTTATTCCACTTCGACTTCTTCGAGAAAATCAAAGGGATAGCGAAGGCAAACAAGGGAATGGCAAAGGCACTAATATCTACCTTAAAGCCGAGCAACGAAATAATCCAAGCGGTAACCGTGGTACCAATGTTGGCCCCCATCACCACACTAATGGACTGGGCGAGGCTAAGCAACCCGGCATTAACGAAACTTACAACCATCAGGGTTGTAGCCGAAGAAGACTGAATCAAAGCCGTAATCGTAATCCCCGTAAGGACTCCGAAAAAGCGGTTTGAGGTCATGGCAGAGAGGATGTTACGCATCTTGTCTCCGGAGATTTTCTGGAGACCTTCACTCATGATCTTCATCCCATAAAGGAACAAACCAAGAGCACCAATCAGACGAATAAAGTCAAGAATTCCAAAAGTCATGTCTACACACTACTCTGCTATTATTTCTATACTTTCACTTGTGAGGCTAGAGCCTTTCTTTGCTACTCTTTGCCTAATTTTGAGGACAAATATAGTCGAAAAAGATTAGAAAGCTATGGACTCAATACAGATAGTTTGTACGAATACAGGACACAAAGAACTGGTTAATAAGGGAATAACAATATTAGAACTCGCAAATAAATACGAGCAAGAACTAGGCTTCAAGCCTATCAACTGTCGAATGGATAACAACACGGTTGGGCTGACTGAGAAAATCACTAAGAGCTGCGAATTGCACTTTGTAGGTCTAAGCGAGGAGAGTGGGCAACGCACCTATTTTCGTACCTTGAGCTTTATTTTAAGCAAAGCCGTACGAGAAGTTATCCCCACAAGCAGACTACGAGTAGAACATTCTTTGTCCAACGGCTACTACTGCAGCATCAAAAACGGACACGAAGTTACCGATCAAGAGCTTGCCAATATAACCCTCCGAATGGACGAAATCATAGCAGCCGACCTCCCCTTCACCACCCGTACAGCATCCCAAGAAGAGGCTATAAAGGTATTCAGAGATCTTGGAGAAGAGGACAAGGCAACCCTGCTTGAGACCTACAATGTCCCCTTCATTACGTACCAAGAGTTGGATGGATACCCCGATACCTATTACGGCTCTTTAGCCCCCTCTACCGGTTATATCCATATCTACTCCATAGAGCGATACTTAGATGGCTTTCTGGTACGTGTACCCTCTCGTACCAATCCCAATGAGCTTGCTCCTCTTACTGAACAGCCGAAACTTCGAGAGGTGCTCAAAGACCAAAAAGAGCTCATACAAATGCTCGAAATACCCTATGTAGGAGATCTTAACAAAGCCATCACTCGAGGGGAAATCAACGATATTATCATGGTAAGCGAGGCGGAGCAAGAGAAGAAAATATCTATGATTGCTCAAGAGATTGCTCAGCGTTACCACGAAGATGGGGTGCGCATTGTGCTCATATCGGGCCCCTCTTCTTCGGGAAAAACCACCTTTACCAAGCGCCTTTACACCCAGCTCCGCACTTGTTTTATCAAGCCTCATAGTATCTCTCTAGACGATTATTTTGTAACCCGAGACAAAACTCCTCGAGACGAAAACGGGGAATACGACTTTGAGTCACTCTATGCCGTAGACCTCGACACCTTCAATCAAGATCTACAGAAGCTACTAAGGGGGGAAAGTGTAGAGCTACCCACCTTCGACTTTAAGCTCGGAGTTCGCTCCTATCGCAACGATGCCTTCACCCTCCGCCCAGGAGACCTTCTTTTGATAGAGGGCATTCATGCCCTCAATCCCGAGCTAATCCCTACAATCCCCAGCAATACGACATTCAAAATCTATGTTAGTGCCCTCACAGCTATTGGCTTAGATGCACATAATCGTATCCCCACAACAGACAATCGATTACTACGCCGCATAGTGCGAGACTATCGCTACAGAGGCAAGAGTGCAGTAGAGACACTCTCTCAATGGGCTTCGGTACGAAGAGGGGAAGAACGCTGGGTATTCCCCTATCAAGAGAATGCTGATAGAGTGTTCAACAGTGCTATGGTATACGAACTTGCAGCTCTCCGCCGTTTTGCAGAGCCCCTGCTTATGGAGGTTCCTGCCAACGTGCCAGAGTACAGTGAGGCACAACGTCTCCTACGCTTCTTACGCATGATTCATTACATACGTATAGACAAGTTGCCGGGTACTTCCCTCATCAGAGAATTTTTGGGAGGTAGCTCCTTCCGCTATTAATTGATACCAACATGAGCAAGAAGAACATGGGAGGATTGGTCTACAGCACAGACCCCAATTTCTGTCCCAATAGCCAAGCAGAAGATACAATAGAGACTCTCCCCCCGGAGAAACAACGTCTGCGCCTACGCTACGAACGCTCAGGGCGCGGAGGGAAGGAGGTTACACTCGTTACCGGGTTCATCGGAAGTAGTGACGACCTCAAAGCTTTGGCCACTAAGCTAAAGCAAGCCGCCGGATGCGGGGGCTCTGCCAAAGATGGAGAGATTATACTACAGGGAGATAAGCGCTCCTTACTCATTCCCTTACTGCAACGAATGGGCTACAAAGACACAAAATAGCCTGCATCCACCCTCCCTAAAGCGATTATATCGTAACTTTGAGGAGATTTTGAACAAATCCCATAGAGCATTAACATGACAAAAGTAACCCATACCCTAGTACTCCTTGCAAGCTTTATAGTACTTGCAACAAGTTGCAACAAAAAGACCAATACCTTTATGGCTGCGGCAGGAAGCCCCGGAGAAATGCTTCTTGTAATGGATGGTGATTGGCTCAAAGGCTCAGAAGGAGAGCTCGTAAAGGCGATGCTACAAGAAGAAGTGCCCGGGCTCCCTCAAGTAGAGCACTGGATGCGTGTACAAACCGTGGCCGAAGCCGACTTTGGAGACTTCCTACGTAACACTCGAAACATCCTGATTGTAAAAGCAAACGAAGATACCTACACGCACAATTCTGTCAAGTATTCTTACAACGAATGGGCACAAGGGCAACTCCTCATCGTCGTGCAAACGCCCAATGCAGACTCTCTGAAAGCGCTCGTTGCCAACGATGGGGATAAGATACGTCACCTATTGCTGCGCCACGAACTCTTCCGCTATGCCGAAGTCTGGAGCGGAGAATTTAGTACCAAAGCAGACGAATATTGTCAAGAAGTCTTAGGCTGCCACGTCAATATGCCCCAAGACATGCTCTCCTACAAAAAGGGTAAAGACTTCCTTTGGATGTCGAATAATTCCGATAAAAAACGAAGCGATATGGTTGTCTATAGTCTTCCCTATAGGGGAAAAGAGGATCTATCCCTAGAGGCAATGCACGCACGCCGTGATAGTGTGCTCGGCAGCAATATTCCCGGTGCCACTCCCGATAGCAAAATGACAACAGTCCCCGAAGGGCTTATCCATCAATACCTACAAATGCCGGACGGATCCTACCGTGGGGTACTCCGTGGGCTCTGGGAGACCTCGGGCAAAAGTGCCATGGCCGGTCCTTTTGTAATGCATGCCATTGCTCGCCCCGATGAGGGTAAAGTGTACTATATAGAGGGCTTTGTGTACTACCCCAACGAAAACAAACGCGACCTTGTACGCCGCCTAGAAGCAGCTCTATTCTCGCTGCGACCTCTCTCCCAAGAGACTTTCGATCCTGCTCCGATCAAGCAGATTTGGTGGTCAGACATTCACTGATAGTAGCAACAACAGCCCACTCCATTCTCTTTACATATGGAACAAAACAACAATCGCAAACCCGTAATAGGGATCACTCATGGAGATATAAATGGGATTGGCTATGAAGTCCTTTTCAAAGCCTTTGCCGAAGCTAATATCACCGAACTCTTTACCCCCATTATTTACGGTTCGGCAGAAGCAGAAGCCTTTTGGCGCAACTATCTCGCCGCAGAGACGGCTCCTTGGCGAAAAATCACAACCCCTGGAGAGGCAAAAGAGGGCGAGATCAATCTCATTTCTTGTACAACGCAAAACGTACAAGTAGAGGTAGGCGTGCCCACTCCTTTAGCCGGGAGGTGTGCATTCGACGCCCTAGAGAGGGCTATGGAAGATGCTCTAAACAATCGGATAGACGCCCTCGTTACAGCTCCTATCAACAAAGCCACAATGCCTCAAGACCTATTCCCCTTTAAGGGACATACGGACTATTTGGGAGCAAAATGTGGACTAAAAGAGAACGAATCTCCCCTTATGATACTCACGAGTGGCGATATACGTGTGGCTCTAGCCACTACACACGTTGCCATTAGCGAGGTGGCAGGGCTTTTGAGCGAATCCCTACTACTGGAGAAACTCCAAGCCATAGAGAGTAGTATGCAACGCGATTTCGATATAGAGAAACCCCGCATTGCCGTACTCTCCCTCAACCCCCACTCGGGAGACCGAGGGCTAATGGGGAGAGAGGAAATAGAGATCATTACCCCAACGCTACAGAAAGCTCGGGAGCAGAACAAACTGCTTGCCTTCGGGCCCTTTGCTGCAGATGGTTTTTGGGGCTCTGCCGAACTCTATAAATATGATGCCATCCTTGCTCTCTATCACGACCAAGGGTTAGCTCCTTTTAAGTCTCTCTTTATGAATGAGGGCGTCAATTTTACCGCAGGACTCCCCATCATACGCACCTCTCCCGACCACGGAACCGGGTATGATATCGCAGGGAAAAATCTTGCCAGTTCCGCCTCTCTCACAGCTGCCATTTATTTGGCAATTGACACGATCCGTCGTCGCAATCGCTACAACTACGCCCGTCGCAATCCTCTAAGAAAAGGATACAACGAGCGTGGCAACGACAACGAAATACTTGCCCCAACGCCCCAGTCTGAGGAATAACTCCTCACCTACTCCCCCCTCTCTGCCATGGCTCAACTGAATGTCTATACGGCATCAGCCGGTGCAGGTAAAACCTACACTTTGGCTCTAGAGTACCTCACCCTTGCCCTAAAGTATCCGGAAGACAAATTCCGACACATACTGGCAATGACCTTTACCAATAAGGCAACCAACGAAATGAAAAGCCGTATTGTGGAGGTGCTCTATCAGCTAACCACCGAGAGAGAGCCCAGCCCTCTTGCTCTTGCCTTAGGGGAGCGACTAGATCTTTCTCCGGAGCAAATTACGGACAGGGCACAGCGCACGTTGCGTAGTATCTTGGGAGATTACTCTTCATTCCGTGTAAGCACAATAGACTCCTTTTTCCAGGAAGTTGTGCGCTCCTTTGCCTTTGAACTGAACTTTGCAGGAAACTACAAAGTAGAGATGGATCAAGAGCTTTGGCTGCACAAAGCCATTGTGCTGCTACTCCATAGTCTGGCAGAAGAGCAAATGAGCGATACCCGTGAGTGGGTGTATCAACTGGCACAAGAGGAAATCAATGCAGGCAGAAGCATCCAAATTGATCAAGCCCTGAGTAATCTAGGGAAGCAACTATTTGCAGAAGCTCCTTTGGCTGCGGTGCGTGATGGATACTTCCCTCAAAAAAAAGAGATTGCCCTAGATAGACAAGCTATTGATGCCTATACAGAAGACTTCGAAGCGGAGCGTTACAAATTAGCAGAGGCCTTTTTGAAGAAACTACATGGGGCAGGTCTACAAACATCGGACTTATACGGCGGAGCAAGGAGCCCCTTTTTCTACCACGAAAAGGTGCTGAAAGATCGCCATCTAGGCGACCAGCCGCCCCAGAGATGCAAACAGGCTACCGAAGATCCTCTTGCCTTATTCCCTCAGAAAAGCCCCCATAAGGATCTTCTTACAGGACTATGGGAGCAAGGATTACGAGATATATTATCGGACACCATTTCCCTAGAAGAGGAACGGGGGATATACTATCGGACGGCTCTTTGCACACGCAAAACCCTCAACGTACTGGGGACACTCGGCGACATCAATGCCATGATGATGCAGCAAGGGAGGGAGAGCAATACCCTTTTACTTGCCAGCACACAACAATTCATCCAGCGCATTATAGATAATGCAGATGCCCCTTTCATCTACGAGCGGCTAGGGAGTGTTTTACATCATCTCATGCTAGACGAGTTCCAAGATACGGCACGCATCCAATACGAGAATATCCGTCCGCTTCTTGAGAATACGCTATCCTCGGGCAACGACAACCTGATAGTTGGGGATGTAAAACAGAGTATCTACAAATTTCGTCACTGCGACCGCCACATCCTAGGCTCCACACTTCAAGAAGAGTTTAAGGACTATTATTCGCATCATCCCCTACGGTACAACTGGCGAAGTACACCGGAGGTGGTCTACTTTAATAACGCCATATTCAAGCTACTCCCCTCTTTAATAGAAGCGAATCTCGGGAAAGAACTATCCGAAGCTACAGAGCAACTAGAGAGTACGCCCTTTGCCCACTTGATACCGAATGAGGAGAGTATCCGCGAAATCTCGAATAGTTACACCGAGGCTAAACAGCTCATAGCCCCTCCCAATGAAGGAAAAAAAGGCGGTATAGAGGTCTACTACTATCCCACAAAGAAGAAGGGAGAAAAAAAAGAAGAGGCACCCAACGCCCTCAACCTCCCGGAGTTTAATGTCCCCTCTGTAATCCTATCCCTGATAGAGGATCGTCGCTATAGACCGGAAGAGATTGCTATCCTTGCCAATACCAATAAGGAGGTTGCAGCCCTTGCCGCCTGTCTTATTGCTTATGCTCAAGAGCATCCCGAGAAGGCTCCCTTACTCAAATTTGTATCGGGAGAAGCTCTCAATATTACCAATTCTGCCATAGTGAGGTTCCTTATTTCTCTGCTAAAAGACCTGTCGGAGGGGCGAACGAGGAACAAGGCACTCTACCGCACTGCCCTAGTTCACTACGAGCAATTAACAAGTAATGCCCCTAAAGGTGCCGAGAGCCGACTTCTCCCCTTTGAGCAACTGCACTCTTCTTGCCTAGAGCAACTACCCTACCTCTCCCTATACGATCTCGTAGAAAGCATCATCCATCAGCTGCATCCTCTTATAACTCCTGCAGATCAACCCTATATTACGGCCCTATTGGATCAATTATATCTCTACCACTGCGACGAAGTAGCGGACCTTCAGGGTTTCTTAAATTGGTGGGAAGTAAAGGGGATTAAGACTACTCTACCTTTCGACGATGGGAGTGATGCTATCCGCATTATGACCATACACAAATCCAAAGGGTTGGGATTTCCGTTGGTACTGCTTCCTTTCCTGGATTGGGATTTGAGCACAGGCAAACACAAGTCCTCCTACATTTGGAGCCACCCCAGCCCGTTACTAACCCAAGAGATAGGCTTCCGGCTCCCCATCGTCCCCCTAGAGATGAGTTCCAAACTCGCCAAGACCTTCTACATTGGGGATTACTACAAAGAGAAAACAGACGCTATTATAGATAGGCTCAACCTCTTCTATGTAGCTATGACTCGAGCCAAACAGGGGATTGTACTATGGCTACCCGACCCCACGGAACTAGATGAGAAGAAAGTCACATTCGACCTCTCAAAGCTCCTTGGCTCTCTACTTCAGCAAAGCGAAATAGAGAAACTTATCACCCCGATTCCGCCCCATTCGGGAGTAGATTCCGGTGATAAACAGGAACAAACAAAGCCCTCATATCCATTCCCCGGCATCTCCCCTCACACGAAAAGAACCCAACGCATTGCGATCAAACGAACCGGAAGTCAAGCCTACAAAGAAAACCGCTCAATCCGCTTTGGCTCGGCAATGCACTATATACTTAGCCTAATCAATACGCACCACGATGTGGACAACGCCGTAGAACAGGCTCTCAACGAAGGGGCATTGCTAAGAGAGGAGAAAGAATCTATTGTGGAGTACCTCCAAAAAGAACTCTCTCGACCCGAAGTTGCCCTGTGGTTTTCTCCGGAAGTAGAGGTTTTCAACGAGCAAACCATACTCCTGTCGCTCCAATCTCATACCTACCGCCCCGATCGTATTGTGGTTACTCCCCAAAACGAAGCCATCGTAATTGACTACAAATTTGGCAAGCCTCTCCCCCGCTATCGACGTCAGGTACAACGGTATATGCAGCTTCTTAGCAAGATGGGTTACAGCGCTGTACGTGGATACCTTTGGTACTTCGCTTCCGAATCCTCACAGATAGAGGAAATTTTGCCGGCTCCCAATAACTAAAATAATACTGGCTACTTCTGAAAAAAATCTTGGGCAATAGTCAACCATACTACTGCCCAGAAAATATTTTTCTTTTGCCCTAGATTCAAAAAAATCTTGGGCTGCGACGGGACCGGATTTCAGCGAGCATTCTAAAGCCAATCAGTTATCAGCTCAAAAGCTATTGTCAGGGTCCCTTGCTATCCGCGCCTAACCCCAAAAGAAGAGACGTACAGAACGTAAAGGGATCTAGACTACCTCTTTTTCAGAGAGACTTAATGTTGGCAATATCTCCACGGGATATTTGCTGAGCAATCCGTGGTTTTCCTCTCTTCCAATATGTGTAACATGGTGCTAATATAAATAGAGAAGAATAGAAAATTTTATTGGTCAGAATAATACTTTTTTCTATATTTGCCATCAACAAACACACTAACAGTAAATGGATATGCGTAGAACTTACTTTGCAATTCTTGGAGTATTTATTTCCCTATTCCCCCTTGTTTCGGGATGCCGATTCTTTTCCCCCCCGAAATACGACATTGACAAGGATTCGCTCTTCTTCAGTGCAATGCCCCCTCGCACAGAGAATGGTGCCAACATTGTAGCCTTTGAGTTCGATGGAGAACCCTACGTCTTCCCTAAAGAGGGAATGCGCCAAAGTTTCTTCACGAGGCTTCCCTGGACATCTAAGATTTCGGTGAGAAAAGAAAAGGATACCATAGAACGAGTATTTATATGGCATGCGAATAGAGATAATAAAAAATACAATGCTAGCACATCCTATATCCACATTTATCTGTCCGAAGAAAACTTGCATCAAGAAACTTTCAAGGGCAAGGGGAAATTGAGATTGGGAGCTTGGCACTCTGAGGGTGAGGGTATAACCTTTGAGATTACAACACATATACCCTCAAGAGGGCTAATCTGTGGACGATTCTCCGGAGTCTTGAAAGAAGGAGGGGGTGTAGGAACTGATGCCCCTAAAAAGGTTGAGAATGGATTCTTTGACCTCAAATACACTTTCTAAGAAAGCTCATTCAAGCAATAAAGAGATGCAAGCTATACTAGATCCTTTCTGCAATCTAGATAGAAAGAGGATGCTCTAAATCTTACCTCTCAGCCTTCTCCTCTACTCAAAACTTAGCCGAAATAGAAGAATAAAGGGTATATTTGCACGAGGGAAGTGTAAAGTACGCTCCCCCTGTATTACTATTTCTCCGGAATAAGAAATAGAACACTTATACGAACAAGCAGAGTAGAGAGCTCTTCTCTTATGAAGACAAATAATAAGTATATCGGAGCACATGTCAGTGCTACGGGAGGCGTGGAAAATGCTGTACGCAACGCCCATGCCATAGGGGCTAAAGCCTTCGCCCTATTTACACGCAATCAACGCCAATGGAAGTCCGCACCTCTCCCTCAAAAGAGTATCGACTTATTCCAAGAGCTAATGACCGAGTTTGGCTTCAAACCCGAGCATATTCTCCCCCACGATAGCTACCTTATCAACATGGGGAATCCCGATAAAGAGATGCGCCAGAAGAGCATTGATGCCTTTATCGACGAGATGAGTCGTTGTGAGCAGTTGGGGCTCAAGCTTCTCAATTTCCATCCCGGGAGCCACCTTAAAGCCATTGACGAAGAGCAATGCCTCCAGCTTATTGCCGATGGGGTAAATCAAGCACTTAGCGTAACCCATGGCGTAAAAGCTGTATTAGAAAATACCGCAGGGCAAGGAACAAACCTTGGGTTTCGTTTTGAGCACCTCGCCTATATTATCGATCGCATAGAAGATAAAAGTCGAATTGGCGTCTGCATTGATACAGCCCACACTCTCGCCGCAGGGTATGAGATCCGTACAGCCGAGAGTTATCAAGCCATGTGGAGCGAGTTCGATCGTATCATTGGCTATTCATACTTATCGGGGATGCACCTAAACGACTCGAAAAAAGAGCTCGGTACTCGTGTGGATAGGCACGACAGTGTAGGCAAGGGCACCATGGGAATGGAGCTATTCCATCTCGTAATGAACGATCCGCACCTAGACAATATCCCCATCATCTTGGAGACTCCCGACGAATCTCTATGGGCTCAAGAGATTGCTCAACTCTACTCTTTTATCAAATAGTCACCCCTCTAGAATAACGCTTTATGCGCCTTACTCGTTACATTTTCCCACTCGTATCGGCATGCCTTTTACTCATCACGTCGGCATGCCACTCGTACAAACCACAAACACTTCTCTCCACTATCCCTCAGGATGTAGACTATCTTGCCTACCTTCATCTAGAGAAGTTGTCCAAATTAGTCAGCGATGAGGCGCTGGGCTACCATATTGAGCCAAGAGATAAGGAATGCCTAGAAAAATTGGGCAAGTACGTAGCTTGGAAAGAGATCTTGGCTTACGGAGCAGGCGACGACCTATACATCACCCTACACGTAAAGAATGCCGATGCTCTCCTTTCCAACCTTAGAGACTATGCAGACTCTATCAGCTCCGAAAACGGACTGAACTACGCCTATCTCAACGGTTGGAACGTTGCCTTTAGTGAGAAGCAGCTCTGGCTAACCCAACAAGGCTTCTTCACCTCTCTCTTTGAACGCAGCCAAGATCTAGTCACGGGTAAAGGGACATCAGCCGCAGAGATTGTGGGAATAAAAGACCTCTTGCAGCAAGACTTTGGTCTATACCTCAATCTCTTCCACACACAAGAGCAGATAGAGAGTGTATCTTGGCTAGCAGCGTTAGCTCCGGACCTACAAGAGAAAGTACGCAACACACACTTAATAGTCAACGGCAGCTTCAAAGAGAAAGAACTGAAGCTCGACTATAAACTCGTAAACAACGAAGGAGATATTATAAACGATGAGTACAATATCTCTCAGAAGGTAGATAAGGAGATTCTCAACTACCTTGCAGATGATTGCGATCTCGTTGTCCTACAAGGATTAGAGGGCAAAGGACTAGTCCAACTTTTTAGCAAAATAGACAACAAAGCCAATACCAAAGAATGGGAAACCATCTTGGGAGCTTTAGACGGCACAATTGCCTTCTCAGCCTCCTTTGCTCCTAATGGCGCCTACAACACCGAGAATTGGTCTCTCGTAGCTCAAGTGAAAAAAGGAGAGGAAACTCCATCCATGGTAGCACTACTGGAAGTATTAGGGGTGGATCCCAAGCAATGTAAAAGACTAGGAGATGACTATATCGTAACCCATCCCCGATATGGAGAGTTTTATGTCGGGGCACGCAAACGACTTATTTTCGCAGCTTCACGCCCTGTGAATAAGTTCACTCCTTCGTTTGAGAGTCGCCCGATCACTCGTGCCATACAATCCGGAGTGGGTAATATATTACTCGACATTCCCTCCGATGGTTACCTCAGCCAATCTATCGCAGAAAGACATAACTACCGCTTTGAGGGGTACGTAGCCCTTCGAGCCGAGAGCCTCGGTGCCGGTAAGCTAGTCCTACACAACGATGGAGAAAAAGAAGGAAATATCCTCAATGGTATACTCAAGGCATTGCGTCCCATCCCCGTAGACGAAGCAAAAATTTTGGTGCAAGAAGAGGCTCTCAAACACGAATAAAGACTCTTTTTGTAGTACTTTTGCTTCGGTAATTTGTGATGGAAAAGGAGATAAAAGAGGTAACTCCCATAGCCGAAACCCCTGAAAGAGCTGATGCTCAAGTAGTTTCTAACGAAAATCCACAACCCCTCAAAAACAAAAGGAGTAAGTGGAAACGCGTTGTTGTAGCCCTACTTCTGGCTCCTTTTGCCCTCATTTTTCTTCTTATTTCCCTACTATATCTACCTCCGGTACAGCGTGGAATTGCGAGGTTTGCTGAGCAACAAGTAAAGAAGAAAACAGGCATTGATCTAACTATTGGCGACCTGGGAGTTCGTTTTCCCCTCACCCTCTCCCTGCGAGATATAAGAGCTATTAGCCCAGCGGGAGATACCCTAGTAGCTCTATCGAGGTTAGACACAGATATTCCCCTATTTCCCCTCTTCAATGGTCAGATAGAAACGCCTAGGCTACGAGCCGAAGGGGTCTCTTTTTGTATACCGGATTCGGCACGTACCATGATTATAGGAGGGGGAGCACAACACCTAGAAGTAGCAGCCGTTGCCGTTAATCTAAGCCAACAAACCGTAGATGCAGGGGCTCTGCTCCTGAAAGATGGAGGTTTCTCATTATACAGTGTAGATACGGTCAAAAATCCCAATCCCACCCCCGTAAAGTGGAAAATTGCTATTGATCGTATTGACCTACAAAGGGCAAAAGTAGATCTCACAATGCCTTTTGATAGCCTCTATGTACGAGCCGATATCGACAAAGCAACCATGGAGGGATTCTCTTACGATATAGAAGCACTACGCCTAGAGGCTAACCGTGTATCGCTCCGTGCAAAGTCGGGGAGCTATGCAAGAGATGCACGCCCTCCTAGCACTCCCTATGTAGACTACACCCATCTCTTTGGGTACGATATGGAGGTAGATGGGACTAATCTTGTACAACAAAAAACACTCCTTATGGCAGAGGTATCGCATCTGTCGCTTCGGGAGCACTCGGGAGCACGCATTAACGATGTATCGGGGTCCTTTTTTATGCAAGACGGACTTATCGAACTCGAAGAGATGCAACTCACGACTCCTTATAGTAGGGCGGATGGGTCCTTGCGGATTCCTCTATCCATATTTATAGCGAAAGACACTACCGCAATACTACGTGCTGACCTCCGGGCCCAACTTCACCCCAAAGATGTTTTCTACTTTACAACAATAGATACACATAAGCTACTGGGCAAGCAAGCGAGTCTATTGGATAAACCCATAGTACTAGAACTAAAAGCCGAAGGTACCACAGAAGATCTCACCCTCTCACGTGCCTATGCATCGCTTCCTCAGATGCTAACCTTAGAGCTAGAAGGTAATTTACAACATATACTTTCACCCAAGCAACTTAAGGGGAGTATTGATTTCGACCTCAAAACGAACTCCCAAGCCCATCGCTTACTCTCCTTTCTTGATGCCTCCACAGCCCAGCGTATTGCCATCCCTTCAGGCTCTCGCCTTCGCGGGAAAACGCATATCACCCCCAATAGTTATGCCTTAGATGCTCTGCTCACCACAGCCCATGATGGGATGGTAACCCTCAAGGGAGCTTTCTCTCCAAAGACTATGCAGTATAGGGCAGATACAGAGGTCAAAAACCTAAATATATCTGCTTTCTTACCCCATGATTCTATTGGGATTGTAGATCTCAACTTGCATGCTATGGGCAACGGATTTAATTTCTTGTCCACACGTACCATTGCCGAGTTACAACTCAACCTGCATCATCTCTCGTACAAGCAATTCGATCTCGATAGTGTAGACCTTGTTGCCACGATGCACAAGGGAGAGTTCCAAGCCCATACCAAGAGCCTAAATCAAGGCGCTTTGCTATCCTTTGATTTGGCAGGAGCTATACAACAAGGAGCCTTAGCCGGTACTATCCATGCCCAAATAGATACAGTTGCACTGCATACAATTGGCATTTCGGATACACCCTTAGCATTTGGAGTAGGATTACAAGGGAACTTCTCTACCAATTTGAGTGACCGACACTCTATCCAACTAGTAGCTCGCGATCTCTTTGTCCATCTAGACGATGGCAGGTATGGCTACGATTCCCTCTCTCTACGAGCCCTAGTATCCCCGGATACAACAACAGCCTCTTTTGTTGCGGGAGACCTATATCTCGATGCCTACATAGGGGCAGGGATGTCCACCCTAGGCAGCACAAGTCAGCAAATAACGGAGTATATCCCCCAGCTTCTCTCAGATTCTATACAACCAGAGGCTCTATCCAAGATGCTCGACCTCTTACCTCCTATAGGTATAGAGCTTGTAATGGGGCAACAAAACCCCATTAGCAATATCTTACGAGAGACCAAAACTTACTTCTCGAGTGCTAATGTGATGCTAACCAATACTCCTAGAGAGGGATTGGACTTAGAAGCAACCATACAAGACCTCAGACAAGATACACTCCGCATAGATAACGTATATGCGAGTATCACCTCAGAAACAGGGCACAGCCGTACAACCCTATCGGAGAGTGTGTATCAGTCTCTCAAAGGATTTACATGGAGCGATGCGCAACCTATTCGTTACGATCAGGTTGCCAATACTCGAGAAGGAGCAGAAAAATATCTACGTTTGGACCTCCGTGTCAACAAAAAAAAGTATCGTGCACAACCGCCCTTTTCTGTTTATCTCCATGCCATAAGCGACCTAAGGACTCTCGACCTTGATGCAAGCTACACAGGCCTAGGGCAAGGAGATTATGCGCTAAGTGCGATTCTGTTTAAGAATGCCAATGGAATTGGGATAAGTTTCAAAGACAAACCCATTGTGCTAGCCGGCTATCGACTGCACGCAAACCCTCAGAACGCTCTCTTCTACAACTTTGGGAATTCCAACGTCCACTCTTCTCTACAACTACGTAGCGACAATAATGCGGAACTGTCTCTAACCTCTCAAGAAAACGATACTTCTCCTTTTAGTTCTCTCTATTTGAACATAAGCCAGCTAGAGCTAAGAGACATCAATCACTTCTTCGGGATGGAAAGCCTTGAGGGGAATACATTCGCAGATATAACCATTGAGCGCAACCCATATACCGGGATACCAAGTGCTACCGGGGATGTATCCATCAATCACTTGGGCTACAACAAAACCGATATCGGCCATATTGGTATGGCTCTCTTCTACGAACCGCGGGATAATAGCTCGCATTACGTTACAACACAGGTCAACTATAATGGGAAGCTAGCCTTCTCGGCAGAGGGTACTTACAGCCCTCGTAACGAAGCGTCTCCCATCGACATGACAGCCAATGTTGCAGGATTCCCCCTATCTCTTGCCAACCCATTCATCGGTGCTCAAAACGCGGCTCTTGATGGAACAATAGACGGTTCTCTCTCCATCAGAGGTACCACTAACAATATGCTTTTCAATGGTCTAATTACCCCTCACGAAGCATCGTTTTTCCTCCCTTTGGTGGGGAATAAGTTTGCCATTGATACCCCTCCCATCAAATTCCACGACAGTAAGCTAATCTTCGAAGACGTCAATCTGCGTGCGCAAGGCAAGAAACAATCCTTTAGTATCAATGGTTATCTTACTCTACTTGGTAGACAAGCCCTCACAACCGACCTCCAAATTGTTGGAAACGAGGTAGAGCTTATTGATAGCAAAGCAAGTAGAGGACAAATGCTCTATGGTAAGTTACTAACGAGTGGAAACATAAATGTGAAGGGGCATATAACCCATCCCAAGGTAAGAGGGAAGTTGGAGGTCCTTGGAGGAACTAACATAACCTACGTTTATAGCCAAGCAGAAGCAAAGGCTACTGATAAGCTCGCGGGAGTTGTCGAATTTACAGACTTTACAGATACTCTCAGTAGGGCCGATGACGAGGTGCGCAATAAAGTCTCGCTTGGGGGTATGGATGTAGTATTGGATCTGCATATAGATCCGGCAGTGCGAGTAGGTGTAGACTTATCGGCAGACCACCAAGATCATGTGTATGTACAAGGAGGAGGAGACTTCCGTTTTACCTATCCCCCCTATGGAGAGATGAGCCTAATGGGACAGTATAATCTCTCGGGAGGTGGTGATGTTCGCTATGCCTTCCCCGTTGTAGGACGCAAGATATTTGCCATCGACCCCAGTAGCAATATCTCATGGAGCGGCAATGTAATGAATCCCCATATAGACTTCAAGGCAACACAACGAGTACGCGCCAGTGTAGTAGAAGGAGGGAAACCTCGTAATGTAAACTTCGATGTGCAGATTGTTGCCAAAGACCAACTAGAGAATATAAATTTGGCATTTGACGTTTCCGCACCTGAGGATCTTGGCATACAAGGGCAACTCTCTTCTATGAGTGCAGAGGAGCGAGGGAAACAAGCTGTAGGCCTTATGGTAAGCGGTACCTTCTTGGCTTCGGAGTCTAGTAAAACCACTCCTCAACAGTTACTTAGCGGGCTAGCGGTGAGCGAACTCAATAGCCTTACGGGTAGGATTTTAGAAGGAACAGACTTTAATGTAGGGATGGAATTGCACGATGCTGCCGAGGCAGGCTCTGCTTACACAGACTACACCTATAGCTTTAGTAAGCGTCTTTTCAACGATCGTCTTAGTGTAACCATCGGTGGCAAGGTAAGTACAGGAAAGATCCCCACCAACCACGAGCAAACCTTTATTGACAACTTCAATTTGGAGTATCGCCTAGACAAAGCCGGATCCATGTACCTAAAGGGCTTCCACAAACGCAATAGTGACAACCTCATTGAGGGGCTGGTAACAGAGACCGGTCTCGGCTTTATCATACGTAAGAAGTTTAGTCGTTTGGTAGATATTTTCCGAAAACAAATGCCCTCTACCCCCACTAAAGGCACAGCACAAGAGCAAAATACTCTTACAGCACCAGCCCCGAAGGAATCAGAAAAATCGGTTAGCCATGACGAAGAGAAGTAACCATATACCTCTACTTGCCGGGGGTAGTTTAGTACTGCTAATTCTACTCCTACTGAGTGCTTGCTCCATTACTGCTCGCCTCCCGGAGGGGGAGCAACTCTACGTCGGTATAGGAAAAACTCAAATCATCAACCAAGATCATAGCAAAAAAGGCAAGGAAGCTATTGAGGCAGCAAAAAAGGAGATAAGCGTCCCTCCCAATGATTCTTTTTTGGGGTCAGCTCGCTACCGATTCCCCATTCACCTTGGGCTCTGGGTGTACAATAGCTATCAAAATGATAGTACTTTCCTCGGGAAAAAGATCTACAAGATGTTTGCATCAGAGCCCATTCTTCTCAACAATGTAAGCCCCCAGATACGCTCTAAATTGGCACAGAACGTGCTACGCGAACATGGTTACTTTGATGCTATTGTAAGTGATAGTATTGCCCTAGCGCCCAAAGACTCTCTACAAGCTCGGGTACACTACACAATAGACATGGGACTTCCTTACCAGCTAGGGAGTATACAATACTTAAGCGACAGTGCTTTTGTCGCTAAGTCTCACCTCAATCATGCTGCTATCTCTACTCTACACAAAGGAGACCAATTCAACTTGAATAAGATACTAGAGGATAGAGAAATTGTCAGCTCCCATCTACGCAACAATGGTTATTACTACTATACACCCGAAGCTCTGGTATATCGTATTGATACAGCCCTTGCTCCCCAATCAATTGATATGCGCATTGGCTTTAAAGAGGGGCTTGAGCCGCGAAGCTTAGTCCCTTGGAAAATTGGCAAAGTAACCTTTGATATTGGAATCTCTCCATCTTCTCCTGTACGCGACTCCACTCTCATTGATAGTATCAAACTAAGGTATAACGAAACACGCACTACCCGCCTTTCTGTGCTTGGTAGGCGTGTGTTCTTACGCCCTGGGAGTCTATATTCTCAGCTCAATGAGCAGAATACACGACAGGCCTTAGCTCGCTTGGGAGCCTTCTCTGCTACAGATCTATCTTTTTCCATTGCGGATAGTGATCTACACATCCTCAACCTCCACATCACCTCTACTCCGGATAAAGCATGGGATGCCACTCTTGAAGGTGCCATAAGGTTCAAAAGCAATGGTTTTAAAGGCCCCGGTTTGCGAGCCTCGGTAGCTAAACGTAATATCTTTGGAGGAGGAGAACAATTGTCCGCTTCCCTCTATGGTTCGTATGAAAATGCGAGTAAAACAGGCTCTCTCTTACATAGTTACGAATTGGGATCTGACCTAAGTCTATCAGCTCCTTCCATCCTTTTCCCAGGGTTAAGTAGTCTTTTACTCGCGTTCCCAACCAACAGCGATATTACCCTATCTGCCTCTATAGTCAACCGGGCTCGCTACTTCAGAATGGCATCTTTGGGGGCTTCTGCCAATTACCTTTTCAACCCAAAAGAACATCATAAACACCGTTTTACGGCGCTACGTCTTCAATACAACTTCCTAAGCCATCGATCCGAAGAGTTCAATCGTATCTTAGCAGAAAATACAACTCTGGGACTTAGCCTCAAAAGCCAATTTATTCCTCAAATAGGTTACACCTACACCTATGACGATATTATAGAAGATCGTGGTTCACACCATGTTTGGTTAGAGCTGTTTGTATCCGAGGCCGGCAATATTACTAATGCCATACAGTCCTTGGGGAAAAAGAAATACAACGAAACAAAGAAACTCCTTGGAGTACCCTACGCACAGTTCGTAAAACTCATGGGCGACCTTCACTACACTTATACCATCAATCCTAATCAAACCATTGCTACACGCTTCTCCACGGGAGCCATCTTTAGCTATGGCAATAGTACCGTTGCACCTTATAGCGAGCAATTCTATGTTGGGGGAGCCAACAGTATTCGAGCTTTTACCGTGCGGAGCCTTGGACCGGGAAGCTACCAACCCAAGAGCGAAAAATACTCATTTATCGACCAGTCGGGGGATTTCAAACTAGAGATGAACGTGGAGTGGCGTTTCCGACTTATCAAGGCACTACAAGGAGCTATATTTTTTGATGCCGGGAATATATGGTTGCTTAATAAGGATACAAACCGTCCTGGAGCTTCCCTAGAAGAACTGACCTCATTCAAGCAGTTTATCAATCAGATCGCACTCGGGTCTGGGTTTGGGATTCGCTATGATCTAGGTTACTTTGTAGTCCGTGGAGATGTAGGTATTGGCTTACACGTTCCCTACCAAACAGGTGTTTCTGGCTACTATAATATGCCCGACTTTTGGAAAAGTGTGGACTTCCACTTAGCTATCGGATACCCATTCTAAAACGAACTTCCATCATGCCCGCTCCCCTATTCTCTCTCATAATCCCCGTATACAACGTAGCTCTCTATGTACAAGAGTGCCTTGAAAGTTGCTTTACCCAGAGCCTAATTTCGCCGGAGGAGTATGAGGTAATTGTTATAGACGATGGATCCAAAGATGAGAGTATAAGTCTTGCACAACCCATTATAGCAAGACACCCAAATGCCCGCATCATACACCAAGAAAACCGGGGGCTTAGCGAAGCTCGAAACGCAGGATTTAGGGTTGCTACAGGTCGATATGTATGGTTTATAGACTCTGACGACTTCATCACCCCGGGGATACTAAAGCAACTAAAGTCTTTTTTAGAAGAGGCAAACAATCCGGATATAGTCTCGCTTTCTTCTCGACTTTTTGGAGAAGGGTATATACGTACTCTTGAGCTGCATCCTAAGTTTACGGAGCCTATGAGTGGGCTGGAGCTCCTCGACAGCGGACAACAGATTATCCCTGTACATCACTACCTCTATAAACGTAATTTCCTCCTATCGAATCAGCTCACATTCTATCCTCGTATCTACCACGAAGACGAAGAGTTTAGCCCTAGAGCCCTCTATTTTGCAAGAGAGGTTGCATTCTTCCAAGGCGTAGCCTACCACTATAGACAACGCCCTAACTCCATTATGCACTCGACTAATCTCAAACGGCCCCGAGACTTAGCCATCATCGTGCAACGCCTTCTGGCATTCTCCAAAGATCATCCATCTCAAGGGCTCAATCTGATTATTGCCCGACTTCTACTGAGTACGATAGTACTGTATCGGGAGATGAAATGTACTAGAGAACCCATTGCATTCTTACGTAAGGCAAAGAAAAACAAAGCATTAGTTCGGATTCTTTCTCAACATCCGGATAAGAGATTCCGCCATCTAAGCTGGGCACTGCGAGCTCTTCCCCCTTCCCTCTCTTGGCATACTTATCTATTGTACAATAGGCTTAAAAAAGACCGAGAGTAAATACCTCTCCTTGGTATTTACTCTGAATGAGATGAGTCTAGTGCCAATAAAATTGCATCATAACGACCTCGCCCACCCCCAATACAAATGAAAGGGAGTGGGCGAGTCTCTTTAGGGACGACCTACTTAGAATCTAAAGAATATGACTACAGCTGCCCATTCTTTCTTCACGCCGGAAGCTCTCCCGATAGAGCGATTTTGTCGATCTCGTACGGTGCCATCACTTTCGATTTTACCTATTTGGCTATTACGATCATCGCGTACAGTTCCATCCCTTTCTACTTTACCCATGGTACGCCCTTGCCCATCGCGGATAGTGCCATCATTTCCAATTTTACCAACAGAACGTCCCTGTCCATCGCGGATTGTACCATCACTGTCAATCTTTCCTATGGAACGATTACTCCGATCACGGAGGGTACCATTCGAATCTACAGAGGTAACCTGCTCTCCATTGGCATTATAAATGTTTTGAGCATAACTCAGATGCACACTGGCAAGCAAGGTGCAGAGAACTGTGAGAATAACAAAGAATTGTCTCTTCATTCTTTCATTTATTAGAGGGTTAATGATCTAAAATACGAAGCCCTTACCGACGCGAAATCTCGTGGTAGATAGACTTCCTCTATGCAAAGATAGAAAAAAGCATTTGATATCAGTAGCCCATCATTCTACCTTTGCACCAGAAATAATAAAACAATCAACTATAAAACAATAAACGTATGATGGAACAGAATCAAACAATTACAATGCCTCGCCTTGGCGAAGCTGCACCCGCTTTTACAGCCGTTACCACTCAAGGTGTAATCAACTTCCCCTCCGACTATAAGGGTCAATGGAAGATACTTTTTAGCCACCCGGCCGATTTTACTCCCGTATGTACCTCTGAATTTATGACCTTTGGGCATCTTGCTGCCGATTTCGAGGCTCTCAATTGTCAACTCGTAGGTCTATCTGTAGATGGATTGCAGAGCCACATTGCTTGGCTTCGTACTATAGAAGAGAAAATTGACTGGCACGGATACAAAAACATAGAGATAAAGTTCCCCCTCGTAGTGGACGTTTCTATGGAGGTTGCTCACAAGTATGGAATGATACAACCCGGAGAAAGCAATACAGCTGCAGTGCGTGCCGTATTCTTCGTTGACCCCGAAGACAAGATCCGCACCATCATGTACTACCCTCTCTCTCTCGGACGTAATTTCGATGAAATCAAGCGTGTACTCATCGGGCTACAAACTGTAGATAACTTTGGGGTAGCACTCCCTGCCGACTGGCGTCCCGGAGATGAAGCAATCGTACCCCCGGCTACTACCTGCCGCGTAGCTAGTGAACGTGCTTCGGGCAAAGAGGCTAATCTCCACTGCTACGACTGGTTCTTCTGCACAAAGCAAATCAGCAAAGAAGAAGTAGAAGAAAAGCTAGGTAAATAAGTTACTTTTACCTATCTTTGCTCTTAGGATAGTAATCTAGGGAGTCTCCTGCTTAGGGGAATAGGTCAAAGTGAAGTAATCAGAAAGATCTGAGGAATCTTCCCATCGAATCTAGAACCAAAGCTTGAGTGCTCCCTTCTTTTGAGGGTAAATTGCTCAACACATTTACTTGCCTATCCTCCCAACTCTCAACTTACTTATACTAATAATAAGGGCTGCACTTTCAAACTGAAGAGTGCAGCCCCATTCTTTTATCAAGCCATAGAGGGGGTTAATCTTCCGCCTCTTGCTCCTCGGCGTACGACTTCAATAGTTTTTCTTGTAGCTCAGTAGGAACAAGTTCATAACTTGCAAACTTCATCATAAAAGAAGCACGTCCTCCCGAGAGGGAGCTAAGAGCCGTACTATAATTCATCAATTCTTTCAAGGGAACCTTAGCCAAAAGTTGTTCATAACCTTTCTTACTATTCATCCCCATGATGACAGCTCGCCTACCCTGCAAATCGCTCATTACGTCCCCGATATAATCCGCAGGCACGGATACCTCAACATCGTAGATCGGTTCCAAAATCTTGGGAGCAGCTTCACGGAATGCCGCACTAAAGGCATTACGCCCTGCGAGCATAAATGAAACTTCATTGCTATCCACGGGGTGCATCTTACCATCATAGACAATAACGACTACATCGCGAGCATAAGAGCCGGTGAGTGGTCCACGCTCCATTCTTTCCATGATCCCCTTGAGGATAGCAGGCATAAAGCGCGTATCTATGGCACCTCCTACCACGCTATTAATAAAGACAAGTTTACCACCCCAAGCAAGAGGAATCTCTTGACGGTCTCTTACGGTAATCTTAAATTCTTGCCCTCCAAATTTGTACACTTCAGGGACATTTTCTCCCTCTACATAGGGTTGGATAATAAGATGAACTTCTCCAAATTGACCGGCACCCCCAGACTGCTTTTTGTGACGATAGTCCGCCCGAGCAGCCTTAGTAATGGTCTCGCGATAGGGAATGCGAGGCTCACTAGACTCCGTGAGAGTCTTATCGTGGGGTTCCAATCTCCACTTGAGGGTGCGCAGATGGAACTCTCCTTGACCATACACAATAGTCTGGCGCAATTCCTTGCTTTGCTCCACAATCCAAGTAGGATCTTCCTCCATCATTCGGTGGAGTGCTTCGCTCATTTTCTCAGCATCGGCACTATTTACCGGCTTTATAGCCCGCATAAACTTGGGTGCGGGATATTCTATAGCAGGATATTGCCAACTGCAATCCTTTTCGTTTAGGGTATTACCGCGGCGCACATCCTTTAGTTTTACGGTAGCACCGATATCTCCAGCAGCAAGTTCGTCCACCTTAGTACGCGTCTGACCTGCCACTACAAATAGTTGTCCCAAACGCTCTTTACTCCCTCTTGTTATATTGATGAGATCGCATCCTTCTCGTACAGTACCCGACATCACTTTGAAGTAAGAAACTTCGCCAATATGGGGTTCGACAGTAGTTTTGAAGAAGTAAAGGCTTATAGGACCGGAGGAGTCCGGAGTCACCTCTTCGGCTTCCGTGGTAATAGGATTAGGCATCTCGGTAACGTGCGGTGCTACGTCTCCCAAAAATTCCATCGTACGACGCACACACATATCTTTGGCTGCCGAAACACAGAAGACGGGATACATATCTCCCAAGACAATGCCTTTGCGCATCCCTTCTACGATCTCTTCTTCGGAGAGACTCCCCTGCTCAAAGAAGCGATCCATAAGAGTTTCTTCGTGCTCCGCTGCACTCTCTATAAGTTGCTGACGCATCTCTTCTGCCGTAGCTCGCTCGCTATCGGGGATCTCTAGCACTTGAGGTTTCCCGCCTTCGGCTCCCCATTGGTACATCTTCATGCGAAGAAGATCCACCACTTGGTTAAAAGAGGGACCACAAGTAACGGGGTATTGAGTTACCACCACCTTAGATCCGTAACGCTCTCGCAACTGAGCGATGCTCATTTGGAAGTCAGCTTTCTCGTGATCAAGCTGGTTTACAATAAAGATAGCAGGCTTATGAAGTCGCTCTATATGGCGAAATTGATTGATCAGCCCCACCTCTACCCCATACTGGGCATTGACTACCATAAGACAACAATCTGCAATGTTGAGAGCCGATACAGCACCTCCGGCAAAATCGTCACTCCCGGGGCAATCGATAAAATTGAGTTTGCGCTCTGCCCACTCAACACTAAAAACAGTAGAAAAAACAGTATAGCCATACTCCTTCTCTACTGGGAAATAATCGCACACAGTATTGCCCGAGGCAATGTCTCCACGACGTTTTATCACCCCACTCTCGAAGAGCATAGCTTCTGCGAGAGTGGTCTTTCCTGCGCCGGAACTTCCCAAAAGTGAGATGTTCCTAATCTCTTCTGTTTTGTACGATCTCATGATAAAGGAACCTTTTTAAATGTTATACTTCTACTTACCACAGAGCAAAAAGACTTCTAAATAGAGTATTTCTCTACGGCGGTGGGAAGTTACAAAGAAAAATACAAATAGCGATATAAAAGCCGAGAATAAAAGTCAATTTGCAGTTTAACAAGCCATTTTACTATCATTTATTAGAGCAGAATGGACGAATAGGCTTGGTAGAAATAAATGCGATACACAGCTAGAATAGCAAAAAACTCTCCTCTATTTCATTCGCTTTATAGAGGAGAGTTGTACTATTTCCTAAGGCAAAAAGAAGACTTCAGAGGCTTCGATAAGTAAAAAGACTAGGCTCGGATATAGAGCTTTGGAGCCCCCTCAAAATGTTTATAAGCCGCTAAAGAACTTAAAATCCAGAGCACCTTACGGCGAGTACGCACTTGTGGCAAGGGGGCATACCCATCTGTGAATATAATGAGTCCATCGTACTCTGTGTGCTCTTCGAAGTAGCGGATGAGAGGATGAAAGCTTGTACCTCCACGAGCCATTACCTTGATACTCCTGCGTGCTCGGAACATCTCTTGTACAGGCAGGCGCAATTCACTATCAAACTGCACCACCTCTATATGCTCTATGCCCTGAGTAAAGAAATGGTTAATCACACTCAGAAAATTTTGGATATCGTCATTGGCAATAGAGCCACTTACATCCACCCCAACCAGCAATCGGGTTGTATAGGGGTGTCGAATGCCCATTTGCATGAAACCATATCGACGACTAGGCTTCATGCGACTAAGTACAACTTTATTGGATAGAATGCCGGTATGAAACTGGGCGAGCTGACGACGAATATTGACCTTGGCAAAAATAGAAGTCTCCAGAAGTTGCTGTAGCTCACGCGATAGGGTGCCCCACGTTTTTGTATTACGAGCCTTCCCAATGAGTTTTTCTATCGTTTCGTTTTGCAATTCATCTTCCTCCCACAGGGCAGAACGCTCCTCCCACTCCTCGGCATGCATCTGCAACTCACGCGCTGCATCGTGCTTTTGAGAAGGCTCTCCCTCAGAAGAAGTGGCAGTTGTAGAAGAAGAAAGCCCTTCGCTCTCACCTCTGGCCAAACCATTGACCCCGTCTCGAACGCTTCCTTTGGCTCTTCCGCCCTCGGGGCTACGCTCTCCGGCTCCCCCATTCTCTCCCTGTTTCTTTTGAGAGGTCTCCCCCTGCTCTAGCCCCCCACGCTGAGTTTTCTTTTCTTCTTTTGAGGAGCTGTTTTGTGGAGGAATAAGTGCATCTACCATCGAGTAATACTCCTCAAAACTACGGTTAGGAGGCAACTTCATCATGGTACGTGTGGCCATTGTCTCATTCGCATCGTAGTACTCGGCAATAGTCATATCACTAGCGATTGCTAGGCAGAATGGACGATGATTTAGCGGCTGACGCTGGTAGGGATGACGAAGTAATATCCGTACGACTTCGATGCGAAGACGCTTGGCTATGTACCCTTCTGAGCGATTGGAGAGCTTCTCTGTATTGTATTCTATACGCCCTTTACCCACACGCATTTCTACCTTGAGATCAAGGTTTTCTACCAATTCGTGGGTACAAAGAGTATCAAAAAGGAGCGGCTCGGCAAGGAACCACTCGTCAGAGATATGCCGCAAAAGCTCTTTCATAACTGCCTCAGGTAGTCTGTCATGAGCGTATAGATGGCAGGTAGCTTGGTCATGATAGTGAGGTTGGCACTCGGATAAGTAGCCGACGAAAAGTTATTGATAAGGTGCATCAGAGCCTCTCGTTGGTCGTTTTTGTCGAGCCAAAGAATGTACTTTTCTAGATTGGTACCCACTAACTCAATCTCTTCCTCCGGATAACCACGAGCCTCTAGACAGCGGAATAGGTTATCATTAACAAGAGCCAATTGGGGTAATTTCATTGTCTTAAGCCTCTTTTTTACCTCTCCGAAGTGCAACAGGAGGTCGGCTCCACTCACCACAGAAGTCTCGCTAAGCGACTCCGCCAATCGGGCAGCGGCCTTTACCCCTACAATGCCGCTAATCAGTTTAAGAGTAAGCTCATCTATCTCCTCCAGACCTTTCGTGATATCGGAGACACGCTCCCAAGCTCGGCGATCGGCACACTTATCGATAGAATCGGCATTTATATTGAATGGAGCATCTAGGGCATCTTGGTTGTTTTCGATAAAGTGAATAACCCGCTCATCTAGCTCTTGAGCCTCAGCCCAAAGCAACCACTCCGAGACGGTGGGGCGGAAGAAATAGACATTGAATCGGGATACAAGTGCAGGGTCAAGCTCCGTAATTTGGTATTCGGCTCCGTCATTGACCGCCGAGATAACACGAGAGCCCTCGGGTAAGCGATGGCCGGCCAGCATTCGATTGAGTGCCAGGTCCATCACCGATTGGAGCATCTCGGGGCGTGCTCTATTCAGCTCATCCAAGAAGAGAACGATAGGCTTATCTCCTTTGGGGAACCAATAGGGAGGCATGAACTCTGTACGCCCTGTTTCTGTATTTAAATGGGGCAAACCTATCAAGTCTCCGGGATCGCTCATTTGCCCCAAGAAGAGGGTGATCACCTCTATTCCCTTAGCTCGGAAAAACTCAGAAATAATACGAGATTTGCCAATGCCGTGGACGCCCACCAGCATGATATTATGATGGGCGGGAGTTTTCTCTAAGATGCTTTGTAACTGCTTATTATTGATGGTGATAGCCATACCTATATTGTATTGTTTTTTTGCTAATGTGGTCAATTAGTGGAAGTCCAGACCTGCTTATTCCCATAGGTTTTGAGGGAAGCCTCGGGGTACTCTTGAACCACAAGAGCCTCCATTGCTGTGAGGGACTCCTGCGCATTACAGCGGTTTAAGAAAGCAGGGAGCTGCTGCAATTGCGTCATATAAGAGGTGGGAGAAAGTGCAATGGTGAGCATCTTTTTACGCCGCAAGCGGAAGGAAAGAAGAGCTTGCCCGGCCGAAATCTGCAAATGGTAGGGATGCTCCGATTGGGCTAGCAAACTCTCCACCACCCTCTCGATACTGCCTAAGAATAGGGTACGGATCTTCTCTTCTCGAGCATACTCTACTACAAGGGAATCTAGAGACTCTGAGAGCTGCATTAAATCTTCTCGAGCCTCAAATAAAAGGGTGAGTAGGGGCTCTATGCAGGGAATATTTTTGCTGCTTATACCATAGCCCGGCTTCTCTACCGCTCTATCGTATTGAAGCCTTAAGTAAAAAGGATCGAGGCGCTTGGAGCGAGAGGCCCCTACCATACGGATATACTCGTTGCGTGCCACCTTATTAAAAAGGACGTAAAGGGAGATATTATGATAGGAGATGCGCAACCCACTACGGATAGGATACCAAAGGAAAGAGAAGCGGGTACCATCAGGCAACTCCTCTACGGCAAGCCCCAACAGGAGACAACGATCTCTGAGTTGCTGGATGTAATCTGAGGATAAAGTGCGATAAGCTGCAGCTCCACAATGAAAGAGTTTTTGCTGAGTACTCGTCTCCAAAAAGGTAGTGGATAGCCAATCTTTTAGGGACAATTGGACCCGACTACACAAATCTAACTCTGTAACTTCATCCATTTTTATAGCGTTTATCCATAAGGACTCTAGATAGAGAACAAAGGGTAGGCCCAGTTGTTCACCAAGGGAATTATTCCCCTTGACAAAGTTACAAAGCAAGCTACAATAAGAGAAAGGATATGGGCAAATCTCTTTAGAAGAGAGAGAGAGAGAGAGGGAGGCCACCCATCAACTAGAGAAAAGAAAAAACACCCTAGGCCAAGAGAAGAACCTCTCTACCTAGGGTATAACATGGGAAATACACCTCGTCTCAGAAGTGTCTATGACTTATCTCTCTATGCCCCTACCTATACAGTGTGGCTTTGCCATCAAGCACGACTACAAGAGAAGACGATGTGGTAGAATAAGCGAGCTGAGCGGAGAAAGAGTTGGTAAAAGAGGTCTCGGACAGGAGACGCACCCCATCAAGCGAATAAACGGAGAGGCGATGCGACTTGCCATCCCTCAAATTCACACTCAGCACCCCCTCTTTCATATGTATGCTTGCCGGAGCACTCTCCACATTGTCTAAAGCGGTTGGTTCCGAAGAAATCACTACCCTCCAAGTAAAATCAGCAGGCTGGTTGCTAAGCGCATGCTGCACCCCTTTCGCATCTGTATACCCTAGTAAATACTGAGGCTTAGATCCGGTCATCGTTTTGTTTGTATAAAAGGGAGAATCTTCTAAGGTGCCAATCCCCTCTACCCATACAAGAGACATGTAAGCATTCGAAGGTGAGTAATGGATATTTGTATAGGAAATACTAGGGTAATTATAGCCACCTCGAGTAGTATTTGAGTGGGATTGAGAAGGATACTCATAGCTAAAATAGTAGACTCTTCTATTCTCTCCTGCTATCAGTTTGGTCTCGATGGACTTTAGAGTAAACTCATCGTAAAAAGCCTCATTCTCAGGGGTGCCTCCCACACCTATGTATTTGTCTCCCGGCTTGATAGCATAATCGAAGAGTACAAACTCCCTATCCGTACTTTTTTGATAGAGGTAAACTTTAGTTCCCTCCTCACGCGCATAGAAGTCCACGCGCTCTGTTCCTTTGGTCGTAACAACGTGGAAGTATTCTTTGCCATTAAAGGATTCTTTTCCTTGTACACCGTACTGATAGTTCTCTCCCACATTTACCCAATGGTAATACCCAGGCTCCCACTCTCTTTTGATGTTCTTTACGGAAACGCTCCACTTTGCAGCCTCTGCAAACATGGGAATAGGCGAAGACGGCTCCTCTTGAGAGGCTGTACTCTGGCCAAATAGCTCTAGAGGAAACAACAAAGCCGTAAGTAGTAGTAATGAATGAAATAGCTGCTTCATCATAATTCCATTTAGTGATTAATCTATATCTACACTCTATAATTCAATGTACAACAACATCCAAATATACCTCTCTCTAAGGGGGGGGGGGGTAGAAATGTTTTTCGCCCTAAAGATATAAAATTTTTTTGGATAGCAACACCTATTTATACACTTATAACACATCTATCTTGTAGAGCGAGAAAGAAGTGCTCGATTTCACAAAGGAGAAAGGCAATATCAACGCCCCTAAGGAGAAGACTCTACCCCGAAAAGAATGAACCAATAGCCCTTATTTCCGAAAAGAGTAGGTGAAACATCCAATCGAAAAGCGTATTTTTGTCTGTGGATTTGAATGATCGCAGATTAAAGTAACGATTTATTCCTATGGTATACTCCCCTTTCCCTCCCGCTCAATTTATGGGACTTGGTGTGGCCCTCGTCACTCCATTTCTTGTTGATGGACAAGTAGACTACCAATCTCTCGGGGCTATTGTTCGCAATATCGTAGCCTCAAAAGCAGATTTTATTGTGGTGTTTGGCACCACAGGGGAGTCCCCCGTTGTTACTCGCGAAGAGGTGGAAAAAGTACTCTCTGCCGTCCGCAGGGAGGCTGGGCCCAACTACCCTATTGTCTTAGGGCTTGGGGATAATTCTACCCAACGACTCATAGAACGACTCTCTCTTGCCAATAGCTACGATATACAAGGGATTCTGAGCGTTGTTCCCTACTACAACAAGCCATCTCAGGAGGGGATTTATCAGCATTTTGCAGCTGCAGCACAAACCAGCGACAAACCCATTATTCTATACAATATACGGAGCAGAACGGGCGTGGACATGGACCCCGATACCGTACTTCGGCTACGTAATAACTTCCCAGATAAGATTGTCGCCATCAAGGAAGCCTCGGGTGTAGAAGATCGTGTAACCAAACTAGCAAGCCTCCTAGACCCAGCCTTTACAATCCTATCCGGAGATGACCATAGTACCCTCGAATTGATCCATCAAGGAGCCAATGGGGCTGTATCTGTAGTGGCCAATGCCTACCCGGCTTGGACAAAAGAACTTATCGATCTGGCAGGAAGTGAACGTGCTGTGGAGATCGATAATGCCTTTGCCGCTTGCTATCGACTCCTCTTTGAGGAGGGGAATCCGGCAGGGATCAAAGAGTGGCTCTACAAGATGCAACTCATCAATACCCCTACACTACGCCTCCCTCTGACTCGGGTCTCCGACAAGCTCTCCCAAAAGATGGAGCAGTCTATCGACACGCTGATGAAGCTAGGAGCTCACTAATCTACCATCCCATGGTATTAGAGCATCTCGAGCTTGTCGCTTTTAAAAGTATTGCTACGGCTTCTTGCGACTTTGCACCCAAACTCAATTGCTTCTTTGGCGGCAATGGTATGGGCAAAACGAATCTACTCGATGCCATCCACTACCTATCTATGGCTCGGAGCCACCTCAATACGGTAGACCGCCTTGCCATCCGCATTGGCTCCACAGAGGCTATCTTATCGGGAGACTACCGAGCAAATGAAGGAGAAGAGACGGACAGAATAGCTTTGCGGCTCCGTATGGGGCAAGCCAAAGCCCTCAGCCGTAACGGCAGACTTTACAAGCGACTAAGTGAGCATATAGGGCGTTATCCCTTGGTGATTATTTCGCCCCAAGACTATCGCCTGATCCGAGGAGGTAGTGACGAACGCCGCAACTGGCTAGACCGACTTCTCTCCCAGCACGATGCCCTCTATTTAGACCTCCTCATACGCTACGATAGAGCTCTGCAACAACGTAATACCCTCCTCAAAAGTGACTTCCAAGACGAGATGTTGCTCTCCATTGTGGAGGAGCAAATGGCTCTTACAGGGGTAGAGATAGCCCAAAAGCGAGCAGAGTTCGTTCGTGACTTTACCCCAACATTCAATCAACTCTACCAAGAGATCTGCGGAGATAAGAGCGAATGTGTAACTCTAAACTACCTCACAGCAACGGCTCCGAATAGGGAACTTTTTACTCAAGACCTACGCCAGAGACGGCGAGAAGAGAGGGCTACCGGATATACAACCTACGGCATTCACAAAGACGACCTTGAGATGCTTTTGGGCGAGAATCTGATGCGAAAAATCGGCTCTGAGGGGCAGAATAAGACCTTTCTTACAGCACTCAAATTCACCGAGTACAATCTGCTCGCCAACAAGCTACAATGCCGTCCTATTTTGCTTTTAGACGACCTGTTCGATAAACTTGATGCAGAGCGTGTAGAGCGTATTATCGGCATTGTCTCCCGTCCCATCTTTGGACAGATATTCATTACAGATACAAACCGTAAGTATCTCGACGATATTATAGCGGCACAGCACGAGTCTTTCCATCTGTATGCTGTAGACCATGGCAATATCGCCCTACAAGCGACATCACACTAGAATCCCTACTCAGAGTATGAGACGCAGTGAACCCCAACGGCTGGGAGCTCTACTAAAGAACCTTATAGAAGAAGAGCCTGAGCTGGCACAAGGGCTTTACCGAGAACGGGCTATCGCCTTCTTCTGGGAGCGATTTGCCCCAATGCGTCCTTTCGTCCGAGATATCTTCTTCCGCAACAACACGTTGCACATACAACTACGCTCCTCCGCTGCGGCACAAACAATTTCTGATCAGAAAGAAAATATCATGCAACTCATCAATCAGGAGCTGCACTATCGCGTAATTGAAGAGATTAGGATATTCTAGACTTTAATCAAGTCCTCCCCTATCCCACAAACGAAAAAGAGGTACCCGTGATTGCTATCACAGAGGTACCTCGTCTTCTATTAAACGGTTGTTGAGGATGGATTACACCTCAAAATATAAGAGAGAGGAGGGATACGAACGCTTAGCTCCTACCCCTTCTCTCCTTTTATTTATAGGTTACTTGTTGTAACGCTCTTCCACTACATCCCATCTAACGATAGACCAAAGATCCTTAATGTGGTCTGCTCTACGGTTTTGGTAACCTAGATAGTAAGAGTGCTCCCATACATCAAAACCGAGCAATGGATTAAGTCCCTTACGGATAGGATTACCGGCATTGGGTTCTTTTTCGATGGTCAAAACTCCATTTTCGTCAGAGGCAAGCCATACCCAGCCTGAGCCAAAAAGGCCTGTACAAGCCTCGAGGAAAGCTGCTTGGAAAGCCTCAAACGAGCCCCATTCCTTTGTGATAGCATCTGCAAGAGCACCCTTAGGAGCACCTCCTGCATTGGGGCCAAACTGTGTGAAGTAGAGGTTATGATTGAGTACCTGTCCGGCTTGGTTAAATATTTTCCCCTCACTCTTACGTACAATATCCAAGAGGTCGGCATTTTCGAATTCAGTGCCGGGGATAAGACTATTGAGTGTATTTACATAATTGAGGAGGTGCTTGCCATGGTGAAACTCTACAGTTTCTTTGCTAATAACAGGAGCAAGCGCATCGGCCGCATAGGGGAGGGTAATAAGTTCGTGAGTCATACTCTTCTAACTTTCTATTGTCTAATTTCTTATTCGTTACTATTGACATAACACCAACAGAGTATCCATGGTTCATCCCATCCCCTAAAAACAAAGCAGCTAGCTCTGTAAACACAAAGCTAACTGCTCACGTTAGGATAAAAGTAGGCTATCTACCTCACTTGACAGCAAGGGCGGAAGCAATACGGCGGAGCTGATAACGATAGAACGCCTTGGCCGCAGCATCTCCACTATTTGCCTTTTGCTTGTAGAGCTTCTCTACCTCTTCGAGGGCTGCCATCCAGTACGGAGCGATGCGCTCGGGGCTGAGAGGGCGATAAGACATCGTCATGCGAGTAAACGACTCTTCACCATCATTGTACTGCTGAGTGGCGGAGAATCCACAGGGGATAGAGGGTGTGTTAACCCACTGATCGAACTGCTCCTGGCAAGCCTCAGTGAGGGCGAATTTCTTATTCTCCACTTTAACGGTGGGCGTTAGTAGCGCATTCTCCAACATCAAATCTATCGCACAAGCCTCTAGCATACGGTCGTATTCGCTCGTTTTACCAGAGCGAGTAGCCGAGAAGAGGGCCGTTACGACGTCGTGTGTATAATCAGCTAGAGAATAAGCATCTTTGGCTCCCGAGAGGTTGAACTCATGAATGCGACGCAAGTTACCGCCACGGAAGAAATTTCCAACAAAAGAATTGGTAATTTGCTTGACAAGAGTATTACTACCATTGTCTATTCGATTGATGAGATCTTGGCGCAAGAGCCAAGTGCTGACCTCGTGGGCTTGACTACCGAGCCACTCTACTGCACGACGCTGCTCCGAGCGTGGCACGTAGGTATAAGAGGGCTTACCATCTCCCTGACGACTTTCACTAAAGACAATGCCTCCAATATGAGCTACAATGTGCCCCACATGGCGCATATATTGACCCACAATCTGGTAATATACCTCCTCAAGGTCGCGATAGTCCTCTCCCTCTTGATAGAGCCATTTGTCAATATTCTTGGTAATAATCTTGAGATTGGAGATAGACATATCACCCGCCGTAAAGTGATCATTGGAGAGGTCTTCGGTTTGAGCGGTGGGATCTACAGTGTTGGGGAATTGCTGAGCACCGAAGAGAAGCATAGGATCTTTGGCATTCTCTTCGAGCATTTTTCGAAGCTGCTTTTTCTCTCCTTCAGTATCTCCTCGGAAGGTCTCAGGCAGAAGCGAGTAGCCCCACTTGATGGCGGCAATATCATACTTACCGAGAATGGGAGGGGTAAGGCGCACCCCGCGCTCATAGTCTCCCGGTTGGGCTACAAAATTGTTACGAGCATAGTCCATAATACTAGGGGTGGTACCATGCTCTTTTGTGAACTCCGGCGAACGCAAATTTTCTATGGTATAGGCGTTACTTGCCCCCATGTTGTGCATCAATCCTAGAGTGTGCCCCACTTCGTGCGAAGCTACATATCTAAGGCTTTCACGCATTACATCGTCTGGGAATACATGCGTACGTACTCGAGGATCCACGGCCCCCGTTTGCACCAAACGCCAATTGTGTACCAAACTTATCACGTTGTGATACCAGATAACCTGAGCAGAAATAATCTCTCCCGAACGCGGATCGACATAGCTAGGCCCCATGGCATTCTGAATGGATGTTGTGGCATAACGGAATGTATTGTAGCGAGCATCGTTGGGGTCGAAGGTCGAATCGGAGGGATAATCGAGCGCCTTGATGGCGTTTTTGAAGCCCGCAGCCTCAAAAGCTGTATTCCAATCCTCTATTCCTTGCTTAATGGTAGAGCGCCACTTTTCGGGGAAAGCATTGTCCACATAAAAGATAATGGGCTCTACGGGTTCAACGAGTTCTCCACGCTGATAGGCAGCTGTATCTTTGGGTTCGAGGCGCCAACGATGGATGAGGCGGAAGCTCTCCACCTTGTCTTTGTCCGAAGTAAAAAGACGACGCGTAGAGGAGAAATAGCCCATACGATTATCTGCATACCGAGGTTGCATAGGCTCTTTGGGAAGGAGTAGAATTGAGCGTTGCATCTCCACGGTATAGGGTGCACCATGAGGGCGAGTATTGTAGGTTAGTCGGCTCACAATCTCCACATTTTTGGGATAAGCCTTAGCCGATGCTACTAGAGAAGCCTCCCCATCAAGAGTACCCTGTATAAAGCGCTCTGCCAACGGACCAGAGACTTGTCTCAAAGGCGATATTAACTTCTCGTCCCCCGAGAAGAACTTGGTAACGTCTATTAGAGAGCGGTCTCCCTCTCTCGTAACTATGGGGAACGTCTTTACTACCCTATCCAAGGCGTTTGAGCGAAAAGAGCTGGCAATGGCATCACCTTCGCGTACAACGTCAGACACGTTGGGGCATACGAGATACACGTTATTGTCGTCTTTGGTAAAGCGGAAAAGGAAGGGAGAAGACTGGATAACCCCTGCTACCAGCTCTCGTGTATCGCTCACTCCGGCTACGCGGTTGATGAAGTAGAGGTCTCTACCCATCAGAGAATCGGGAATCCCAAAGTAGAGTTTATTCTTCTTATTGTGGTAAACGGAAAGGAGCCCCTTGCTCTCTTTTGCATCGGCAATGGTCTGCTCATACTTGCTCTTCTCAGGAGCTTTCTTTTTCTTTTTGGTAGCACAACCTCCCAAAAGCACACTAATACCTAGGGCAGCGACAACCAAAAATTGTCGAGTTACATGCATTTTTTTGTAGACTTATTATGTGGTTTATTCTTTGTTCCTAGCCTCTTTTTCAGACGATCTTAACCTCCGAACAAGAAGACAATTAGCGACAATCTGCCAAAATCTCACGTACGACCTCGGGAGTTACCGTTCCATTTTCTCCAAACACAACGCCTCTCTCTGTAAACCGACGTACTATTTCGTCTTCCACCTCTTGAGATACGCCGGCCTCGCGAAGGCGCGTAGTTAGCCCCAAAGAGCGGAAAAACAGCTCCGTTGCTTGGATGGCCGCCTCTATGCGTTCCTCGTCGTTGCCCTCCTTGATACCCCAAATATGCTCAGCATATTCGAGCATCTTGTCGCGCTTATCTCCCATCCGGCTCATGATACGCAGGGTAGAAGGCAAAACAATAACAAGAGAGTGCGCATGCGTAAGCCCGGCAATCGCAGTCAGCTCATGACCAATCATATGTGTAGACCAATCTTCCTTTACTCCCCAATTGATGGAGCCATTAAGGGCGTGTGTAGCTGCTACCATAAAATCGGCTCGGGCATCGTAATTGGGTTCTCCACTGAGTACCTGAGGGGCAATCTCTCTGAGGGTGAGCAAAATGCCCTCTGCAAAGCGATCCATCAAGCGACTCTGCCCCGGGGCTGTAAGGTATTGCTCCATTACATGCACGTAGCTATCGGCAATGCCACATGCTAGTTGGAAGGGAGGGAGAGAGTATGTAACCTCCGGATCGAGGATAGAAAAAGAGGGGAATTGCCCATGAAAGGGGAACTTCTCCTTCGTCTCTGAAGAAGAAATGACAGCTCCCGAGTTCATCTCAGATCCCGTAGCAGGGATGGTTAGCACAGTACCTAATGGTACAAAACGATCACGCACAATCCCCTGCAATACCAGCTGCCAAGGGTCTTCATCTCGCAATAGAGCGGCCGATATAAGCTTGGAGGCATCGATGACCGAACCACCCCCTACGGCTAGTACAAAATTGCTCTTCTTTTCTTTTCCTTGAGCTACAGCTCGGCGGATTGTCTCCACTGTAGGGTTCGATTCCAGCCCCCAAAACTCACTATATTCAAAGCCTTGGAGAGCCGATATTACCTGCTCATAAACTCCATTACGACGTACGCTCCCACCCCCATAGGTTACGAGGATTTTTGCATCTGAGGGTAAAAGTTTGGCAAGGCGAGCTATACTGCCTTTACCAAATATTAGTTGTGTGGGATTGTAATACTTAAAGTTATTCATATCTTAGTTCCAGTATCGACTGTAATTCAGGCACAAATATAGTATTTTCTTACCTAATCTCAGGGATTTTCTTGCCCAAGAATCCCAGAGATTTTAGGCAGAATGCAGTGCCATTTCTGGCTGAAAAAGATTTGAATTTCAGGTAGAAAAGAGGGGACCTTTCAGCTGACGCCAAACAAAGTAAGAAGTTGTAGGTAAAATGGAAATGCTCCTCTTGCAAAACAGGTTTAGATAGGAAGGCAGAAAATATTCCGGAAATAGAAGAGAAGGAGGCACTCTCCCCTGCAAATGAGCGAAGTACTAGAGAAAGGTATAAAAAGGGCGGACGAGTTCGAGATATTCCGGAGAATAGGAGGATACAGTATCCCCGTGAATAACAAACGTTTGCAACGACGCTGGCTGTAATAGCTGCCCGTCTCTCCTTGTCCATTCGCTCAATAGTCGCTTGGGCCGTTTACCCGGAGTGGTATGTACCGCCGTTAGGCGTGTAGGAGTCAAACCCTGAGTAAAAGCGAATATTCTCAGTTCTTCTAATTGGTCGTAAGGGGTAACTAGAGCTACAATGCCCTGGGGACTTAGAAGTGCCGTAGCTCGAAGCAAAACCTCTTTCGGTGAGAGAAAACTAATGGCTCGAGCCGTATGTCTTACCTCCGATCGCGCTTGCAACGTATTCTTGTAATAGGGAGGATTGGATACAATCAAGTCATACGACGCTTGGGGAGTTTGCCAAGTTGAAAAATCGGCTTGCACCACCCTAACCCGAGACGAAAAGGGAGATTGAGCCACATTGTAGGTAGCTCGCTCCACAGCCGTAGGTTCGATCTCTAGAGCCGTTACCTCTGCCCGAGGATAGCGTTGTGCCAGCATCAAGGCGATAAGCCCCGTGCCACAGCCCACATCTAGGATCTGTAACGGAGTCTCTTCTCGGGTATCTACGGAAGCCCATGCGCCTAGGAGAACCCCATCCGTTCCGATACGCATCCCGCATCCCGCCTGATCGAGACTGAATTGTTTGAAGTGAAAAAGATCTCCGCTCGGCATAAAAGAAGGGTGCTTCAGACCTATACCCATCCGAAGCACCCACTATAAATCAAATCGTGTTACTTATACTCGCTCCAAGACTTAATCTGAATATCATCTTCGGATAAGCGACAGAAAGCGGTAATAAAGGCAGAAGCCAAACGGGCATTCGTAATTAGCGGTATATTAAGATCGATAGCCGAACGACGCAATCTGTACCCATTAGTCAGCTCGCCGGGCGTAAGGTTCTTATTGATATTGACCACCAAGTCCACCACATGCTCTTGCAGTAAACTGAAAATATAGGGCTTGCCTGCCTCTTTTTCCCAGTAAACTCGCACAGAGGGTATACCATTCTCTTGCAAGAAGTTGTGCGTACCCTCCGTAGCGTAGAGGGTATACCCCTTCTTGGTGAGAAGGCGACATGCGTCCATCAAAGCCACCTTCTGCTTATATCCTCCCGAGGAGAGCAAAATACCCTTGCTGGGGATGCGCTGACCTACAGAGAGCATGGATTTGAGGATAGCCTCGTCCGTATCATCTGCAATACAGCCTACCTCTCCTGTAGAAGTCATATCCACTCCGAGTACAGGGTCAGCTTTTTGCAAACGGGTAAAGGAGAATTGCGAAGCCTTAATCCCCACATAGTCAAGATCGAATGCATTCTTATTGGGTTTCTCCACAGGCAAGCCGAGCATGATGCGTGTGGCAAGATCTATGAAGTTTATCTTCAGGACCTTGCTGACAAAGGGGAAACTTCGGGATGCTCTTAGGTTACATTCGATCACCTTTATATCGTTGTCTTTGGCAAGGAATTGGATATTAAAGGGGCCCGAAATCTTGAGAGCTTCTGCAATTTGTCGACTGATGCGCTTAATACGGCGTACTGTCTCTACATAGAGCTTCTGAGCCGGGAATTGGATGGTTGCGTCCCCGGAGTGTACCCCGGCAAACTCTATATGTTCACTAATGGCATAGGCAATAATCTCTCCATTGCGAGCCACGGCATCCATTTCCACCTCCTTAGCATGCTCAATAAACTGGCTCACTACTACGGGGTGCTTTTGCGACACATTGGCTGCCAACTTGAGGAAACGCTCCAACTCTTCGTGGTTGGAACATACGTTCATGGCAGCCCCCGAGAGCACATAGCTCGGGCGAACCAATACGGGATAACCCACTTCGCGAACAAAGTCGTCAATATCCTCTATCGAAGTCAATTCTCGCCAAGCCGGTTGGTCAACGCCAAGGCGATCGAGCATGGCAGAGAACTTGTGACGGTCTTCTGCATTGTCGATACTTTGAGCAGACGTACCCAAGATGCGTACGCGTTCTTGATCCAATCGGACTGCCAAGTTATTGGGGATTTGCCCCCCGGTAGAGAGGATTACCCCCATGGGGTTTTCCAACTCTAGGATATCCATTACACGCTCGAAGGTAAGTTCGTCGAAGTAGAGTCGGTCGCACTCGTCGTAGTCGGTACTTACCGTTTCGGGGTTGTAGTTAATCATTACGGAGTCATACCCCTCTCTGCGTATGGTATTAAGAGCATTTACTCCACACCAGTCAAACTCTACAGAGCTACCAATACGATATGCCCCCGAACCTAAAACTACAACGGCAGGCTTCGTCGTATGGTAGGAGAGATCATGCTCTACACCATGGTAGGTGAGGTAGAGGTAATTCGTTTGAGCCGGGAACTCAGCTGCCAAGGTATCTATTTGTTTTACCACAGGATAGATACCCTGCTTTAGACGGAAGGCTCGTACTTCGTTGGAGGCTTGCTCCAGATCATTGCGATCGTGCTTCCAAACAGCTCGGGCAATCTGGAAGTCGGAGAAACCTTGCTGCTTAGCCATTCGCATCAGCTCTGGGCTAATGCCTTCCAAATCGGCGTGCGACTCAAGCTCTTCTGCCGTATTCAAGATATTCTTGAGTCGGCTCAAAAACCACTTATCGATGCGTGTAAGCTTGTGAATATCATCGACTGAATAACCAGCTCTAAAGGCCTTACTAATCACAAAAATACGTGTATCAGTAGGAGCTTTGAGGGCGGCATCAATATCTTTGATCACGAGTTCTTTATTCTCGCAGAAGCCGTGCATCCCCTGCCCGATCATGCGGAGCCCCTTTTGTATCGCCTCTTCAAAAGTACGACCAATGGCCATTACCTCACCCACACTCTTCATGCTACTGCCCAACTCTCGGGAGACTCCATGGAATTTACCAAGGTCCCAACGAGGGATTTTGCAGACGCAGTAGTCGAGAGCCGGCTCAAAAAAGGCAGGAGTAGTACGCGTAACACTATTCTTGAGATCGAACAATCCATACCCAAGACCCAGCTTAGCCGCAATAAAGGCAAGGGGATAGCCCGTTGCCTTAGAGGCAAGAGCCGAGGAGCGAGAAAGACGTGCGTTTACCTCTATTACGCGGTAATCTTCACTCTCAGGGTCGAGAGCATATTGTACATTACACTCTCCTACAATACCAAGATGACGGATGATACGAATCGCAAGCGAACGCAATTTGTGGTACTCATTATTGGAGAGAGTTTGCGAAGGAGCAATTACAATACTCTCGCCGGTATGGATACCGAGAGGGTCGAAATTCTCCATATTACATACCGTAATACAATTGTCGTAGGCATCTCGTACCACCTCGTATTCGATCTCCTTCCAGCCCTTTAGACTCTTCTCTACAAGCACCTGAGGAGAGAAAGAAAAGGCTTTTTCGCAAAGAGTATCAAGCTCTTCTTCGTTATCACAAAAGCCACTGCCTAAGCCTCCAAGGGCGAAAGCAGCACGGATAATTACGGGGTAACCTAGGTGCTTAGCAGCCTTACGTGCAGCCTCAATGCTCTCTACCGCCTCGCTAGCGATGGTCTTAACGTTAATCTCGTTAAGCTTCTCAACAAAGAGCTCGCGGTCTTCTGTTGCAATAATGGTCTCCACAGGAGTACCCAATACCTTCACGTTGTAGCGATCCAAAACTCCCTGACGATAGAGAGCCACACCGCAGTTGAGCGCAGTCTGTCCTCCGAAGGCAAGCAAGATGCCATCAGGGCGTTCTTTAGCGATTACTTTCTCTACAAAAAAAGGTGTCACAGGGAGGAAATAAACCTCATCAGCAACACCTTCACTTGTCTGCACAGTGGCAATATTTGGATTGATAAGGATGGTCTTAATGCCTTCTTCTCGAATAGCTTTGAGAGCTTGGGAACCGGAATAATCAAATTCCCCTGCTTCTCCGATCTTAAGAGCACCAGAGCCGAGTACTAATACCTTCTTCGGTTTGCCATTGCTAGTCATATTGTCTTCTTGATTGCTTGGTCTGAAATATAGAAATAGATGGATTCGAAAAATCTTTATCCTCCCTTACATTCTTGGGGTACAACCGCCCTAGAGGAGAGAAAGAAATTCATCGAAAATGAAGAGCGTATCCTTAGGCCCTCCAAAAGCCTCGGGATGGAATTGCACAGAACGGATGGGCTTTGTCTTATGCTTAATCCCTTCATTCGAGCCGTCATTAAGGTTGACAAACCATTCCTCCCAGTCGGCTCCCAATGTACTGCCATCCACTGCAAAACTATGGTTTTGACTCGTGATAAAGCAGTTATTTGTACCGACCATACGCACCGGTTGATTATGGCTCCGATGCCCGTATTTGAGCTTATAAATCTTAGCCCCTGCAGCCAAAGAGAGAAGCTGATTACCCATACAGATACCATAGATGGGCTTATCTCCGGCAATAGCTCGACGCAAATTCTCTACGGTCTTGGTACACATCTCGGGATTCCCGGGGCCATTACTGATAAAAATACCATCATAGGAGAGTGTGGAAAAGTCGTAGTCCCAAGGTACACGCACCAGGGTAATATCTTCACGCAACAGCTGACGGATGATATTGTGCTTCACCCCGCAATCAATCAGTACTACTGTTTTAGAGCCTTGCCCATAGCGTACCACTTCTCGAGTAGATGCCTCTGCTACTAGGTTGCGCTCTTCCCATCGAGCATCTTCTACTGGGGTATCAACGCCCTCAATAGTAATTGTTCCCTTTTGAGAACCATGCTCACGAAGGTGCTTTGTAAGAGCTCTTGTATCAATGTTCGTAAGCCCTACAGTCCCCTCCTCTCTGAGGCGATCCCCAAGAGAAGAAATAGCATTCCAATGGCTATATTCTGTAGAATAGTCTGCCACCAAGATGGCCTGCATATAGATATGCTCGCTCTCAAGATAACGCGATATTCCCTCGGGCGACACTTCACTAGATGGGATACCATAATTTCCCACCATGGGGTAAGTCATCACCATAATCTGTCCCATATAACTTGGGTCTGTCAAGCTCTCGGGATAGCCATTCATGGCTGTATTGAATACAACCTCTCCTACAATATTTTTCTCTGCTCCAAAAGAATAGCCCTCAAATGAGGTGCCATCTTGCAGCGTTAGGGTTGCTTTCTTCATATTACTCCTTATGCCAATCGTTTTCCACATAGTTGATGAATGCCTCGTTTACAAGGTGTGCCCCTCCCGGTGTTGGGAAGTTCCCTGTAAAATACCAGTCTCCGGGATGATCGGGGATAGCATCGTGCAATCCCTCAATGCTCTGGAATACAATCTTCACCTCAGCTTTAAGCTGCTGGGGTTTTACCAGTTCTACAATCTTTTCGGAGATCTCCTCGGGCGAAAAAGGCTTGTATATAGCCTTTACCACATTGGGTACAAAGTTGTTGCGCGACACCTTGCGTAAGCCCAAAGCCTCACGGTATTGTTGCTCTATGATGTAGTTGGTACCACGCTCCTCATGCAGGGCAATAGCAGCACGGAAGGCGATGAATTCCTTCATCCTACTCATATCAATCCCATAGCAATCGGGATAACGTATCTGAGGAGAGCTGGACACAATCACAATTAATTTGGGACCAATGCGATCGAGTATTTTGAGAATACTTTGCTTGATAGTCGTACCTCGTACGATACTATCGTCTATGATTACAAGATTATCTTTCCCGTACTCTATGCTGCCATAAGTAACGTCATAGACGTGGGCAGCGAGGTCATTACGGCTATTCCCTTCTGCAATAAAAGTCCGTAGCTTGATGTCCTTAATCGCGACCTTTTCTACGCGAACCTTGCGATTGATAATGGCCGATAATCCCTCTGGGGTACAAGTGCCATTTTTTTCTCTTATGGACTCTAGCTTTTCCCGATTCAGATGATCGTTGAGCCCTTCCACCATCCCATAATAGGCAACTTCTGCAGTATTGGGGACAAATGAGAACACCGAGTGATCGAGATCATTATCAATAGCTTGTAAGATTTTAGGCGCAAGTAAATACCCTAGCTTCTTACGCTCTTTATATATATCAACGTCACTGCCTCGCGAGAAGTAAATACGCTCAAAGGAACAAGCCTTAAGGTTATCGGGAGCCAAGATCTGCTCCATACGTATCTCCCCTCTCTGGTTGATAAGGAGAGATTGCCCCGGTAGCAATTCTTGTATCGTATCATGCGCTACGTTCATTACGGTTTGGATAACGGGACGCTCCGAAGCAATTACGGCTATTTCGTCATCTACGTAATAAAATGCCGGTCGAATGCCGTGAGCATCGCGCACAGCGTACATCTCTCCACTACCGGTAAGCCCACACATTACAAATCCGCCATCCCAAAGGGGAGCAGCTTTGCGCAACACTTGAGCGAGATCCATCTTCTCTTCTATGTAGTGAGTGATGTCCATTCCTCGCAAGTTGTGCTCCAAACGCCCCATAGTATACACGCGCTCTACCTCGCGATCAAGCCTGTGCCCAATCTGCTCTAGTAGGATGTGCATGTCGCTAATTACGCGCGGATGCTGCCCTTTGCTGGTGATTGCATCAAAGATTGCATCTACATTCGTAAGATTGAAATTACCACAAATGGCAAGAGTGCGTGCACGCCAATTGCTACGGCGAATCATCGGATGAACAAAGGAGAGACCGCTCTTGCCCGTAGTAGAGTAACGGAGGTGTCCCATGTAGCATTCTCCTGCAAAGGGGATATGCTCTTGAGCGAAAACAGCGTCACTGAGTTGCTCGGGGGTATAATCTGCAAATAGGCGATGCGTATCACTAAATATCTCTGCGATAGCATTAGATCCCTCTGCACGTTGGCGATAGAGGTACTCTTCTCCCGGAGCGGCATGTTGCTTAACGGCGGCAAATCCTGCCCCTTCTTGCCCACGGTTATGCTGTTTCTCCATCAGCAGGTAGAGCTTATTGAGCCCGTACATCCAGGTACCGTACTTTTCTTGATAGTAAGAGAGCGGTTTCAGGAGCCGTACGAGAGCTATCCCGCATTCATGTTTGAGTGGTTCCATAGAGGATTATCTACTTAATGGAGATTAACGACCTTTCTTTTGTTGATTGCGCATCTGCTGTTGCTGGAGACGCTGAGCCTCCTCAAGACGTGCCATAAACCCGGATTTTTTCTTGGGTTTCTTCTTATTCTCTTCCATCTTGGCAAGCACTTTCTCTTCATTGATGAGAAGACGACTTCCGAGGAATTGCAAGATGGTAATGAGGGTAGAAATAAAGTAGTAATAGCACAGCCCCGAAGCATTATTATTGAAGAAGAAGAAGAACATGATAGACATGATATAGGGCATGTACTTCATCATCTTCATTTGCTGATTGTCCCCTGTAGCAGACATATTCATCGTATACCTAGAGTAGAGAATATTGGTCACAGCCCACAAGAGACAGAAGAGACTCAAATGATTTCCCATCAAACCGGAGAGAATAGGTATATCAAAGTTCCACGAAATAACAGCGTCGTAGGTAGAGAGGTCTTGCGCCCAAAGGAAAGACTCTCCGCGCAATGCAATAGCCGTTGGGAAGAACATATACAAAGAAATCAAGAAAGGCATCTGTAGCAACATAGGCAAGCACCCACTCATCGGGCTCGCTCCGGCTTGCTTATAAAGAGCCATAGTCTCCTGACTTCTCTTCATCATCATGGCTTGCTCCTGACCGGGATACTTGTCGTTAATAGCCTGTATCTGCGGCTTAAGCACTCGCATCTTCGCTTGCGACATGTAGCTTTTGAAGGTAAGAGGGGAGAGAGCCATTTTGATAATAAGGGTAAGGAGAAGAATGATCAACCCCCAATTGGAAATGTACTTGCTGAGGAAGTCTACAATCGGGATAATCAAATGCACGTTGAGCCAGCGGAATACACTACCGCCCACGTACACAAGATGCTCCAAATGGAGACGATCTCCGTCTTCTTCTATACCCTGGTCATACGCCTTTAGGAGGTGGTGCTCCAAGGGCCCCATATAGAGCGTAAAATGCGCGCTGGCGTCTTGAGCATTGCTAAATGGGAAGGATGTTACAACCTTACAGTCTTTGGTGTACTCCCCGTCCTTGGGCATAACGGTCTGCTCTAGGCTGGAGCTTTCGAAAGCATTGGCAGCATCGGCAATCCACACCGAGGAGAAAAACTTGTCTTTGAAGGCAATCCAAGAGATTCTTTCATTCACTTTCTCACTCTTCGAACCCTTGTCGCTCAAGCGTTCTACCTTGTCGGCAAACAATTTATAGTAGATGGCGGAGTATTGATTCTCGTTTTGCCAGGATAGCTCTTGGCGGCGAATCTTTTGAGCGATCTCCAAATCTTGGTAGCGCATATTGCTCGGGAATAACCGATCTAGGTGCGCTCCGCTGATGCTCAGTCGCAAACGATAGTCATTCGGCACTAGCGTATAGGCAAAGTCTAGATAGGCGGCACTATCCACTCTCAAACGCATCGTAAGAGAGGTGTCGGACTGAGCAATAGGCTCAAAATAGAGGCCTTTGGTATCAATAACCTGCCCCATCTTTGTACGCAAGGGGAGGTTAAACGAGCAATCCTCCGGTGTAAAAAGATCGAGCGGTTGCTCCTTTTGTGCTTTATATTCTTTAAGGCGAGCCTGTACGGCAGCCCCTCCATGGTTGGAGAAAGAGACTACAAGCTTTTCATTCTCTAGTTTAACAATTTGCTCTTGCCCCCCGGCTAGTCCCAAAAGAGGAGAGGCCTCGGGTGCTAGCGAATCTGTGGATGTAGGCGATACTACCGACGAAGATGTGGTCTCCACAGGAGCAGGAGAAGTGGCTTCGATAGGCTCTTTGGGAGTAGCTCCCTCGGGAGTTGGACGGTTTAAGAACGTGAATCCGATAAGCACTACCGCTATCAAAGACACACCGATGATTGTATTTTTATCCATATTACTTGGTTATGCTCAAAAAGTAGAGAGACTCCCAACAGTTGGAAAGGAGTCTCTATCGAAGAGGGGAATTTACTTTGTATTACGATACGCCACAGCCGCACGAATAAAGCCCATGAAGATGGGACTGGGATTTACCACCGTGCTGTTATACTCGGGATGATACTGCACGCCAATGTACCAAGGGTGACCTTCGAGTTCGAGGGCTTCCACAAGATTTGTTTCGGGATTTTCCCCAACGCAATGGAACCCATTATTCTCAAAAGCCTCTCTGTACTCGCCATTGAACTCGTAACGATGGCGGTGACGCTCGCTTATCATGGCCTTACCATAGGCTTCGCTGATCTTGCTACCGGGTTTTAGGCGGCACGTGTAAGCTCCTAAGCGCATAGAGCCACCGAGATCGGTAACCGTCTTCTGTTGCTCCATAATATCAATCACCCTATTCTTCGAAGCCGGTGCAATTTCTGCGGTATTAGCATCAGCCAAGCCCAACACATTACGGGCAAACTCAATGGCCATACACTGCATACCGAGGCAAATACCTAGGGTAGGGATACCCTTCTCACGAGTGTATTTGAGTGCGACAAGTTTCCCCTCCACACCGCGTTGTCCAAAGCCGGGAGCTATAAGCACGCCATCGAAACCCGATAGGAGCTCTGCCACATTCTCTTCTGTGATGTGCTCACTTTGGATACTGGTGAGACGCAGCTTCTTATCGTTGTAAGTACATGATTGTAAGAGGGATTCGTCGATAGACTTGTAGGCATCTTGTAGCTCTACATACTTACCAACCAGTGCGATAGACACCTCTTCGTGGGCACTCTTCAGCTTCTCCACAAAGGCACACCAAGCCTTCATCTCGGGGCGAGGGCCGGGTTCTATACCCACCTTACGCAATACAGCCTCATCCATTTTCTGATCTCTCAAAAGGAGAGGAATCTCATAAATTGTAGGCATATCAATGCTCTGAATCACCGCATCCGGAGCTACGTTGCAGAACTGAGCCACCTTGGCAAGGATGTCTTTTTGCAACGCCTGTTCGGTACGAAGCACCAGTATATCGGGCTGGATACCGGCCTCTTGGAGTTGCTTTACAGAGTGCTGGGTTGGCTTGGTTTTAAACTCGCCTGCAGCATGGATATAGGGCACGTAAGTAAGGTGTACACAAAGGCAATTTTTACCAAGTTCCCACTTAAGTTGTCGCACAGCCTCGAGGAAAGGGAGGGACTCAATGTCTCCCACCACTCCACCAATTTCTGTGAGAACAAAATCATAATTTTCTTTCTGACCAAGGAGTTTTACATTCCGTTTGATCTCGTCTGTGATATGGGGGATCACCTGGATGGTCTTACCCAAATAGTCTCCTCTACGCTCCTTACGGATTACATTCTGATAGATACGCCCCGTGGTTATGTTATTGGCACGCGAGGTAGGCACGTTCAAGAATCGCTCGTAATGCCCCAAGTCCAAATCGGCCTCATGCCCATCGTTGGTCACATAACACTCCCCATGCTCGTAGGGATTGAGTGTACCCGGGTCTATATTGATATAGGGATCAAACTTCTGAATCGTTACCTTAAACCCTCGAGCCTGTAACAACTTTGCGAGAGAAGCGGCTACAATTCCCTTGCCAAGAGATGATACAACACCCCCTGTCACAAATATGTACTTCGTGTCTGTACCCATATGGTCTTTGTATTACTATGCTTTTGTTCTTTTTCGTTGCATCCGGAGGTATACACCTTTAATATATATAGGGAAATAAAGCATCGGACAAACGCTCCTCCCTTTGGGCTATACCTTTCTGCAAAGGTACAATTTTGCGATCGAACGGACACCCTTTCTTCTCTCTAGATAGCGCAATATTGGTACGAAATGGGGGAGAAAAACGAAACAAAGGAAGATGAAAATCTTTTCTAGCCAGAATTGGACTCGGACACAGGCTGAAAAATATTTTATTTCTGCCCGAAAAAGAAAAATTTTCTGGGCAAGAATGAAAAAATTTTCACCCTGTAATTCTTTGTTTTTTCAGCCTCTATTTTTAGAAGGATCAATCCGAAGCTAAAAAGGGAGCCTACATCGCCTCTACCCTCTCGGAAGAGAAACAATTTTAGAGTTTAGGCTAATCTGAGAAAGCCTTCCTTCTCTTTTGGCAAGGTCTTCTCCATACCTTGTCCTTTCATTGCACTCGACACTGGAATCTGCACCCTGTATAAAATCTGCATTAACCTAGTGGTTATTCCAAAAAGTATCGTACCTTTGCAGTCGAAAGTTCCGGGGCATTAGCTCATCTGGCTAGAGCGCGACACTGGCAGTGTCGAGGTGATCGGTTCGAGTCCGATATGCTCCACAATACAATTCTTTTTCTGAAATACGTGTAGGTGTGGTGGGATATCCTAGGATGGAGTTCTCTGTACACATTAGTATACTGTACCTCTTTCGTTCTCCTTACATCGTACAGTTCAAAAGTTTTATAGTTTACTCGTAGTTACTGCTCTACGGCATTACTTTTGACCATGCAGGAGCAGTTCTCCCTCAACAAAAGAACTATTCTTACGGCAAAATCGGTACCTTTGTATGGGGTGAGGCATCAAGACAGAGTCTCGTCCCTACATGATTTATAATCGCATCGAGAGAGAAACTTATGCAACTCACGCACCTTTCCCAAATCATTGGGCTACTAGAGAGCAACTACCACTCCCACAGAATACTGAAACAACTCAACCCCCAAACACAAGAATGGGAGTGGCTTACGGGCGAGACTGTAGCCCAAAATTGTATGCTAGCAGCCAAAGGGCTTGCCCAACTGGGGGTAGAACCGGGAGATTGCATAGGCATTTATAGCCCCAATAAGAGCGAAGGGCTATATACCGAACTAGGAGTCTTTGCCCTGCGAGGGGTCTCTGTTCCCTTTTATTCTACCTGCTCTCCGGATCAAGTCTACTTTATTGCGTGCAGCGCCGGGATCAAAACCATATTCGTAGGCGAGCAATATCAGTACAATAATGCCTATCAAGTACAGCACGAACGCGGACAAATCGAGCGAATTATAATCTTCGATCGGCAAGTGGTACGTCAGTTTGACGACAAAACCTCTATATATTACGATGAGTTCATACGCATAGGAGACTCTATGCCCAGCGAAACCAAGGTAAAAATTCGCATGAGCGAGGCACGAAGCGAAGACCTTGCCGTTCTCATCTATACAAGCGGAACCACAGGAGAACCGAAAGGAGTACAGGTGCTTCACCATGCTTTTGTGGAGCAAATCAGACGACATCATGAGGTCTATCCGGCTCTTGGCCCCAACGATACCTCGGTGAACTTCCTTCCCCTTAGCCATATATTCGAAAAGGCTTGGGTATATGTATGCTGGGCGTTGGGAGTGCGCGTTGCCATCGTCACCAACCCCAAACGGATACAGGAGCTAATGCCTCAAATTAAGCCCACTCTTATGTGTAATGTTCCTCGCTATTGGGAGAAAGTATACCAAGGGGTTATGGCGCATATTGACGAGTCTCCTCGCTTTATGGCAAGCCTTTTTCGGCGAGCCATCAAAGTGGGGAAACGCTATAAACTTGACTATTGGAACCAATATAAACCCGCTCCCCTCTTTCTTTCTTTAGAGCATTGGATATATAAACACACCATCTACTACCTGCTAAAGCGTGCTACAGGGTTGCAAAACGGACGCTTCTTCCCCACGGCAGGATCGTTGCTCAGCGAACCCATCAATGAGTTCTTGAATGCGGTAGATATCCCCATCATCATAGGATATGGTCTCTCCGAGACCTGTGCTACAGTGTCAGCTTACCCCGAGCGTGGATTTGTCTTATCGTCTATCGGCGAAGTATTCGAAGGAATAGAAGTACGCATCGCTCCCGAGGATAATGAAATCCAGCTACGAGGGGAAACAATTATGCCGGGATATTACCACAACGAGGCTGCCAATGCCGAGGCTTTTACCGAAGATGGATGGTTCCGTACAGGCGATGCAGGCCGTCTAGAAGGGCGTACCCTCTTTTTTACGGAGCGTCTGAAAGATCTCTACAAGACTGCCAATGGTAAGTATATTGCCCCACAGCAAATCGAAAACCTCCTTACATCTCATCGGCTTTTCGAGCAAGTGGCCGTCGTAGCCGATGGATACAAATTTGTTTCCGCACTTATCTACCCCAATTGGTCGCTCCTTATCTCCCTCGCCCAAGAGCGAGACCCCAACATAGACTCCTCATGCCCACTTGAGCAAATCGCTCACATGCCGGTAATGCAACAGGTTGCTATGGCGCACATAGAGGAGCTACAAGCAGGGCTGGCCGCCTTTGAGAAAATCAAACGTATCACCCTCATTTGCGAGCCTTTTAGCATGGAACGAAATGAGATTACTCCTTCGCTCAAACTGCGTCGTAAGATTATCTACGAACATTACCAGGATGAGATAAAAAACATGTACAAGGAGCCCTAATGCCCCCTCGGGGGGCGACGGAGATTCTTTCCTCCACACTTTCCCTTTCGGAGGCACCTGACCATAGGGCATTACTAAGCATCACTACAGAGAATTGTTGCGTATCTTTGGTCAGATTATATAAGGATATATTCATATAGAGACAGTATGGAAAGACCTAAACTATCAAATCGTTTTTGTCCGGAGGGGATGACGGTTGAGGAGTGGCAAGTGGCTCTTCGGCACGAATTTGCCCGCGATAATGAATTTATCGTTGAACATCTCGATGACAATAAAATATGGGGAGACTATTTGGTGCACAACGGAGCGAATCACTACCGCGTAGCCTTTAGAGGGGTACGTAGTGACAAGAACTTTTGTTCGTGCCTCGACTTCCGAACCAATGGATTAGGAACCTGCAAACATATAGAAGCTGTCTCTCTATACTTGCAAAAACACGAAGAAGGCTATCCCTGGGGGCACCGTGCTTACACTCCTCGTCACACCTCTTTATACGTAAGCTACAAGGGTGGGAGGTCTGTGCGCCTGAGCATCGGGATTAGTGACCTCAAGAGCTACGAGTCATTTAGACGCAGGTACTTCGATAGCAACAACATACTCCTAGAGGAGCATTACCCTAAGCTCGAACAGATTTATGAAGAGGGGCTGGCCATCAATGGAGACTTCCGCTGTTACGACGACGTTTGGGAGTTTGTAGAGGGAGAGCTTGAAGCCACAAATTGGCAACGACAATTGGTTGAGAGATACCCCGATAGAGAGCTGGCTACAGACTATGCCCTAACCTGCGCTCAGCCCGAGTTGCGCCACGAGATGTTTGAGTATCTACTGCAGGGGAATGGCATTGTAGTGGGAGAAATGAACACAACACTCCGCAAACAGATCATTGCCATCATTGATTACACCAATTCCATAGAAGCAGCTCCCTCCCTCATTGTAGCAGAGGATGCCTACTCTGTGAGCCTCTGGAAGAGACTCATCCAGCACTCCCCTCTCCGGCAGGAGAAGCTGAATATTGTCACTCCCGAGTCCTTCAACGTAAAGGAACGCTTCTTTGCCAACCTATACAACAGCATCTTTATAGAGAATGCTGATCTCCTAAAAGAGTGGCACAATAAGATGTCTATCACGATCAAACGACTCAAGTTTAAGCATCTATACATGCACCTTAAGTCGGTCAATCACCTGACTCCCGTGCAATTCTCTTCTATTGCTCAGCACATTTCCCCCTACATTATTGGTCCTTTCTACCGCTTCATACGCGACTACCGCCCCCTATTCCCCCTCCTTGATAACGGAGAAAACTTCCCCGACATACTGCACTCTTTTGTATTCTGTCGCACCCATACCGAGCATCTCACTTGGGGAGACTTCAAAGGAATAGGAAGCAATGAGGGACATCTACATGATGCCCAAAAACAAGTGGAGAAATGGCTACACGATACGGTGCATATACTGAACGATGATCAAGCTCGACAGCTTCTGATCGAGAAGATAGAGGCTCTACTCAGTCACCAATGATAGACTACGAAAAGGAACTCAATCCTGCTCAGGCCGAGGCGGTACTCTACGATGATGGCCCTGCCTTGGTAATTGCCGGAGCAGGATCCGGCAAGACACGCGTACTTACCTACAAGCTAGCTCATCTACTTGAGGAGGGGTACGACCCTCACAAACTCATGGCTCTCACCTTTACCAACAAAGCGGCTCGAGAGATGCTTTCTCGTGTGGAGTCTATGGTGGGAAGTAGGGATACCTTTCGCATGAAGCTGGGTACCTTTCACTCTGTCTTTTCGCGCTATTTGCGTATATACGCTCCGCTTTTGGGGTTCACCCCCAACTTTAGTATTTATGATACGAGTGACAGCAAAAGTCTTGTCAAACGTATTGTAAAGGACATGGCACTCGACCCCAAATTCTACACACCCAAGCTGGTATTGGGGAGGATTTCGCACTGCAAAAACAACCTAATCACCCCCGAAGGCTATGCAGCCGGAGGCGAATATGCAGAGTACGACTACCGACGAGGGGTACCCATGCTGCACTCTGTCTACGCGGCTTATGTAGCACAATGCCGTCAAGCCAACGCCATGGATTTTGACGACCTTCTGTACTATTTCAATATCCTCTTACGAGATCATCCCGACGTACAAGCCGAGTGCGCTGCGAGTGTAGACTATCTACTCATCGATGAGTACCAAGATACCAACCCCTCCCAGTACTTGATAGCACGCCGTCTGGTAGAGGCCAAACAGCGGATATTCGCCGTAGGAGACGATGCACAAAGCATCTATTCATTCCGTGGAGCCAGTATGCAAAATATCCTCACCTTCACGCATACGTTCCCCTCGGCACGGCTTTTCAAACTCGAAGAAAACTACCGCTCTTCTCAGCGCATCGTGGCACTGGCAAATAGTTTGATTGAGCACAACGTACACAGAATTAAAAAAGAAGTTTTTTCTAACCGAGCAAAGGGAGAAAAAATTGACCTCTACGAGATGGAGTCTGGCTATCGCGAAGCTCAACACGTTGTAGAGTCTATCTACAAACGCTACTGCAAACACTCAGACACCTCCTACGGCTCCTTTGCTATACTCTATCGCACCAATGCACAAAGCCGTCTTTTCGAGGATCAGTTACGACAAGCAGGTATTCCCTATCGCATCTATGGAGGTATTGCCTTCTACAGTAGAGCCGAGATCAAAAATGTACTAGCTTATCTGCAACTCATTGCAAACCCTCATAACAACGAAGCCTTTGAGCGTGCTGCCAAATACCCTCGTAAGGGGATCGGTGATAAAACGCTGTCCCTAATCAGGGCGGAAGCCGCCGAGAGCAAAACCTCTCTCTTCGCTGCAGCAGAGTCTCTTATAGCTCGACCGGATGCTCTCTCCTCGACTGCCCGCACTAAACTCACGGCCTATCTAGAGCTAATCCGCGATATTACTTATAACCCCGAGGGCAAGACACTTGTGGAGTGGGTACAGTCTATTCTCCTTCGTTCTCAAATCCTGGATACACTCCGTGCAGACACCTCTATCGAAGGGCACACTCAACTAGAGAATGTAAACGAATTCGTCTCCGGAGTACAAGAGTTTGAGGATGAAACTTCGGCTGATGGGCTCTTTTTTGAACGAGGCGAGACCACCTCTCTACACGACCTGCTCGTACTTTTCCTCCAAGGCGTCACCCTTATCACAGACAACCTAGAGACGGGAGAAAATGCCGATGCCGTGCACCTAATGACCATCCACGCAGCCAAAGGGCTTGAGTTCGACCACGTGTACATTGTTGGTCTAGAAGAGGGGTTATTCCCCTCCATGCTGAGTGCTGAAGAGGAAAACATTGAGGAGGAACGTCGTCTTCTCTACGTGGCAATTACCCGTGCCAAAGAGTATTGTTCTATCTCCTTTGCACGCTACAGAGCCATCAATGGTATGACGGAATACATGATCCCCAGCCGCTTCTTGAGGGATCTGGATATGAGGTATCTCAATCTGCATAATTGCTCGGCAGACCTTAAATTCACAAGTAGAAGTAATGACTTTTCCCCCCTCTCTTCATGGGGAAGTAGCAAGAATCGACGCGGAGAGTTAGGGCTAGATTTTGAGGATATTGCTACCCTAAATTCATCTCCTTCTCAGGGAGAAAAATTCCCTATTTCAGAGAAAAAAGAAACCTCTTTTGCCCCATCTTTGCAAGGGGCTTCGGGCAGTAAACGAGCCATCCCCATCCCCTATTCGCAAAGAAAAGCACCCAAAGTCACCCCCAAGGGAACCGTGGATTTTTCGGTAGGAGACATTGTGCAACATCCCACATTCGGGCGAGGAGTAGTAACGAGTGTACTCGACAAAGGAGAAAACTCCAAAATACAAGTCAACTTCGATACCGCCGGAGAAAAAACGATACTCATCCGTTTTGCTAGTCTCAAAAAGCTAGTAGATTAGTTCAGATTTTGTACCTTTGCGCTCGGATCTTCACATGATGGGTCTTGGTCAGGTAGCTCAGCTGGATAGAGCAACTGCCTTCTAAGCAGTCGGTCTCGGGTTCGAATCCCGACCTGATCACAATTAATTACCAAGAGCTTAGCCCTCAATATCGAGGGCTTTTTTGTTGTCTCACTATGAGAAAACGTCCTATTTTCGAGCGGTTTTAGTCCCGAAAAGGTCACAAAAACACCACTTTAGCAGATGCAACATGACTACCAAACAGGATGAAGGTTGAGTTCGTGCTATAATATTCTATGAGAGTTAGTTCCTTTCATTTCAGATAAAAAAGGGGAGTTGTACCCCCTTCAAAGTCGCGAAAAACACGTACCTTAGCAAGTCGTAAAGCACCAAAGAGAAAAAGAAAAAACCTCAAAAAGAGGAGCTTTTAGCTAGGGTGCCGCACCAAAGGATGTAAATAATAGAAGAGAATAAAGATCCTATGTACACTCTACAGACTATTGCAGAAAAGATACACGCTCACCAATGTGCAATTCGTAGTGAAGTCTTCATTGAGCATTTCCTCACCGATAGCCGTTCCCTCATGCACCCCCAGAGCACCCTATTTTTTGCGATTCGTACAGTCACAGGTGATGGGCATCTCTATATTGATCAGCTCTATAACCATGGAGTTCGCAGCTTCGTTGTTAAGGATGAATTCGACAAATTGACCCAACAATACCCCGATGCTAACTTTCTAGAGGTTCGTGATGTTATTCGTTCTCTACAGAAGATAGCTGCGGAGTGGCGTAGAGAATTTGACATCCCTGTCGTAGGGGTTACAGGGAGTAATGGTAAAACCATTGTCAAAGAATTCCTCTATCAGCTACTTGCAGATACTTATCGAGTGGTGCGTTCGCCTCGCAGTTACAACTCTCAACTCGGGGTCCCTCTATCGGTTCTCAAGATGACTTCGGAGGATCAAATTGCCATTTTCGAAGCAGGCATCTCCCAATTAGGAGAGATGGCTCGCATAGAAGAGGTGATCAAACCCACCATCGGAGTTATTACCAACATAGGCTCGGCACATCAAGAAAACTTTAGTAGCATTGCCCAAAAGGTAGACGAAAAACTACTCCTCTTTGGCGGTTGCGACCGCATTGTTTACAACATGGACGAGCCCGAGATAGTGGCAGGGTTACAAAGATTGGGTCTCCTCTCTCGTGCTCGAGGCTGGAGTAGAAAAGACCCCAAAGCCCATCTTTATGTTCGTAGCATAGAGACAGAGCGAGACACTACCAAGCTTAATTTTTTGGTCTTAGGGATAGAATACTCCATCGAAATCCCCTTTACCGATCAAGCCTCCATTGAGAATGTACTTACGTGCGTCCTTACCACGATCATCATTAACCCCTCGTTAATTGATCACCCCGAGCTATTCTCGAAGCTCGAACCCGTGGAAATGCGTTTGGAACTCATCGAAGGGAATAGGAATAATCTTATTATCAACGATGTTTACAACAACGATATAAACTCCCTAAAGATCGCTCTTGACTTCCAGCAACAACGTGCAACCGACGCCGATCTTGAGCCCGTACTTATCCTGACCGAGATACAACAGAGTGCTCTTAACGAACGGCCTCTTTACAGCCGTGTAGGGGAACTCATTGGGAAATATAGGATTAGTAAATTCTACGGGATAGGGAAGGAGCTATTTGCTTATCGGGAGTTTTTCCCGGCAGGAATCGGTGAAAGGAACTTCTTCCCCAGTGTAGAAGACTTCTTATCCAGCGACATTCCACAACAGCTTTCCCAAGCTTGTATTCTAATCAAGGGTGCTCGATCCTTCCATTGCGAACGCATTTCGGATCGGCTGTCACGCAAAGTGCATGAGACGACCCTAGAGGTCGATTTGGATGCTGTGGCTCACAACCTCCAGTACTACCGCTCCAAACTACCACAAGGGACGCAATGCATTGCCATGGTCAAGGCTCAAGGCTATGGAGTAGGAGCCTACGAAGTTGCTAAGAAACTAGACCAAATGCACGTAGGCGCCCTTGCCGTAGCTGTGGCCGATGAGGGACGCGAATTGCGCAGTCAGGGTATTCTCTCTCCCATCCTCGTGATGAATCCGGAGCCAACAGCCTTTGATACCCTTTTGGAGTGGCACCTGGAGCCCGTTGTTTTCTCGTGGAAGTTGCTACGCGCTCTTGCAAATAAGATTGACAAACAGGGTTTTGATAATATCGGAGTGCATATCGAAGTAGATACCGGTATGCACAGACTCGGATTCCATCCGGACGAAATTCCCGAATTGGCTCGCTTTTTTGCACAGAGCCACCTGCTGCGTGCTCGGAGTATTTTCACGCACTTGGCAGCGGCGGATATGCCGGAAGAAGACGCCTTCACACGCAATCAACTTGAAGTATTCCGCACCACGGCCGATCAATTCTCAGAGATAGCAGGGTACCGCCCCCTCTACCATGCTCTTAACACTGCAGGTGTAGAGAGATTCCCCCAATACGCTTTCGATTGTGTACGTCTTGGTATCGGATTGTATGGCATATCCCCCACTATGGATAAGCATCTTGAGCCGGCAGTACGGCTGCGTACTACCCTACTACAAAAGTCGTATATCTCCGAAGATGAAACGATTGGCTATGGTAGACGCGGACATCTCACCCAAGGAGGCGAGATTGGTATCATCCCTATTGGTTATGCCGATGGCTACAACCGACGTATGAGCTGCGGCAGGGGATGGGTGGTAGTGCATGGCAAGCGATGCCCGATTGTGGGGAATGTTTGTATGGATACCTGCATGATTGACCTAAGCCAATGCCCCGAAGCTCAAGAGGGAGACGAGGTAATACTCTTTGGTGACAAAGAGGCTCGGATTGAAGATCTTGCAAGAGCCATTGATACCATTCCCTACGAACTTATTGCCGATCTTGCACCTCGAGTGCGTCGTGTATACTACCAAAATTAGTCCTAAAAGCACCCTCAAGAGAGGCAATGATAGACGAGGTTACAAAACAGAAAATCATTGATACTGCACATATTGTTGATGTAGTTAGCGACTTTGTTTCACTTCGCAGAGCGGGTGTGGATTACATAGGGTTATGCCCTTTTCACGCAGATCGTCGCCCCTCATTCCACGTATCGCCGTCCAAAAACATCTGTAAATGCTTTTCGTGTGGCGAGGGAGGGACCCCGGTGTCTTTCCTTATGAAGTTGGAGAAGATGACCTTCCCGGAAGCCCTCCGCTACCTGGCTCGCAAGTATGGAATCCCCCTAGAGGAACGAGAGGAGAGCCCCGAGGAGCGAGAGCGTCGTAACCAGCAAGAAAGTATGTACTTGGTGCAAAAGTTTGCAGCAGAGTACTTTGGGAAGCAACTTCTGGAGGGCGACGAAGGGCGCAGCATCGCTCTCTCCTACTTTCTCTCTCGTGGTGTAACCGAAGAGGTGATCGAGAAATTCCAATTGGGATATGCTCCATCCTCGCACAATGCCCTACTCACAGCAGCGACCCAAGCCGGCTATAATGCGAAATATTTGTACGCTACGGGGTTGTGTTTCGAGCCCAGTGAGGGAAGATCGGGAGGCGACCGCTTCCGAGAGCGCATCATGTTTCCCGTCCACTCCGTAAGCGGACGTATCGTTGCTTTTGGGGGACGCATTATGGGGAAGAGCGACAAAATGGCAAAGTATATAAACTCTCCAGAGAACATTATCTACTCAAAAAGTCGTGAATTATACGGACTTTATTTTGCCAAAAAGGCGATTGCCCAAAAGGACAAAGTCTACTTAGTGGAGGGTTATATGGATGTAATTGCCATGCATCAAGCCGGTATCGAAAATGTGGTAGCCTCCAGCGGTACAGCCCTTACACGAGAACAAATACGCCTAATCCGTCGTTTCTCCAAAAACATTACAGTACTTTACGATGGGGATGCTGCCGGTATAAAGGCGGCAATACGCGGGATTGATTTGCTCCTTGAGGCAGGAATGCATATACGAGTACTCGTCTTGCCTGCAGGTGAAGACCCAGATTCTTTCTCTCGTAGCCGAACCATTGATGAGTTTAATGCCTACATTTCGGAGCACGAAATCGACTTTATCACATTCAAAACTGGGCTATTCCAAGGTGATATGGCATCTAGCCCCGGGAGGCGAGCAGCTGTTATCAATGATCTTGTTCACAGCATAGGACTTATCCCAGACACTATAGAACGAAGCGTCTATGCCCAAAGTGTAGCTCAAACTCTCCATATTGACGAAGAGCTACTCCTCCGGCAAGTAAAAATTGCTCGTTCCAACCACCTTATGGGTAGAGCAAACGAAGAGCAGGCTCGCAGCCGACAAGCAGCCCTACAAGAGGAGCGAAGGCACAACGAAGAAAAGGAGCGCGAAGAAGATACCTCCCTCAGCGAGACGGAAGATGTGGCTCTCCCTTCTGACACTCCTACTCTACCGGATATTCCCCCTACGCGCCAAGAGATTGAGCTCCTACGCCTCATAATTCGCTACGGAGAACGCCCCATCCCTATTGATAATGGTGATGGGACTCAAAGCGATATGCCTCTCGCGCTCTACATATACGAGTGGTTGGGCGCAGAGGAGATGGATAAGTCTACTCCTCTATTCCGGAAGATTGTGAACGAAAGCATTGAGCAATTAAGCACTTCCGAGAGCTTCCGCCCGGCTCATTTCTTTGCCAATCATCCGGAGCCACGCATTGCAGACCTCACCCTAGACCTCCTGAGCGATCGGTACCAATTGTCCCGAGCACAACGCCAAGCATTGGGCATATACAACGAAGACAATAGCCCGGAACTAGAAACTATCATTAACGAGTCTCTTCATGCTATTGATGCCCTCCGTGTAGAGCGCATCTTGCAAGAAATCGAACAGTGCCGGCAATCTCTAAGTGATGCACAACAGCATGGAGATGGTTCGCAAATAATGACCCTACTACAACGTATCAACGAGCTCAATCTCAAAAAGAAAGAGATTGCCGAGCGGTTAGGCGGTATTACGATACTTCCCCACTAGCCTCCACAATAACAAATCCTTTTGACGTTGTCACAACCCAAATACTCTTTTAAATAGATGAATCCAGTCCCTTCTCCCCTACACATTACGTTACGAGCAGGTCGAGACGAATCAGTCTGCCGCTTTCATCCTTGGATATTTAGTGGCGCCATTGCCCACATAGAAGGCTCTCCGGAAGTAGGGAGTTTAGTCGAAGTGTTCTCACACGATGGCAAGACACTAGGCTCCGGTTTTTACGAAGGAGGTAGCATCGCCGTTAGAATGCTCACCTATGGGCATCAGACCATTACCGACCTTTCCCACTTCTTTTTCGAAAGGATATCGGCAGCTTACCGGCTACGCAAAGAGCTACACTTAGTCTCGTCTACCAATACGGTGTACCGCTTGATTCATGGAGAAGGAGACGGACTCCCGGGGCTTATCATTGATATCTACGGCTCCACGGCGGTAATACAGGCTCATAGCTTGGGTATGTACCGACAAATAAAAGTCATCGCAGACATACTTATAAAGCTACTTTCTCCCGAGGTAACAGCTGTTTACGACAAATCTTCGAGCACACTACCCTCACACAACGAGGAGTACGTGGGCGATGGATTTATAGTAGGAAACAATAAAGCTGAAATCGTATTAGAGAATGGCATTCAGTTTATTCCGGATTGGGAACACGGACAAAAAACAGGATTTTTTATCGACCAACGAGAGAATCGCCAACTTGTAGAAGAGATGGCTTGTGGCAAAAGGGTGCTCAATATGTTTTGCTATTCCGGAGGCTTCAGTCTCTATGCTTTGCAAGGTAAAGCAGAAGAAGTTGTCTCAGTTGATAGCTCAGCTCGTGCCCTTTCTCTGGTCGAAGAAAATGTAGCCTGCAACTGGGGCAACTCCATCGCGGGCGGTAGACACGAAGGCGTTGTAGCCGATGCCTTCGAATATCTAAAGGGTATTGCCAAGGGAAGTTTTGACCTTATTGTTTTAGATCCTCCGGCATTTGCCAAGAAACGCTCTGCTGTAAGAAACGCCCTCAATGGCTACCGCAAACTCAATGCTCTTGCCCTAGAGAGAATTGCTCCGGGAGGATTGCTCTTCACATATAGTTGCTCTCAGGCTATTTCTCCCGAAGAATTTCGACTAACGGTGCTTACAGCAGCAGTACAATCCAGGCGCAGTGTACGGATTCTACGACAGATGCGCCAAGCCTCTGATCACCCCATAAGCATTTACCATCCCGAGGGAGAATACCTCAAGGGGCTCCTCCTATACGTCGAGTAATCCCCAGAGTTTTCCTCTCCTCTTTGTATGGTTCATAATTACTAGCGACCTAGTGATAAGACAAAATAGAACGAGGATTTATAATTCTTCTAGATATAGGTCATAGACCAGGGTGAGCATTCCACCCCTCCCCCTCTGGGTGATTTCAAATAAAATCTCACCCAAGATACAGCCCCAAAACAGCCCTAGATTTTTCCAGATCTAGGGCTATTTCTTTTTTATTATCAGGCAAACTTTGAGAGCGGAGCAGCTAATTTTGAACAAGGATCTAGTTCTTTTCTCCTTGGGGATAACGACCTCGGAGGGATGGCTCCAAGAGGATTTTTAGGGGACATGCGTAGGCCTCTCTGCTCTCGTAGAGACTTTTCTAGTTCGTATGAACCTATTACCTTTGTCGCAAAATACGGAAAAGCGATGCAAAAGACCCCTAACCTCGTGATTGTCGAATCACCTGCCAAAGCTAAGACGATAGAGAAATTTCTTGGGAAAGGCTTCCGAGTACTCTCAAGCTACGGACATATTCGCGACTTAAAAAAGAGTGGATTAGGTATAGATATTTCCCAACAATTCGCCCCCAACTACATTATAAGTAAGGATAAGATTGCTGTGGTACGAGAGCTAAAGCAAGCGGCCGACAATGCTAAAATGGTATGGTTAGCATCCGATGAAGACCGCGAAGGAGAGGCTATCGCTTGGCATCTATACGAGGTATTAGAACGTGCAGGGAAGCCAACAAAAAGGATTGTTTTCCACGAAATAACACAGCAAGCAATTGACTATGCCATTGCTCATCCTCGGGATATTGATCTCAACCTTGTGGATGCCCAACAAGCCCGTCGCGTACTCGACCGCATCGTAGGTTTTGAGCTTTCTCCCATCCTATGGAAACGCATTAAGCCGGCACTCTCGGCAGGACGTGTACAGTCGGTAGCCGTCCGTCTCATCGTGGATAGAGAGCGAGAGATTCAGCAATTCAGTCCTTCTTCTTCGTATAAAGTTATAGCGTCTCTTTGCAAACAAACGGAAGGGGAAACCCTGCAAGCCGTTGCAGAAAAAACATTTGACACCGCAGAAGAAGCCAAGGATTTCCTAAGCCGTAACAGCGCTCAAGAGATGGAGGTACTGAGTCTCGTGAGTAAACCCGGCAAGCGCTCTCCTGCAGCTCCTTTTACCACATCTACTCTACAGCAAGAGGCGGCTAGAAAACTAGGTTACACCGTGGGGACAACCATGCGTATAGCCCAAAAGCTCTATGAATCGGGGCACATTACCTATATGCGAACGGACTCCGTTAACCTCTCCTCGTTGGCACTCAATAGTGCTGCCAAAGCCATAAAAGAGCGATGGGGCGAGAGCTACTACCAACTACGGAAGTACAAGACAAAGAGTAAGGGAGCACAAGAGGCACACGAAGCTATCCGCCCTACTGATCTGAGCAGAGAAAGTATCTCGGGTACTCCTCAAGAGCAAAAACTCTACGAAATGATCCATAAACGGACTCTAGCCTCCCAGATGGCAGATGTCGTTTTGGAGAAGACAACGGCAACCTTTAGGGGGCAATCCTCTAACGACGTTTTCGTAGCAGAGGGGGAGGTAATCCGCTTCGAGGGATTTCTCAAAGCCTACAACTATACTTCTCATAGCGACGAAGAGGAAGAAAAGGACAATACCCATCAACTCCCGACTCTTAGTAAGGGAGAATTGCTCAACACCCAAGAGCTCGTTGCTACAGAGCATATAACACGTGCCCCGGCTCGTTACTCAGAAGCCTCTCTCGTACGCAGATTAGAAGAGCTCGGCATCGGTCGCCCCTCTACTTATGCCCCCACAATACAAGTTATACAAGCTAGAGAGTACGTACAAAAAGGAACCGGTAATGGTACCGAACATCAGTATCACGACTATATCTGCAACGCCCAGCATCCCACACCTACTCTCAAGATACGTACCGAGAAGGTAGGAGCCGATAAGGGCAAACTTCTCCCCACAGACATCGGGATTGTGGTGAATGATTTTCTTGTAGAGAACTTCCCCAAGGTTATCGATTACAACTTTACGGCTCAAGTAGAAGGGCTCTTCGACAGAATAGCCGAAGGGAAAGAGATTTGGACCAACACCATGGAACATTTCTACACTCTCTTCCATCCCATGGTAGAGACAGCCCTAGAATCTTTTGACAATCATGCTAGAGGAGAACGAAATCTAGGCATTGACCCCGCTACGAATAAAACTGTAACAGTACGTATTGGCCGCTATGGACCTTTGGTACAAATAGGAGAGAACACGCCTACCGAGAAAGCAAGTTTTGCATCACTACGGGAGGGGCAATCCATCCAAACCATTACGCTGGAGGAGGCTCTAGACCTCTTCAAACTACCTCGTACCGCAGGACAATTCGAGGGGAGTGACGTAAAAGTGGCTTCGGGTCGCTTTGGCCCCTACATTCAACATGCAGGCAAGTTCACTTCTATTCCTAAACAGTACGATCCCCTTTCCATCTCCCTCGAAGAGTGCATAAACCTCATACAAGCCAAACGCGAAGAGGAGATAAAAGCTGAGCTAAAGAGATTCTCCGAAGACCCCGAACTCACCATACGCGCGGGACATTTTGGTCCCTTCCTCAAACATGGGAAAGAAAACTACAAACTAACCAAAGAGCAAAAAGAGCGGGCAGCCAAACTCACATACGAGGAGTGCCTCGAGATCATGAAGAATGGTCATCCATCGGGCGCTCGCAAAGGCTCGACCAGCAAACGAACGGCTACCAAGTCCAAAAAGTAGCTCTCTATGCCTCGCTATTTCTTAGACATAGCCTTCGATGGAAGTAGCTACTGTGGTTGGCAACGCCAACCCAATGGGCTTGCTGTGCAGCAAGTGATAGAGGAGGCTTTATCCCTTCTCTTCCGCACCCCTATCTCTGTTGTAGGGGCAGGCCGTACCGACGCGGGGGTGAATGCTTACTCCTTGCCGGCTCATGTGGATATACCCGAGATGGCAAAAGGCTCGCCTTATCGCTGGCGCAAAAGTCTCAATGGCATCTTACCTCATAGCATAAATATCCGAAGCATTACACCGGTGCAGCCTTCTGCCCACGCACGCTTCGATGCAACATCTCGCCGCTATCTCTACTTTATAGCAGAAGAACGCGATCCCTTCAATCGGCAATGGGTGCTACCAGTGCGCCCTTTTCCCGATATTGAGAAGATGAATCAAGCAGCTCAATACCTCCTTGGTACGCACGACTTTACCAGCTTTAGTCGTCTGCATACCGATACGCATACTAATATATGTACGATACAGGAGGCTTTTTGGTCCCCCTCGCCCTACCCTTCTACTTGGCAATTTAGTATAACTGCCAATCGCTTTTTACGCAATATGGTACGTGCCATTGTGGGCACTCTCTTAGAGGTAGGGGCTTCAACCCTTGCTCCGGAAGATATTATAGAGATTATTCATGCTCAAGATCGTAATAGAGCAGGAGCCTCCGTTCGTGGAGAAGCCCTTTTTCTGGCTCATGTAGAGTACCCAAAAGAGATTTACTTAGATAGTAATATACCCCAGACAGATAGCTCTTCTTCTCTCTAACAAGGGGGTAAAAGTAGCTCAAAACAAAAAACTCACTACCTTTGCGATACTGCGTAGAATCGATGGAGATTCCTTCGACTCTTTGGTTCAGTCTCAACCTATGGAGAAAATCGGGAGAGCGACTCCCGTACAAAGGACTCCCTAAGGTGGTGCACATAAGTATTAGAAACTCTAAATATTGATAGACAGATGAAGAAATCAATTATTGCACTTTCTGCACTAGCTCTCGTGGTTTCTCTCGGAGCCTGCAAGCCCAAACAAAGCACCTATCGCCAGGTATACGAGAAAGCAAAGCAACGTGAGATTGCTCAAAATCAATCTTCGAACCATGCTCCAGAGGCGGACGAAAACGACATCATCGTGTCGAAGCCTGCTCAGAGTTCTGTACAAATGCGTCGCGAGCGTCTCACTCCCTCCGAAGGAGAAGATGCTAATCGTCTCAATCGTTATAGCGTAGTTATCGGAAGCTTCCAAAACCGCACCAATGCTCTTTCTCTAAAGGAACGCATGGAAGAAGCAGGTTTTAAGCCCATTCTTGCAGAAAACGAACACGGAATGATCCGCGTAATCGTGGCTAGCTTTATGAGCCGCGAAGAAGCTGTTTCTAGTCGCGAACAAATCAAAGAACGTTTTGCTCCTCAGTTCCAAGACGCTTGGCTGCTTGAAAGAGAAGCTCGCTAATCGATGGAAATAAAAGAGAAATTCCCACTAGTCTCGCATAACACCTTCGGTATCGAAGCCACTGCGGACTGGTGGGTTTCGTATCATTCTCTCGACGATCTAAATCGTCTAGCCCGCGACGAATACTTTACAAGTCTTCCCTACCTAGCTATCGGTGAGGGAAGTAATTTGCTATTCCTCAACGACTATCATGGGGCTATACTCTACTCCGAGATCAAGGACAGAGAGGTACTTCCTACCCCCAAAGACGAGGGGCAAGACACTGTTTTACTACGTATTGGTTCCGGCATTGTTTGGGATGAATTTGTAGCCTGGTCTCTAGAGCAAGGCTACTACGGAGCCGAAAACCTCTCTTGGATACCGGGTTCTGTGGGTGCTGCTGCCGTACAAAATATAGGAGCTTATGGTAGCGAAGTAGCCCAATTAATATACCAGGTAGAGACATTCGACCTCAAAACGCGGTCTAAACGAGTTTTCTCCCCCAAGGAGTGCCTCTACGACTACCGCTATAGTTACTTCAAAGAAAAAGAGGCCGAGCGTTACATCATTACACATGTAGTCTTCGCCCTCTCGCGTAAAGCGAATGTAAATCTCTCCTATAAGGCTCTACACGACTATCTCCCAAGTGGAAATATAACTCCCCAAGATGTGCGAAGAGCCGTTATCGAGATTCGCCAAGCAAAACTCCCAGATCCTAAAGTACTTCCCAACGCAGGAAGCTTTTTCATGAACCCTATTGTCTCCTCAGAGGTTTACCAAGAGTTACAGGAGAAGTATCCCGATATGCCTCACTATCCGGCATCGCAAGGGGTAAAACTATCGGCAGCATGGTTATTAGACAATGCCGGACTCAAAGGGTATCGTGTAGGAAATGTTGGTACCTACGAGCGGCAACCACTTATATTGGTCAATCGGGGAGGTGCAAAGGGTACAGATGTTGCTCAATTTGCATCCCTATTGGTCGAAAAAGTAGAAGCAACCTTTGGTGTAACCCTTCACCCGGAGGTTCGTTATATCGGAGCTCCTACTCGTAGCTAACCTAGATAGCACGGAGATGCAAAAAAAAGAGATTAGATCTGTACGGATTTTAGGATCCGGCACCAGTACCGGAGTACCCGAGGTGGGCTGCTATTGTAGTACCTGCCTGAGTACTGACCCTGCCGACAAGCGAACCCGTACCTCTGTCCTTTTAGAAACAAACGAAGGGAAAAAGATCCTCTTAGATTGCAGCCCCGATTTTAGGCAACAAGCCATCCTTGCAGAAATAGATGAGCTAGACTCTATTGTATTAAGCCATGAACACTACGACCACATTGCCGGACTGGATGACCTACGTACCATTGCGTGGGCACGAGATCTACCTATCTACGCAGAAAATCGTGTCCTAGAGGCAATTCGATACCGCCTACATTACTATTTTGGGAAGACACCTTACCTTGGCACTCCAAGACTTAAACTTAGGGAGATCTCACTAGCTCCTTTTGAGGTAGAAGGGCTTACCTTCGAACCCATACGCGTGTTTCATGGTCGGCTCCCCATTACAGGTTTTAGGATTGGGGACTTTGCCTTCATTACCGATCTGAAGACAATTCCCAACGAAGAGGTAGAGAAACTCCGTGGTGTAGACACTCTTTTGGTCAATGGATTACGCTTTACCAAGCCTCATCCAACCCATCAAACCATCGAAGAGGCAATAGCTCTTAGCAAAGAAGTCAAGGCTAGGAACACTTTCATAATACACCTTTCTCATCATGCACCTCGTGCTGTAGACTTAGCCAAGATGCTCCCAGAAGGGGTCTTTGCCAGCTACGATGGTCTCAGACTTGAGCGCATAAACGACCATTTAGAGGTCTGCAATAAAACAAACTTTAGAGCCTCTCTTGCTCCCCATCTCCCCTACGAATTCAGAGACTGCCGCAGTATCCCCTACGCAGAGGCTTATGCTCTACAAAAGGAATTATTCCAAACAGCCATAGAGCAAAAGCATCACGGAGAAGTACCCAAAAACACTCTTCTTTTTTGTGAGCATGAGCCGGTTTTTACGCTCGGGAAGCATGGGAAAGAAAGCAATCTCCTCCTTCCCGAAGAGGCTTTGCATGCAAAGGGGATTTCCCTCCACCATATTGACCGAGGCGGAGACATTACCTATCATGGGCCGGGGCAGATAACAGGTTATCCCATCTTCGACCTAGAGCAATTTGGGATGGGCATCAAACAATACATATATACCCTAGAACAATGTATTATTGATGTACTAAGAGTGAACGGCATCCATGGGGAACGTTTGGAAGGAGCAACGGGAGTTTGGATAGAACCCAATACCCCACAAGCTCGCAAAATTTGTGCTATTGGCGTTCACTCTTCTCGCTACATTACATTACATGGATTCGCCCTTAATGTATTTACCGATCTATCCTATTTTTCGTGGATAAATCCTTGTGGTTTCACCAATAAGGGCGTAACATCTATAGCTCAAGAAATGGGCAAGCCCACCACTATGGAGCTCGTAAAGCAGCAGGTTGAGGAGGCTTTCCATCGTCACTTCTTCCAAGCCTATAAACAGAAACACGACAAAGCTAGTATAGAAATATAGGAGTATGAATCAGAAATATCGCGTAGCTGTTGTGGGCTATGGCAATATAGGACGTTATGCCCTTGATGCCATTAAGGCTTCTCCGGACTTCGAACTGGCTGGGGTTGTACGTCGTTCCTTGACAGAGAAACAACCCTCTGCCCTCCAAGGTATTCCCGTAGTAACATCCATTGATGCACTTGGCAAGGTGGACGTGGCTCTACTATGTACCCCAACTCGTGCCGTAGAAGAGTATGCCCTAGATATCCTCTCTCGAGGGATTGCTACGGTGGATACATTTGACATTCACAGCGGTATCGTGCCCCTTCGCCGCTCTCTGCACGCGGCAGCGATAGCCCATAAGACAGTGGCCGTTCTATCAGCAGGATGGGACCCCGGGAGTGACTCCATGGTGCGTACCCTGATGGAAGCAATAGTACCTCGAGGCATTACGTATACCAATTTTGGCCCCGGAATGAGTATGGGACACACCGTAGCTGTAAAAGCTATTGAGGGGGTAGAGAGAGCTCTCTCCATTACAATCCCTATCGGCACAGGGCTTCATCGCCGTATGGTTTATATCGAATTAACCCCAGGGTACAACGAAAGCGAGGTAGCACAGCGCATCAAACAAGATGATTACTTTGCCCATGACAAAACGCATGTAGTCGTGGTAGACGATGTGGATCAGCTCATTGATATGGGACATGGTGTATCTATGGAGCGCAAAGGTGTATCGGGAGCGACCCACAATCAACACCTCAACTTCGAGATGAGAATCAACAATCCGGCTCTCACGGCTCAGGTGATGGTTTGTGCTGCCCGAGCTGCCCTCAGAATGGCTCCCGGTGCCTATACCATGCCGGAGATTGCTCCAATAGACCTTCTACCGGGGGATCGTGAAAAATGGATTACCAAACTCTGCTAAAGAATTATGTTTACCCTTAATGCTATAACGTGGGACGTTGACCCTACTCTATTCACCCTCTTTGGGAAAGAAGTGCGCTGGTATAGCCTGCTTTTCAGCCTTGGGCTCATCCTAATAGGGCCCTACATTGAGCGACTTATCTGGAAGCGTGAGCAACTCCCTGATAGTTGGTTCGAAAAACTTTGGTGGTACATTGTCATCAGCACCCTTGTGGGAGCAAGACTTGGGCATTGCCTATTCTACGACCCGGCTCATTACCTAGCCAACCCCATAGAGATATTCAAAGTTTGGGAAGGAGGACTTGCCAGCCACGGAGGAACCATCGGGATTATCATTGCCGTGTGGATCTTCTCGCGTAGGGTTACCCATAAGCCTATTACATGGACACTAGACAGACTTGCCGTACCCGTGGGGCTTGTTGCGGCCATGATCCGTATTGGCAACCTCATGAATAGTGAGATATTTGGCGTGACCACAGACCTCCCCTGGGCATTCCGCTTTATACGCTCTCAGGAATATCTCGCCCTCAACACAGATATGGGATGCCACCCAACGGCCATCTACGAAGCCCTAGCCTACCTCATCGTATTTGGGGTGTGTTGTTGGCTTTATTGGGGTCGAGATGCTGCTCGCCGCCGCCCGGGATTGATTTTGGGATGGTTCCTTTTTGGCACATTTACCGCTCGAATCTTCATAGAGAAATTGAAGTTTGTACAAGAGGCTTGGGAGCTAAAATGGGTAGATACCATTGGGCTAAACCAAGGACAAATCCTAAGTATCCCATTTATAATTGCAGGGCTTGCTCTTATCATCTACGCACTGCGTCGCCCGGCACTAGAGGTTACTCCTCTCCCCGAGAAAAAAGAAAACTAAATCCACTTTTAATACATATCCTATGATTCCGCAGATAAACATTACCCCTTCCATTTACTATGTAGGTGTAAACGATCGCACCAAAGATCTCTTCGAAAGCATGTGGCCCCTCCCCCATGGGGTAAGCTACAACTCGTATCTTATTGTGGATGAAAAGATCACCCTTATAGATACGGTAGATATCTGTTACTCCGAGCAATTCTTCCGCCAGATAGAGAGAATCATTGGGGATCGTCCTATTGATTATCTCGTAATCAACCACATGGAGCCCGACCATAGCGGCTCTATCGGGATGCTACAACGCCACTACCCCAACATCCAACTAGTCGGCAACAAAAAGACCTTTAACATGCTTCAGGCCTATTATCCGGACCTGAAAGCAGAACTCATCACCGTAAATGACGGAGACACGTTGTCTACTGGCAACCACAACCTCTCCTTCATTATGGCCCCCATGGTACACTGGCCGGAGGTAATGTTTACCTATGATGCTACCGAAGGAGTACTCTTCTCGGCAGATGCTTTTGGTACATTTGGCACCCTCGATTCGCACGTGCTCGACCACAAGCTCTCGCTGGAGATGTACTACACAGAGATGTATCGCTACTATGCCTGCATCGTAGGGAAATATGGTCCTTTCGTGCAAAAAGCGCTTACCAAAGTACTTGGGATGAGCCTCACCCTCAATGCAATTTGCTCCACCCACGGACCCGTATGGACAAAAGAAGGCTTCCCTCGTGCCCTTGCCATCTACGACCAACTGAGCAAATACGATACCGAAAAGGGAGCCGTGGTACTCTACGGAAGTATGTATGGCAATACTACGGTAATGGCAGATACCATAGCACGCGGACTTGGAGAAGCCGGTATTAAAGAGGTAGTTTGCCACGACGTATCGCGCACGAACCCCTCCTACATTCTTCGCGACCTATTCCGCTATCGTGCCCTTATCGTAGGCTGCCCCACCTATAGCAACGAGATCTACATGCCTATCCAAAATATGCTCAATATGATCCGACTGAGGGAAGTAAAGAATCACATTTGCGCTATATTCGGTTCTTGCTCATGGGCTGGACAGGCTGTGCGCAAGCTTACTCCCTTTGCAGAAGAGATGGGGTGGGAACTTGTTGGCACTCCTCTAGAGCAAATGGGAGCTCCCAACGAAGACGATCTAAACAAAGCCTTTGAACTGGGTAAAGAAGTAGCTGCACGTCTACACGAGCTATACCCGGAGGCTTAATCCCTTCTCCCCTATAAAACCACCGGACGAGCCCTTTATCGACTACAAAGAGGGGCTCTTCGGTGGTGCTTTACAGATTATAGCCCACTTGCTAGCTAACCTCGTATGAAAAAAATCCTCTTCTATTCCTTCTTCACGCTCCTCCTCTGGGGAGCTGTTTCGGCCTGCTCCAATGGGAAACAATCCGACCAAACAAAAGAAGACTCTTTGCAGTACACCGGAGACGCTGCCAAGCGGATCGAGGTAGAGTATGCTGAGGGTTTTCGTCTACAATACATCCCTGGAGCAATACTCGCTACCCTATCGGATCCCCAAAACCCCGAAGAGGCTACTCAATATCACTTTGCCTTTATCCAGGATGCAGCGCAGTGCGACAAAAGTGCCATCCCTAGCGAATACACGCAGGTTTCGATCCCGCTTGATCGGGTTGTTTGTATGACTACCCTACAGCTATCCAACTTCATCGCTCTCTATCAACTAGACAAGGTGGTGGGGATGAGTAGCACCCGACATCTATTTAATCAAGAGGTTAAGGATCTAATAAAGAGCGGGAAAATCAACAAAATAGGCATCGAAGGGAATTTCGATAGAGAGGTAGTAATGGCGATAGAGCCTGATATTATCTTGATTTCGCCCTTCAAACGAGGAGGTTACGACGACCTCAAAGACGTAGATATCCCCCTAATTCCCCATCTGGGATATAAAGAGAATAGCCCCCTTGGCCAAGCGGAATGGATTAAGTTCATTGGGCTACTGCTGGGTAAAGAGGGGGAGGCTAATAAGGTATTTGCCGAGCTAAGAGACGAATACAACAAGTGGAAAGAGATAGCCGAGAAGGCAACACCTCGCCCAACGGTCTTTAGTGGCGATCTCAAGAGCGGCACTTGGTACGCTGTAGGTGGTAAGAGCTTTCTTGCACAACTATTCCGAGATGCAGGCGCTGATTACTTCCTCAAAGATGACCCCAATACCGGAGGCGTTACCCTAGACTTCGAGACCATCTATAGCAAAGCCGCCGAGGTAGATTACTGGCGCATCCTAAGTAGCTTTGATGGAGAATTTACCTACAAGGCTCTACAAGCTCAAGACGAGCGGTACAAAGACTTTAAGGCGTTTAAGGAAAAGGGGGTTATCCATTGCAACCTATCCACTACCCCCTATTATGAGTCGGCCATTATCCATCCCGACCTAGTACTCAAGGACTTCATAAAGGTATTCCACCCCGAGTTGCTCCCGGAGTACACCCCTACTTATTACCACCGACTCGAGCATTAAAAGCAAACTAGCACGTTTCCCCCTTTATGAAACAGCTTGCCTTATCCTCCAAAATCATCCTTCTTGTAGGGGGTATTGTGCTGCTGTTTCTGCTCAATCTCGCTCTAGGCTCGGTCTCCATTCCCCTAAATTCGATTATAAAGATCTGCCTAGAGGGCGACGCATCCGAACCTATTTGGTTCAACATAGTAACGAAGTCTCGCATTCCCCAGTCTCTCACGGCCATGATTGCCGGAGCCGGACTCTCTGTTAGCGGTCTACTGATGCAAACGGTCTTTCGCAATCCCCTTGCAGGCCCTTCCGTACTGGGTATTAGCTCGGGAGCAAGCCTAGGGGTGGCCCTTATCGTCCTACTATCGGGTAGCTTAGGCGGGGTGGCTCTTAGTTCTTTAGGTATCTTGGGCGAAGTCGCTGTTACCCTAGGTGCCATACTAGGTTCGTTTACCATTATGATACTCATCGCCTACGTATCACAGAGGGTAAAGGGGAATGTAACGCTCCTCATCATTGGGGTAATGACAGGGTATGTGGTGAATGCCGTAATAGGGGTACTCAAATACTTTAGTGTAGAAGAGGATATTAAGGCTTATGTCTTCTGGGGGTTGGGCAGTTTCTCTCGCATCTCCCCGTCGCAAGTGCCCCTATTTGTCGTGCTGATTCTCGTACTCCTTCTACTTAGCTTTTTACCCATCAAACCGCTCAATCTCATGCTCTTGGGCGAGAGCTATGCTCGTAGTTTGGGTTTGAATATCAAGAGAGCACGCCTCCTAGTCATCACCACTTCAGGGGCACTGGTTGCCTTGGTAACGGCCTTCTGTGGACCTATCATCTTCCTCGGATTAGCCGTTCCGCATCTCTGTCGTAGCCTTTTCCAAACCTCCGATCACCGCATACTGGTACCTACATCCATCCTTTTGGGGAGTGCCATTGCCCTTCTGTGCAATCTCATTGCACGACTTCCCGGGTTTGAGGGGGCTCTTCCCATCAATTCGGTAACAGCCCTCATTGGCGCCCCAGTAGTCATATCTGTACTTTTTAGCAAGCATCGCGGAGAAATACGAGAATGAACAAACAGCCAAGTATCACACTAGAGGGGCTTAGCACAGGCTACGAAGGGCGTTGGGGCGAACATATTGTCTCCTCGCACCTCTCGGCTTCGCTCTATCGTGGGGAGCTGACCTGCCTACTTGGTGCAAATGGTGCAGGCAAGTCTACCCTTCTCTATACTCTAGCAGGCTTCTTGCCAAAAAGATCGGGCGCAATTACCCTACTTGACAAAGATTTTTCTTCCTACAAACCGAAACAACTTGCCCAGCTCATAGCCGTAGTACTCACCGAGAAATGCAACCTCCGCAATATGACTGCCTTTGAGATGGTAGCTCTAGGACGAAGCCCCCATACCGGATTTTGGGGCAAACTCATGCCTAGGGATAAAAAGATCGTGGAGGAATCCATCGAGGCGGTAGGTATAACCCACCTGCGAGATCGCATGGTACAGACGCTCAGTGATGGGGAAAGACAAAAGGTAATGATTGCCAAGGCTCTAGCCCAAGAGACACCCATTATTTTCCTAGACGAGCCCACCGCTTTTCTCGACTTCCCTGCCAAAGTGGAGGTAATGTATCTTTTGTTTCGTCTTGCGCACACCCTAAAGAAAAGCATATTTTTGAGCACGCACGATCTCGAACTTGCCCTACGGATTGCAGATAAGATATGGACGCTTGACAAAAAAGAAGGCTTAAGAGTAGGCACTCCGGAGGATCTTGCCTTAGATGGAACGCTGAGTAACTTCTTGGCAGGGCGCGGTATCCGATTCGATCTCCAAACGGGATTATTTTCGATCGAAAGGGATACGAAATCCTCTATCGCTCTAATCGGTGATGGGCAGCGAGCCTCAATGGTGCAAAAAGCACTCTCTCGCTACAACATAGCCACTCGCCCCTCCTCCGAAGACGAAGTAAGAGGGGAATACATCAAAGTGTGCCCTTCAAAATTTATATATGGCTCTCTCAATCAATCCGAACGAGAGGCAAGCAATATAGAAGCCCTTCTAGAGATTGTCCTAGAGAAATAGTAGAAGGATTACTCCGAGGGCAACTGTATGGGTAGGAAGTGCTCCATGCCACTACGCTGTGCCATACGATAGCCAAGCGCCATGATCTCTGCGGCACTACTCACCTCAAACATCCCGAATTTCATTACCTTAAAAGTTTCTAGGAGGAGGTCGCAAGCTTCCTTGTCAATGCGTGTATTCTGACGAAAAACCAACTGCCACGAACGCTCGGCCACCCCTCTAATGGTTTTCTTGTAGCGACGAAATGTTTCGGGGCCTAGGTTTACCCCGATTACCTTGTCACACTCCTCTCGGATCACCGTGACGGGGAAGTTGCGGAATAAGCCCCCATCAACATACGAAACCCGATCGATCACGACGGGTTGAAATAGAACAGGGACACTACAAGAAGCCATGATGCGCTCAGCAAGAGCCCCCTCGGAGAAAACATGCTGACAACCATTATCCAAATCGGTAGCCACAATACGCAGCGGAATGGGCAGCTCTTCGATATTCTGGTGATGGAGATAGGTTTTGAGCCGCTCCATGAAGTTTTTGGTCGAAAACATCCCCCCACGCTTCGGTAATAGAGAGGTCATCCCTCGGAACCCGACAGAAGAAAAAATCTCAAATATCTCCTTGGGGCTGTATCCATCGGCATAAAAAGCCCCCATGATAGCTCCGGCACTGGTACCGGCTATTATATCGGGTTTGAGCCCAATCTCATCCATATATTGGAGCACCCCAAGGTGAGCAAACCCCTTGATACTACCCCCACTGAGAGCTAACCCTATCTTGTAGCGAATCATACTCTTCTTATTTGCTTTCACAAAAGTACACAAGAAAATTGACCACTCCGGCCTATTTCCCTCTTATTATACGCTCTTCGCTATCCCTCAGCTTGGCGTGGGAAAATTATCCCCAGAGCCATTCCCTACCTACTCATACGACTAACCTCACGGTCGAGAGCTCCGCGCCCACGATAATTACTTTTTGTGGTATTAAACCGATAGGAGACGGAAAAAAAGATCTCAGGAGAGTAAAAATTAGATATTAGAAGGCGAGAATACCGAGAAACCATGCGGTAATGTTCGTTTCTAATGGGATCCGAAAGGTATAAATTCGTCGAAAGTTTTCCTCCCAACCATTGCTTACCCAGCTCTAAAGAACTCCGGATCTGGGGTTTCTCGAAGGAAACATTCTCTATATCTCCAAATCCTAGAAGTTCGAAATTAGCCCCAAAAAGGATACCATAGGGTAGAGCAAAATTATTCTTGAGAGCAATATGAATACATGGCTTAGAAAGAGCTACTCGCTCCTCAAAATCGTAGCGATAAAAACCAAATTGTTTGAGGACTCCAAAAGTATAGGAGGGGCTCCAAAATCCAATCTTAGGGGAGAGGATAAGCATTGCTTGCATCTCATGGAAGGGCTGCTCATTGATTTGAGTGAGAAGCGTAGTAAAGGGGCGATACTTCCCTTCCTCTCGTATATCGGGCATACGAGTTGTAATCTGCTGAATGCTATACTTGAGATACTGATGGGATAGAAGGAATGTAATCCATTTACGATTGAGCGTAAACTCCGTAGCATAGGTGAGCCCAGGGCGAAGGTTGGGCTCTCCCGTTTGGTATTCAAAACGGCTGATATAGCTATAATCCGAACGCAACTGCCAATATTGGGGACGCTCAATGCGAGAGTTAAATGCAAGTTGTACATTCATTCCCCAAAGGCGAGTTGCCAAAGAGAAATTAGGGAAGAGATTGAAATACTGACGGCTAAGCTCCGGCACTCGCTTACCTTGAGAGGTATAATCGCTCTCTACTCGCTCCAAGCGCAGCCCTAACGAGCATTGCACCTTATCGGCAATAAGCGTAGAGTGCCCTAGATAAAAGGCGAATTGCTGCTCTTTGATTTGGGTATTATTACTCGGGAGATTTAGCTCTGCGGCAGCTTGATAAGTATCCCCTCGCTTCGTCCTTGAGTACTCCATCCCCAAAGAACTTGTTCCTCCCCAAAGGGGACCACGAACTTCGGAGCGAATGCCCCAAGCCTGATTGGAAGCGCCTTTCTTACTGATAAAAACACGGTCAATTTGATTAAAATCCTTACCCTCTACCACTGTCCCCTCTCCCTTATAAGAGGAGCTGTAAAAGTCTCCATCTGCCGATAGTTCCCAAGAGCCCAACTTACGAATATAGTAAGCATTAGCCCGATGTGATAGATGAGGGAAGGTTCGCTGATGATCCCGATTACAAAGTTTCTCTTCCGGCTCACTGTTACGTAACGAGTACAATTCGGTGGAAAGCACCTCTTGAGACAAAGGTTCCCACGTGCCTTTGTACTTTACCCCTGCACTATTGAGGGCATCCGTATAGCTAAGACCAAGGGAAGACTGAATGCGATGACGATCTTCTTCATAAGTCAAAGTAGATCTATTATGCCACTCATTGCCATCCGCTCTCCCCCAAAAGTCGGCCTTCATATCCTTGACAAAGAAACTATTACGCTGACTCACAGAAGCAAGAATATCCCACTTCCCCACACGATAGTTCAGGTCAGCAAGGAGGTAATCCCCCAAAGCTATTTTTTCCTGCTTGCGGAGATAGGTCTCAGCATCCCCTCGTACAATACCGCTAAGCCCACTCCCAGGTTCGCGGCGCACCGTTATGAGAATAACGGCTCGAGACGAAGCTGAGTATCGTGCATCGGGGGTAGTTACAATATCTATCTTCTCAATAAGATGTGGAGATAGACGCTGTAGCTCGGTGGCATCGGTCATCTTACGACCATTGATATAGATGAGGGGAGTACCTCTACCCAGCACCGTTATACCTTCATTTTGCACCTCTACCATGGGCAGTTGGGCAAGCATACGATAAATATTGGGCAATTGGGCTAACGTTGTACCCTCAATGGTTGTACTAATCCCACCATTAACAAGGGTATGTGAGGGACGATGAGCCGTTATGGTTACCTCTTCTAGTTGACTAGTGAGAGGGTGCATACGTAGCTCTATCTCGCTCTCCTTTGCAATCATATGGTAGACATCTTCCATGCCCATGTAGCTCCCTTTTAGCAAGAGAGGGAGAGAAGCCCCCTTACGATCTACCTCAAAGGAGCCATTTGCATCGGAGACGCCGCCATTGATAACGGTAGAGTCTTGCGGCACAAGAAGGCGCATCGTAGCAAATGAGATAGGCACCCCATTCTCGTCTAATACCCTCCCTCGTACGCTTTGTGCCGAAGCCAAAGAAACACTTCCTAGTAGAAGGACAGTTATCTGGTAAAACAATCGTCGTCTCATATATATACCCTCTCTATTTCTAGTTTAATAGATATTTTTTCCGTCTTCTACGGCTCTACACCTTTCTCTACCGAAGTGGAGAATATTTCCTGCCTAGGAGAAGAAAATATTCTGCCCAATTATTCCGCGATTTTCACCTAAAATTCCCTACCAGTTTTGCCTAAATTCTTGATGAAAATCAGCGGGAATTCCGCTCCATTTTTACCTAGAAAGCGGAATAGTACAAAGATATATATTTCTTATAAAAGAGGTTTTACCCCCCCCCCATTTATGATACATTAACAAGAAAGAAAGGACAAATTATCCCGAACTAGGAGAGGGAAATCCTAGCTCTTATGGGGCAGCTTTCCCAAAGTTCCTAAAAAAGAAAGCGGTGCTGCTCCCCTCTAGATGGGGAACAACACCGCTCCATTCTCTTTCAAATCTAGTTGTTTACCGAATCTCCGGAATCGACCAGCAATTAAGCGATACCACTGAATCCCATAAATGCCATAGCCAAAATACTGGCACTAATCATGGCAATAGGGATATTCTTCATAGCCTTGGGGAGATTGGCTTTTGATACTTGGTCACGAATTCCTGCAAAGACTACCATTGCCAAGAAGAAGCCCAAACCTGTAGAGATAGCGTAAATCAAACTCTCTAGGAAGGTAAATTCTTTCTGAATTACAAGGATAGCCACCCCTAGTACACAGCAGTTAGTAGTGATAAGAGGGAGGAATACACCCAACGCTTGGTAAAGTGGAGGAGAAACCTTCTTAAGCACCATCTCCAACATCTGTACAAGCGAAGCGATTACCAAGATGAATGCAATTGTTTGCAAGAACTCAAGTTGATAGGGAACCAATACAAACTGATTGATGAGGAAAGTTACCATTGTACTAATAGCAAGTACGAACGTAACGGCAGCACCCATCCCGGCAGCTGTATCAATCTTCTTAGATACCCCAAAGAAGGGACAGATCCCTAAGAACTGCGACAATACGACGTTATTGACGAAAATTGCCGCGATTATAATCATTATATAGTGCATAACACAATCGTATTAAGGGTTCTACAAATCATCAAGACTTCTTCGTGATTACGTTGAAGAGAGCAATAAGACAGCCCAATACCATAAAGGCTCCCGGAGGAAGGATAAAGAGCAATGCTCCATACGAATCGGGGTAAATGAGCTGCTCAAATACCTTACCCGAACCGATGAACTCACGTACCGAACCCAGAATGGTTAGCGACATAGTAAAACCAAGGCCAATGCTCACTCCGTCGAGGATAGAGAGCACAGGGTTTTGCTTAGAAGCTACCGACTCTGCACGACCCAATACGATACAGTTTACCACAATAAGAGGGATGAAGATACCCAAGCTATTGTTTAGATCGGGGAGGAAAGCCTGGATGAGAAGCTGCAACACCGTTACGAAACCGGCAATCACCACGATAAATGCAGGAATACGCACAGCATCCGGGATCAACTTCTTCAGAAGCGAGATAACCAAATTCGAGCAGATAAGCACGAAGGTTGTAGCAAGCCCCATCATAAGACCATTCTTGCCCGACGTGGTTGTTGCCAGCGTAGGACACATACCAAGGAGAAGTACAAAAGTAGGATTCTCCTTGATGAATCCATTAGTAAGCGTCTTTACGTATTGATTCATTTGTTATCTCCTTTCTCGGCAGGAGCCGCATTATCTTCAGTAGAGGGGGTTTCTGCTGCAGTAGAAGCCTCGTCTTGAGGTGCAGCTACGGAAGCATCCGTAGCTTCAGCACCGGCAGGAGCACTACCGGCAGCCTCTAAATAATATTTATAAGCACGATTGACAGCATCGAGGAAGGCACGACTTGTAATGGTAGAAGCTGTAATGGCATCCACCTTACCGCCATCTTTTGCAACCACGAGCGTACCATTCTCGGCAGCCATATCCACACCTTTCATGTTTTGGATATTACCACCTTTGGAGTCGGCATGGAACCATTCGTCCATCTTGGCACCGAGTCCCGGAGTTTCTCCATGCTTTAGCACTGAGAAGTCGCAGATAACACCCTTGGCATCGAAACCTACCATAAGGTCGATACGACCACCAAAACCATTTTTGGTAAAGGTTTCTACAGCATAACCAACAGCTTCGCCGGCCTTCTTTGCCACGTACACCTTCACAACGTCTTTCTCACCCTCTTTAAACTCTTGTACCTCATCAAGGGGATTGTTGTCGAACTCGGGTACAACCTTTTCGATGGCAGCAATCTTGTTGCTAAGCTCTGTTTTGGCGATAGGCTCATCAGTAACCGACTTCATAACTCCTAGGATAGCCCCCACAAGCAAGCAGATGAGGGTAAGCGATAGGAGCATATTGGGGAATGTAGATGCAAGCTTTTTCATTTCGTAGCCTCCTTCTTTATCTTTTCTCCAAAGTGTTTAGGTTTCGCATAGAGGTTAATGATGGGCGTAAAGGCATTCATAATAAGAATGGCAAACGACATCCCCTCCGGATAGGCTCCCCATGTACGGATAATCACAGTTAGCAACCCAATACAGCAACCATAGATGAGTTGTCCACGATGCGTAATGGGAGAAGAAACATAGTCCGTAGCCATAAAGATGGCACCAAGCATAAGACCTCCGGTCGTTAGGTGCTGGATAGGATCGGGATAAACTTCGGGATTAATGAGCCAAAGGATACCTCCGAAAACAATCACCGAGAGGAAGATCGAAATAGGAGTATGCCAAGTAATAATCTTACGGCAAAGCATATACACAAGGCCTATAAGCAATGCTATGGCAGAAATCTCTCCCATCGAACCGGGGTTTAGCCCAAGAAAAAGATCGAGATGAGAGGGAAGTTGCTCAAGGGCACTCGTATCGCCGTGAATTGCCTGCTTCATAAGAGACAAAGGCGTAGCCATCGTCTCCCCATCCACCATTGCAGTGAGCTTATTGGCAACAGGCCAAGTAGTCATCTGTGCAGGGAACGAAATAAGGAGGAATACACGTCCTACCAATGCAGGGTTAAAGACATTATTCCCAAGCCCCCCGAATGCCATCTTGCCAATAGCAATGGCAACGAAAGCGCCAAATACTACAATCCACCAAGGGAGCTCCGCAGGAAGGTTAAACGCAAGGAGTACCGCCGTGAGGATAGCAGAGCCATCCAAAATATAATTCTCGCGGCGGAGCATAAAACGGGTAATAAACCACTCAGTTAGGCAGCACGTAACGACACATATAGCCGTTACCAAAAGAGCATGCCAACCAAATTGATACACCGAGAAGAGGAACGCCGGGATAAGTGCGATAAGCACCCCGTACATATTCTTGCTGATGCTATCCCCACTATGGATATGAGGGGAAGGCGTTATGATTAATTTATTTTCCATCACTCTTGAATCACTGTATGAGGTTCTTATTGTTTACGCGAACGCATGATGCCCATTACTGTCTGCTTACCGATACGAATGTGATCTAAGAGTGGACGATCTGCCGGACAGGTGAAGCTACACGAACCGCATTCGATACAGTCCGCCACATTCATCTTCTCACAGTTATCCCAATTCTTAGCCACGGTATCACGCATAATAAAGGCAGGGTTAAGCCCCATAGGACACACGCTCACACACTTACCACAACGGATACAATCACGCATAGGACGGCGAGTAGACTCCTTACGATTGAGGAGGAGTAAACCACTAGAGCCCTTAGCTACAGGTACTTCCGTATTAACGAGAGCACGTCCCATCATAGGCCCCCCCCCAATTACCTTACCGGTATCCTCGGGCATACCGCCGGCATGATTGATAAGGTCAATCATAGGAGTACCAATGCGTACAAGGAGGTTAGAGGGCTTCTGAAGCATCTTACCCGTAACTGTTACTACGCGCTCAAGAAGAGGTTTATTCTTCTGTACAGCCTCGTAAACAGCATATACTGTACCTACGTTTTGTACTACAGCACCCGTAGAGATAGGTAGAGCGCCACTTGCTACTTGGCGACGAATTACAGCATCGATAAGTTGCTTTTCACCACCTTGTGGATAACGCTTCTTGAGAGGAACGATCTCAATACCCGAGAAAGAGGCCGCCGCCTTCTCCATTATGCTGATAGCTTCGGGCTTATTAACTTCGATACCTATCTTAGTTTCGGTTACCCCAATCGCCTTCATAATGATGGAACATCCCACCATAATTTCTTCGGCGTGCTCACGCATCAAAGCGTCGTCGCTCGTAAGGTAAGGCTCGCACTCTACGGCATTGATGATAAGTACAGTTGCCTTTTGCCCCGGAGGAGGAGAGAGCTTTACATGAGTTGGGAAGGTAGCTCCCCCCATCCCTACAATGCCCATCTCGGCAATCTTATCTACAATTTCTTTGGCAGAAAGAGCACACTCACGCTTAATATCCGGCGTGCGGTCTATAGACTCTTCCCACTCATCTTCTATTACATCTATAAAGATGGCCGGCTTCTTATACCCACTTGCATCATAGATAGCATCTATCTTTGCTACCTTGCCCGATACAGAAGAATGGATATTAGCAGAAACAAAGCCTCCTGCTTTTGCTATAAGGGTCCCCACCTTTACTAGGTCACCCTTGGCAACTACTGCCTGTGCAGGAGCACCAATATGCTGCCCCAAAGGAATCACAGCCTGCTTAGGCAAGGGCAATACCTCTATGGGACGCCCGGCCGACAACTTACTTTCGGGAGGATGGATACCTCCGATACGAAAAGTCCTCTGCATAGTATCTATAAATGATCGATGTATTTCCTTCTAATAAATTACGTATGTGTTACGCATTAGCTCGTGGAGCTTCACTCTGAGGGACAGTAGGCTGAGCCACAACCTTAGGAGCCTCACTAGCGGGGGCTCCTGCAGCTTGCTCTGGTTTGGGAGCAGCGGGCTTAGCAACCTCTTCCTTTGGAGCTTCGGGTTTGCGAGGAGGGAAATTCTCCTCATGGATGGCGTGGGTAGGACATACAGCCACACACTTACGGCACAAACGACACTTCATGTGGTCTATATATGCTAGGTTGTTTTCTACGGTAATAGCACCAAATGGACACTCTTTAGCACACTTACCACAGCCAATACAAGCGTTCTTACAAGCCTTCATGGCCACGCCACCCTTGTCTTTATTGACACAAGAGACAAAGACGCGACGGTTCTTGGATCCCCTCTTGCGCAGCTCAATAATGGTCTTAGGACACGCCTTCACACAGGCTCCGCACGAAGTACACTTGTCTTGATCCACAACGGGCAACCCTGTAGTAGCATCCATATGCAACGCATCGAATCCACAAGAGTCTGCACAATCGCCTAGACCAAGGCAACCAAAAGAACACCCTGTTTCACCAGCATAGAGCACAGAAGCTATTTTACAACTTCTGGCACCCTGATACTCATTTACTTTAGGGCGGGCATCGCAAGTACCATTACAACGAACTACAGCAACCAAGGGATCGGATGCTGCACTTGCCATACCCAAAATCTCAGCCACCTTGCTCATCACAGGGGCTCCTCCTACGGGACAAAAGAGACCATCAAGCGAATCTGCTCCTGCGCACGCCGATGCGAAGCCGCCACATCCGGGATACCCGCAACCGCCACAATTGGCCTGAGGTAACACCTCTGCCACTGCACCAATACGAGGATCCTCTTGTACTTCGAACTTCTTCGACACAACATAGAGTAGCAATGCACTGATAATCGCAATTGCTCCCAGTACAATAACTGTAAGAGTTAGTATCATATCGTTTAGTTAGATTGGATTTTCTCTATATAGAAGACAAACTTTTTGCTCAGCGACTTGCGGAAGAATGAAAGGATAAGATAGTACACTCCCACTCCCCCCAAGGTGCAAAGAGCTGCATAAAGATCGCTGAGGTGCAAAACATGCACAGCAAGCAATGCAACAACGAGCAACAACACTAGAGGCACTACGAAGCTGATCACCACAGCCGTATTACCCATAGCATAACGACCTTTGAGTAACACCGGCTCCCCTATTTTATACTCTCCCATCGGGCGATATATGGTAATAGGGCGCTCCTTATGGTCTGCAGCAGTGCAAGCTTTGGCGGCATGGCACCCACTACACGCACTCGATTGCGTGATAGTAACTACCACTCTATCAGCATATACGGCACTAACTACAGCTCTATGCTCCAGTACACTACTCTCCATACTAAATGTTTATCGCAGATCTACACTTGTCTTTTGCTCCACAAAAGTAGGTATAAAAATCTACTTTCACCACATTTTGGGTAAGAGGAATTGATAAGTTTGGAATACACACTTGGCAAACATGCATTACAAAGTGTAGAAAAAGCATAGAAAGGGAGAGAGTAAAATAATACACAAGAAGAGAAAACAAGACAAAAAGAAAGGGAGAAAGGCTGTTATAAATAACACTGATATACAATAGGATAGGCAGCAGAATTCTCTAGATGAGAAAGAAAAGAAAGCAATAGACTCTCTATAAGATCGTCCGCCAAACAGAGTACACCCCCCTCCCCTCTCCTAGGTAGCAACTAACAACTAGACACTTGTAGGTATCTTATGACACTAGATATCGGTAATCCTCAAGAAGGGAGAAGATCCTACTCCGTTTAGTCAATCTAATTGTAGTTTTCGTTTTCTCACCCACGAGGAGCCACCATGTAAAACAGAAAAAAAGGGACTTGGCCTTTGACCAAGTCCCTTTTTTATTCAATTATCAAACAAAGAATATGAGAAGAGGGTAGATCCTCTTCCCTACAAGCTATTGCTTGATAATCTGCTTTGTTTCAGTGCCTACCTGAACGATATAGCATCCTGGGGTAAGTGTAAGCAACTCTATAGAAGCAGTACCCATAGCGGAGGTAGTGCCTTGGTATAAGAGTTGACCATCGGGTGCATATAGAGATACGGAGGCAGCTGGAGTAGCTTCCGTTATGTAGAGCCAATCTGTAGCTGGATTCGGGTAAATAGCCAGGTTAGACTCTGCAACCTTGTCTACAGCGACGTCACTTCCCTCGAAGGGAGCTCCTTCTTCTCCGAACTTCCCACCACAAAAGTCCTTGACAAGCCAATGCTTGGCTATTGCCTTATCTACAGTACTCTTATTTAGGACATTCTTGTCACTTGGGTTGCACTGAGTATCTACGGCCATAAAGACTCCTGCCTCAGCAGCACCAGGAATGGTGGGGAGTGCCTCAACAAATTTCTGGAAGGCTTCGTCTCCGATATTGTTGCGCATACAGTCTACATAGGTAATCTTAGGACAATTGCTGAGCCCTATACCTTGTAGCTTGTTACCCCAGAGGGACATAGTCTCTAGGTTTTCACAGTTTGAGACGTTCACCTCGGTAAGAGCGTTTTCACTCAATAGGAGTCGCTTGATATTGCTGTGATTAGAGATGGTAAAACTGGAGAGTTCATTCTTGTAAGCGTGCAGATCCTCTAGAACTGGGCATTGAGAAACGTCAATTTTTTGGATCTTCTGCCCACTGCATACTAGGACTTTGACGTCACCTTGTATCGTGAGCTTGGTATCGGTCAGCGTATACTCCTTGTAGTAAGCTTCAAAAGGTTCGGCAACACCTGTTATAGCTACATTATCTGATCCGCTGATCTCTAAAGCAATCTTGTTTCCTATGGCTAGTCCGGTCTCTAGAGTAATGAGAGCATCGGAGATAGCGACATCAGTTATCTGAACGGCATTGCCGGCTGCCCAGTCATACACATCCCAGTTTTTGCCTCGAGCAGAGGTAATGATCTCATTGGTGAGCTTATTGCGCTCGCGAATCTTATTATTCTTTGTATCAATGACAACCAATATACCGTGGCTATCTTCTTCACAACTTCTCAGCCCATCAACGAAAGTATTTAATGCCTCCGTGGATAGGTTGTTGAGGTATATATCACATCTGCTGAGCTTGGGACTATTTTTGATGCTGAGTTGAGTGAGTTCGTTGTTAGAGCTATTGAATTCTGTCAACTCGGCATGGTTGTCTAGGCTTAGTTGAGCGATCTTGTTGTTGAGACAGATGAGCTTCTCGAGTTTGGTATTATTGGAGAGATCAAGCTCCGTGAGTGCATTAGAGCTACAGTCTAGCTTGGCAAGAGAGGTAGCTTGAGAGACGTCGAGTTTTGTAAGCCCAAGTATGGAGCAGGTAAGGTCAGTGACCTCGCCACGTATGGTTATCTCTTGTTGTTTAAAGGTGTAGCTATTTCGATTGGGGTCATAAGCCTCCTCTACACCATCAATAGTTATTTCACCAACCCCCTTGATGGTTATAAATTTAGATTGTCCTACGATGTCGCTTCCGATAGTCATAGAGACCTGCTGGGTGATTACCTGTGGGTCTTCTATGCCCTCATAATCCCCAATTTCGCCTTCCTCACTAATGCCATTGCAAAGGTAGCCTCGTTGCTCCTTGGCTAGGACTATGTCGGAATGCCATGCCCAATTCTTCTCGTCCTTGTTCCTCTGATTGACCAATAATATGCTCGCCCACTCCGAGGATGCACTGAGGTCGGGTAGTGAGCGAAGAGCCGCTCTCATCGCCTCTCCATAGATTTGGTTGTTTTCGCACCTTATCTCCTTTAGACCGCTTGCTCCCGAGGGAAAGAGTAGCGAACCTAGACAATTAGTTGAGACAGAGAGGAAAGTGAGAGCATCACACCCCTCAATATTTATTGTCTCAAGAGAGTTCCTATCAGCGTAGATAAGCGAAAGCTTGGGACAGTTGGCTAGATTGACGTGCGAAAGAAGATTCTTCGTGACGACAAAGGTCTCTAGCTTGGGAGCCCCAGAGAGATCAATAGTACCCACCATTTGGTTGAAGTTGCCCCATACCGCTTTCAGGGTACTGTGCTGAGGGGAAAAGCTAGCAGCCGTGATGCCACAATTGGTAAAGCGTAGCTCCTCTACATCACCCACGATAGAGAAGGTACTGGAACCCACAGTGTAGTTGCCACTGGCATCTTCCTCCAGCCCCTCATAGGATAGAGAGGCACCCGGTACAGACTTGATCTGCAGTTTGATCTGCTCTCCAACGGTTTTCTTGGTAGTCAAAGTAATCTTGTTCTGACCATACAAAGTACATCCTCCCCCAAAGCAGAGGAGGATAAAGGTCAGAAGTAAAGAAGTAGTTCTTCGCATCATAATTCTTAGTCTATTGAGTTTGTTAGTAAAGTAGTCTTAGGATATTTGGATCTTATAGGAGTAGCAACCTTTAGGTCCTTTGGTTGAGAGGATATATAGACCTTTAGGGAGAGGGGCTGAAGTTAGTTGGCGCGATCCGTTACTCAGCACACCTCGGCCTTGTAGCTCTCCTGTGATGTGGTATAGATACCACTCAATATCAGAGGAGGTGTCTAGGTCTAGATAAAGTATGCCATTGATGATCGTGAGTTCTCCTTGGTTGGAAGATAGGGAGGAGGTGCTTTGATGGTTCGTTATCTCAATAGAGAAATCGTCAATCAGTAGTCCTGTGGCTCCATAGGTCTCGTGCGCTAGTATGAGCTGGATGTTTTGTCCTCGGAAAGGAGATAAGTCGCACTCAACCTTTTTCCAATTGTAAGATACAGGAGTTGTTTGTAGTTTAACCAACCCTTCTGTCCAAGAGAGCGGATTAACCGGAGCCGGCACGTAGTATATAGAGAGTGTGTCCTGTCGATGGAATTGTTTACTAAAGGAGCGAGCATACAGGGTAAGAAGCGTCTCCATCTCCTCGCCCTCTGGTACGCTTATAGGAGGAGGGAGGAGCCAGTTCTTGCTTGAGACTCTATAGCCGACTAGGTTTGTATAGCTCTTAAACTCTGTCGGATAGAAAGACCAAGAAACCATACAATCTTCGCCAGAGTGTGCCATGGTCTTTGCAGAGAGTTGATCCTCAGGTACCTGGAGACGCGAGAGCTCCTGAGAGAGGGAGGTCCATCCGATAAGGTCTCCATCTACATCTGCACGGCTCCAGTCTATCAAGCCCTCTTTTTCAAAGGATTCGCTGATGGGCAAGGGAGTCTTCTCTTCGCCCAATCGCACCTTAATTCGCTTGGATAGAGGCGTGCTCGCTCCATGCTGATTGACAGCAGTGAGTGCAAGTTCTATCTCCCCTTCTGTTGGCCAATTTAAGATTAAGCGAGGCTCTGAGGTAGTTTCATAGTCCTGACCATTGACTTGCCAAATATACTTCGTAATTGGAGAGACAGAGCCTACATAAGCTTGTATCTCACAAGGCGTTTTATTTGTCATGCCCCAGGTGGGAGCATAGAGATCCCGAACAACGGGAGCATCTTGTGCAGAAAGACACTCTTTACTCTTGTTGTAAACGCCCTCTTCGCTAATTTGTAATATCTCTTGTACCTCAGTATAGGTGCCATGAGCAGAGAGCAGCACGATGCAGGGAACGTATGAGAGGGGTATTCCTAAGGCATCTGCCATATGGGCATCCGAAACAATCGGATAGGGAACGGTGCCGCCATTTGTCCAGTCGCCAAGAGTATCCCCTTCTTTTCCTTCAATGGTAGCTTTACTTGCACCAGTAGCCTCAATCCAAATAAAGAACATCTCGTCACTCCCTGGAGGACCATACTTTTTCCAAAGGCGTTCTGCAGTACCTCGTTTATGTATGGCCCAGCAAGGCCTACAAAATGTACCAGAAAAGTCTAAGACGACTTTCTTACCAGCCCTCACAAGTGAATCAATGTTAATACGTTGCCCGTCAATAGTCTGAGCAGTGTAGTCAAAGCCCTTGAGAGGCTTCCACTCTGAGTCTGGATCTTGAGCCAAAGCTACTCCACAGACGGATAGTGAAAGGAGGAGAGAGTGTGCGAGAAGTTTCAACAGCGTTCTTGCTTTCATCTGATCAATAATTCTTTGGTGTTATTATGGAGTCTTATATCTTGCGGGAAGCTATCCCAGTAACAACAGAACTGAAAAGACAGGGTAAGGATGTTTATCTCTCCCCTCTTCTTATCATTCATCGGCTAAGATAGATATATATTTTGATTAAAGCATCAATTTGCAATGATTTAACCAAAATAAGCAACACAATATCTTACATCCTCCATTATCATCTCACCATTCTTCAGTAAATGAATACAAGAATTCTACTTATTGTCTTTCTTAATGAATAGGATTGGAAGCACAGCCGTGGAAGGAGAGGGCTCGGTGTGCTGACGGGGGAGCGCGACACCAGGGACTCCCGCATCAAATCTTTAGAAGCTTTTGAGATAGTCTATATTCAGAGCAGCTTTGAATAATCTCTTCCGTAAGGATAGTTTGTCTTTGTATTGAGAGATAATGGCTAGAGCGATTTCCTAGCGTATTGGCTGAATAATTCTTGCATTGACTATATACACTTCGTCGAAAGCCTCCTAAACGAGCAATGTAGTACTAGGTTCGCATCTCAACACGAGCATGATTTTTCTCCAAAGTCTCGTAGCGTGAGTACTATATTGCCCTATGAATATTGTAGAACAAGGTTGCTGAGCAATTGTGTATCCTTGCTCTCGGCTCAAATGGTTATAGGTTTTCATATTCAACGTAAACATAAACTTCTTGAGTTCAGCCTCCATACAGATTCCCCATGGGTGCGACATGAAGTCGCATAGATAATTGTTAGAATGATACTTACGAGTATCAGCTTTAACCCGCTGTTCCGTCAGCGGTAACCTACCGACCAATGCACCTTAATGTTGTATTAAGCGGTTGGGACAAAGTACACTTTCCGAAAGGACAAGACAGAACCGTGAGGGAAAGTCAAGTGCAGTTAGTATCATACCGCAGAGTGGCGAGGCTGGATAGTATGGTTAGCGTAAGCGAACTGTTAGTAAACTTCGTAATGTCGTAAATGAGTGTAAGATACTGGTACACTCTTCCCAAAAGGGAAGCGGTCAGTTAATCCTCTCCATGGTAGGATTACACGGATATAAGCACCGCCGGAGGATGAGACAGAACCTAACCTATCCGTTAGTTATCTATGTGGAACATGGTAAGCCTGTATATCTCCTGTCATGTCAAAGTGGCAGGTAAGCTGACAGCAATGGAAGCCGAATGGTGTGCAGGTATAAGATAACAGAAAAAGCGAATGCCGTTCTGTAATGGAACGGATACGGATTGAGCCGACATCACGAGTTGATTTGGGCGACATCACCCGACACGAAAGTGGGCAGACTTCTGTGACAATATTCGGGAGGCAAGATACCCGACTGTTGTCTAATGGTAATTCTTTACAATTAACTTTTAGAACTTTCAAAAGAAGGAATGCAAATGAACGAAAACAAAACATCGTGTGCACCTGCTGACAATCAGCTGACACTTTGGGACAGCATGGACTGGACCAAGGCAGAGTTGGCTGTCAGAAAGCTACAAGCACGTATTGTAAAGGCTCAAAAGGACGGCAGACACAATAAGGTGAAAGCCTTACAGTGGACGCTGACCCACTCTTTTTACGCAAAAGCCTTAGCCGTAAAGAGAGTAACTTCTAACGGAGGTGGCAACACCCCTGGGGTTGACATGGAGACATGGGATAAACCCGAAACAAAAATGCAAGCAATAAACGACCTCAGACGCAGAGGCTATCAGCCGAAGCCCCTGAGAAGAGTTCACATCAAAAAGAGCAATGGCAAACTGCGCCCATTGGGAATACCGACAATGAAAGACAGAGCCATGCAAGCACTCTACCTCATGGCATTGGAACCAGTGTCCGAAACTACAGCCGATACTCGTTCATACGGGTTCCGCAAGGAACGCCGCTGTATGGACGCTGTAATGCAATGTCATAATATTCTCCGAAAAGGCTATTCTCCCGAATGGATTTTGGAGGGTGACATCAAAGGATGCTTCGACCATATCAGCCACGAATGGCTACTCGCCAACATCCCTATGGACAAGGCGATGCTCCGCAAATGGTTGAAATGCGGCTATATCTTCAACAAACAGATGTTCCCGACGGAGGAGGGTACACCACAAGGAGGTATAATCTCCCCGACGCTTGCCAATATGGCATTGGATGGATTGCAGAAAGTTCTCGCAGAGAGGTATAAAAGAAGAACCATAAAAGGGAAACATTATTCCCCCATGGTGAATTTGGTACGCTATGCCGATGATTTTATCATCACCTGCGAGAACAGGGAAACGCTTGAGAACGAAATCAAACCATTGGTTGCCGAATTCATGGCTGAAAGAGGTTTAACCTTATCAGAAGAAAAGACTGTGATAACCAATGTCCGTGACGGGTTCGATTTTCTCGGTTTCAACATCCGCAAATACGGTAATGAAATATTGACCAAGCCGACCAAGAAAGCCGAAAAACGCTTTATGGAGAATATTCGTAAGGTGATAAAAGGCAACAAGGGTTGCAGGCAGGAGTCCTTAATCAGAATGTTGAATGCTAAAATCCGAGGATGGGGAGCATACTATCAGCATGGCGCAACGCGTGATTCCTTTCACAGAATTGACCATCAGATATTCCTCTCCCTATGGCAATGGGCTAAACGTCGCCACTCCAAGAAAGGAAAGCGATGGATTAAAGACCGCTATTGGCATAATATCCGAGGTAACAGTTGGACTTTTGCAGCCAAGTTCAAGAAATCAAATGGAAAGGAAGACCAACTAGCACTGTTGACTTTGACTTCCTCGTTCCCCTTTCTGCAATATACGCAGATAAAAGGAGATATGAATCCGTTTGACGTGGACTGTCGTTTATACTTCAACCAAAGAATGAAGTCGAAAATGCTTGTTTCACTGAAAGGGCGTAAGTCTTTGCTTCACCTATGGGAAAAGCAGGGTAGAAAATGTCCAATATGTGGTGAGCCGATAAACACGCACAAGGCATGGAATGTGATGCCTACCGTCCAAAACGGACGAAAATGCAACCTATTGGTTCATGACGAATGTTTCAAATTATCCCGCAAATCCAATGACAACAACAAGAAGTAATATGAGCCGGTCTCTATATAAGAATAGGGATTTAGAAAAGCTTGAGCCGTATGAGGGGAAACTCTCAAGTACGGTTCTTAGGGGGGAAGAGGGCAGTAATGCCCTTGACCTACCCGATCGGATTTCATTAGCGTTGCTCTTACAATTGGAAAATACAAATCAGGAATAATAGCATGGAAAGTTGGGCAATCCAATTTTTCATTGTATCTTTGCACTAGGAACCGGTAGAATGAGGTAATGCTCCGTTTTACATCCGGTACGTAGGTGGAGGAAACCATGCGTAACAGCGGTTCCCTCCTTTTTGTCTTTAGACCCTTCGCTAGAAGAATGGACTAAGGACGAGTGGGTTTATGCGGTGTCAAGATAGGACGCAAGCGAAGAATAGACTCAAAAGATGAAGAGTATAACAGAAGAAATAGTACAGAAAAAGCTCAACGAGATGCTGGACCCTGCTGAAGAGTTTGTAGTCTCTCTCAGCATAAGCTCGGCTAATGACATCGTGGTTGTGCTTGATAGCTTGTCAGGCATAACTATAGAACGCTGTAGTGCTATTAGCAAAGGAATAGAGGCAGCTCTTGACCGCGACAAGGAGGACTTTTCCATAGAAGTAGGCTCCGCAAGCCTTTCGGATCCATTCCGCAATGAGCGTCAGTTTGCCAAACATCAAGGGGATCCTATCGTAGTACTATTCTCGGACGGAACGAAGCGAAATGGCATTCTCTTAAGCTCTGATCAAGAAGGCTTTGTACTACAATATGAGGAGATGATACCTTCTCCTGATGGCAGGCACAGCAAAAGACGTTATGAACAACGGGAGTGCCGCATCCTCTACTCCGAGACCAAGAGCGTAAAATACAACTTCGACTAAGAAACGGCTTCCACGGAAGAGAAACGAAATAATACAACGGATACTAAACTATCACAGATATAGACCTATGGCTCAGAAACAAGCACATGCGAGCATGACCGAGACTCTGGCAGAGTTTAAGGAACTAAAAAACATCGACAAAGAGACCCTTATCAACGTGCTGAAAAGCGCGTTTATGAGCGTTTTGTCTAAGATGTTTGGGACAGACGAGAACTTTACAATCATCGTAAGTCCTGAGATGGGGGATTTGGAAATCTGGCGTAATCGCATGGTCGTTGCCGATGGGAGCGTGCAAAATCCCAATTTGGAGATTAGTCTGAGCGATGCTTTACCCTTGGACCCAGATGCCGAGATCGGCAGCGAGGTTACAGACTCCATCAATTTTGCTTCCTTTGGTCGTCGTGCCATCCTCAACCTCCGCCAAGCCCTACAAGGTAAGGTGCTAGAGCTACAAAAAGAGAACCTATACAAAAAGTTCCAAGAGCGAGTTGGCCAGATGGTCTCTGCCGAGGTCTATCAAGTGTGGAAGCGCGAGGCTCTACTTGTAGATGACGAGGGCAATGAATTACTCCTCCCCAAATCGGAGCAAATCCCCGGGGACTACTTCCGAAAGGGGGAGAGCGTACATGCTGTAATCGACCATGTAGATTATGAAAACAACAACATCAAAATCTATGTATCGCGCACCAGCCAAGAGTTTCTAAAGCGTCTCTTCGAACTCAATGTACCGGAGATTGGCGATGGGCTTATCACGATTAAGCGAGTAGCTCGTATCCCGGGAGAGCGTGCCAAGATGGCGGTAGAGTCTTACGACGATCGTATTGACCCCGTAGGTGCTTGTGTGGGTATGAACGGGAGCCGTATCCGTGGTATCGTGCGTGAGCTAAAGGGAGAAAACATTGACGTAATGTCTTATACCACCAACTCAAGTCTCTTTGTGCAACGAGCTTTAAGCCCTGCAAAAGTGTCATCTATTGAGATCTTACCCGAGGAGCTAAAGGCAGAAGTCTACCTCAGCCCCGAAGAAGTCCCCATGGCTATCGGTAAGAATGCCTCTAATATTAAGTTGGCATCGGCCCTAACAGGGTACAAAATTGAGGTATTCCGAGACATCGAAGAGAACGACGAAGAGGATATTTTCCTCAACGAGTTCAACGACGAAATCGAAGATTGGGTACTCGAAGTTCTCAAAAACATCGGGTGCAATACGGCCTTGAGCGTGCTACGCATCCCTCGTGCAGAGCTAATCTCAAAGGCAGACCTTGAAGAGAGCACCGTAGATCATGTATTAGAAGTTCTATCCTCTGAGTTTGACCCCGAGGAACTTGAGCGCATCGGCTTTACAGCCCCCGAAGCTCCTGAAGAAGTAGAAATCGAAGAGGGAACAGATTCAGAAGACAGCGATCCCCTCCCCTCAGAAAGCCCTGAGGCATAAGAGACAAAAGGTAGGAAACACCAATAAGCGAGATCAACTAGTAGGTTATATATAGAGGATAGAGGAGAAATAAGAATGGAGATAAAACTTTCGGAAGTACAAAAAGAACTCAATATCGGGTTAGGGTCTCTCAGACCTTTTCTTGAGGAGCATGGTATTGCACAGGGTGCAACCCCCAACACACGTATTGATAAGAAAACGGCGCAACTCATTATTGATGAGTTTCGTCCCAAGATAGGGAAAGAAGAAGGCGAGAAGCTACTCGCCCTATTCGCTGCGGAGAAAAAGAAGGAGAGTAAACCGAGCAAGGCCGCACCATCTCAAGAGTCAGAAAAGACTCCAAAAGAAGAAATCTCCGAACCCTACTCTCCCACCAATGTGACGGAGCAAACACCCACACTCAAAATATTGGGTCACCTCGACAAAAGTGGCAAGGCCATTATGAATGATAAGCCTATAGAGCTTGTTGTGGACTCCTCTACCCCATCTACTTCCGAGACTTCAGATATCCCCACAGCACCTGTCAAGGCTAAAGAGACTAAGACGACCGCTTCTCCTACAAAAACGAGCAAGGAAAAAGAGGTAGAAGTCAAGGAGAAAGCATCTCCCAAAAATGCTGCTCCTAAGGCTGCTCCCAAAGAAGAAACAAAGAAAGTCTCCACTCCCGATTCCTCCTCAAAAGAAGAAAAAACTTCTTCTAAACAACACAAAGAGGAGAAAGAAGTAAAGAAAGGAACAACGGCTCCGGTAGCCCCAAAAAGTGAGGAACCTGTCACAGCCAAGGTAGAGACTCCGGTCCAAGAGGTAGCACCCGCGGCTCCTAAAGGAGAAGAAACCCACACCAATTCTGAGATCTATCGTCCTTCGGAACGCAAAGAATTGGGTGTAACTGTTGTCGGAAAAATCGACCTAAACACCATCAATCCTCCCAAGAAAAGCGAAAAGGGAGAACGCAATAGAGGACGGAGAAAACGTATCGGCTCACAAGCTGTTGACGTAAAAAGTGAAGCAGCCAAGGGCATTGATCCGGTAAATCCCAATATCCGTCGCAACTCCGGTGGCAATAAAAATGGAGCTGCTCCCCAAGGAGCTACCCCAAATAATCAACGGAGACGCAACAAGAAGGAAAACAACAAATCGGTAGCTCCCAAGCAAGAAATCACAGAAGAAGATGTACAGAAGCAGGTAAAAGAAACACTTGCTCGTCTACAAGGCAAAAAGACATCTTTTGAAAAGAAAGCGCGTATCCGCAAAGATCGTCGAGACGCAGCTCGCCAAGCCGCCGAAGAGGCTATCGAAGCCGGAGAAAGAGAAAGCCGCATCCTCAAACTTACAGAGTTTGTAACGGTAAGCGACTTGGCAAACATGATGGATGTACCCGTAAATGAGGTAATCGCCACTTGTATGAGTATTGATATGATGGTATCTATCAATATGCGTCTTGATGCCGAAACGATCAAACTCGTGGCAGAAGAATTTGGGTTTGAGACCGAGTTTGTAAGTGCCGAAGTGGTAGAAGCCATCCAAGCAGACGAAGAAGAAGATAAGGAAGAAGACCTCGTTCCTCGTGCTCCTATCGTAACCGTAATGGGACACGTAGACCATGGTAAAACCTCTCTCCTCGATAATATCCGCAAGACAAACGTAATTGCCGGAGAAGCCGGGGGTATTACTCAGCACATTGGCTCCTACAATGTACAACTCCCCTCGGGGCGTCGTATCACATTCCTGGATACACCGGGTCACGAAGCCTTTACGGCCATGCGTGCTCGTGGTGCCCAAGCAACTGACATTGCTATCATCATCATTGCCTCAGACGACAAGGTGATGCCTCAAACCAAAGAGGCTATCAACCATGCAGCAGCGGCAGGAGTCCCCATCGTATTTGCCTTCAACAAGATTGATGTACAGGGGGCAGATCCTAATAAGATTCGTGAGCAACTTGCTGCCATGAACTACCTCGTAGAGGATTGGGGCGGTAAGTATCAATGTCAAGAGATCTCTGCAAAAAAGGGTATTGGCGTCAATGAGTTGCTAGAAAAAGTACTGCTCGAAGCCGACATGCTCGACCTGAAGGCCAATCCAAACCGCCGTGCTCAGGGGCTTATCATTGAGTCTTCTCTAGACAAGGGACGTGGTTATGTCTCCAACATCTTGGTACACAATGGTACCCTGCATGTGGGGGATATTATCCTCGCGGGTAAGTATTATGGTCGTGTAAAAGCCATGTTCAACGAACGCAATCAATCCCTCAAAGCAACCGGAGCCGGGCCATCAGTCCCCGCCACCATCCTAGGGTTCAATGGCGCTCCTTCTGCTGGAGACACCTTCAATGTACTAGAGAGCGAGCAAGAGGCTCGCGACATTGCAACACGCCGTACACAGCTACAAAGGGAGCAAGGCTTCCGAACTCAGAAGATGCTCTCCCTGGACGAAATTGGGCGACGCATTGCCATCGGCAACTTCCAAGAGCTCAACCTTATTATTAAGGGGGATATGGACGGATCTGTGGAAGCTCTATCGGCAGAGATCGAAAAGCTATCAACAGAAGAGATTGGGGTTAATGTAATCCACAGAGGTGTAGGCCAAATCTCAGAGTCGGACGTTGTGCTCGCAGAGGCATCACAGGCCGTTATCATTGGATTCCAAGTACGCCCCAGTGCCATAGCTCGTAAAAATGCAGAGCAACAGGGGGTAGAAATACGTACCTACTCCATTATTTACGATGCAATTGCAGACGTAAAGAGCGCTATGGAGGGGATGCTATCTCCCGAAATCAAGGAGGTAATTACCGCATCACTTGACGTACAGCAAACCTTTACGATAGGCAAAGTGGGTACGATTGCAGGGTGTCTTGTAAAAGAAGGAAAGATCAAACGCACTGACAAGGTTCGTGTAATCCGCGATGGTATTGTGATACACTCGGGAGAACTTGAGTCTCTCAAACGCTTCAAAGACGATGTAAAGGAAGTCGCTCTTGGGCTCGATTGCGGGCTCAATATCAAGGGCTTCAACGACCTGCATGAGGGTGATGTTATCGAATCGTATGAAGAGATAGAAGTAAAGAAAACACTCTAAAATGCATAGTAAAATTCCCCTCTTGTCAATCAGGAGGGGAATTGACAAAGTATTCTCCATACAGATGAATAATAAAAAGAGTTACCGAGGTACTTATTTGCGTACACACGAAAATAGGTATCCTTGGCAACTCTTTTATCGTTTGTCGGAGCTTGAGAATTAGCCGATAGATAGAAAAGAAATGAACTGGTTAGATATTGCTATTATCATTATCGTTGGGCTATCTCTCTTCAAGGGATTCTCTAAAGGGCTCATACATCAGGCTGCTTTCTTTGTAGCTATTCTGCTAGGGATTGCAGTTTCTGGAGTGGTAGCGGATTGGCTAGGTGGCGCACTCTCTTTTTTGCTCAAGCTAAGTGATAAGATAGCGAACTCAGTAGCTATTGCCCTATCCTTCCTGCTTATCTTGGGAGCTGTATATCTAGCGAGTAAGATTATAACAAAAATCCTCAATGCTACTCCCCTAGGGATATTCAACAAGCTGCTGGGAGCCTTGGTGGGAGGGCTTATGTCTCTTGCCATCCTTGGCTATATATTTGTTTTTGTAGACTCTGTATTTATTCCGGCTGCCACCATTACCAAAAAGTTGAGCAGTACCCTTGAGTCTACCACTCGACCCAAAGGAGAAAGAGAAGCCCCCAAGGAAGAAAAAGATATTCGCAAAGAGTCTGCACTATACTACCCCGTAAAGAACTTTGTCCCAACTATTTTGGCTCCTCGGCTGTTGGATAAAGAGAATGAATTGATAGAACAGACTTCTAAAGAGAAAGAAGAAAATAAATGAAAGATAGCACTCACCCTCAACCCTCTTCTCAAGGAGAGCCTAAAGAAGATATACTACAAGAGGTAACGCAGGGAGACTATAAATATGGATTCGAAACGAAGATCTCCACTGAGACCATAGAACGTGGACTCAGCGAAGAGGTGGTGCGTTTGATTTCGAAGAAAAAAGAAGAGCCTGAGTGGCTTCTCGACTTCCGTCTCAAGGCTTACCAGCATTGGCTCACGCTAAAGCAGCCCAAGTGGGCACATCTCTACATCCCACCCATTGACTACCAAGACATAATCTACTACGCAGCTCCCAAGCAAAAAGTCTCTAATGGTACGCCCGGAGAGATTGATCCGGAGCTGATGGAGACCTTTGATAAGCTGGGGATTCCCCTGCACGAGCGACAGATATTAGCAGGGAATACTGCCGTAGATGCTGTAATGGATAGCGTCTCGGTAAAAACCACATTTAGGGAAAAACTCTCTGCCCTAGGGATCGTATTTTGCTCCTTCAGCGAAGCAGTAAAAGAGCATCCCGAGCTAGTAAAGAAATATCTTGGAAAAGTGGTAAGCTATAGAGACAACTACTTTGCAGCACTCAACTCGGCTGTCTTCAGTGACGGTTCGTTTGCTTATATCCCCAAGGGTGTGCGATGCCCTATGGAGCTATCTACCTACTTCCGTATCAACGCTCGCAACACGGGGCAATTCGAGAGAACCCTCATTGTGGCAGACGATGATGCCTACGTGAGTTACCTGGAGGGCTGTACAGCTCCCATGCGTGACGAAAATCAGCTCCATGCTGCCATCGTAGAGATCATTGCAGAGGAGAATGCGGAGGTCAAATACTCCACCGTACAAAATTGGTATCCAGGGGATAAGAACGGCAAAGGCGGTATATACAACTTCGTAACCAAGCGAGGGCTTTGCCGTGGTAATAACTCAAAAATCTCTTGGACCCAAGTAGAGACAGGATCGGCTATTACCTGGAAATATCCAAGTTGTCTCCTTGTAGGGGATAACTCTGTAGGCGAGTTTTATTCGGTAGCAGTAACCAACAACTACCAGCAAGCCGATACGGGAACAAAGATGATCCACATAGGGAAAAATACGCGTAGCACCATTGTTTCTAAAGGTATCTCAGCAGGCTCCAGCCACAATAGCTACAGAGGGCTGGTAAAGATATCTGCAAGCGCGGAGGGAAGTCGTAACCACTCGCAATGCGATAGCCTTTTATTGAGCGACCATTGTGGCGCACACACATTCCCCTATGCCGAGGTACTCAACGATACCGCAATAATAGAACACGAGGCTACAACCTCCAAAATAAACGAAGATCAGCTTTTCTACTGCCAACAGCGAGGTATTACCACCGAAGAGGCAGTAGGCTTAATTGTAAACGGCTATGCCCGGGAGGTAATGAATAAGCTCCCCATGGAGTTTGCCGTAGAGGCACAAAAGCTACTGAGTGTAACCCTAGAGGGATCGGTAGGTTAAGTACAAAAGGAGTAAGATCTAGCAACAACTAAGACTTTTAGAAGATGAGCAAGAAGCTATTAGAGATAAAAAACCTCCACGCATCTATCAACGGCAGGGAGATACTAAAGGGTATTAACCTCTCGATTAACGAGGGCGAAATACATGCTATCATGGGCCCCAACGGGAGCGGAAAGAGTACACTCTCTTCCGTACTTGTAGGGAATCCCGCTTTTGAGGTCACCGAAGGGGAGGTTACATTCCGAGGTGAAAATATTCTGCCTTTGAGCCCGGAAGAGCGTTCTCACCGTGGGCTATTCCTAAGTTTCCAATACCCTGTGGAGATACCGGGCGTAAGTATGGCCAACTTCATGAAAGCGGCTATCAACGAGAAGCGAAAGTCGCAAGGGCTTCCTCCTATGCCTGCTGCAGAATTCCTCAAACTGATGAAAGAGAAACGAGAATTCGTACAATTGGAGAGCAAACTCTCTAATCGTTCGGTAAACGAAGGGTTCTCGGGAGGGGAGAAAAAGCGGAACGAAATATTCCAGATGGCCATGCTAGAGCCTCGCCTCTCCATCCTAGACGAGACGGATAGTGGTCTCGATATTGACGCTCTACGCATTGTCGCAGAGGGGGTAAACAAGCTGCATACTCCGGAAACAAGCTCTATTGTGATCACCCACTATCAACGTTTGCTCGACTATATTAAGCCTCAATTTGTACACGTACTCTACAACGGGCGCATCGTAAAAGACGGAGGTTCTGAACTTGCTCTAGAGCTAGAAAAACGTGGCTACGACTGGATTAAGGAACAACATACTCTCTGATTACCCTCAATATGGAAAGTATTGCAAAAACCTATCTCGACCTCTTCGATGAGAATAGGCAAGCCATAGAAAAGGGATCCTTTCCTCTGATGAACAATGCCCGAGAGGGAGCTAGAGAGGATTACAGCGCACACGGACTTCCCTCTCTGCGCAGCGAAAACTACAATCGTACGGACATTCACGACCTATTCAGTCTCGACTATGGTGTAAATATCAATGGAGTACAATTCCCTCTCCACGATACCAAAGGATTCTCTTGCGATGTAGAGGATATGCCCTATATGCAGGGGATAATCCTCAACGAACGCTTTGATAGAGAGCTTTCGCAAGGCCTGGAGCACCTCCCCACCGGTGTATATATCGGGAGCCTTAGAGCCTTCCTCACGGAGCATCCGGAGCGAGAGTCTCAGTTTGCTAAGATATATGGCAGATACGCAGAGACGGATATTGACGGCATTGTCGCTCTCAATACCCTATTTGCTCAAGATGCCGTTTTGCTCTTTGTACCCAAGGGGGTGAAAGTAACCGAGCCTCTACGACTTATCCAATTGGTGCGTGCGGACGTGCCCATGCTCCTCTTCCGTAGAGTTCTCATTGTGCTTGAGGAAGAATCGGCGATTGAAGTGCTGGTCTGCAACCACACCTTAGACAAGCATGATTTCCTAGTAGATCAAGTGATAGAGGTGCATGTTGCTGAGAATGCTCAGCTCAAACTCTACGACGTAGAGGAGTCTAGCAGCCGGATGCGACACCTCTCCACTCTTTGTTTACGCCAATATGAATCGAGCAAAGTACTGATCAATGGACTAACGCTCAACAATGGCATTACAAGGGACTCATACTGGACGCGCTTTATGGGGCCTCATGCCGAGCTTACTCTCGCAGGGTTAGCCATTGGTACTCATGCACAGCACGTAGACAACTTCACCTACATAAGCCACATATTCCCCGAATGCAAAACCAACGAGTTATTCAAATATATAATGGATGACGAGGCGGTTGGTGCTTTCGCCGGGCGTGTCTTCGTTTCAGCACAAGCTCAAAAGACCGATGCTCAGCAGAGCAACCGCAATTTGCTACTCTCGCCCAATGCTCGCATATACTCCAAGCCTCAGCTTGAGATTTATGCGGACGATGTAAAGTGTAGCCATGGTATGACCACAGGGCAACTCGACGAAGAAGCCCTCTTCTACATGCAGCAACGTGGTATCTCCAAAGACGAAGCTCGTACGCTTCTTAGCATCGCCTTTACCGACGATGTGGTCAGACTCATTGAGCTTGAGCCCCTTCGTGCCTCTATCGTAGACGTTATATCCTCTCGCTTTAACAACCAAGAGATACGCCACTGCAATAAGTGTGGTAAAGTCTGCTTCTAGAGTGCTTATAAGCAATATATTAACCCATTTATAAGGAGTATCGCAGGGGAGTTGGTCAATCCACACACCGCGATACTCCCTTTTGTACCTATCCAAGATGATCACTTTCCCCAATGCCAAACTCAATTTAGGTCTTCGTATTCTAGGAAAACGTACCGATGGCTACCATTTACTAGAGACGATATTTTTACCCATCACCCTCACCGATGCCCTAGAGATAGTACCTCAAAAGGCAGCGCAAGAGGATACTTGGAGGCAAAGTGGCATCACCATCGACGGCACCGCAGAGAGTAATACGGTAATTCGTACAATACAAATGGCACGAGAGGAGGTAGCTATCCCCCCTCTGGAGGTCGAACTGCTCAAAAAAATCCCTTTTGGGGCAGGGCTTGGTGGGGGTTCTGCGGATGCTGCTTTTGCTCTGAAAATGCTCAATCAGCGCTTCTCTCTAAATCTATCGGAAGAAGAAATGGCAAAAAAAATGGCGCGAATAGGAGCCGACTGCCCCTTCTTCATCTATAATAAACCCATGCTAGGAACAGGGATAGGTGAGGTGCTAACCCCCATTGAGATACCCCACGAACTGCGACAAGCAAGTGTGGTACTCATCAAACCTAGCCTTTCGATCTCGACCAAAGAAGCCTATGCCCAAATTACCTGCCACCCTGAGGCTGAGGGATCTCTCCCTGCCTTACTTCAAAAGCCCCTTGATCAGTGGCAAGATCTCTTCATCAACGATTTTGAAGCATCACTCTTCGGTCGCTATCCCATTCTCCCAAAAATCAAAGAATCCTTACACAAAGCCGGAGCATTCTACACGGCTATGACCGGCTCCGGATCGGCTATTTATGGCTTCTTCCATACCCACATTGCCATAGATCATCTGCAATCAATCTACCCCGATAGCTTCGTATGGCAAGGCAATATAGCCTAACGGACTTTCTCCCCACCTCTAAGAAAGAAATGGACGCTCGTGGCTGGGACGAGGCGGACGTTATCTTATTCAGCGGCGATGCCTATGTGGATCATCCCTCCTTTGGGGCGGCCGTGGTCGGGCGCTTTCTTGAGAGCCATGGGCTACGTGTTGCCATTGTTCCCCAACCCAACTGGCGAGACGACCTGAGGGACTTCCGCAAACTAGGCAAACCTCGGCTCTTCTTCGGAGTTTCCCCGGGAGCTATGGACTCCATGGTAAACAAGTACACAGCTGCCCGAAGGCTCAGGAGCGAAGATGCCTATACACCCGACAAGCGTATAGACATGCGTCCGGAGTATCCCTCCATCGTATATAGTCGCATCCTCAAAAGCATATACCCCGACGTCCCCATTGTCCTAGGAGGGATCGAAGCCTCCCTCAGGCGATTGGTTCACTACGACTATTGGCAAAATAAACTCTTACCTGGGATGTCTATCCTAAGCCCCGCAGACCTGATCATCTACGGGATGGGAGAACTACCACTGGCAGAGGTAGTGGAAAGACTCAAAGCCGGAGCCGATATTGCCGAACTGCGCAAAATACTCCAAACCACCTACGCTGTAGACGCTCAAGACTTCCAGCCCCAAGAGGGCGACCTCCGTCTTTTTAGCTACGAGGAGTGCCAAAAGGACAAGAAGAAGCAGGCAATGAACTTCAAGCATATAGAGGAAGAGAGCAATAAATTCCATGCAAGTCGCATCGTTCAACCCTGCGGAGATCAGGTTATTGTTGTGAATCCGCCCTTCCCTCCTATGACTACCGGACAAATTGATGCCTCCTTCGATCTACCCTATACTCGCCTCCCCCACCCTCGCTACAAGGGTAAGACCATCACAGCCTATGAGATGATCAAGCACTCGGTGAATCTGCATAGGGGTTGCTTCGGGGGGTGTGCCTTCTGTACCATCTCAGCCCATCAAGGCAAATTCGTAGCCTCCAGAAGCGAGGCCTCTGTACTCAAAGAAGTAGGAGCGATTACGGAGATGGACGACTTCAAAGGCTACCTAAGTGACGTGGGAGGCCCCTCTGCCAATATGTATAGGATGGAGGGAGTCAATCGGGAGTTGTGCGCCCGTTGTGTACGCCCTTCCTGCATCTTCCCTGCCATATGCCCCAATCTCAATGCCAACCACAAGCCCTTAAATGATCTACTGGACAAGGTGGACAAAATCCGCGGGATCAAGAAGAGTTTTATCGGTAGTGGGGTGCGTTACGACCTATTGCTCGAAGAGTACAAAAATCCCGAATACCAACGCGAAGCCAAGCGATATACCGAGTCGCTTATAGCCCATCACACCTCAGGACGACTAAAAGTAGCTCCGGAACACACCTCTCCCAACGTGCTGAAAATCATGCGAAAGCCTCCGTTTTCTCTATTTGAGCGCTTTACTCGTATTTTTGACGAGGTGAACAAAAAGTACGGACTCAAACAGCAACTGATTCCCTACTTCATATCCTCACACCCCAATTCTCACGAGGTTGATATGGCAGAGTTAGCCGTGCTAACCAAGCGGCTTAACTTCCATCTTGAGCAAGTGCAGGACTTCACGCCCACTCCCATGACCCTTGCCACTGAGATTTATTACACGGGGTACCATCCCTATACACTAGAGAAACTCTACTGCGCCATCTCTCCCGAGGAAAAAAGGAAGCAGAGACGGTACTTCTTTTGGTATAAACCCGAAGAGCGACGCGAACTTATACAAGCATTGCAATCCCTGCATAGACCCGACCTTATAGAGGCACTCTTTGGTCAGCATGCTGTTCGACAAACCGATTCTTCTAAAAAGAAGAATCCGCGTCAAAGCTCGGAGCAGCACAGCTCTAATGCGCGCTCGTCCAAAAACAAGCCCTCGAAAACAAATTCCTCCAAAAGGCGCTAAATCGCCCCCTCCACCAGAGAAAAATAATGCCGATAGGTTGCTGAAGAAAAACTCAGCCTCCTGATGAATTTTTGCAGGGTGAAATCTGCCCGGAAATCAGCCTAAAACCTTCACCCATTTAGAGTGAAAACCAACGAAAAACCGCCCAGATATCCCCTCTCCTTCTAGCTAAGAATCTTTCCCCTCCAAGCCCCTCTTCTCTTCCGACATCCCTACATAGGAAGTATCCTTCCTATGAAAAAACCTCCGGCAGGCACCCTTGGATGCTCAACCGGAGGTTGTAAGAAATAGAAGAAAGGGAAGGAAGCCTCTCTCTATGTATAGGTAATTACTTAATTACACCAAGCTCTTTACCCACTTTGATAAAGGCATTGATACAACGATCGAGGTGCTCACGCTCATGACCGGCAGAGAGCTGTACGCGGATACGTGCTTCGCCTTTGGGTACAACAGGATAGTAGAATCCCGTTACATAGATCCCCTCTTCGAGCATGCGCTTAGCATACTTCTGAGACAGAGGTGCGTCATAAAGCATCACAGCACAGATGGCGCTTTGGGTTGGTTTGATATCAAAACCGGCAGCAATCATCTTGTCGCGGAAGTAATTTACATTCTCCATAAGTTTGGTATGGAGCGAATCGTCCTCTTTGAGCATCTTGAAAACTTCGAGACCGGCACCTACTACTGCGGGGGGAATTGAGTTACTAAAGAGGTAGGGACGAGAGCGCTGACGAAGCATATCGATGACTTCTTGAGGACCTGCCGTAAAGCCACCAACAGCTCCACCAAAAGCCTTACCGAGAGTACCGGTATGGATATCGATACGATCCCAGCAGTTGTACTTTTCGGCAACACCACGACCGGTTGCTCCTACAACGCCTGCCGAGTGGCATTCGTCTACCATCACAAGAGCATCGTACTTCTCAGCAAGAGCACAAATCTGATCCATGGGGGCAACATTACCGTCCATAGAGAAAACACCGTCCGTTACAATGATACGATGACGTTGTGCTTGTGCTTCTTTGAGACACTCTTCGAGCTCTGCCATGTTACCATTGGCATAACGATAACGCTTTGCCTTGCAGAGACGTACCCCATCAATAATAGAAGCGTGATTGAGAGCATCGCTAATAATGGCATCTTCTGCACCAAAGAGAGGCTCGAATACACCACCGTTGGCATCGAAGCAAGCAGCGTAAAGAATAGCATCTTCGGTATGGAAGTACTCGGCAATAGCACGCTCGAGTTGCTTGTGCATGTCCTGCGTACCACAAATGAAACGCACGCTACTCATACCATAACCATGGCTATCCATAGCTTCCTTAGCAGCCTTGATAAGGCGAGGATGATCACTAAGGCCTAGATAGTTGTTGGCGCAAAAGTTAAGTACTTCTTGACCTTCATTAACCTTGATGTCGGCACGTTGGGGTGTCGTAATGATGCGCTCCTCTTTGTAGAGCCCATCTTCTTTGATCTTCTTGAGCTCAGCACCCAAGAAATCTTTCATTCCCTTGAACATAGCAATGTTTGTACTATTAATGGATTTTAATTCGTAAGCGATCGAATAAGAAAGGTTATTTAACCTCTTCTTCCTTACCCTCTGCGGGAGTCTCTTCTGCGGTGAATCGAGTAAAGCCACCTTGTACCAATATATTATACCACGAGAGCATCTTCTTTACATCGGTAGGGTAAACGCGGTCTTTGTCGTACGTGGGGAGAACGGACTCCATATAGGCAAAAGTAGACTCTTTGGTTGCCCCAATGGTTTTGAGGTCTACCTCCTTGCCTTCGGCAGCCGTATACACAAGATCTAGCACCTCACCGAGAGGTTTCTCTCCCTCAGTCGTATATATGGCAATCTCTGCAAGTGACACAACTCGATCTGTAGCATGGATAGGTGTGCGACGCTTGTCTGTAAGAGACTCCACGATGAGGGAGTTTTTCCCCTGAGAGAGGAGTTTGAAAAGCCCCGGACGACCCGAGACAGAAAGAATTTCTCTAAGCATAGTATATCTATTACTTTCTTTGGTCTAAACTAATGTAGTGGTTCTTTATAGGTAGCAATTCGTTGTTTCCACCCCCTGTGTAACCACTTACAAGCACAAAAGTAACCATTTCTCAGGGAATATGATACGCAGCATTTATACTCGCCTACTCTGCCCTCTTTCCCTGATTTTATCATAAATAAAAGAGTACCTTTGCCCCAACGTTCAATTGGAAGAGAGAAGAGACGCTATATGATGCAGTTCGACTATGTAGTAGTAGGAGGGGGGCTTGCGGGTCTATATACCGCATACTTATTGTCCTCCAAAGGCTCTGTAGCTCTTGTTACCTGCACTACCCTAGAGGAGAGTAATTCCTATTTTGCGCAAGGGGGAATGGCTGCCGTAACAGAGGCAAGCGACACCCCTAAAAATCATTTCGAAGATACGATTGAAGCAGGGCGCGGACTATGCTCCGAGGCTGCCGTACGAATCCTTACAGAAGAGGCTCCGCAACGTATCGAAGAATTGATCGACTTAGGGATGCACTTCGATACCGAAGATGGTCACCTAGCATTAGGGTTAGAAGGCGGGCACCATCACAGACGAATCCTACATGCCGGAGGAGATGCCACAGGCCGAATGGTCACCTCCTTTATGACGGAGCAAGTGCGCAAAACGGCCAATATAAAGATCCTAGATCACTACTTTGCACTCGGGTTAATTGTAACCCAAGGCCAATGCTTCGGACTTTACACCTACAATCAAAAGTCGCATCAGACGGAAGCGATAACCGCACATGCGACCATCCTAGCTACCGGTGGTGCCGGAGCTCTCTATCACCCCACAACCAATCCTCCAACGGCTCTAGGCGACGGATTGGGGATGGCATTAGCGGCAGGAGCCACGCTGCGAGATCTCGAGTTTGTACAATTCCACCCAACGGCTCTATATGTACCGGGGCAGGCCTCTTTCCTTATCAGCGAGGCAGTGCGAGGGGAAGGAGCGCACCTCTACAATCAATCGGGGGAACGCTTTATGCTGGCAAAGCATCCGCTGGCAGAGCTTGCGCCCCGAGATGTAGTGGCACGCGAAATCTTCCATCAAATAGAAGCCGAGGGAGGGGATAGTGTTACCCTCTCCTTGCGTCACCTTGATGCCGAGCACATACGCCATCGCTTCCCTACCATCGCCCAACATTGTGCCGAGATAGGGTTGGATCTTACACAAGAGATACCCGTAGCTCCGGCAGCTCACTATACCGTGGGAGGAGTGGCAACGGACCTTAATGGAGCTACGTCTGTACGACAACTCTATGCGGTGGGAGAAGTTGCCTCTACGGGCGTGATGGGTGCCAATCGCTTAGCTTCTAATTCCCTTGTTGAGTGTCTTGTTTTTGGCAAACGCATCGCAGACCACATCCATCAGCACCCCCATCCTCAAACTCTTCCTCTAGAGTCTCCATTACTCTACCGAGAATTCCCCCTCTCTTCATACGCCAAAGAGCAAGAGTGGAGAGAGCAAGAAGGGAAGAAATACATGCTACAACTAGGGAAGTTGCTCATGAAGCACGTGGGGATTGTACGCACAGAAGCCTCTCTCTCTACCGCTTTAGAGGAGCTCGATAGGCTTATCTCGGCAATCTCATCTCCTGCGCAACATCTCTTATCTGCCCTCGTTGTTTCCCAAAGACTACACCTAGCTCGTTGTTTGGTGAAAGCTGCTCTTGAACGAAAAGAGAGCCGAGGTGGGCACTTCCGCAGTGACTACCCCGAGACACTCCCCAACGACAAAGCATATCATTCCCTCATTACTCAAGAGAGTATAAAACAAGTATTTACGTTTACCTCCAGCCCAGGTTCTCTATGAAAGCAACTCACGACGAATTAGAAAAAATAGATCGTCTCATCGATCTTGCCTTTGACGAAGATATTGCACAAGGCGACCTTACCACAGAATCTATCTTCCCCGACGTAACCGAGGCAACAGCACTCCTCACTGCCAAAGCCCCCGGCATTATCTCGGGTATTGAGATAGCCCAACGAGTGCTTGACAAGCGTGGGAGCAATAAAGTACAACTCTTTGTAAACGACGGAGACTCCGTACAGAAGGGAGATAAGATTATGGCTATCACCGCCTCTTATGCTACCCTCCTTACAGCCGAGCGGCTCCTCCTAAACTTTATGCAACGGATGTCTGGTATCGCTACCGAAACGCACCGCTATGTGGCCGCTTGCGAAGGCACCAATACGCATATTCTAGATACGCGCAAAACAGCTCCGGGGCTACGACTTCTCGATAAAATGGCCGTTAGACACGGAGGTGGGCGCAATCATCGTATGGGCTTGTACGACATGATTATGCTCAAAGACAACCACATCAAGGCTGTGGGGGGCATCACAAAGGCGGTAGAGATGGTACACTCTCAACTTCCCCTCTCCGTTAAGGTAGAGGTAGAGACCACCTGCCTCCAAGAGGTAGAAGAGGCTCTCTCTGCCGGTGCGGACATTATTATGCTAGACAATATGAGCAACGAAGCCATGCTGGAGGCCGTGCGTTTGATCAATCATCGCTGCGCAGTGGAGGCCTCGGGCAACATGACTCTCGAGCGCATCCGTGAGGTGGCTACATTGGGGGTAGACTACATTAGTGTAGGGGCTCTGACTCACTCCGTAAAGGCTCTCGACATTAGCATGAACTTTATACAATAGGATTTTAGCTCAACAAAAAGGGATAGAAAATGAACAACAACGAAGACGTTAAGGCTCTTGCAGAAGAGATTGCACAACTAAAGAAGGAGCGTAATGCTGTTATACTTGCACATTATTATGCTCGTCCGGAGGTGCAGGCTGTTGCTGATATACTAGGCGACTCCTTGGCTTTATCCCAACTCGCAGCCACTACAGAGGCAAAGATGATTGTATTCTGCGGAGTCCATTTTATGGCAGAGACGGCAGCAATTATCTCTCCTGAGAAGAAAGTGCTCATCCCTGTAGAGAATGCCGGATGCTCCCTTGCCGAGAGTGTTACGGCCGCAGGGCTGGCAACCTGGCGCAAATACCATCCCAATGGTCTTATTGTAAGCTATGTAAATACATCGGCTGCCGTAAAAGCAGAAACGGACTACTGCGTAACAAGTGCCAATGCCCTCAAGGTAATAGAGACTCTACCCCTTGATGTACCCATCCTCTTTGGTCCGGACAAGAACTTAGGGGAATATATCAACCTCAAAACAGGGCGTAATATGGATATCTGGCAGGGCGATTGCTATGTACACAGGCACATAACAGGCGAGCTCATCCGCGAGTATCTTGAGCGTTATCCCAATGCTGATATTCTCATCCATCCGGAGTCGGTTGCTTGTGGAGACAAGAGTATTCTGGAGCATCCTCGCTGCTTTGTAGGCTCTACCTCGGGCATCCTAAAGCATCCGGCACAAAGCGATAAAAAGCAATTTGTGGTAGCCACAGAAAAGGAAGCTATTACGGAACTCGTACACCAATATCCCCATCTTGAGTTCATCCCCATCACCCGAGAGCACTACTGCGAGTATATGAAACTCACGACCCTCACGGACCTACGCAACGCCCTCCGCGACGAGAAGCATGTAGTGACAATCGACCCCAAAGTGCGAGAGCGAGCCTTGCTACCCATCCAGCGGATGCTAGCCATAAAGTAATCAGCTAAATGCCCTTCCTTCTCTCCAGAAGGAGGGCTCTATTTTATATAAATAGAGGCTTTGGGAAGAGTCCGCTATAAGGTTTTAGCGTTAATTGGTACCTTTGCAGAAGGGAAACTATCACGACAAAAGAAACTCATAAAAGTCCCCATCTAAAACAAACTAGTATGAAACAATCCAGTACACTCATCTTAGCATGCATCTCAGCCCTGCTACTAGGAAGTGGTCTCTGGGGCTGTCAATCGAGGCAAAAGCCACAACCTCCCTATGTCCCCGATGGCGCGGGAGATTCCTCTCTACTAGAATGCCCCAAAGTGCGTGGACGTGAAGGGGATTTTTTCATAACACATCGAGTAAACAACGGCACTCGGGTAAACTATTCTCTTGAGTACGATATTAAGCTCCATCATGCCCTTTGGGTCTGCTTTAGCTTCGATAACTACACGAAACAAACCAATGTAAAGCGTACCAATGCCTGGGCATGGGATCCCTTTATTCCGGCCCAATACGAAGTAAATAAATCCTCATTCGAAGGATACGACCGAGGGCACTTGGTAGCATCTCACGACCGAGTATTCTCAGAAGAAGCCAACCGACAAACATTCTACTACTCCAATATGAGCCCCCAGAAAGCGGCCTTTAACCAAGTAGCTTGGCGGCAACTTGAGGAGGTAGTACAGAAGTGGGCTCGTAACGAAGCACTAACCGAAAAAATGTATGTTGCCAAGGGAGGAACTCTCACTCCTGAAGGCATCTACCCCACTCTCTCGGGTGGTAAAATTGCTGTGCCACGCAACTATTGGATGGCAATCCTTGCAGAAAAGAATGGAGAGTGGAGAGCTCTCGGCTTCTGGATTAGTCACGAAAGCAGCAAACAACTAAAGGGCGGATTAGCTCCTTTGGCGTGCTCCATAGATGAACTTGAGAGTAAAACGGACTTCGACTTTTTCCCCAACCTCGAAGACAATATCGAACAAAAGGTAGAGGCTATAGACCCCAAAGATTGCTCAGATCTCTGGCCCGGTTTGTAACCCATTCCCCACTATACATTTTCCGAAAGAAAAAGAGAAATGAATTTGATTGTAGAGAAGAAATACTTCTCCCCAAACGTAGCCATGCTGCGTATTGAAGCTCCGCGTATTGCCAAAGCTAGGCGTGCAGGCAACTTTGTAATAGTGCGTGCCGATGCCCATAGCGAGCGCATTCCACTAACCATTGCAAGTGCAGACCTCAACCAAGGAACCATTACTTTGGTAGTACAAGGTGTGGGACAATCGTCCAAGAAATTGATTGCCCTCAACGAAGGAGACTATGTACACGACATTGTAGGTCCCCTTGGGCAGGCTACCGAGATAGAGAAAGTAGGCACAGTTGTGTGTGCCGGAGGTGGCGTTGGCGTTGCCCCATTGCTCCCCATTGTAGAGGCCTTTCATGCAGCCGGCAACAGGGTAATTGTAGTACTCGCAGCCCGCACCAAAGATCTCATTATCCTAGAGAAGGAGATGCGCCAGGCCAGCGACGAAGTCCTCATTATGACCGACGATGGTTCTCTAGGAAAGAAAGGACTCGTAACCGAGGGTGTAGAGGAAGTAGTCCTAAGAGAAAAGGTAGATAAGTGCGTGACTATCGGCCCTGCCATTATGATGAAATTTGTCTCCGCTCTCACGGCAAAATACCAAATCCCCACAATAGCTTCACTCAATACCATTATGGTAGACGGTACCGGGATGTGTGGAGCCTGCCGTGTAACGGTGGGAGGGAAGCGCAAATTCGTTTGCGTTGATGGACCGGAGTTTGATGCCCATCAAGTAGATTTTGATGAGCTATTGATGCGTCTTAATTCCTATAAAGACGTAGGTAAATAATCCTCTAATATCTACTACAATGGAAATGAATGAACTAATTGCCGAACGCCGAAAGCTAGCTTGGCGAGAAGAGCTACGCAAGAGCCACTCCCCCAAGGAGCGAACCGCCATAGCTCGTGCCCAAATGCCCGAACTAGACCCTCACTACCGCATCACTACACTTACAGAAGAGGTAAACCAAGGGTTAACCGAGGAGCAAGCCCTTGTTGAGGCTCGTCGCTGTCTAGACTGTGCCAAACCAACCTGCATGGAAGGGTGCCCCGTCGGCATTCATATCCCCTCTTTTATAAAGGAGATAGAGCGGGGGAATTTTGCTGCCGCAGCTTCCACGCTACGAGAGACAACCAGTTTGCCTGCCGTTTGTGGCCGTGTCTGCCCTCAAGAGCGCCAATGCGAAAGTCGGTGCGTATACCAAACGATGAAGAAACCGGCTGTTGCCATCGGTTACCTAGAGCGATTCGCCGCAGATTGGGCTCGAGAGCACAACGCCGTTGAGATGCCAACTTTAGCCCCTCCCACGGGCAAAAAGATTGCTGTTGTGGGGAGCGGCCCTGCCGGATTGTCCTTTGCCGGAGATATGGCAAAGCTAGGGTACGAAGTGGTGGTATTCGAGGCTCTGCACGAAATTGGGGGCGTACTAAAGTATGGTATCCCCGAGTACCGTCTGCCCAATAAGGTGGTAGACGCGGAGATAGAGCTGCTCAAACAAATGGGCGTCTCCTTTGAGACCAATACCATAATAGGGGCTACCCTCTCGTACGACGACTTACACGAGATGGGATTCTCGGGGCTATTCGTCGGCTCAGGAGCCGGGTTGCCCAACTTCATGAACATCCCTGGGGAAAATCTCATCGGCGTAATGTCTTCTAACGAATACCTAACGCGTGTAAACTTGATGAACGCTGGGGATCCTGATAGCGAGACTCCTGTTTTCCGCGGACAGCACGTAGCCGTGATAGGCGGCGGGAATACCGCTATGGATAGTGTACGTACAGCCAAGCGACTAGGGGCTGAGCGCGCCATGATTGTGTACCGTCGTAGCGAAGAGGAGATGCCGGCGCGCCTAGAGGAGATAGCCCACGCCAAAGAAGAAGGGGTAGAATTCCTCACACTGCACAATCCCATCGAATATCTTGCCGATGAGAGGGGACACGTGGCCAAGATGCGCTTACAGAAGATGGAGCTAGGAGAACCCGATCCATCAGGGCGCCGTAAGCCGATACCTATAGAGGGAGCCATTGAGGAGATCCCTGTAGAGGTAGTTGTCGTCAGCATCGGGGTATCGCCCAATCCTCTTATCCCTAATACCTTCTCGGGACTCAATGTAACTCCCAAGGGTACCATCGTTGTAAACGAACTCGGAGCGACCGACTTGCCGGATGTATATGCCGGAGGCGACATCGTACGAGGGGGCGCAACGGTCATCCTAGCCATGGGCGACGGTCGGCGAGCTGCAGCCAATATGCACCGCTACCTCTCCGGCAACTAAACCACTATGTTGTACGCCGGCGTACTACTCCCACTAAGCCTAAGCGACTTTTACCACTACCGAGTGCCCCAAGAGCTTGAGGCGAAAGTGCGAGTAGGTATGCGCTGCGTCGTACAATTCGGAGCGAAGCGCATCTACGTAGGTATCATAGCGAGCCTCTCTCCTACGCTTCCGTTGGGAGTGGAGACGCACAAGGTAAAGTCCTTAGGATACCTACCGGACGACGCTCCTATTATTTCCCAAGAAGAGATCGACTCGTGGCTCTGGGCTGCCCATTACTACATGGCAACGCCGGGAGATCTGCTGCACGCGGCTCTGCCTGCCACGCTCCTACCCGAGAGCCGAACGGAGGTACTTATTGATTTCGAGCAAGCCGACTCCGACATCACCCTCGGGCGCACCGAGAGCGAAGTGGTTGAGCATCTCCGCTCCATCACAGGCAAAGGGATCCACTTCGAAACCCTCTTGCAATACATCCCGGGGCGCAATAAACTCTCCGTTTTCGACCAACTCGTAGCCCACGGCGTCCTCTCTCTAAAGGAGCGAGTACGGGGAGTAGAAAAAAGAATCGGGGAGCGATGGCTCTACCTAAACCCCAAGTACCAATCGGACGACGCTCTGAATCTACTTTTGGATTCCTATAAGCGAAGGCCTGCTCGGACGCGGTTGCTCTACCGCTTTGTGGAGCTTCTTCCCGACCAGGAGCATTCTCTCTCCGGCTCCGTCCGCGAAAAAGACCTGATCGCAGGGGATAGCAACCGACAAAACGCCCTGCGTTACCTCCTCTCCGAGGGGGTGCTGGAACGCTCCTTTCGGCAATATGCCTCTACCGACCGCCCTCCCGAGTATCGAATAGACCCGAATCTTCCACCTTTGGAGAGCGATCGCCCCAACTACTACACCGCCGCAACGTACAGCGACGAACTGGAGCGAATCGGAGCCTACTCGACCGCCGTGCTAGCCCGAGGGGGACGCGTGCTCCTTTTGCTCCCTCAGAGTAGCGGATTAGAGGGCGACCTCCCCTCACTCTGCTCCCAACTAAAGCTCCCCGAAGAGACCCCGATCTACCTCTACACCAGCAGTCTATCCGACCGCGAACGAGCCTCCCTACGCTACCGCCTGACAGAGAGCGACGCCCCTCTTATCGTCGTAGGAAGTCGCATGGCGGCTCTACTTCCATTGGAGGGGGTCGAACTCATCATCGTAGCTGAGGAGCAGGATCCTCTCTACAAGCAACAGGAGCCGGCACCTCGCTTCAACGCCCGAGACCTACTCGCCTACAGGGCTACCAAGAGCAAGATTCCCCTACTTCTCACCTCCGTAACGCCCTCCATGGAGACGTACCACAACGTCGCCCACGACAAGTATGCCGCTACAGCGTCTCAGGAGTCGTTTACCCTAGCCTCTTTTCGCACTATCGACTTGGACTACGAGCGCACGACTCGCCGCCTCAAGACGGGGACGTTACTGAGCCTCCCCCTCCGAGAGGCCATCTCCGAGACGCTAAAGAAGGGTGAGAAGGTAGTTTTGGTAAGTGCTCGACGCGGATATGCGCCCTATATCTTGTGCCAGAAGTGCGGCAAGAGCATCCGTTGCCTGCATTGCGATGTAAGCCTCACCTACCATCAGATGGAGAATCGGCTCACGTGCCACTACTGCGGTTACAATCTAGCACTACCGCCGCAGTGCCCACACTGTGGAGCGGATCGGGAGGAGCTGAAGAAGGTAGGCTACGGTTCGGAACGCATTGAGGACGAACTAGCCACGCTCTACCCCGGGGAGGAGATCGTACGCATTGATGCCGATACGACCTCGGGCAAGGAAAAGCGAAGCCACATCCGGAGTGCGCTAGCGGAGGGGAAGGCCTCCCTCTACGTGGGTACTCAGATGCTCACACACTTTGCTCCGATTCAGGGGGTAGGACTGGTCGCGGTACCCCAACTTGATGCCATGCTCGCCCTACCCGACTTCCGCACGGACGAATTAGTCTTCGCCCTCCTCTACCGCCTGGCTGTAAAGTACCCCGAGGCTCTCATGTTGCTACAAACGAGTGATACGCAGCGTCCTCTCTTCGAGTATCTCGACATGCCCTCTCGCGAACTTAGGGAGAAGTACGCGAAGTTGGTACTACAGGAGCGCACATTTTTCGGCTTCCCTCCCTACGAAAGGATCATCCAGGTCATAGTCAAAAGCACGAGGGAAGAAGATGCCATAGAGACGGCCACTCTCCTCTCCCGGCACTTCGGGAGCTACCCCGGACTAGCCCACGTCTCCGCCCCCATCAAGCCCTATGTGTCTCGCGTGCGACTCATGTACATTCGGCAGATTACCCTCAAACTATCCCCTAATTACTCAGCGAAACAGATTCGCGAAGCCCTGAAAAGCATCCTCCATCAGGTGGAGCGCACCTCGCTTTCCGCCCGACGCTCTCGTATCCTCTTCGACGTAGATCCCCTCTAAAAGCTGGCTCTGTGTCAGATTTCTGCCCGAATCCTTGTACATTTTGAAAACATTTATTATACTTGTGCTCAAATTGTATTCGAAAGAAGAAAAGCCAAGAAAATGCAACGCTGTGCCCTACATAAGAAGTCGGAGCTCCCCCTCCCCGAGGAAGGAATGAAGACAACCCGACGCGCCAATGCGCGGGGAAATAAAGATGGATCGGCACTCCTTTGGGAGGGCGTGCGCACACCTTTGGATTTTCGTGCGGAAGAAAATTATTTTTCGTGCGGAAGAAAAAATATTTTCGTGCGGAAGAAAATTTATTTCCGTGCGGAAGAAAATATGAGCAAGAGCGAAACATTTATAACTCACTTATTAATAACCAATTAGCATGATCAAGATTAAAGCCGTAGAACGCCAAGTTGGATTTGGAAAAGACGAGAAGAAAAAACGCTGGTTTCCCGCCATTTATTTGTCTTCGGATGTGACCTTTGAGGAATTTATAGACAAGGTAGCGGACGAAACCACCATCTCATCGGCAGATGTTAAAGCCGTCTTCGACCGTGCCGGCAAGGTACTCGTTGAGCAATTGCGCGAAGGAAAAAGCGTTGATTGTGGCGACCTAGGGACCTTCCGCCCCAGTCTCACCACCAAAACAGGCACCGGAGCTGAGACCGCCGAAGGCGTCACAATGGAGATGATCGACAAACTCAAGGTAATTTACACACCCCGAGTAGGGATCAAAGATGCCCTCAAAAAGGTACGTCTGGAGCGCGCCGAACGGCTACTCGACGTGGCATTCGGCTCCAAAAAGAAGCCCATCCCAGGCGGCACAACGCCCACGCCCAACCCCGGCGGTACAACCCCTACGCCCGGCGGCACAACCCCCACACCCAACCCCGGCGAAGGAAACGAGTAGACCTCGGCAAAATTCACTCTAAATTCATTTAATCAGTAGAATTCATGGAAATTCCCTTTTCTGAAAACTACCGCATCAAGATGGTAGAACAGCTCCGCAAGAGCACACGACAAGAACGCGAAACCTGGATACGCGAGGCCAAATACAACCTCTTCAACCTCCACAGCGAACAGGTATTTATCGACCTCCTAACCGACTCCGGCACCGGTGCCATGAGCGACAAACAATGGAGCGCCATGATGCTGGGAGACGAGAGCTACGCAGGTGCGACCTCGTACTACAAAATGCGAAAAGCCATCCAAGAGATCCTCGGATTCGAGTACTTCCTCCCCACCCACCAAGGGCGCGCTGCCGAGAATGTACTCTACTCCACCATCGTAAAGGCAGGTGACGTAGTGCCGGGTAATTCGCACTTCGATACCACCAAAGGACATATCGAATTCCGTAAGGCGGCAGCCGTAGATTGCACCATAGACGCGGCAGCAGATACGCAACTGGAGATTCCCTTCAAGGGCGAAATGGACCTCGAAAAACTCGAGAAGATACTAAAGGAAACTCCCAAAGAACGCATCCCCTGCTGTGTACTCACCGTAACCAACAACACCGCCGGAGGGCAACCCGTTTCAATGAAGAACATCCGCGAGACCAGCGAGCTATGCCACAAATACGGCATCCTCGTGCAGATAGACGGCGCACGATTCGCAGAAAATGCCTACTTCATCAAGACTCGCGAAGAGGGCTATCAGGATAAATCCATCAAGGAGATCGTGCGCGAGATGCTCAGCTACGGCGATATCATGACCATGTCCAGCAAGAAAGACGCTATCGTGAACATGGGCGGGTTCCTCGCCTTCCGAGACAAAGAGCTATGGCGTCGCTGCCAGATGTTCTGCGTTATGAACGAAGGTTTCATCACCTACGGAGGTCTCTCCGGACGTGATATGAACGCCTTGGCTCAGGGGCTGGACGAAGGTACCGAGTTCGATACGCTTGAAACTCGCATCGAACAGGTCGCCTACCTAGGGCGCAAGCTCGACGAGTACGGCATCCCCTACCAGCGTCCGGCAGGAGGGCACGCCATCTTCCTCGACGCTAAGAAGATCCTTACGCACGTGCCCAAAGAAGAATTTATCGCGCAGACCTTAGGTATCGAGCTCTACCTAGAGGCAGGCATACGTGGGGTAGAGATCGGATCCATCCTAGCCGACCGAGACCCCATCACACGCGAGAATCGCTATCCGCGTCTGGAGCTGCTGCGTCTTGCCATTCCACGCCGTACCTACACCAATAATCACATGGATGTAATCGCGGCCGCCGTGAAGAATGTGTTCGATAGGCGAGAAAGCATTACAAGGGGGTACGTAATCACAGAAGAGCTCCCCGTGATGCGTCACTTTACCATAGAGCTAGCTCCTGCAAAGTAACAGCAACCAATTCTGGAGGATCTGCCTCCGAAAGTACAAAGCCCTCGATAGTTCGTCTTCTATCGGGGGCATTCTTTATCTCTCTAGGAGGTAAGTCCGAAGTCAATGCGGAAGGGCTGCGAAGATGGGTTCTCGCCAAAAACCCGGGTAGCTCTTCGATACGACCGAGGTATCCGTGTACTGCACTTGGGGGTAAAGGAGGCTCGCAATAGACCACGCCATAGCCATCCGATGGTCCTCCGCCGTATCCACGAGGATAGTACGCTGCGCCTCCACAGGAGAGAATGTACCATCCCATGCCAACGCGTCGTCGCTCTCATGTAAACGAAATCCGAAGAGAGCTGCCGTCTCCACAAGCTGCCGAAGACGATCGCTCTCCTTAAGACGCAAAGAGGCTACCCCTTTCATCAGAAAAGGCTGCTGGCGCATAAGAGCCGTCACCACCAGTGTGGGAACAAGATCCGGCACCTCATTAAGCCCCTCCGGAGTGTAACACGCCAAACGGGGCACATCGGTAGGGATAAGCTCTACACCTCCCCCCTCTAGGAAGCGAGCCTCAACTCCCAAAGGGCGTATAAAGCCGACAATAGCCTTGTCCCCCTGTCTATCAGACGCCCGAAGAGAAGGTAAGGAAACAGGACGACGCGACACAGCACTCCAGGCGAAAGCGTACGACGCGGCACTCCAATCCATCTCCGGAGCACGAGCCATCTCTAGCAACCTATCGCCACTGTAGCCTCCGGGCTTTACCACAACCCCTGTTTCTGTGTAGCTCCAATCCGCCCCGGCTTCTCTCATCATGGCGAGAGTCAGGTCTATATAAGGGTAGCTATTGCCTCGCCTCGGGAGCTCGGGGATGGTAAAGGGAGCGGAAAAGTAGGGAGCAATCATCAACAAAGCACTGATAAACTGACTACTCTGCCTATCGAATGTACTGGAAAGAGCTCCCCCTCTCAAGGGGCGAGACGGAGGATATATGGTAAGGGGAGCGTGAGCATTGTCTTCTTTCCACTCCCCTCGAATGTCCGCGCCCAAAGCCTTGAGCTCGTCTAGCAAAGGGCGTAGAGGACGGTTCTTTAGGCGTGTTGTACCCGTTATCTGCAAAGGCCTCTCGGTCCCCACAGCAGCCAAAGCCGTTACAAAGCGAAGTACCGTACCGGCAGCTCCCACATCAAGAAGGGTAAAGGGAGTATCTAATGAAGCCTCTGCCCCCGACGTCTCCCCCATCTCTTGGAGCACGCGACACATAATACGCACATCGTCCGGACAGTCTTCCCAATCCCTTTGTAAGAGGAGAGTCTCCCGAACGCGAGGGCATTCCCCTGCGAGATAAGCCATGACCAGCAAACGATTGGCATTACTCTTAGCTATGGGGAGGTGACTGAGCTGTTCCATCATCGTCTGAAAAAGAAAGAATAAGCTAGGGGATTAGCTCCTCACGCGCCACCTGTAGTCTGTACAGTTTGGCGTAAGCTCCGTTAAGAACCAGCAAGTCGGCATGAGAGCCCTGCTCCACAATAGTACCGTGGTCTAGCACGCAAATAACATCAGCATCTACAATAGTAGAGAGTCTATGCGCGATTACGATTGTGGTACGATCGCGCAAAAGGTGCTCAATGGCATCCTGCACAAGCCGCTCACTTTCGTTGTCTAGAGCAGACGTTGCCTCGTCTAAAATAAGAATCGGAGGGTTTTTAAGAATAGCACGAGCAATGCTGAGACGCTGGCGTTCGCCCCCACTAAGTTTGTTTCCTCGGTCTCCAATATTGGTTTGATAGCCCTCGGGGAGACGAGAGATAAAGCCGTGTGCATTGGCAATAGTGGCTGCATGCTCCACCTCCTCCTGCGTCACGCTGAGAGGGGCAAACGCTATGTTGTTGTAAATAGTGTCGTTAAAGAGAATAGGCTCCTGATTAACGTTGCCAATAAGTGCACGCAAATCACGTACTGCCACCTCTCGAATATCGGTTCCATCTATGGTTATATTCCCCTCCGTGACATCCCAAAAGCGAGGAATCAAATCGACCAACGTACTTTTCCCCGATCCCGAGCTGCCCACCAAAGCTACCGTCTGTCCTTTTTTAATAGTCAGATTGAGATTGGAGAGCACTCGCGTATGAGCATCGTAACCAAAGGAGACATTCTCAAAACGAATCTCCCTCTCAAAGCGGAGTTCCTTAGGCTCTTCGGGGTCTTTTATCGGATTGTCCACCTCCAAGATACGCTCAATACGCTCCATGGAGGCAAGCCCCTTCTGTACGGAATAAACAGCCTTGCTAAAATCTTTAGCCGGGTTAATGATATTGTAAAAGACAATAAGATAGTATATGAAAACGGGAGCCGAGATAATACTGCTTCCACCCAAAATGAGACTTCCTCCATACCACAAAATGATGGCAATAGTGGCTGTTCCCAAGAATTCACTCACAGGGTGTGCTAATTGCTGACGGCGGTAGACACTAGAGACAAGCCTCCTATATTCCTCGTTAGAAGTTCGAAAGCGAGTGCGAATCTTCTCCTCGGCACCAAAAGCCTTGACAATGCGAAGGCCCCCGAGCGTCTCCTCTACTTGAGACATAAGGGCCCCCCAGCGATTCTGACTCTCCAGGCTCTGACGCTTGAGCTTCTTACCAATAAGCCCCATAATATAGCCTGCAGGAGGCAGTACAACTATAACAAACAAAGTAAGTTGCCAGCTGAGTAGAAATAGAGCCAATATGTAGATCAAGAGAAGTATCGGATTCTTGATGATCATTTCTAGAGAGTCCACAATCGTAGACTCAACATCCGTTACATCCCCCGATATACGGGCAAGAATATCCCCCTTATGCTCATCGCTCATAAAAGCCATGGGGAAAGCGGTTATCTTGTCGTTAAGAAGATTACGCAAGTCACGTACGACCCCCGTACGCACAGGAACCAATAACCAAAGTCCCAAATAATTAACCCCTACCTTGGCAAGGGTCATCCCCACCAAATAGAGGCACAAAATAAGTAGTGTAGTACTTGCTCCGTGCTGATGAATCAGCTGCTCTACATAGTAACTGAAGTTATTCATGAGGGCATTACCCCATGCAGAGATGGTAGAGAAACCCTCAAAAGAAATCTCGCTCAGAGGCTGATACGTATGCTCTCCCTCCTCCATCCCAAACAGGATGCGAAGGATGGGCATAATGAGGGAGAAGGTAAGAAGGTTGAGTAACGTTGCTAGTACATTCGCAGAGATACTCCCCCCCAAATACCCCTTATAGGGAGCTACATATCGTCGGATTACGGAGCGATAAGATACCATTTAGAACAGCACAAACAGAGACGAGAGAGAGATGAAAAGGAGAATATAGCTAGCAAAGAGATAGCTATCCAGGCGATCTAGTACTCCGCCATGCCCGGGAATGATGTTACCGGAATCCTTTACTTTGGCCTGACGCTTGAGTACAGACTCAAAAAGATCTCCCAAGGTACCCAACACAACAATAAGCAATGCAAATATGGCTTTTGACAATGCTTCCATAAGGCGATCTCCTCCACCTACTATTACATCCGTACGACTCAAAGGCGAGAAGCCGAAACTACTAAAACAACAATCGGCGATTCCCGTAGAATAATACCCGAATAAAGCCCCTACGAGAATAGAGAGCACCAAACCTCCGACGAGCCCCTCAACGCTTTTTTTGGGTGAAACAGCAGGATACAATTTGTGCTTCCCGAAGAGAGAACCGACTAGATATGCCCCCGTATCATTCACCCACAGGATAACGAATAGGAATAGAATCACAGCCCCTCCCATGAGATAACTAAATAGGGACGTCAGTACCATAGGCAACGTTATATACAGCTGCCCTACTAACACATTCCCTATCGAACGAACTGCCCCTTTCTCCAAATCTGAGAAGATGGTACGAGCCACTATGTAGAAGATATAGAAAAGATAGAAGAAGATGAGAGCAACCCCAACAAGAAAGAGGTCAGAATCTAAAAAGCAATAAGGGGAAAGCACGGCACATACCGAGGCAATCACATCCAAAGTCGTACGAAAGGGATGAAGGCGATTAACCTTAGTCAACAAATTGTACTCTACAATCATTGCCCCTGTAAAGAAGGAAAAGAGCAAGATGCGCAACAGGGGATTCTCCCACAAAAGGGAAGAGACGATGAGAGCAACATAGACCAATCCGGAAAGGGATCGGATGAGGAGATTTTTCTTATCAAGAGCCATATGTAGAGAACTATTGATCGGTACGATATATTTACTTATTCATAATCAAAGCCGATAGTAAGCTCCAACAAGGCTGAAAAGAACTCACTATCGACTTTTTAGAGATGCTAATTAGGGATGAAATGGAGGCGGAACAGCGTCTGTTGCTTCTCCTTCGGAGGGATGTTCACCTCCACCTTCGGTTGCCTTCTCCCCCTCAGGGGCCTCAGACGGAGACTCGGAGGATTTTGCAGCGAGCAACAATTCGTCCGAACGGGAAGCCCAAAGGCGTTTGCCAAAGATTGCTTCTACATCCTCAGTGTAGATGACCTCACGCTCTAGTAGCTGCTGATAGAGACGATGATGCCCCTCTGTTTTTTCTCGAAGCAACTGCTTAGCTCTCTCGTATTGCTCTGCAATGATGCGAGAGACTTCTTGGTCAATTACTTCTGCCGTATTGTCACTATATGGCTTTTGGAATGAGTAGTCCCCACCCTGCTCATGATAGTTTATATTCGGTAGCTTCTCGCTCATACCATAGTACACAACCATGGCGTAGGCGATACGTGTTACACGCTCCAAGTCGTTGGCAGCACCCGTAGAGATGCGTCCCAAAAAGAGCTCTTCGGCAGCACGTCCGCCCAAGAGACTACAAATCTCATCAAGCAACACTTGAGTATGTGTAATCTGTCTCTCCTCCGGCATATACCAAGCTGCACCAAGGGCTTTCCCTCGGGGTACAATGGTAACCTTGACCAAAGGATTGCCGTACTGAAGGTGCCAACTGATAGTAGCATGACCAGCCTCGTGGATAGCAATACTCAATCGCTCCTCCTCCGTTACAATACGATTCTTCTTTTCTAAGCCACCGATAATACGATCGACAGCACTCATGAAGTCCTCTTTTGTGATGACACTCTTTTCGTGTCTCGCTGCAATAAGGGCGGCTTCGTTGCACACATTGGCAATATCGGCACCCGAGAAACCCGGAGTTTGGCGAGCCAATTGCTCTATATCACAATCTCGGTCTAATCGCAAACTGCGCATGTGGACGGCGAAGATCTCCTTACGGTCGTTTATATCGGGGAGGTCTACAGAGATTTGTCTATCGAAGCGTCCTGCACGGAGCAAGGCACTATCGAGTACATCTACTCGGTTGGTAGCTGCCAAGACAATCACTCCACTATTCGAACCAAACCCATCCATCTCGGTAAGTAATTGGTTGAGCGTGCTCTCCCGTTCATCATTACCGCCCATATTGGTATTGCGCCCACGAGCTCTCCCCACGGCATCAATTTCGTCGATAAAAACGATACAAGGAGCCTTGCTCTTAGCCTGAGCAAAGAGGTCGCGCACACGGCTAGCACCCACCCCCACAAACATCTCCACAAAGTCGGAACCCGACATGGAGAAGAAGGGCACGTGCGCCTCTCCGGCCACTGCTTTAGCCAGCAAAGTTTTCCCGGTTCCCGGGGGACCAACCAAAAGGGCACCCTTAGGGATCTTACCACCCAAAGCGGTGTATTTACTCGGGTCTTTGAGGAAATGCACAATCTCTTCGATCTCTTGCTTTGCCTCGTGTAGCCCTGCTACATCTTTGAAGGTTACATCGATATTTGTCTTATCGTAGAGTTGCGCTTTTGCTTTACCCACGTTGAAAATACCACCTCCACCGGCGCCACCTTTGCCTCCGGCATTCATTCTGCGCATGATCACGATCCAAAAGACGATGAGGATAATCATCGGGAACCAATTGAGCAGGAAGGAGGTTAAACTGAATCCCCGGCTTGCATATTTCACCTCTGCCTTAAGCCCTGCCTTCTCGTAGAAGTCCGCAAAGTTATCAACAGAGGGTATCTGAGTTGATACAATATACCGATCATTTTGCTGGAAACCGGGAAGATAGGACTTCCGCAAAGCAACGAGTTCTTGCTTCGTATAGACTAGAGACAGTTTGTCTTTCTTCACAACAGCCTCTACTTTATTCCCTTCTCGATGTACCGTAATACTCTCAAAAACTTCTTCTTTAGCAACCCGTTGGAACTCATTCCAACTCAATTCTTTGCTGCTATCGGATGAGCGCATAAAGAAAATCCCAAGTAGCGAAATTGCTACCAAGAGATATATCCACAAGGGGTTAAACCCCATTTTGCGCTTATTATTTCCTTTTGCCATCTTTCGTTATCTCTCGTTTTTATTCGTTGCACCTAGCATACTCACTCAGTAAAACAAATACCATGCCAATATGTTTAACGCCCTACGGACGCCAACACTCTGAGGAAGTTGCCTCCCAAAATGGCACGTAACTCTTTTTCTGTATGCCCTCGGCGCAATAGTTCAAGCGTCAAGTTGATCAGATCATGACTTCCTTGGCACCCTATAAGTCTGCCGTCTCCATCAAAATCGGAACCTATACCTACGGCTTGTACTCCGGCAATCTCTATAATATGCTCAATGTGATCGACAGCTCTCTGTACCGTCGCCTCCTCTTCTTTTTCTGCAATAAACCCTGCATAGAGACAGACCTGTACTACACCACCGGCCGCAGCAATTGCCTTGATATGCTCATCGCTAAGGTTGCGAGGATGGGGGCAAAGGGCGTAGCACGATGAATGACTTGCAATAATAGGCTGCGAAGATAGTGCCAAGACACCCGCCACAGTCTCGGGAGCTGCATGCGAAATATCCACCAAAATACCGAGACGATTCATTTCTTGCACCACCTCTCGACCAAAGGCACTCAGCCCATGATGGCGGTGCTCGCTATGCCGTGCGGAGTCGCAAACCTCGTTATCTCCATTATGGCACAGCGTGATATAGAAAACTCCTAAATCTCTGAATCGCTGAAGGATAGATAGGTCTCGACCTATCGCATACCCATTCTCTATGGCAGGCAGTAGGCTGCAAAGCCCTTGTTTATGGCAAGATGTGATCTCTTCTAAAGAACTAACTACTCTGGCCAAAGAGGGATGAGCCGAACCATACTTATGTATTTCCTCGAGCTTCTGGAGTGCATACTGCTGTGCTCTCGTATGCCCCTCCTCCGTACATTCGCCCTGAGGTAAATAGGCAGCCATAACCGTAGAAGCAACTCTACCCACCCTCATTTTTTGCAAATCAACCAGGGAATCTCCCCAATGCGATAGATCTGTATCTGGGGTAAAAAATATGGGAGTATCGGTGTGCGAATCAAGCACAAGGGTCGACTGGTGGAGTGCTTTGGCTTGAGCGTAAAGGCGAGCTTCTTGCACTAAGTAAGTGAATAGGCCACGCATACACTGCCCCTCGGGCTGACGCACAAGATGCTCAGGATGCCACTGCACTCCCAAGAAATTTTTGTGAGGGAGGGCTGTAGCAGCCTCTACTATCCCATCCGAGGAGTGAGCCAAAGCTCGCAAGCCCACTGCCAATTCGCCCAAAGCTTGATGGTGCAAACTATTCACCATCAGCCCATCGCCGGGTGCAACATCCAAAACCTGAGCAAGTGGATTATCCCCTTCTGCAAGGCGAATAGCATGACAGCCCACCTCTTTGTCCATCTTTGGATCATGCCCAATAGATGGTTGGGGGTATTCTGTAGCAATATCTTGGATTAGGGTTCCCCCCATTGCTACATTGTATATTTGTAAGCCACGACAGATCCCAAGAATAGGGATATTACGACGTGAAGCCTCTAATATCAATACTAACTCGAAACGATCTCGCCAGACATCTATTGATCCCACCTCACGCGTAAGTTCCTTACCCATAAAGGGAGAGTGAATATCCCCTCCCCCTGTAAGCAACAAGCCATCTAGGGAGTCGAGTAGCTCTCCCAAATGCTCTGTAGTATGCCCTGTGGGCAGCAATACGGGGAGCCCCCCAGCCTGTGATATAGCCTCAGAGTAGGCTTCGTTTACAGAGTTACCAGCCTCCGTATGGTGACAAGTAAGCCCAATCAAAGGCATTCGCCCCTTGGGAGACAGACTGCTATCAGCCGTCTCGTACAAGGAGCGAAGCATAGGAGATAGGTCAGTCCAAGAGGATGAACTAAGCGTCGATGCGAGCATAGGTAGCGTTATCTTCGATAAACTCTCGACGAGGAGGTACATCCTCTCCCATGAGCATCGAGAACGTACGGTCTGCACTTGCCGCACTCTCTATGGTGATCTGCTTTAGAATGCGATTTTCGGGGTTCATGGTTGTCTCCCAAAGTTGCTCTTCCATCATTTCCCCAAGACCTTTGTAACGCTGTACATGCACGCGGCTTTCGTTGCCATCGGCATACTTATCAATAAAAGCCCTACGCTGCTGTTCTGTCCAGCAATAAGCCTGCTCTTTCCCCTTGCGACAGAGGTAAAGAGGAGGAGTAGCCAAATAGACATATCCGTTATCTATGAGGGAGCGCATATTGCGGAAGAAGAACGTGAGAATCAAAGTAGCGATATGACTGCCGTCCACATCGGCGTCAGTCATAATAATAATCTTGTGGTAACGAAGTTTGGAGAGGTTAAGGGCTTTGCTATCCTCTTCTGTACCAATAGTAACCCCAAGAGCGGTGTATATATTGCGAATCTCTTGGCTATCGAGCACTTTATGCTGCATGGCCTTCTCCACATTGAGGATCTTCCCTCGCAAGGGTAGGATAGCTTGGTACATGCGGTCACGCCCTTGCTTTGCCGTACCACCTGCCGAGTCCCCTTCCACTAGGAATATCTCACACTTAGCAGGGTCTTTGCTTGTACAGTCCGAGAGCTTACCGGGTAGACCACCTGCGGCTAGCGGGCTTTTGCGAAGTACCAATTTACGAGCATTCGCTGCGGCATGACGAGCTTGAGCGGCAAGCACTACCTTATCAACAATTGCCTTAGCCTGCTGAGGATGCTCCTCTAGGTAGATAGCTAGAGCTTCGCTTACAGCACTCTCTACAATACCGATTACCTCGCTATTCCCCAGCTTGGTTTTCGTTTGTCCCTCAAACTGAGGCTCTGCCACCTTAATGCTGATTACGGCCGTAAGCCCCTCGCGGAAGTCGTCGCCCTCCACGTTTACTTTTACTTTCTCAAGCATTTTAGAGTCCGTAGCGTATTGCTTGAGAGTACGGGTAAGGGCGCGGCGAAAACCAGTTAGATGCGTCCCCCCCTCTATGGTATTAATATCGTTGACATAGGAGTATACATTCTCCTGATAGTCTTGATTATAGGTCATTGCCACCTCGATGGGAACCTCTCCCTTGTCATTCTTGATATGAATAACATCGTCCAGCAAATTGACCTTACTCTGATCGATGAAACGCACAAACTCCTTGAGACCATCCTCCGAATAGAAGACCTCCGTCAAGGGATTCCCCTCCTCATCTCGCTCCCGCAAATCGGTAAGAGAGAGGCGAAGGCCGGCATTCAAGAAGGCCAACTCTCGCAAGCGGTGCGCTAAGATCTTAAACTGATAGGTAGAAACCGTAAAAATGGAATTATCCGGAGTAAAGGTAACCGTAGTACCTGTGCGGTCGCTTTTTCCCTCTTCTCTTACAGAATAGAGCGGCTTGCCCTTAGAAAACTCTTGTACAAAATGCTTACCATCTCGGTAAACATCGGCTCTAAGATGCGTAGATAGAGCATTTACACAAGAAACCCCTACTCCATGGAGACCGCCTGATACCTTGTAGGAGCCTTTGTCAAACTTACCCCCGGCATGCAATACGGTCATTACCACCTCTAAAGCGCTACGCCCCTCTTTGGGATGTATATCCACAGGGATACCACGGCCGTTATCCTCTACAGAGATCGAATTGTCCTCAAGGATTGTTACCTTGACATCCGTACAATACCCTGCGAGAGCTTCGTCAATGGAGTTGTCTACCACCTCATAAACAAGGTGATGCAACCCTTTCTCACTGATGTCGCCAATGTACATGGCAGGGCGTTTGCGCACAGCCTCCAACCCTTCAAGGACCTGAATACTACCGGCAGAATACTCTTGCTGCTCCGTTGACTTATTATTTTCGTCGCTCATAGTGCTCTCTCTTGCTTTCTTCTTCAAAAAAGGTGCTCTATACCCTATTTCTTACGCATAGGCACACCTATCAATATCTCTACAAAGATAGCGAAATATTACTATTCTAGCAAATGATTACAAGTGAAAAATCCCGCATTCGCCCCCACTCTACGCGCCACAAAACATGGCACCACAGCGACTCAATACATCCCCTATCTCCAAAGGAGGAGTATATCCATCCCCCTCAAGCTCCATGGAGAAAACAGGCCTAAAACTCCAAAGAATCTAGCCAGAAATAGAGGGACAAACCGGCTGAAAAAAGAAAATTTACTACCCAGAAAAAAGAAAATCCGCAGCCTATTCTCAAAAGAAAACAGGCTGCGGAGTAAACCAAACTAGAGGAAGAGAGTAAACTCTAAAAGCGAGTTACTCTCGGGGTGATAGGGGACGGAGGATTAATCCTCGGGGAGCTGCTCAATCTCTCTAATCCACATTGAGCTAACAGCATCGCTAGGCATACGCCACTCCCCTCGAGGAGAGAGACTTACCGCTCCTACCTTAGGTCCATCGGGCATACAATTACGTTTGTACTGCTGACTAAAGAAGCGACGGAAGAAAAGCAACATATAACGCTTAATCATCGAGGGAGGATAGATGCCCTCAAACGCTACACGTGCAAGATAAAATATCTTACTTGGCTGATTCTTCTTAAAGAGGAAGTGGTAGATAAAGAAGTCGTGCAACTCGTAGGGTCCAATTGCCTCCTGTGTCTTCTGGTGCGGCTCATCTCCATTAACTCCCGGTATCAACTCGGGACTAATTGGAGTGTCTACCACATCAAGAAGCGTCTTTTTGAGCACCTCATCTCCGTGCGAAAGCACTCGAGCATGCCAATCGATAATGAGCGCAACGGAGGTTTTGGCAACGGTTGCATTCACCGAATACATCGACATATGATCGCCATTGTAAGTGCACCAACCAAGGGCAATCTCCGAGAGGTCTCCCGTACCAATCACAGGGGCATTGTAGCGATTGGCGATATCCATTAGCAGCTGAGTACGCTCGCGAGCCTGCACATTTTCGTAGGTGGTATCATGCACTTTGGGGTCATGCCCGATGGCGGCAAAGTGTTGCATACATGCCTCCGTAATATCAATTTCTTGCAGCGTAACCCCCAAATGCCTCATCATCTTATGCGCATTCTCCCGAGTGCGCGTAGAGGTACCAAAGCCGGGCATCGTAACCCCAATTATATTACTATGGGGTAATCCGAGTATGTCAAAAGCTCGTACTGTAACAAGTAGAGCCAACGTAGAATCAAGACCTCCGGAAATGCCAATTACGGCATGCTCTGCCTTCATGTGACGCAACCGCTGTACCAATCCACAAACTTGTATTTGGAACATCTCTTCGCAACGCTCGTCGGGGTCTACACCCGTAGGCATAAAGGGATTGCGCTCGATGGGACGATCTACGGGGGCGGACTCCTCTTCACTCCTAAGGGCGAAAGGAATCTCCGTTAGCTCTTCTTGTGTAAAATGGGAGACAGCCGACTTGAAGCTACTATTGAGAAGTCGCTCCGTCTGTACGTGAGATACGTCAATATCGCTCACGATCATTCGCTCGCAATACTCGAAGCGTTTCATCTCCTTTACAATCTTTCCGATCTCAGAAATGAAAGCCTTACCCGTATAAACAAGGTCGGTAGAGCTCTCTCCATATCCGCACGAAACATAGACGTAACCACATAACCCTTGGGAAGACAATCCGCTGATAATGGAGCGCAAATAGTTGTGCTTACCAGCATTCTCATTGCTTGCCGATAGATTGAAAATGATGTGTGCACCATAGAGACTGAGACGAGTACCAGGGGTGTAAGGCGTCCACATATCCTCGCATATCTCAATACCAATCCCCACTCTGCCCGAGCGGAAAAGGATATTACGACCTATGGGCACGGTATGCTCTCCTATCCTTACGGTCTTATACTGGAGCACATCACTAGGGGAGAACCAACGCTTCTCCTGAAACTCCCGATAGTTGGGGAGATAGGTCTTGGGTATGGCCCCCAAGATATGACCTTGCTGGAAGACTACGGCACTATTAAAAAGCTTTTCTTCCACTCGCACAGGCATTCCCACAATTACGAGCGTACGGGTATCGGCCGTGTCTCGCACCAATTGGCAAAGGGCTGCATTAGCCTCGTCTAGGAGGAAAGGCTGCAAAAAGAGGTCTCCACATGTATACCCTGTAACGGACAACTCGGGGAAGGTGACAATCTCCACCCCTTGTGCATCCGCCTGATGTACCATCTCGCTAATGCGCTCCACGTTGTAGTAACAATCTGCCACCTTAACGTAAGGTACAGCAGCTGCTACCTTTACATATCCTTGCTTCATATCTATTGTTATTGCTTAGTTATTATCACTTCTTATACACACCTGTCAGGCGGTATTCCTTTGTAGTACGATTGAGGTAGGCAATCGCCTCTTCTATCAATGTATCCTTCCCATTGGCCACATCTTCGGGCGTTAGTGCCACCTTGTAGTGAGGGAGAATACCGTGCTCTACCTGCCGATCTTCGGCATCGGTCATCATAGAGGCCGAGTAACGCACTGCCCAGCCATTAGGCAACTCGCTACTACGAGGCAACCCTCCACCTCCTCCGGTTTGATCTCCCATGATGGTAACCAGTGGTAGATTTTTCATATTCATAGTAAAATCGTTGGCAGCACTATACACGCCTCTATTGGTCAAGACAACCACAGGACGCAACCATTTTATCCCCATCTTTAGAGTATCAAGATAGACAGGGACAGGGGCAGAAAACTCTCTGTGCCCGGGGCCGGTCTTATGGCGCATGTAGCCTGTCAGTACACGCTTATCCGTAAAGTGAGAAGCCAAAAGTGTGGAATGGGAAACATATCCGCCCCCATTACCCCTAATATCTATGATTAGAGCTTTACACCGCGCCAGGCGAGCAAAGGCAGAAGATATACCCGACTCCGAAAGAGAATTAGAGAAACTAGTATAGACAATGTAGCCAATACTATCTTTTGCATGGTCTAGATAAGATATGGAAGTGTAGTAAAGCCCTCCTGCAATCCGGTAGGAATCTCCCAAATAACGACTGCGAATAGAGGCATCTAGGTGGGGAGGATAATCGCTGCGCCAACGTGAGTAGCGACTAACATCGAACGGCGCAATGATATTCACATGCCCATCCTTTAGCTCAGAGAGGAGCATCCCCATCACATCAAATAGGGAGTCTTGCCCCATATTGTTGGCTATGAGAGGCAGATATTTATTGTACATATCGTACCAAGAAGAGTCTTGCGGAAGTTTCTCGTCGAAGTAACAATACCCCTTGTCGAGCACCTCCCAAAGAGCTCTATAATTGGCTATGGGAGAGGAGGTATAATGCCCCTTGGTAGTACAGCTAAGAGCTAGTAGAGAGAGGAAGAAAAAACTCAGAACTCGTTTCATATACCGAAGAAAGGGAATAAAAGTTAGCATCAATTACCAAAAAGGAATGGACGATGAGAAGCCCCTCGGGCAGCCTTCCGCCCCACAAAAGATAGGGTCTCAAAACTGAATCCCAGCATACCTATATGCTGGATATGCCTACGCTCTAACCCTTTGAGATGGGTATAATCGTACTGCAAACGATACCCCAACTGCAACGTACACACGTTCCAAAGAGGAATATCAACACGCATTTGGGAGGTACAATAAAGGGTATTATGGGGAGCTGTAAAGGAGAAAGATTTGATCACACCCCCAGCTAAAAACTCTTGTTCATAGTAGCTCTGACCATAGCCTATACTATTGGCAAAGCCTAACAAACCACAGGTCGTTCCCAGCCGTATGGCAATGGGCCAATGCTCACTAGGCAAGCGATATGCCACAAGAGCACTCACCGTAAGATCTCCTTTTGCATCTATGGATCCGGGGTTATTACCGTTGCGAGAGTGAAGTCGCCCGCCCCCTCCCAAGCGAAGCCCGGGGCCCAAAGAGAATTTTATATCGTGGGGTAACTGCCATAGGTACATTAACTGAGGGTGCACTTCGGCTCGGTAGTAGGTCATACTGGCACTGCGCGCCGGATTGAGGGTAACAGAGTAATCAAAAGTACCATCTACCATGATCATACAAGGTTTAGTACCCAAGGGGGTCTCTGTATGTACCCCAATCTCATAAGCACTCCCCCCATAGGGAAGAGGGGACAAGAACTGATCGGTGTTGTACATCCCCCCCAATCCAACAGTGATGGCCGTATAGGTGCTTATGGGCAGTGCAGAGCTATCTTGCTCTTGAGCCACAGAAAGGGGAAGAGATAGTACTCTAAGGAGTAGTAAAACGGCAGTGATACAACCAAGTCTCATCTAGGGAAGAAAACAAAGTGATTATTCGAGTTCGTGGTCGAAGAGAGAGGTCTGTTTCAAGCCCTCTTCCTCCATCTCCTCTTCTTCGGAAGTAGAAAAGTCCTCCTCATCTACCTCTGATGAAGAATCCGAAGCAAGCTCCGGCTCCCGTAGAGGAGGCAACTCTTCTATCTTGGCCACCTCTCTAGTGGTCAGACGCTTACCCTTAGCCCTGATGCTCTTTACTCCGATAAAGTCTACAGCCTCAATCTCTTCGCTTGGTCGCCCATCGTCTCGCCCACCAAAAATTAGAGCGAACCGAGCATAGGGCACATCACTATAAGCAACGAGATCACTGCCCTCCCCTTGGAGTAAAATTGGCTTCTTTGAGTCTTCTATCTGGCAGCGTTTGAGATAGTAATAGCCCTGCTCTTTATCAAAATACACAACAGACCAAACCTTGTTGGCATCGAATTTCTCAACTCGGGTTGTACCTTCGGGGAAGTGGTTCGACTCCCCAAAATCGGTGGTGTAGACGCTTCCATCTTTGGCAAAAACGAGGAGTCTGTCTTCGGCTTCGAACTCGCCGATAAACTCGCCTTGCCCATTGTAATTTATCCGCATTACGTCTCGGTCGAACCAAATCTTGCGGCCCCCAAGAGTAGATGCCCCTCGTTGCTTTAGCGTAATGCGCTGTACTTCTGCACGAGTCACCAGATTTCCTTTTGCGCCTCGCCCTCGGATGGGCACCTCACTAAAGCTCTTTTCAAAGGTCAGAACACGCATTCGAGGTTGCGGTTTGAGGGCAATCCGTACGGTTTCTGCCTCTCCGTTGGGGTTCGCAGAGAAGTAAGTAATACGAGACCCCTCCTCATCACTAATCAGATTGTAGTCTTTGTCTCGGCTAATCCCGGTGATGCTGCATCGTTTTATCAACCAAGGGCCTCTCTTTCCCTGGCGATAAATTATATTATAAATAGTGCGGTTATCGTTGCGACGGAAGCGATTGATGTAGAGTACCTCTCCCCTTCCGATGAACTTCTTTTCCTCTATCTTCGAGATCCGATATGTACCATTCCTGAAGATAACAATCATCTCATCGAGCAGAGAGCACTCAGCCACAAACTCGGCATTCTTGAGGCCTGTTCCTGCGAACCCACCCTCTCTATCGAAGTAAAGTTTTTCTGTGGCTTCTATTACCTTGGTCGCCTCAATTGTACCAAAGCGAGCTATGGTGGTTTTTCTCGTCCAGCCTGCTCCAAACTCCTTGAGAAGGCGAGTATAGTAATCGATGGTGTATTGAGTGCTATGAGCGAGATGCTTCTCTATCGTTCGCGCCTCGCGCATCAATTGAGCAATACGCTCCTCGTGTTTCTCGATATTAAAACGCAATATTCGAGCCATCTTGATCTCAAGAAGACGCTTGAGATCAGCCTCTGTAATAGGACGCACAAAGACAAGATCTTCCATAGCTTCGATACGCTTACGCACATGATCTAGAGCGTCAGCTTCACAAGCTGCCTCCTCAAAAGGTTTGTCTTTATAGATACGATTCTCTATGAAAATGCGCTCTAAGCTGGCCGTTACAAGGGCATCTTGCACCTCACCTAGGCGATAATTGAGCTGAGCGACAAGTAGTTCCTTTGTTCTATCGGCACTATATTTGAGAAGATCCGAAACGCCCAAAAATACAGGAGTCCCCTCCTTGATTACACAGGCATTGGGCGAAAGCCCTACTTCGCAATCGGTAAAAGCATAAAGGCCATCTATTGTTTTGTCAGTAGATACGCCTGCAGGTAGCTGAATACGAATATCTGCCGTTGCTGCGGTCATATCGTCAATATGCTTGATCTTTATCTTCCCCTTTTCGTTGGCCTTTAGGATGGACTCGATAAGAGAAGTGGTTGTTTTCCCAAAGGGAAGCTCCGTAATGCTGAGGACACGATCGTCTATTTTCTCAATCTTGGCTCTGCACTTCAAGGCTCCACCTCGGTGACCGTCGTTGTACTTATCCACGTCTAGAAGACCGCCTGTAGGGAAGTCCGGATACAACTCAAAGCTCTCCCCTCGGAGGTAAGCAATGGCAGCTTCGAGCAGTTCTTTGGGATTGTGAGGATAGATCCGAGAAGAAAGCCCGACGGCAATACCCTCAGCACCTTGAGCCAATAGGAGAGGGAAGCGAACAGGAAGGGCTACCGGTTCATCCGCAGTACCGTCGTACGTGCGCTTCCATTCCGTGAGTTTAGAATCAAAAAGGACCTCTAAGGCTAAGGATGATAGCTTGGCCTCGATGTATCGTCCTGCAGCGGCTTCGTCACCTGTGAGGGTATTCCCCCAGTTTCCTTGGGTATCTACCAAAAATCCCTTCTGCCCCAATTGCACGAGAGCATCGTTGATCGAAGCATCTCCGTGGGGATGAAACGCCATAGTTTGCCCCACGATCTTCGCCACTTTGTGAAGATGCCCATTCTCAAAGAGCTGCATAGCATACAAGATACGACGCTGTACGGGCTTCAGTCCATCCTCGATATGAGGTACAGCACGCTCTAGGATCACATACGAAGCATAGTCTAAAAACCAAGTCCGATACATCTGTGGCAACGAGTGCAATCGCACCACATCCGTAGACTGGGGACGGGTCACCTCACTTCCCTCTTGAGGGGGTGTAGAATCGTTATTCTCAGACAAACTCACTTCGTGAGATTGGGAAGGGTTCTCTAGATCTTCTAAGGAGTCGCTCATCTGTTTGCAAAAGGTCTTTATATAGAATTACCAAAGGGTATGACTAAAGCATTACTCTCCACTTTGGGAGTGCAGGGAATGAATCAAAAGGTATTCTTGGTGCATCAGAAGGTGTTGTTGATGCATTAAAAGATGCTCTTTCTCCGCTCTCGAGGGAGCTTCATGCAAGAGAACTCGCTCCCAAGTACCATAATTAGGATTGGGCAATACGATAAATTTCTTGCCAAACTCGCTCTTGAACTTTTGGACGGCATCCTTTCGATCCTTAGCATTCAAGCTATCAAAAATATGATCGAAGTCTCCCAAATTATCCCCCAAGAGCAGTAAGATATTGTATTTAGAGAGGATTTTTTCGCGACGAGCACTCTTATCGGACGTCTTCTCACGCAAGAGAAGATGCTCTTCATCGGCTTGAGGGAACCCAAACTTCTGTAGATTAGCAAGGGTTGCAGCCCTACTCTCGGGATCTCTATTGGAGACATAAAAAATCTCCACACCTCGATCCTGAGCCAAACAGAAGAAGTCCAGAGCACCCATTAGCGTATCGGCCTCGGCCAACTCGCACCATCTATTCCAAGCCTCGGATGAAAACTCTTTCCCTCGGAGGGCTAGGTGCACAGCATTGGGAGTGTTATCTAAAATAGTTTCGTCAATATCTGTAACAATGGCCCAGCGCTTAGCTCCGGCCGCAAGAGGCGAACGAGTAGCCTCGAGTACCCGATCCGTTGCTATATTATAGGCTTGCTGACAAAGAGCCTTGTACTCTGCCGAGTGTTGAATCCATGCAGAAGTGTAGAGTTTACCTCCTATCAAAACGGCACCTTGTGTGGTAGGCTCACAATGCCTCGTGACATTGGAAATAACGCAACCGCTGAGTAAGAAAGAAAGTAGACCGAGCGAAAATAGGGAAATATGACGACGCATACTGCTATTGATTAGTTGATGAAAATAGAATACGAAAAGCCTCCTCCACTCCACTACAAAGGTGAATGCGAATCGCCCTCCCGGGAGGATGAAGACGATCGGAGTCATTACTTCTCGGAATAATAATATCCTTGAATCCAATACGTTCTGCCTCTGCGATGCGTTGTTCGATACGCTGAACGGCTCGAATTTCCCCGGACAATCCAACCTCTCCTGCGATGCAAAAAGTAGAGGGTATAGCTCGATCCAATCCCGAAGAAAGCACGGCAGACAATACTGCCAGGTCTACAGCCGGATCGTTGATGCGTATACCTCCTGCGATATTTAGAAAGACATCTTGCTTAATGAGCTTGAATCCGGCGCGCTTCTCCAGTACAGCAAGTAACATATTGAGCCGCCTGAGGTCGAATCCAGTGGCACTCCGCTGCGGATTGGCATAGATGGCACTGCTGACGAGAGCCTGAGTTTCTATTAGCAAGGGACGAGCTCCTTCTAGAGCAACAGCCACGGCTCTCCCACTAAGAGCCTCCATATCTTTTGAGATTAGATGTTCCGAAGGGTTCTCTACCGCCATAAGCCCCTCGTTGCGCATCTCGTAAATCCCAATCTCGTGGGTACTACCAAAACGATTCTTACTGGCTCGCAGTATCCTATAGAGGAAGTGCTTGTCTCCCTCGAACTGCAATACGGTATCCACAGTATGCTCTAAGACTTTAGGACCTGCAATAGAACCATCCTTTGTAATATGCCCAACAACAATAATCGAGACGCCTTGTGTCTTGGCATATTGGAGGAGGAGATTTGCGCACTCTTTGATCTGAGATGGTGTACCGGGGGTACTCTCCGACGATGACGTTGCCACCGTCTGAATGGAATCAATAACGAGTAAATCCGGATGTACTTCTTGAGCTGTTGCCAAAATTTCCTCTATGGAGGTCGAACAGTAAATCAAGCAGTTACTTTTTTCGCTATTGAGGCGGTCTGCGCGCATTTTAAGCTGCTGCTCACTCTCTTCCCCGGAGACATAGAGGATACGAAGGGTCTGGAGCCGGAGCATCGTCTGCAAGAGCAAGGTGGACTTACCAATGCCGGGTTCTCCCCCTAGTAGAGTAAAAGAGCCTCGAACCAGCCCCCCTCCTAATACACGATTGAACTCACCATCCAACAAGTCCCAGCGAGCCTCTTCGGAGGCTTCTATGCTATGCAGAGGATGCGCAACGGATGGTTTATACCCCGTAATACGCTCTACTACACCCCCTCCCTTAGACAAAGAAGGACGCTCTACCTCCTCTTTTAGCGTATTCCACTCCTTACAAACCGTACACTGCCCTTGCCACTTGGGATAAGAAGCTCCACATTCACTACAAACAAATGAAACCTTAGCGCGTACAGCCATAGCTCTCGAGAGGGATAGGAGTCTAGGGCTATTTAATCACGAACAATGGGACAAGTAGAACACCTCAGCAGCCCACCCTCCTTTGAGATCTCATGATAGGGAATCGCCTCTACCACCATATTCCACTCGGTTGCCAAGTGATGATTCAAACGCTCGAAACGTTCTTCCGAAATAATCGCCCGAGGAGAAAGAGAGAATAGGTTTGTCGAAAGACTCATGGCCTCCTCTTGGGTTACAACAAAGAGGTTCTCACGACCAAAGATGCGTTCGATCAGTTGATACTCTTCCTCTTGCGCAAAACCTCCGGGATAAACCACGGCCTTCCCTTCGGCAACCGGTTGGAAAGTGCAATCAAGATGCAGGATAGATTGAGTGGGGTCTGTGTCGTGTTTTCTCAAATGCAACGGGACGATCTTCTTATCGGGGAATTGCTTTTTGAAAAACTCTATGCCGGCACGATTGGTACGTGCGGTCTTATATCGATCAAATTCATCCTCCCGACAGGTACCGATGAATAGATAATCATTATATAGGAGTACATCCCCTCCCTCGGCATGTGCCTCCTTTGGCATCTCTACCAAGTGACCGGGAGCAATCCGATCGAAGATGGGACGAAAAGCCTCTACCTCCCGCATCCGATCCTCTATCATATTGGCCACAAAGAAACGATCCTCTATGGTAAAGGCAACGTCTCGCGCAAATATTTGGTTGTAGTTGGGGATGAACGTTGGGCGAAGCACCTCCACTTGATACCTCTCCAAAACGGAGAGTAATGAATCCATCTCCCTTTTTATGTCTTTTTCTTGGGGATAAATACCCAACTCCACACTGCGATAGCTTGTTGCATCATAGGCCTCCTCAAGAGAGGGAGTAGCTCCGGGAGAATCCGGCAACCCAAGTACTACTGTACGCAATGTAGCAGTTTCGTTGGCTGCGTGTGGGGTTAGTTGTGCCGCGATATCCATATTGTTTACAAATATGTAGCCGTAATTACATGTCGGACGTATGTACCTCTAAAGTAGAACCCATCCGCACCCAACCATGGAGAAGCAGATAGGATAGCACTCTAGGCTCTAGGTGAGTTTATTACACTCCGCGATAGGAGTATCCTACAACTTCACCTTAAAGGTCTTCCGATGCCCCTCCTTGCTAATAACCTCTACAAGTAATAGGCCCGAAGGAAGCTGGTCATGACCGATACGAAGTACCCCCTCACCTTGTGGGGCAACCTTGTACCATACCCGACCCGTTATATCGTAAATAGTTACTAGCTGTACATTGGGAGTCGGCAGCTCTATCACGAGATCAGACGAAGTGCTAAAGGCACGTACCAACGTAAAATCATCGTCTGGAGCATCAAAATCCACGACTAGTTTTTGCTCTTGGGCAATAGGCTCCGACGCATTGGCAGCAGCCAGCACTTGAGTGGATGCAGCCAAAGTAAAGACCGCCAATAGGCAGCCTATCAACGTTCTACGAAAAGAAGGAGTAGTCTGTTTGCTCATACTTCTGCGTTTACTATATCTCTTGCAAATATACAATTTTCCTCACACACTCCACCACATTTGAGGAGTCTCTTCAATCCCATAAGCGGAAGTAATGCAGCAATCACAGGCCAATAAAAAGAACTGTAGAGGCTAAAACAGATTTGTTTCTACCTAAGATCTTTCCAATTCTAACCCTACTATTTCTCAAAAATCACGGACAAAAACCCCCGCTCATAGGCTATCCCCTTACTCCCTTTTTCTCTAGATAATCAGGTAAGATCCGCCGTTGTGTGCCTCTTTTGCTGTATCTTTGAGGCCGGAAAGTGCCCAGGCTCTTCCTTTTGTCTCATTTATTCTCAAGAACAAATAAGGAAGAAAGGCTGTGGCGCTCTGCACCCCAATCGAAGAAATATATGAATTGGAGAAACTGGACATTCATTCGGAAACACCCTATAATAAGCTCTATAGTAGCTATGGTTGTCATTTCCATACTGGTACTTTTTATCGTATTCCTGCTGATGCATCTATACACTCGGCACGGGAAAGCGGTGACAGTACCCGAGCTAAAAGGGCTATCCTTTGAGGAGGCTATAGAGAAACTCGACGATGCCGGACTGAACTACGAAGTCGTAGACTCCAACTATGTAGAGGACATGAAGCCCGGGACTGTTTTTGAGACTCTCCCCGAAGCAGGATCTCGTGTAAAGCCACGTCGTATCATCTTCCTAACTATCAATGCTTTTTATCCTCGCACAATAGCCATACCGGAGGTAGAAGGGCAATCTGCCCGTCATGCCAATGCCCTATTAGAAGGGTTAGGGTTCACCAATATAGGACTTAAGCGAGTGGATGGCAAATACAACGGACTTGTGGTAGGGATTGCCAACGAAAAAGGCCAATTAATACCCCCTGGCACTAAAGTTACCATCAAGGCTCATCTTACCCTTTTGGTTACCAGCGATGCTTTGAGCTTTAGTGCAGATAGCCTTGCCATAGAGGAGTCTCTATTTGCCATTCCAAGTGGGGACGATGAATCTGCAACCCCTCAATCGGAGATTGACACACGCGAAGTCGCCCCGATAAAAGATGACGAACCCGAAGAATGGTGGTAACATGGCTTTGAATTGGGAGAATGAAGAGGAGGACCTAGATACCCTCTCACCTCTTGACGAAGAGGGGGATGAGGAAGGGGGAACTCTCTACGAACATTTTCGCATCGTTGTGGATAGGGGACAAACGCCCCTCCGTATCGATAAATTCCTAGTCGACAAATTAGAACATAGCTCCCGGCATCGCATCCAACTGGCAGCAGAGGCGGGCTATCTCTTTGTGGGAGAGACGCCCATCAAAAGCAACTACAAAGTTCGCCCCGGGGATGTTATTACCCTGCGACTTGCTCGCCCGCCACACGAGCGTGGTATCGTTGCCGAAGATATCCCTCTAGAGGTCGTTTACGAAGATAACGACCTACTTGTGGTAAATAAACCGGCAGGTATGGTAGTGCACCCCGGCAACGGCAACTATATGGGCACCCTGGTAAATGCCTTGGCGTATTACTTCCGAGACGATCCTACATACGATGCAAACGACCCTAATGTTGGGCTTGTACATCGTATCGATAAAGACACAAGCGGACTCCTTGTTGTGGCGAAGCGACCCGAGGCAAAAACAGCCTTGGGAAAGCAGTTTTTCGAGAAAACCTCAGAGCGTAGCTACCGTGCTCTTGTGTGGGGAGCCTTCAAAGAAAGCGAAGGAAAAATAGAGGGCAATATTGGTAGAGATCCACGAGACAGGACGCGTATGAGCGTTTTCCCTCCCGATAGCGATGAGGGGAAAAATGCCATTACACACTATCGAGTACTTGAGACTTTTGCCTTTGTATCCTACATTGAGTGCCGGCTAGAAACGGGGAGAACCCACCAAATCCGTGCCCATATGAAGAGCATCAATCACCCTCTCTTTGGGGACGAAAAATATGGAGGTAGCGAGATACTCCGAGGGCGCCCCTCTAGTAGCTACTTGTCGTTTGCACGCCATATGCTCGAGCTTTGCCCGAGACAAGCCCTCCATGCACGCACATTGGGATTTACCCACCCCTCAACCGGAGAATTTATGCGCTTCGAAGCCCCGATCCCTCGAGACATGGAGCAACTCATCTTGGAGTGGAGAGATTATGCTCTTTCCCTCTTATAAATATCAAACTTGACCCTATCCCACTTATATAGTGTAGTGTATATGAAGACCCAAAAACCACGTATAGCCATTGTTGCCGGGGGGTACTCCGGAGAGCGAGAAGTATCGCTCCGTAGTGCAGCCACCATCATAAAAAATATAGATACTACCCTCTTCTCTCCCTACCTCGTTCGCCTATCTAGAGATCTATGGGAGGTACAAGTAGAGGAGAGATGGCTACCCATAGACCGCAACCATTTCTCCTTCTCTATTGGGGGCGAAGAGTGCCGTTTCGATTACGCTTTCGTTACCATACACGGCACTCCCGGCGAGAATGGGTTACTGCAAGGGTACTTCGATATGCTCGAGATCCCGTATAATACAGGGGGTGTTTTGTGTGAGTCTCTCACCTTTGATAAGTTCACCTGCAACCACTATCTCTCTGCCTTTGGTATTCGCATAGCTGCCTCCGAGCGATTATTCTCAGACATCCCCTACCAAGTAGAAGAGGTAGCCAAGCGTATCCCTCTACCCGTATTTGTAAAGCCCAATGCCGGGGGGTCTAGCATAGCCACAACCAAAGTAACCTCTATGGAGCAACTCGCCGTGGCCATACAAAAAGCTTTCGAAGAAGCTCCGGAGGTACTTGTAGAGCGACTGATCGAAGGTACAGAAGTGACGTCCGGTTGCTACATTGTAAACAATACCCCCCACCCTCTCCCTCTTACAGAGGTGGTGATAAAGAAAGGGGAGTTCTTCGACTTCGATGCGAAATACCACGGCAATAGTGATGAGATTACACCTGCACGTATCTCAGCAGAGCTTACCAAAGAATTGCAAGACCACACCTCACGTATTGCCCTCCTACTGCATGCCCAAGGGATTATCCGTGTAGACTATATTATCGAAGCTGACGGCAAGCCCACCCTACTAGAGGTCAATACGACCCCCGGGATGACCGAAGCGAGCTTTATCCCCCAAGAGATACGAGCTGCAGGGCTTGAGCTATCCCATATATTTACAGCAATTATAAACGACAAACTACACCTCCTATGACCTCAACTGCCTCAACCGAAATATGGAGGGATATTCGTCCCTATCTCGATAGTGAAGTACACGATGCCGTAGAGCAACTATTGGCCGATCCGGAGTTTTGCTCCCTACTCGATCAGGTTCTCCCAAGCCAGGCCAAGGCTCTAAAACAGGGCATGCTAAAATCCCAAACGATACGGGAGATAAAACTGGCATTCGGCTACAATATCATTCGTTATATCCTGCAAAAAACGGCATTTAGTTGCGATCTATCGGGCACTTCTCGCCTCGGAGGGGATATTCCGGCCACCTTTGTGAGTAACCACCGAGACATCATTTTAGATACCGGGATACTCAATGTACTACTAGCCGATAAGGGGTATCGCCTACCCCGTATTGCCATTGGCGACAACCTCTTTGCTCGCCCTTGGATTAAAGAAGTGGTAAGGCTGATGGATAGCGTCACCGTAAAACGCGCCGAATCACCCCGCGACTTCCTTGCCTCCTCTCAGGCACTCTCGGCCTATATCCTCCACAGCATTACCCAAGACAAAGCCTCTTTGTGGATTGCCCAACGCGAGGGGCGTGCAAAAGATAGCAACGATCGCACCCAACCTGCACTACTCAAAATGCTCGCCATCGCAGGAGAGGGGTCAATCATAGATAGACTGGTAAACATAAACACTGTACCCGTAAGCATTAGCTACGAATACGACCCCTGTGACTACCTCAAGGCTATGGAGCTACTTGCTCGCCAGCAAAACGGCGAATACCACAAGTCGCCCGGTGAGGATGTACTGAATATGCGCGAAGGGCTTATGGGCAAAAAGGGGCGTATACATGTTACTATTGGCACACCGCTTCGGGAGCTAATCTCCGGGGTAGAACTACCCAAAAGCCCCAAAGATCAATTGCTTCTTGCCACCGAGCTTATAGACCGTGAGATACATCGCCACTACCGATTGTATCCGGCTAATTACATTGCGGATGATCTCCTGAGGGGCTCTACGCACCACCATACGGCGGGGCATTACAGCAGTAAGGAGCAAGGAGAATTTGAACGATACATAAAGGCTCAACTAGACAAGTGCCCTACTCCCCAAGAAGCGCGTCCCCACCTGCGCCAACAGATGCTACTCATGTATGCCAATCCATTACGCAATCATTTGCTCGCTATAAAAGGTGGAGAATGACCTCTAATAAATAGCAAAAAGTTACCTTTGCAGAAGATATATAGTTAACCATTTAGGAGTAATGAAGAATATACTCATCATCGGCTCAACGGGGCAAATTGGCTCGGAGCTCACTATGAAGTTGAGGGAGACCTACCCCTCCGGAAATGTAATTGCAGGCTATATCCCGGGCGCAGAACCCAAGGGAATTTTGGCAGAATCCGGCCCTGCCGAAGTAGTGGACATTACCAACGCTCAGCAGATTGGCGAGGTGGTAGATAAGTACCAAGTGGATACGATTTACAACTTGGCAGCCCTACTGAGTGCAGTAGCTGAGGCAAAACCTCAACTTGCATGGCATATCGGACTTGGAGGTCTCTTCAATGTACTTGAGATTGCTCGTGAAAAAGGATGTGCCGTATTTACTCCTAGCTCTATCGGAGCTTTTGGCAACGACACCCCAAAAGACAAAACGCCCCAAGATACCCTACAACGCCCCAAGACGATGTACGGAGTGACCAAAGTAGCCGGTGAGCTTCTCAGCGACTACTACTTCAAACGCTTCGGTGTAGACACTCGCTCGGTGCGCTTCCCCGGCCTTATCTCCAACGTAACTCTCCCCGGTGGGGGTACAACAGATTACGCTGTAGATATCTACTACGCTGCCGTAAAAGAGGGTAGGTTTGTCTGCCCCATAAAAGAGGGTACTTACATGGATATGATGTACATGCCCGATGCTCTCCGTGCCGCCATAGAGCTAATGGAAGCCGATCCTACGCGCCTCGTTCATCGCAATTCTTTCAATATTGCCTCTATGAGTTTCGAGCCTAGCCAGATCGCAGCTGCCGTAAAGCGTCAGATCCCGAACTTCGAGATGACCTACGATGTAGACCCTCTCCGCCAGGGCATTGCCGAATCTTGGCCCAACTCGCTTGACGATACTTGCGCTCGCCAAGAGTGGGATTGGAAACCCCAATTCGACATTGACTCAATGAGCGAAGACATGGTACGCATCCTAAAAGCACGCTACAATAAATAATTTCCTGCTCAGAATCAAATAGAATTCCACCTAGATTCTAGCGAAAAACTAACCAGATTCGGATAGAATTCTAGTCAGATTCGGATTCATTATAGGGGAGTACACTCATGTATGAGTGAGCTCCCCTTTTTGTCTCCATAGATGGCTCTCGTTTAATGAGGAGATTAGTTATTCCTACAAAAGCCTCCTGCCTCTCGTAGAGAGAGGGGCAATCAATTAGTAGAAAGAGACTACCTTTGCAAGTGACGTCCTCCCCAAAAGAGAGGTATTAACTTGTCTCATTCAACAAATACGACTGCTAAAGTTCATGATAATAAAGACTGCCGAATTTGTCAAAAGTAGTGCTCAATTGGATCAATGCCCCGAGAGTAAACTGCCGGAATATGCCTTCATCGGACGCTCCAATGTAGGTAAATCCTCCCTTATCAATATGCTTACAGGGCATGCAAAGCTGGCCATGACAAGTTCAAAACCGGGTAAAACCCAACTCATCAACCACTTCTTAATCAATAAAGATTGGCACCTTGTAGACCTCCCGGGCTATGGTTATGCCGCTCGCAATAAGGAGCAACGCCTTGCCTTTCGCCGTATGATTGAGGGATATATTTTGGGACGTAAGCAGCTTATCAACCTATTTATACTCGTTGATAGCCGTCTAGAGCCACAAAAAATAGACCTAGAGTTTATCCAACAGATGGGCGAAGCCGGGGTACCTCTCTCTATTGTCATGACAAAAATTGATAAGCTCTCTCGCCCCAAATTGCAAGAGTCTATAAAGCGATACCAAGAGACATTGTCTGAGGAGTGGGACGAACTCCCCCCCTTCTTTTACACCTCATCAGAAAAAGCAGTAGGGAGAGAAGAATTACTACAATACATCGAAACTATCAATCATTCACTATGAAAGGAACCATTCTCGTAACGGGAGGAACAGGCTATATTGGCTCCCACACAACGGTAGAACTCATCTCGGCAGGCTACAACGTAGTAGTAGTAGACAACCTGAGCAACTCTCGTCGTGAGGTGCTTGATGGGGTTGAAGCCATCACGGGCAAACGCCCCGAGTTTTATGCAATTGACTGCTGCGACCAAGGAGCCTTGCGCCAAGTCTTTAGGGAGCACCCCATAGATGCCGTTATCCACTTTGCAGCGAGCAAGGCTGTAGGGGAGTCAGTACAAAAACCCCTACTCTACTACCGCAATAATATCCTCTCGCTCATCACCCTGCTGGAGTGCATGCAAGAGTTTGCAACCAAAGCTCTTGTTTTTTCTTCGAGTTGCACGGTGTATGGTCAGCCCGATGTGCTCCCCGTAAGTGAAGATGCCCCTATCCTTCCTGCAACTTCGCCTTATGGAAATACCAAACAGATTAACGAAGAAATTATTCGGGATACCATCCTATCAGGAGCAGATTTTCGAGCTACCTTGCTACGTTACTTTAACCCAATCGGAGCCCATCCCTCAGCTCTTATCGGGGAAGAACCCAACGGAGTCCCTCAAAATCTTATTCCCTATCTAACGCAAACGGCGGCAGGCATCCGCGAAGTACTCAGTGTATTTGGCACTGACTATAATACCCCCGATGGTAGTTGCATTCGCGACTATATCAATGTTGTAGACTTGGCAAAAGCTCACATTGCAGCCCTAGACCGGATGCTACAAGCGAAGGAAGCCCCTCAGCTTGATATGTTCAATATCGGTACCGGTAGAGGGGTAAGTGTAATCGAACTCATAGAAAAATTTGAGACCGCCACAGGCGTAAAGGTTCCTCATCGGTATGTGGATAGGCGAGAAGGCGATATAGAAGCCATTTGGGCGGAAGCTACAAAGTCTAACGAAGTACTTGGTTGGCACGCAGAGAAAAGCCTGGAAGAAACTCTTCGTTCGGCATGGGATTGGCAATGTGCCCTTGCTAAGCGTGGCTAAAATGCACGCCCACCCTCCCATTCCCCTCCCAATGGTTGCAAAGGGAATAGATAATCACTAGACTCCAAAGGAGCTTATAATCCAAAAACTAAAAGAGCTTGCCCATAATATGGGGCAGGCTCTTTTTCTATTTTCTCTCCTGAGACGCTCTACTATTTCTGTTCGTACTCCCTACCCCCTTCGCCTTATAAGAGGAACTTTTATCTGCTGGAGCCACGAAGCAAGTGTATCTGTTTTTCTCTAATGGAAGACTCTCTTCATCGCTCAAAGGCAGCCTTTTTCCCTCAAGAAACAGCCGCTGATCCACTCCAAGAACACCTAGACTGCTGAATATAACTAAAAGAGATTTTTGAAGATTATCGCACAACTCTCTCCTCCTCCCATTCGAGTAAAAAATAAAAATTTACCTACCACTACATTGTCATATCAGCAATAATATATACATTTGTCTCACAACATCAGACAAACACTTTCTAAATGACAGGGCACTACTCCGCAAAACAGAAAATTATTTCACTAGATTATCAAAAGAATAATTCATTTCTCCTCCTCTTCTCTTAGCGAAAACTGCAGCGATTTTGCTCGTACAATGCTTATTCCTTTTATTCACTAATAAATCCTATTCTCTTATGCGAAAAAGTACTTTTGTTTTGGGATTGGTTCTATTTCTAGCACCTCTAACCTTACTAGCTCAGAGCTATCCAAAAGAGTCCTACCAAATTGACGAAGGGAAAAAGACCCTGGTTAAGTGGACAGGAAGCGAAGAGACTATCGACCTTAGCAAGGATCCCACATTTGCCCTGATTGAGACGATTGGTGATGCAGCCTTCAAAGCGAATCGAGACCTTCAGAAAATCATTCTTCCTCCACTCTGCAAACAAATCAATACAGGTGCTTTTGCAGATTGTAATAATCTGCGAGAGGTTTCTTGGAGCGAAAAACTCGAGTCCATCGGAGAGGAAAGTTTTTTTGCATGCAAGAGCCTTGAGAAAGTAGATCTAGAGAAGGTACAACGTATCGAAGGCTCAGCCTTTAGCGGCTGTGCTAAGCTGAAGAGCATTCTTCTACCCAAAACTCTAGAAGAGCTTGGAGCATATGCTTTTTACAACTGCAGACAACTTAGCGATATAGAGGTTGAGAAAGGGAATGAAACCTACTTCTCTATAGGGGGCGTTCTCTATAGCTATCTCTTTGATAAATGGTACTTGGAGCAATATCCAAGAGGTAAATCTTCGGAAGAATTTGTCATCCCATTCTCAACAATTGGGACGGCACCCCGAGCGTTTGACAACTGCAAAAGCCTCAAGAGACTCTATATACCGGGAGAGCTATCACGGTTCAATGCAAATGCCTTTTTCAATTGCACAGGACTTGAAGAGATATACTCCTACCGAGCTTTTCCGCCGGAAGTAATGGGCGAAGACGCACTCAATGGTGTAAATGTTGCCCAATGCAAACTCTATGTACCTGAGGATGCAATTGCGCAATATCAGGCTGCAGACGGATGGAAGCTTTTCAAAAACATCGAAGCCCTACCCGAAGAAAGTGGCATCTCTAAGATGAGCTATATCTACGACCACACTAGCAATACATTGATTCGATTCATAGGAGCGGAAGAATCTTTAGATATGACCAAAGATCCTACCCTATCGAAGACGGTTTACATTGCAGACGGAGCCATTGGTGGGGAAAAGCTCTCCAACCAGACCTTGCGAAACCTAGTCCTTGCAGAGGGGGTCAAAGAAATTGGCGAAGGAGGTATCTGGGCAACGGAGCTAACATCAATTATCCTCAACAAACAACTAGAGGTAATGCACGAAGCGGCTATCAGTGGAGCAAAGATTACCGAATTAGTTTTACCAAGCACTCTAAATACCTTCTACCCTTGTGGTATCTACAATGCCTTCAAGTTGCGAGACATAAGGTTTGATGGAGAGAATAGCAAGTATGTAATAAAAGATGGGTTACTGATAGAGAAAGAAAGCAATGCCCTACTATTTATCCCCAATGGCTGGAATGGGGGAAGGAATATATCTCTCCCGGCGGGTATAACAGAGATAGCAGATAGGGCTGTCTACAACAATATTATCCTAGAAGAGCTTCTCATTGGAGAGGGCGTTCAAGTTGTTGGCACAAGTGCTCTCTCTCAATGTATCACTTTAACTTATGTAGATTTACCCTCCTCCGTGACAACGATTAAGAACAATGCATTCAAGGGAGACAACGTGCTAGAGACTGTAATTATAAGAGCCATAACACCTCCGGAAGCTTCCCCAAAAGGCGAGATAGGCTCCTACCAGACAGAAGGATCATTCGACCAACTCCCCGAAAATGCCACTCTGTACGTTCCCCAAGAAAGTCTCGAACTCTACAAAGCGAATGCTGTTTACTCAGAAAGCTTTAGAGAGATTAAGCCTCTTGAAGAGGCTCCGGCTCCTACAAGTTGTAAGGAGATTTCTGCTCCGCTTATCAAGATATCCACGACAGAAAACAGACTCTCTGTTGATACCGAAGGAAAAATCTCCCTATACAACCTCTCAGGGGCGCTCCTCTCTAGTGCTACTAACCATCTACTGTTCGAAGGAACTGCCGGAGATATTCTCCTCGTAGTTGTAGAAAAGGATTCCTTGCGTACTATCCGAAAGGTTATACTAAGGTAGCTCTTCCCTAGGGAGGCTTTCCCCTGAGCCTCTCTACTAAAATAAAAGACTACTACACAGAGCAGAGGAATAAAAGCTGAGGGCATAATACTTAGTACGGGGCAGCAGTAAAGGTATTTTTCGCTATCTCTCTGTGTAGTAGCCTTTTTGTGTTCTTTTCAGCTCATCACCCCACTATACGCACACAATCGTATAATACGTACAGGGAATAGTACGAAATGAAACAACCTTATTATCGAGCAGATAATCCACTCCAAAAAATAGACTTTCGGAGCCCAGAAAAGATTGTCGTTTTGGAAAAAGTATCTATCTTCGCACGTGAGTGGAAATAAAGATAGCGGCAAAAAGCCGTTTGTAAAGACTATATGATATAAAACCGCAATATTAAACATTAAAACAGAAAAGATGAAAAGAACTACCCTTATTTCTGTTGCTATTGCTTCAGTAATGTCGGCTGTAGCAACGAATTCTTTTGGGAATACAGTCGTGCCATCGGCTGCCCAAAAAGAAATTAGCACCGGGGACAATGTGACCTACAATGCGACCCGAGGCACAACATTCGATGACTCGTGGAAAAAACCTGACTACTCAAAAAAATTTCAAGTAGGGAAGTTGTTCTACTACGTTATCAGCGAAGAAAATAAGACCGTAGGTGTAGCGCCATACAGTGGTATAGACAATGTCTACCAATACGATATGGTTGTGCCAGAGACTATTTCTCATAGTAGCAAGACCTATACTGTAGTTGCTATTGGGCGTATCGCATTTGCAAACATGTTCAATTTGACAAGTGTAAAACTCCCTAAGACAATCCAATACATTGGACAGGGTGCTTTCTGGGGGGCGTCAATCAAAACGATGGAAATTCCCGATGCAACGGAAGAGATTGGCGAAAAGTGCTTCAGAGAAGCCATCAAACTCGGCTCGATCAAACTCGGTAAGGGGCTTGAAAAAATCGGAGAAGGTGCATTCTCCGGTTGCTGGGATATCAAAGAGATAATTGTAGCAGATGGGAACAAAGCTTTCTCTAATCGAGATGGTGCCCTATATACAAAAGACGAGACTACGGTTATCAAATATCCATCATACAGACCCAGTGTAAAGGAAGTTGTCCTCCCTACGACAGTAACGAAGATCGCTCAAGGGGCTTTTGAGTTTTGTGAGTACCTTACAGAAATCACCATGAACGAAGGTCTCAAAGAAATTGAGTCTTCAGCGTTTTATCTCTGTAGGAGTTTGAAATCAATAAAAATCCCTGCTTCTGTAGATAAAATTGCCGATGGTTCAGCTTTCTGCCTTCTCGAAAGCTGCGAAAAATTTGAAGTAGCTGCCGGTAATACTACCTACGAGCCCCTCATGAACGGAAGGCTCCTTGCAGACAAAAAGACCCACACAGCCGTGTCTCTCCTTTACACGGACAAGAAGGATCCAATTACTATCCCCGAAGGGATAGAACACATTGGAGACAAGGCTATGCTTGTACTCTACGAAAACAGCCACATGGAAGAGGATTACAGAGGTAAAGGCCCCCGTGAGGTTATCCTCCCCACAACTCTTAAATCCATTGGCACATATGCCTTCAGTGGATCCAATATCCATTCTGTAAAAGTGCCCGATGCAGTTGAAACGATTGCAGCAGGAGCGTTCCAAGATTGTAAGCGCCTCAACTATGTAGAGATTGGGAAAGGATGTAAGAAAATCGGGGACTACGTATTTTCATCTTGTGATGCCCTCGCCACGAAGGGTAAAGGTATAATACGTGTCTATGCTGAGGTACCTCCCAAGGTACAAGATACTGAAGGGAAGTCTGTAGACTTTGATGATGATCTTGTTAAGGGTGCACAGTTGCAAGTGCCAGAAGCAAGCCTCTCCGAATATAAGAAGGCCTCTGCATGGAAGAAATTCCGTCAGATCGTAAAACTAGAAGGTCTAAGCGCCGAAGAAGTAGAGAACGAAAGTCTTGTTTTGATGCCCTCTGCAGGCGTTCTCCGCATTCAAAATCCCGAAGCTAATCAGGTAAATCTCTATTCTATCAACGGCTACTTGGTACACAGCACCAACGAAACAGCCTTCAGTGTAGAGTTGTCTACGGGTATCTATTTGGTTTCTTCCAATGGAAAGACCCAGAAGGTTTACATTCCCTAAGTATTGGTTATAGAACATCATTCTCATAAATTAACAAAAGCTATGAAATTCAGAATTGTTACGCTTATTTCGTTGCTAGCATTCATGGGTGCACTCTTGCCCAACCATGCCAATGCTCAGGATCCGAAACAGCAAGTTATCAAGTTTAGAACCCAGGTAAAGCCGAACAGCGATGAGAGGATTAACCTCGTCATGACTCCTAAGGTTGGAGAGGGTGGAGTCAGCATTGATGGATGTGAACTCGTAAACCTACCCGATGGAGGTCAAGCCTGGAAGGTGACAAAGAATTGGATTACAGTTACAGGTCCTGTCACTCACTTCGATTGTAACTTGTCGGCTATTGACTCTATTACTTTCGAAAACCCCGAAATTCTACAACAACTTATTGTAGAAACCAATAAGATGGGTGTACTCAATCTTACCGGGATGAAAGCTCTCACATATCTAGGAGCCTCTGCTACTGATGTGCGAGAGATTGACCTGACGGGGTGTACCAGCTTGAAGCAGATCCATTGTAATGGTAGTAAGTTGATCAAGATCAATCTTACTGCTGCAACAAATGTTGAAAGAGTTTCACTGACACTAAGCTCTCTAAGAGATATTGATCTTAAAGGTTTGAACAAGCTAAAAGAATTAGACCTTAACAACAATGCTCTTTCAAGAATTGATATTAAGGAGCTTCCTGAACTACAAAGCGTTGTGCTATCGTCTAACCCTCTCGAAGCAGTGAGTTTCTCTTCTTGCCCCAAACTAGAATCTATCTCAATTAAGCACAATAAAAAAGATTCAAAGCTTACCAGTTTTTCGGCAGTCGGTCTTCCCGCTCTTAGAGAGCTGAACCTCTATGGTAATAAGATCTCTACAATCAAGTTAGAAGACCTACCAGCACTCAGCGAGATCAACCTTGAAAATAACAGCCTTACCGCTGTAGACTTCTCTAAGTGTGCCCAGTCTCTTAGCGAAGTTGGTCTAGGAAGTAATAAGTTCTCAGGCGAGTTCGAATTGAAGGGACTAGACAACCTCAGCAAGTTCACAATCGAAAACAACAAGCTAACTTCTTTCAAGGTTACCGGTTGTCCTATCTTGTCAACTCTTGGAGTCCAGAAAAATGAACTAACCTCACTAGACCTCACTGGTTGCACCGGTGATCTTGAAAACGTTTATGCGAGTGAGAATAAACTTACCTCTATCAAACTTCTTGGCACTCACAAATACCTCTTCCTCAACGACAACCAACTTTCCTCTATCGACCTCTCTGCTTGTACCAAACTGGAAAGCATTGAGTTGGGTAATAATAAGCTCACCTCGTTGGATCTGAAGGGGCTAAATGAACTCTCTGAAGTTAATGTCTACAAAAACAACATTCAGGGAGACAACATGAAGAAGCTTATTGCATCTCTAGCTGATAAGAAAGAATCGTACAGCGCCGGCTCTCTCTACGCAGTAGAGACTCGTGACCCCGAAGAGCATAACCTCTGTACTGCAGACGATGTAAAGGCTGCTAAAGATAAGAACTGGAATATCCTTGACCACCGCACTTGGGCTAACTATCCGGGAGCCATCCTTCGCACGATCAAGTGTAGTACAAAAGGTAATGGCGGTTCTATCAAACTCAACAACCAAGATGCTGCCTCCATACAAGCCTACACAGACACAAGAGTGGATGTAACAATCACTCCTGATGCCGGATATGGACTAAAGACGCTCACATTTACTCCTTCTGAAGAAGGTGCTTCCGCCGAAGATCTCTTCGCAAACTCAACTTTCTGGGTATCTAAAGACGGAGAAGTAGTTGCTTCATTTACCAATGACATCTGCAAAGTAAAACTGAAACGTGAGGGTCATGGTGTCCTAAAGCTCAGAGGTGAAAGACTAAATCAGGATCTCGAGAGACTTCCTAAAGGCTTGAAGATTGAAGTTATTGCTACCATTGACCCCAATGAAACGGATGGAGAAAGAGAGCTCCAGTCTTTGAAGGCAAATGGAAAGAACATCAAGGGAACCAAAGAATTTGTCCTTGATAAAGATACAGAAGTGGTAGCAACATTTGCATGGCTCCTAGATACTAAAGATCCCTATGAAGGAGAAACTTGGGAAAGCACTTTCACCAAGCAAGTGGTTAGAGACGATGTAAACGTCGTACTCTTCCCCAACCCGGCAAGAGCAGAAGTCTTTGTTGAAGGCGCTTCTAAGGAAGCTACTATCGATCTATATACATTAGACGGAGTACGCGTTCTCTCTTCTGTAGCAGACCTCTCTGGTAGAGCATCTCTCAACGTAGACGGACTCACAGAAGGTATCTATGTTGTGTTGGTAGGCAATGTTTCTAAACGTCTCATTGTTCGTCACTAAACATAGTTTTAAATAGTCTTTATGAGGGAGAGGCTTACCTTGTCATGCAAAGGATGACAAAGCTTCTCCCTCTATTCTGTGAAGAATTAAGACATCTATATAGATTACAACAGATCAAAATGAAAATCAATTGTAAAAAGGCCGTACTGCTTGCGCTAGCAGCTCCTCTAATCGGAGTACAAGCTTATCAAGCTTATGCACAGGAATCCTTTGGAGGATTTCCACCAAGCTTCACAGCTGCTACGTCTGAGCTTCGTGGTGCTGAGGCCATCAACATTGTGCGAGTAAACCCCGACTTTAACGCACAAGACCTAAAAACCTTGAACGAATGGAGCAAGAACTCTATTCACTTTAAACCTCTACGCGTAGGACAGGTTGTAGAAACCTCTATTGACTTCGCCAAAGAGGCAAAACGAACCACACTAGAATATGGTAAAGAGGTTTATCGCCTGGCAATCTCCTCACCAGGGGCTAAGGCTATCTCTATTACCTACAAGGACTTCTTTATACCAAACGACGGAGGGAAACTTTTCATATACAACACCAACAAAAGTGCCCTTCTTGGAGCTTACACCAACGAGACACATCCCAAACACGGCGCCTTCTCTACAGAGCCTCTCAAGGGTAATGAAGTAATCCTTGAGTACGTACCAGGGAGAAGAAATGAGATGCCTTCTCTATTGATTGATGGTATAGGTCACATTGTTTACTCTCATGTAGGTCTAGGATCTCTCACAAAGAAATTCTTCGACCCCGGAGAAGATAATAGCGACCCTCTTTGCCAGATTGGTGTCAATTGTAAGCAAGGCGCCGAATGGCAAACTGAGAAGACGGGGGTAGTACAAATCGTTATGTACGAGACCGAAGATGGTAAGGTATCTTTGGGTTGTTGCTCAGGTAACCTCCTTAATAACACTAACCTCGACTTTGCTCCTTACATCCTTACAGCAGCACACTGTATCACCGGAGATAATGACAAACCTCTAACCTCGCAAGCAGATCTCGACAAGTGGGTTTTCAGATTCAACTACGAAAAGCCAACTTGCAGTAACGGAGCAGAAGCCTTAAGCCGAGGTAAGTCTGTCATCGGCTGTACCGTAAAGAGCTACCTTCCAATTATCGAAGGAAAGGGGGTACCCAAGAGCGATGGTCTGCTTCTACTTGCCAATAGTAAGGTTCCCAAGAACTATAGAGTTTACTACAACGGTTGGGATCGTATTACAGCACGCCCCAAGGGAAGAATTGTAGGAATCCACCACCCTTCTGGGGATGCTAAGAAGATTTCGGTTTCTGATAGCCCCATCGAGATTAGCACATGGGATGTTTTCGGATCTTTGGGAGGACGAGGAGACCACTTCCTAGTAACCTTTACCGAAGGGGACACAGAAGGAGGATCATCAGGTTCTTCAATTTTCGATCAGAATCACTTAGTCATAGGAACCCTCACGGGAGGACGCTCTAAGTGTGGCGACTACCCCAACTATTATGGACGTCTCAGCCGCCACTGGGATAACTATAAGGATCCCAGCAATCCTCTATCCTCAATGGATATCTACCTTGACCCTAAAACACAAGGTGAAGCAGAGAAACTAGAAGGGACTTGGAGAGAAAACTTGAAACCTCTTGAAGGTATTAGTGGTTTGACTATCAGACTAACAGACAACGAAAAGATACAAGTTTCTTGGAAGGGTGTAGATAAAAAGAACCTACCCTCGGAATGGAAGTTGCAGTACCGTGTATATAGAAATGGAGTATTGGTAAAGGAGCTCGGAGAGACAGACGAACTTTCCTTTACAGAAACTCGCACCGAAGCCCTCAATGGATCTAATCGAGAAGGAGGTGTTGTATATGGTGTACAAGTTCGCTACAACTACAACGGTCTTACCATCCCCGATGATGGATTTAATAATGGCAAGGACTATACCTTTGGAGACTCGGAGATTGCTGAACGCGGTCTATATCTAGGGAAACTCATCGAAACCGTGCCTGTAGAAGTAAGTGCGAATGGCTCTAATGGCGTTAACTTGACTTGGAAAGCTCCCTCTTATCTACAAGAGATCTCCCTCTTCGGTTATCCCAAAAACATGCAACTAGGCACATATGCACGCCCCAAGTGCGAAATGAAAGGCCGCTGGAACACTCCTGATAGATATAGATTGGTACAACGTATGCCCAGCGACAAGTTTGTGGGAGAAAAAGCTCCTTGCATCTATGCCGTACGACTCATCCCTGATACAAAAGCAAAAGGGAAATATAGCATCTGTATTCGCAATGGTGTTGAGTATAACAAAATAAAGGACACTAATGTTGGTAAGCTATACGAGCAGGTATTCGATGTACCCGATACATGGAAAGAAGGCGAATGGCTAACGGTAACTCTTGATAAGCCTTTCCAATTCGACCCCATGCAGGATCTATTTGTAGGTTGTGGATCTCCCAACGATGATGCTCCCATCGGGATTGCTTACGTAAAGGATAGCGATAACGAGATTCGTCGCTACCTAGACGCATTCCTCCTCGTTAATGGGATGCAGCACCCTGTTCCTGAAGATTACTACAAGGGATCTACGCCTCCCGAAGCCTATCATGCCATCCGCGTCGTTTTCGCTTCCTCGCCTGATGTTGAAAAGAAAGAAGATTTCGAATGCTTCGCAAAAGCGGTATCACCGGTAACCTTCCCTGTGGTAAAGGAATATAAGGTGTTGAAGAATGGTGTGGAAGTAGCCAAGGGACTAAAGGCAACGACCTACCAAGATGCAACAGGTTCTACCAGCGACAAGTACGAAGTGAAGGTTTCTTACGAAACAGAGCTTGCAACGGAAGGAATCGACACAAATACTCCATCAGTATTCCCAACACAACTTGGATCAAACTCTACACTTTATCTAAAGAATGCACAAGAGGTTGCCCAACTAAGTGTGTACAGCATGGACGGAGCTCGCCTAATTCAGATAAACCATCCTCAAGAGAGTATAGACCTCTCTCAGTTAAGCGAAGGCGTATTTATTGTAGTACTAGAAACTGCAAATCAACGTATCTCTCAACGTATCACTGTACTCAAGAAGTAATATCCTATGACAGAGAAGAGGTTAGTACAGCACCTCCGCTGTACTTCCTTTTCTCCTCTAAAAAGAACCCAAAACAAGAAAACATATGAATAGAAACAAAATTGCCATTATGGCACTCGCCATCCTTACTTTGATGGTATCTGCATGCGGTCCCAAGACCCCTGAAGTTAAGCTAACCGTTTCTCCTGCCTCTCTAAAGATTAAGGTAGGGGAAGTTGGGAGCATTAAAGCAAAAGTTACCCCAGAAAATACTACTGTTTCCTTTAGCTCTACCAATAACAAGATCGCTACTGTAAACGAAAAAGGAGAAGTAAAAGGTGAAGCAGAAGGCAATGCTACCATTGTTGTAAAGGCAGGAGAACAAACAAAAAGAGTATCCGTACTTGTTTACAAACCCGAAACTGACTACTCAGCTCGCATGATTGGGAACAAGGATAATGCGCTAGCTCTTCCTTTCTACATCCCCAAACGAGATCTCATGAAAGAACTCTTTGATGATATAAAGGCTGCTAACGCACCCTTTGGATGGAGATATGCCAATCCCTATATGAAAGAGAAAGATCCCGAAAAAGTCGGATACTATTTTGCTCCTATCACTGAAAATGGAGAGCTCCTTAAGGATCGCTATATCCTAGCTATTCGGTACAACTACGTCGATAAGATCCAAGCTCACATTGAACTTGGCATCAATATGCTAGAAGAACAGAATCCTTTTGCTACAGAACCTGGAAAGGAAAAAATAAAAGACATTGCTAACGCATATGGCTTTACAGGAAATGGATCGTTTGCCAACCAAGGAGGAAAGATTGGACATACCTATACAGCCTACAATACTAAGTTAGGGCTAGATGAGCAACTATCCATCATCTTATACGCTCAACCTAACAAAGATGGGTTGTATAAGGTTTTTGCACATATCGTATATCACTACCACCAGGATCATGATTAATCCACACTTAGGAGAGGCTGCAGTTAGATCTCAAGATATTTGAGTATAACGTAGCCCCCCCTCTCCCTTTGGGGCACCTTCTCGCCTAGAGAAGTGCTCTAAAAAGAGGTCTCGGTTTAAGAGGTTATCACAACCTTCTAAATCGAGACCTTTTCGTTTCCGTAAGAAGTTTTTTTCTCTCTATCTACTTTTGCTTTTCTGTAGAGGGTTCATAAGCTCCTATGGTAGGTTGTGTAGCTCTTGTGCGCCCCTGTATATCTGTAGCTAGGGAGCTCTTTACCCCCTTCTGTACCCATGGAGCATCTGCCCAAGGCTGGAAGAAATAGACAAAATCCATCT